>NZ_JAIXPP010000042.1 GCF_027486195.1 Novosphingobium sp.
CGATGCCCCACTTGGGCATGCAGAAGGGGCGAATATCAGCCATGACGGCGTTCCTTAGCGGTAGGAGAGGACCTTGCGCACCGCCGCTTCGATCTTGGGGATCGAGGGCAGGTACGCGGATTCCAGCTCGCGCGCGAACGGGACGGGGGTGTGCGGCGGAGTAACGCTGAGCGGCGGGGCCTTGAGGCTGGCGAAGGCCTTTTCGGCGACCATCGCGCAGATATCGCCCGCAAAGCTGCAGCGCGGATTGGTCTCGTCCACCACCACGAGGCGGCCCGTGACTTCGACCGAATCGAGGATCGCTTCCTCATCGAGCGGGCTGGTGGTGCGCGGATCGATGACGTCGCAGCCGATCCCCTCTGCAGCCAGCTTGTCGGCGACAGCTTCGCAGAAGCCGAGCAGAAGACCGGTCGAGACGATCGTCACATCATTGCCCGCGCGGGTGAGGCGCGCGTGGCCGAACGGGATCATGAAATCCTTGTCGTCCGGCACATCGCCCTTCACGCCGTAGAGCGCCTTGTGCTCAAGGAAGATCACTGGATCATCATCGCGGATCGCCGTGCGCAGCAGGCCCTTCACGTCTGCCGGGGTGCTGGGCATCACGACCTTGAGGCCGGGCATGCCGGTGAGGATCTGGTGCACCGCCTGGCTGTGCTGCGCGGCGGCATTATAGCCCGCGCCCCAGGCCATGCGGATCACGGCGGGGCACTTGGTCTTGCCGCCGAACATGTAGCGGAACTTGGCGAGCTGGTTCCAGATCTGGTCAAGCGAGACGCCGATGAAGTCTGCGAACATCAGCTCGGCCACCGGGCGCTTGCCCGCGAGCGCGAGGCCAGCCGCCGCACCCATGATCGCGCTTTCGGAGATCGGGGTGTCGATCACGCGGTCGCCGCCAAACTTGCCGTAAAGCCCGGCCGAGGTCGACCAGATACCGCCGATCGCTTCGGGGCCGCCGGCGGTGCCGTTGCCGCCCACCACGTCCTCGCCCAGCACGACGACGTTTTCGTCGCGCTCCATTTCCTCGGCGATCGTGGAGAGGACCGCCTCGCGATACATCATTCTTGCCATTGTCGCGCTCCTCGGGGAGATCAGTACGAGATGTAGACGTCTTCGAGGACGTCTTCGGGGGTGGGCCGCGGGGCGGCCTTGGCCTTGGCGACGGCGGTTTCGATCGCCTCCATCACATCGGCATCGACGGCATCGATATCGGCGTCGGTGAGCAGGCCTGCGCCCGTCACACTGGCACGGAACTTCTTGATGCAATCGCGCGTCTCGCGGATGCGGTCGAGCTCGCCCGGGCCGCGATAGCGCTGCGGATCGCCTTCGAAGTGGCCGAAAAAGCGCTCGGTATCGAATTCGACCGCCGCCGGGCCATTGCCGGGGACGCGGACGTAATCGAGCACTTCTCGCATGGTTTCGTAGACCGAGAAGAAATCCGTCCCGTCACCGCGCCAGACCTTCATGCCAAAGGCTTCGGCGCGGCTGGCGATGTCCTTGTTGGTGCCGACCGCGTATTCGAAGCCGGTGTGTTCGGAATAGTGGTTGTTCTCGAACACGAAGATGCAGGCCGCCTTGGTGACGACGGCCATGTTCATCGCCTCGAACGTGGTGCCCTGGTTGCACGCGCCGTCGCCCGAGAAGGCGATGGAGACATGGCCCTTGCCATCGATCTTGGCGGCGATCCCCGCACCCACTGCGATCGGCGCGCCCGCGCCGACGATGCCATTGGCGCCGAGCATGCCCTTGTCGATATCAGCGATGTGCATCGAGCCGCCCTTGCCCTTGCACAGGCCGTCGCGGCTGCCCCAGATCTCTGCCATCATGCCATTCACGTCGCAGCCCTTGGCAAGGCAGTGGCCGTGGCCGCGATGGGTGGAGACGATCTTGTCGTCCGGCGAAAGATGCTCGCAAACGCCAACCGCGACAGCTTCCTGCCCGCAGTAGAGGTGGGTGAAGCCCGCGATCTCGCCGGTCTGGATATCGACGTGGAGACGTTCCTCGAACTCGCGGATGACCTTCATCTGGCGATAGGCTCGCAGCAATTCGTCGCGGCTGAGTTGCACCTTCAATCTCCCGGTTTGCTGGCCAGCGCGGCGGCGGTGGCCGCGCTCGGATCATGGTTTCACTTGGCCACCCGGCGCACCGCTTGAGAAGCCATAAAAGTGATAGGTAAGCGCGGAACTCTGCGCAATCAGCGATCCGTGCGGGGCACCGTGCTGCCCGCGATGACCGATGCGCCATCGTCGATCACGTGGCTCTGGCCGGTGATGAAGCGGCTTTCGTCCGAGGCGAGAAAGAGCACGAGATTGGCGACATCGACGGGGGCACCGAGGCGGTTCATCGCGGTGGCGTTGTCATGCACCGGAGCCGCCGCGCCCAGTTCGGCGAGCTTGCTGCCGAGGCTCTGCACCATCGGCGTGTCGATCCCGGCGGGGAGCACTGAATTGGCGCGCACGCCGCGCCCGTTCTTGATGGAGTAAGCGGCGGTAGCGCGGGTATAGGCATCGATCGCGCCCTTGGCGGCGCTGTAGGCGGCAAACGTCGGCTCGCCTTGAATCGCGGCGATCGAGGCCATGTTGACGATCGAGCCGCCGCCGTTCGCGGCCATGGCGGGGATCGCGTGCTTGGTGCCGAAGACGACGCCGTCGAGGCTGACGGCCATGATCTTGCGGTAGTTCACTTCGGTCAGCGTTTCGGGATCGCCGAATTCGACTATCCCGGCGTTGTTGACGAGGACGTCGAGCCGGCCGTGGCGGGCGACGATGTCCGCAATCAGCGCTTCCCACTCTGCCTCGCTCGTCACATCCAGGCGCTTGTATTCCGCGCTCTTGCCCAGTTCTGCGGCGAGCGCGCTGCCTGCGGCATCGTCGACATCGGTGAGGATGACGGTCGCGCCTTCGGCCACGAAGAGGCGGGCGTCTGCCGCGCCGAGGCCCTTGGCGGCGCCGGTGATGATGGCGACCTTGCCTTTCAGACGGTCCATTTCAGGCCTCCAGCTTCACCGCGCCGGGGCGCGGCGGGCCGGCTTCGCGGGCCACCAGCGCACAATCGTGGTAGTGGATGGTGTATTCGACCATCAGGCCATCGACGCAGCGGGTGGTTTCCGCAAGCGAAGTGCTGATGCGGTTGCCGGTGAGCTTCGAGGTCATCGTCATGCGCAGCTGCAGGCAGAAGTAGTTCTCGTCCGTCAGGATGCCGAGGCGGTCCACCACCACGTCGTCCCAGTAGCTCCAGACGTGGGGGAACAGGCGGATCAGCGCGTCCTGCCCCTTCCAGTCGCCGCCGAATGGAAGCTCCGGCGGTTCGTGGACGACATAGTCGGGGGAGGTGATCGCCATCACGCCGGCCCAATCACCCTTGTCGATGCAGCCGAGCATGGTGTGGGCGAGCTCGAGCGGAGTTTTGCTCATCGGATCAGAACTGCACACGCTTGGTGAAGCCTCCGTCGATCACGAGATTGACGCCGGTCGAGTAGGACGAGGCGGGGCTGGCAAGGAACACGACCGAGCGCGCAACCTCGTCCGGCGCGCCGAGGCGGCCCATCGGCATCTGCGCCTTGATGCTCTTGTAGAAGTCCGGCATCGCGCCCTGGATCATCTCCCAGCTGCCACCGGGGAACTCGATCGGACCGGGCGAGACTGTGTTGACGCGGATGCCCTTGGGCGCGAGAGCCTGCGAAAGCTGCGAGGCATAGGTGATCAGCGCGGCTTTGATCGCGTTGTAGGCCTGCGGCATGATGAACGTCTCGATCGCGGCGGTGGACGACATCACGATGATCGAGCCTGCGCCCGAGGCTTCGAGCGCCGGGGTGAGCGTTTCGATGCCTTTGACGGCAGCCATGATGTCCACGTCGAGGCACTTCTGCCAGTCCTGCGTGGCACCGGCGCCGGAAACGCTGGCCATGTTGATGAAGATGTCGCAGCCGCCGAGCTTTTCGACCGCGCCGTTCAGCCACGCGACGTAGCCTTCGATATTGTTCGTCATGTCGAAGGCGTCGCCATGCGCCTTGCCCTCGTTGCCGGCGAGTGCGGCGAGGGCCGTGTCGATCTTGGCCTGATCGCGCGAGAAGAACGCGACGTCGGCGCCTTCAGTGGTGAGGATCTTGAGGATTTCGAGGCCGATGCCGCGGGCCCCGCCGTTCATGATGACTTTCTTGCCCTTGAGACCCAGATCCATCGCGCTCTCCATCCATGGCTTTCGCCCGGTGAACCCGGGCCTTTGCTACGCCAGAATAGCCAAAACGAGGGCGCTGACAGCGCGCGGAATTGATAGTTTCTGGCCGGTCTGAATCGCCTTAGGCTCCCCTCCAATTGGGAGAGAATATGGCTATCACCGGACCGATCGAGGACCAGCTCGCCATCCGCGCGCTGCACGACAACTATGCCGACGCCGTGTTTCGGCGCGACGCCACCGATTGGGGCGCGCTCTGGGCGGACGATGCCGTCTGGGATCTGGCGGGGCACACCGTGAACGGCAAGGACGCGATCGTCGGCCTGTGGACCGGCGCGATGTCGACCTTCGCTTTCGTCGGCTTCTTCTATCAGACCGGCGCGATCGCTATCGATGGCGATACGGCGACCGGCCGCGTCTACACCAACGAGACGCTCGAAGACCTCGAAGGCAACCTGCGCCGCAGCATCGGCCGCTACGAGGACACTTACGTCAAGCGCGGCGGAACCTGGCTCTATCAGAGCCGCAGTTTTTCAGTTCTGAAGGGGTATTCGTGATGATCGTGGTTGTCGCAGGTGAGATCGATTTTGCGCCGGAAGTCCGTGACGAGGTTCTGAAGAACGCCCAGCCGCTGATCGACATGGCTCTCGCGGAGAAGGGCTGCCGCCATTACGCGTGGAGCCTCGATCCGCACCATCCGGGCCGCATCCACGTGTTCGAGGAGTGGGAGACCGCCGAGGATCTCGCCGTGCACCTGCTCGCCGAATCCTACTTCAAGATGGGCGCGCATCTCGCCGGGTTCACCATCCTGGGTGCCAATACGCGCAAGTATCGCTGCGACATTTCGGAACCGGTCTATGGCCCGGACGGGGTCGCGACGGCGAACTTCCTCACCGCAAAGGACTGACTGCGATGACCAATCTCTCGGGCAAGGTGGCTGTCGTGATCGGCGCGGCGGGTGCGGGCAACATGGGCCAGCACATCGCCCAAACGCTTGCCGATGCGGGGGCCAAAGTCGTCGTCGCGGGGCGCAAGGCGGAGGAGCTCAAGAAGTTTGCCGGCGTGATCGCGGGCGATTGGGCGCTGTGCGACTTGTCGAAGAAAGCCGATGTCGAGGCACTGGCGACCACGGTGCTGGACCGCCACGGCAAGGTGGACATCGCGATCAACGCGACCGGCTGGGGCCTGCTCAAAGGCCTCCACGAGATCACCGAGGAAGAGCTCGACCAGATCATCGCGCTGCAGCTGAAGGGCGTGCACTATTTCCTGAGCGCGTTCGTCAGGGCAATGCCGCACGGCGGTTCGCTGATCCAGATCTCCTCGGCCACCACGCAGTGCGTGATCGACGATCATGCCGCCTATATCGCGACCAAGGCAGGGTCTGAGGCGCTGATCCGCTGCGTTGCCAACCAGTATGGCCCGCAGGGCATCCGCGCCAATGTGCTTTCGCCCGGCTTCACCGAAAGCCCGATGACCGAGCAGTCCTTCGCGGTGCCCGGTCTCGTCGATGCCTTCACCAAGGAATATCCGCTGGGCCGCGTCGGCACTTCGGAGGATATCGCCAAGGCTGCGCTCTGGGTGGTGAGCGACGATTGCTTCATGTCGGGCCAGAACCTGCAGATCAACGGCGGCCTGACCCTGCGGCGCAACCCGCGCCCGGGCGAAATCAGCGCTGCGATCGGTGCTGCAATGGCGGCGCTGCAGGCGCAGAGCTGATCCGAACGCCTACGGTTTCGAGTTCGCAAGCCCTCTCTCCGCAAGGAGGGAGGGCTTTTCCATATTCTCCTCGTCATTGCGAGGAGCGAAGCGACGAAGCAATCCAGAGCGGTTAGGCATGGCCGCTCTGGATTGCTTCGCTGCGCTCGCAATGACGAACTGTGGGGTACGATGGTGAAGAAAGGCGGCTAGCGCCTACCCTGCCTTCTCAGCCTCCATCTGCGCCTTGATCATCGTGCGCAGTTGGTCCTTGCGGATCTTGCCCGAGGCAGTGCGGGGGAATGTGTCCACCCATTCGATGCGTTCGGGGCACTTCTGCTTGGCGAGGCCGGCCTCGCTGACGAAGGCTGAAAGGGCGGCCATGTCCGGCCGATCTTCGCCCATCGGGATGAGATAGGCGCAGATGCCTTCACCAAGGCGCGGGTGCGGCATCGAGACGACGGCGGCTTCCTTGATCGCGGGGTTCAAGTGGAGCACATCCTCGATTTCCTTGGCGCTGATGTTCTCGCCGCCCCGGATGATGAGGTCCTTCTTGCGCCCGGTGATGACGAGCGCGCCCGAAGGGGTAATCCTGCCGATGTCGCCGGTGCGGAAGAAGCCGTCATCCGTCAGCGATTCGCGGGTCTGCTCCGGATCGGCATAGCCGAGGAACATGGCGGGGCCGCGCACGAGGATTTCGCCATCGGTGCCATGGGGCACTTCGTTGCCGTCGTCATCGACGAGGCGCAGCTGGTAATCGAGCGCGGCGCCATCGGTTTCGGCGGCTTCCACGAGGCTGTTTTCCGGCAGGATGCCGGGGGTCGCCAGCGGCACTTCGGAGCTGCCGTAGACGCGGTAGGCGCAGGGGTGCGCGAGGCGCTTGTTGGCGGTGTAGACCAGTTCCGAGGGGATGGCTGCGCCGCCGCAGGCGAAGCGGCGGAAGGTGGGCAACTTGGAGCCGACTGCCTCCGCCGCATCGCACAGTTCCTGCAGGAAGGGCGTGGCAGCGACGGTGGAGGTGATCCCGTAGCGGTCGATCAGATCCACCGCGTCCTTGGCCTTCCATACTTCCATGAGGACGACCTGGCTGCCCGAGGCGAAAGGCTTCTCCAGTCCGCCCGAAAACCCGCTGATATGCGTGACGGGCGACGGCATCAGCGTCACGTCGTTGGGAATGCCGCTGTACTGGCGGCCGAACTGCGCGACGCGGTCCAGCGTGTTGTGCGAATGGAGCACGCCCTTGGGCCGCCCGGTGGTGCCCGAGGTGTAGAGGATGAGCTTCAGCGCGTTGGGATCGACCTTGTCGAGCGGTGTATTGAGGCCTCGCCCATGCTCGACCAGCGTGGCAAAATCGGGGCTGCGCTCGGTAGGCCGCACATAGATGACATGCTTCAGCTCCGGCAGGTGCGGACGCACGCGGTCCACCATCCCGGCGAAGTCGTAGTTCCGGAAGCTCTCAGCCACGAAGAACGCGCGGGCTTTACTGTCGCCCAGCATCTGGATCACTTCGGCATCGCGGTAGATCGGCACGATCGGAGCGATCACGAAGCCGCCGAGATTGGCCGCCAGGTTGATCACCGAGGCCTCCACCCAGTTGGGCACCTGGAAGCCGATCACGTCGCCCGTGCGCAGACCCAGATCGTGAAGCGCGCGGGCGAGCGCCTCGCCGTCCGCCAGCAGGCTGGCGTAAGTCGGCGCGGTGGGATCATTGAGGTATACGACCTTGTCCGGATCGGTCTCGGCCCAGCGGCGCGCGTAATCGCCGATGGTCATGTTGGTCCAGCTGCCGTCGGCGGCAAACTGGGCCAGATGTGCAGGGATAGTGGCCATGATGGGCTTTCGTTATCGGATCAGTTCGTGACAGCCTGCTGGTAGAGCGGATTGTCCTCGGCGTAGAAGTTGCAGTGGAAGCCGCTCGGCACGCGGAAGGGAATGAGCACGCGGGCGATCGGGCCGGCAGCAATGTCCTTGGCGGCAAAGATGGCAAGTTCGCTGGTGCCGCTGTTCGCAGGGTGGACCAGGGTCATGGCATAGCCGTCTGCCTCGTCCGTGCTGCCAAGGCGCGGCGCGAAGACCAGTTCGCCCGCAGCGGCGCCCGCGCCGAAGTGCCAGATGTCTTCCTCGCCGGTCTCGGTGTTGTAGCGCAGCACGGCATCCATGCCCTCGACCCGGCCATCGCGGGATTTCAGGTTGATGTTGGCAAAGCTGTGGCGGCTCTTGCGCGTCATCAGGCGGTCGTCGGGCCGGGGGAACTGGATGTCGCGCCCGTTGAGCACTTCTTCCTTGATCCAGCCGGTATTGCCGGTGGGATCGATAGTCCAGCGGCGCAGGCTCTGCTGGGTATCGAGATGGGTGCGGCGCGCCCCGGTTTCATCCGGGAACAAGGCCGTGCCATTGGCAGCGGCGACATCGGCGATGATCTTGCCGTCCTCTTCCCACACGTTGAGCTCGTGGAACATATGCCGCGGCTCGAACTCGAACCACTTGATCTGGTCCGCCGTGCCTTCGCGCGGCATGACCGCGAACTTGGTCGGGCGGTCGTTGACCCAAGCCGTCATCGGCCCGCCTGCGGCAAAGCGCTTTAGGTCGGTGTCGATCGGGATGAACGGGAAGATTGCCCAGTTTTCCGTCAGCAGGAAGGTGTGCATCAGGCTGAAGTGCGGCATCGGGATGATCTCGGTCTTGCGGATCGTCCCGTCCGCCGCAACCACGTCATAGCGCATTTCCGCCGGGCCCATCATGCCGTTGATGGCTGCGCCGGTGTTGATCATTTCGCGCGTCTTGTAGTCGATCTTGGGATGGGCCGAGAAGCTGGAGGTGACAAGGCCGCCGTAGGTCTCCTCGTGCAGCGTATCCAGCTTGCGCGGATCGAGCGCCACCGGAGGCGCGCCTTCCATCAGCGCAAGAAGTTGGCCGCCGTGAAGGATGATGTTGGTGTTGCCGGTGTTGTAGCGCTTGCCCTGCACGCTGGGGTCCGAGGTCATCGGATTGCCGAAAATGCCGAACAGACGGCGCCCGGCGGCTTTCTCGAGTTCGAACTTCTCGGTCTTGACCCAGCGGTTGCGCAGCGAGACGCGGCCGTCCGCGAACTCGAACGCGAAGACCATGCCGTCGCCATCGAACCAGTGATAGTCGCCCTCGCGCGGGGCATAGAGCGGATCGGGGCCGTTGCGATAGAACATGCCGGCGAGATCGTCAGGCAGCTTGCCCACAACGATCAGATCGGGCGCATCGGCCTCGAACCGGATCGGCGCATGGTGGCCGGAAAGGTAGGGGTGATCGAAGAACGGTTCTGCCATGGTCCCCAGAATCCTTGTGAAGTTCCCGCATCGCCGCGCTGGCTGGCGGACTGCCTTCACTGTGGGTGGGATGGGGGGCACGTTCACCTGACAAAATGGGGAGTGAGCCTCGCTCCAATGGGCAAAAATGAGAGTCGTCTTGGCTGTGGTGGGGTCTAGGCTCTAGCGTTTCGGGGAGTCCCCCGTTCAGGAGCTTGTCCGTGCCAGAATTGCTCGATGTGAATCGCCGTTTCCTGCTGGTCCGCCGCCCCAATGGCGCGCCGGTGGCCGAAGACTTCAGCCTTGTTTCCGAGCCGCTGCCCGAGCTTGCAGACGGCCAGTTCCTGATCCGCAATCACTACGCCTCGCTCGATCCCGCCATGCGCGGCTGGATGGACGATGCGCCGAGCTATATGCCGCCGATCCCGCTGGGGACGTCGGTGCGCGCCTCGACCGTGGGCGAAGTGGTGGCGAGCAAGACCGCCGATTTCCCGGTGGGGCAGTGGGTATCGGGGCTCAACGCGATCGAGGAATACTCGGTCTCGCAGGCTGGCGGCTTCAGCGCGCCGATCGATCCGACCATCGTGCCTTCGCCGACGAACTTCCTCTCGGTGCTCGGCGCGGTGGGGATGACGGCCTATTTCGGCTACCTGGAAGTGTGCAAGCCGCAGCCGGGCGATGTCGTGATGGTGACGGGTGCAGCGGGCGCGGTTGGCTCGCTTGTCGGTCAGATCGCCAAGCTCAAGGGGGCCAGCAAGGTCATCGGCATCGCGGGCGGGCCGGAGAAGTGCAAGCGGCTGGTGGAACGCTACGGCTTCGATGTCGCCATCGATTATCGCGGCAAGAGCGTGGACCAGCTTTCGGCCGAGATCGCAGCGGCTGCGCCGCAGGGTGTCAACGTGATCTTCGAGAATGTCGGCGGCGATATCCTCGATGCGGGGCTGAACAACCTCGCGATGTATGCCCGCATCGGCCTCTGCGGCCTGATCAGCGAGTACAACAACGCGGGCGAAAAGACCGGCGCACGCAATGTGTGGCAGCTGATCGTCAAGCGCGCCTCGCTGACGGGCCTGCTCGTGGCCGATTATGTGCCGCGCTTCGGCGAAGGCATCGCCGCGATGGCGGGCTGGATGACCGAGGGCAAGCTGGTGTTCGACGAGCATGTCGATGAAGGCATCGACAATGCCTTGCCTGCGTTCCTGCGGCTGTTCAGCGGCTCGAACGACGGCAAGATGATCCTGAAGCTGAGCTGAGGCATGACCAAGACGCTCCTCGTCCTTTCCGGTGGCCATCCTTACGAGGCAGGTCCGTTCGCGGCGTTTCTGGAAAGTCTCGGCGATTGGGAGGTGACCCACTACGTCCATCCCGAAGCCGAGGAGCGGGTGGCTGCCGGGGCCGCAGATAACGCGGACGCCATGCTGTTCTACGATATGCCGGGCTATACCTTTGCCGACGGCACGGTGAAGACGGCGGCGCCGTCGCCAGGCTTCAAGGCGGCGCTGGAGCGGCGGTTCGCCAGCGGGCGCGGCGCAGTCATGCTGCACCATGCGATTGCGGGCTGGGCCGAGTGGCCGCAGTGGAGCGAGTGGCTGGGCGGACGGTTCCTCTATCAGCCCGGCCCGGTGCGCGGGGACATGAAGCTCGATTCGGGCTATCGTCATGACGTGGACTACAGGGCCGAGCTGGTGGCGGAACATCCGGTGCTGGTCGGCGTCCCGGCGACATTCCCGGTGAATGACGAGCTCTATCTCGGCGAAGTGTTCGAGGATGACGTGACGCCGCTGATCCGCGCGCAGCATGACTACGTGGCGGCAAACTTCTATTCTGCGGCGCATGCCGTGGCTGGGCGGATGTTCGACAACAGCGATTGGCCGCACCCGCCGGGGAGCAATCTGGTGGCGTGGGCGAAGCCGATCGGCGCGGCGCAGATGGTCTACTGCCAGTTCGGCGATGGGCCGCACACCTATGCGAACCCCGTCGTCCGCCGCGTGGTTGCCAATGCGCTGGAATGGACAGCGCAGAGCTATGGGAGAAGCGCATGAGCCCGCAGGAAATCGTCGAGGCCTTCATCGCCGCATGGAACCGGGGCGATGCCCCCGCAGCCTTCGCCATGATGGCGGAGGATATCATCTGGCATAACATCCCGATGGAGCCGGCCGTCGGCCTCGCCGGGGTTCAGGCACTGATGGGGCAGTTTCCGCCCATCGAAGGCACCGAGTGGATCACGCACCATATCGCTGCGAACGGCAATGTGGTGCTGACCGAGCGGACCGACAAATTCCTCGTCGCCGGGCGCTGGCGCGCGATCCGCGTTTCGGGGACGTTCGAGATCAACGCCGAAGGCAAGGTCAGCCGGTGGCGTGATTACTTCGACATGGCCGAGTTCCAGCGGGAGTTTGCCTGACATGACGATTGCGCGTGGGCGTGACCTCACCGGCCGGCGCGCGGTCGTCACCGGCGCGGCATCGGGCATGGGCGCAGCGGCGGCGGCGCGGCTGCTGGCCGAGGGCGCGCAGGTGCTCGGCGTTGACCGGGTGGGCGAGGGGATCGTCGGCACGCACACGCTGGTGGCAGACCTTGGCGATCCCTACTCCATCGCTAGCATAGCCGGGGCGGCGGAAAGCCTGCTCGGCGGCTGCGATATCCTCATCAACAACGCCGGCGTCTGCCCCAACGGCCCGTTCACCGAGATGACCGAGGAAGCGTGGAACGCCGCGCTATCGATCAACGTGACTGCGGTGATGAAACTGACCCGCGCGCTGATGCCGATGCTGGCCGCCTCCGGCCATGGGCGGGTGGTCAACGTCGGCTCGATCATGTCGCGCTATGGCGATGCGGGGCTGGTGGCTTACACCACCTCGAAGCATGCGGTGCTGGGGCTGACCCGCGCGCTGGCAATGGAATTGGGGCCAAACGGGATCACGGTGAACTGCGTGCAGCCAGGCGCCATCGCGACGGGCATGACGCGCGATCTGTTCGAAGGCACGCCGGGCGCGAAGGACTATTACGCGGGCCGTTCTGCGCTCGGCCGGATCGGTCAGCCGGAAGATGTGGCGGATGTCATGGTGTTCCTCGCCACCGACGATGCGCGCTTCATCACCGGACAAGGCATCATGGTCGACGGCGGCGTTATGGTACACTCTTGAAAACCTGCCCGGCAGGGCAAGCGAACCTAGCATTTTCGCGCGTGGCACGGGGTATTTGACGGTGCCACATCCAAGCTGAACCAAGTGGGAACTGCCATGAATGAAATGACCAGCGCGAAATCACTGCTCGATCCCGAGGTGATGCAGAACCCGTTCCCGCTCTACCAGTGGGCCCACGCCAATGCGCCGGTGATCGAGCTGCCCGAAACCGGCATGAAGATCATCATGAGCTACGAGATGTGTTCGGAAGCGGCCGGGCGTCCGGATGATTTTTCGAACGACTTCAGCGGCGTGCTTTCGGGTGCGCTGGCCGAGGATCCGGAAGTGAGCGGCATTCTGGCCGAAGGCTGGCCGCAGATGAACACGCTGCTGACCGCCGATCCGCCGGTCCACACGCGTTTCCGCAAGCTCGTCAACCTCGCCTTCTCGATGCCGCGCGTGAACGCGCTCGAAGCCGGCATCCGCGACAAGGTCAACAAGCTGATCGATGGTTTCATCGAGGATGGCGAGTGCGATTTCGTGTCCGCGTTCAGCGTCGGCCTGCCGGTGCAGGTGATCTGCGAGCAGCTGGGCTTTTCGGAAGCCGAGCGCGCAGACGTCAAGCGTTGGTCGGATGCATTTGCCGATCGGCTCGGCCACATGATCCCGCGTGAGCGCGAGATCGAGTGCGCGCACGAGATCGTCGACTTCCAGCGCAAGCTCAAGGTCAAGATCGACGCCCGCCGCGAGACGCCGACCGATGATCTGCTTTCGGACGTGGTCAACGCCCGGCTCGATGGCGAAACGCCGCTCAACGACGCCGAAATCCTCTCTATCGCGCAGCAGTTGATGGTCGCGGGTAACGAGACCACCACCCATTCGCTGGCGGGCGGCATCGTCCACCTCGCGCAGAATCCGGACCAGCAGGACAAGGTCCGCGCCAATCCCGCGCTGATCGGCAACATGATCGAGGAAGTGCTGCGGCTCGATACGCCGACGGCGGGCATGTGGCGGCTGGTGAAGAAGGACACCGAGCTGGGCGGGCACAGCTACAAGGCGGGCGAGATGGTCATGCTGCGCTATGCGGCGGCGAACCGCGATCCGGCCAAGTATCACGATCCTGACAAGTTCGATGTCGAGCGCACCAATGCGCGCACGCACCTCGCCTTCGGCAAGGGCATCCACATGTGCGTGGGCAACATGCTGAGCCGCAAGGAAATGACTGTCGCCTTCACCGAGTTGCTACGCCGGCTCGATGATATCCGTATCAAGGACGGCGCGGAGCTGCGCGTTTCCCCGAACCTGCTGCTGCGCGGGTTCGTTTCGGTGCCAATTACCTTCAAGAAGGCAGCTGCATGAACTTCGATCTCGACGAGAACCAGGAGCTGTTCAAGGCGGCGGTCGAGCGCTTTTGCCAGGGGCAGGACGTGGCGGCACGGCGCGCGGCTCGGGCGCTGCCCGGCGGGATCGACCGGGCGCGATGGAAGGAGCTGGCGGAGCTGGGGCTGATCGGCCTTGCTGCCGGTGAAGCCGATGGCGGCATGGACGGCTCGCACGGCGATCTCGCCGTGGTGGCGCAGGCGCTGGGCCATGCGCAGGCGGTCGAGCCGTGGCTGGAATGCGGTTTCCTCCCCGCGCGGCTGCTAGCAGGCTCGGCGCATCTGGAGGGCGTCATTTCAGGCGACACGATCGCGGCGTTCGCCTTTGCCGAACCGGGTCGGCGCTTTGTGCTCGAAGCCAGCGGCGTCAAGGCCAAGGCCGGCAAGCTCTCGGGCACCAAGCAGTTCGTGCTCGGCGGCGGCGCGGCGGATGTGTTCGTGGTGACCGCCGAGGAAGACGGCAAGACCGGGCTTTACGTGGTTGATGCCAAGGCGGCGGAAGTCGAAGTGCGGCCCTATCCAGTCGCGGATGGCGGCGTCGCGGCGATCGTGACGTTCCACGATGCGGCGGCGGAAGGCCCACTCACGGCGGACCTCGCCGCGGTGATCGACGAGGCGCGGCTGATGGCGGCGGCGGAGATGACCGGCATTGCCCAGCGCCTGTTTGCCGACACGTTGGAATATCTCAAGACGCGTGAGCAGTTTGGCCAGCCCTTGGGGCGGTTCCAGGTGCTTCAGCACCGCATGGTGGATGCTTATGCGCGGGTCGAGAGCATACAGTCCGCGATTCTTCGCGCGCTGCTGCAGCCTGCGGCACCGATGGCGGCGATCAAGGCCCATGTGGCCGAGAACGCGATCTGGGTCGGTCATCAGGCGGTGCAGTTGCACGGCGGCATGGGCATGAGCGACGAACTAGGGATCGGCCACGGGCTCAAGCGGATCGTGCTTTTGTCCAAGCTGTTCGGCGATCCGGCGAGCGATATTCTGGATTACGCCCGCGCGGCGTGACCGCGGCGGGTAATTGGAGTGTTAGGAATGACCAAGCGGATCGATGCCCACTTCGTGGCCGCCGGCAAATACCACGATATCGACTTCGCCCGGCTCGAAGTGCTCAAGCTGCTCGGCGAGCATCCGGAAATCCGCACCACCGTGGCGATGGACTTTTCGAACACCGAGCGGCTGGAGCAGTGCCAGTTCCTCGTGACCTACACCTGCACCGTGCTGCCGACGCCGGAAGAGACGGTGAAGATCAAGGAATTCCTTGATCGCGGCGGGCGCTGGCTGGCGCTCCATGGCACCAATTCGATCCTGAAGTTTGTCGAAGGCGGGGTCGATTGCCCAGAAGAGCGCGACGACGTGATGGAAGTGCTCGGCACCCAGTTCAAGGCGCATCCGCCCATCGGGCCGTTCCGTGTCGAGGTGGTCGACAAGACCCATGCGCTCACGCAGGGTCTCGAAGATTTCGACGTGATCGACGAGCTTTACATCATGAAGGAAAAGGCGCCGATCAAAATCCTGATGCAGACGCGCTTCGATGGTGAGGCGACCGGCTTCATCGAGGCGAACTATTCGAACGTCGTCGTGCCGATTCTCTACTTGCGCGATCACGGCAAGGGCGGGGTGCTCTACAATACGCTCGGACACTGCCGCAGCCATTTCGATGTCATTGAATTGCTGCCCTTTTGGACACATCCCGAACGCTGCAGTTGGAACTATCCCGTGTATTACGAGACGCTGCGCCGCGGCATTCGCTGGGCCATGAGTGAGATAGCCTGATGGATATGGATTTTGCCCCCGAGGATCTTGCCTTCCAGAAGGAAGTGCGCGCATTCCTCGACGACAAGCTCGACGCCCGCCTGCGCGAGGGCGCGGCCAGCACACCGAGCGTGTTCACCGAGCCCGACATCACCCGCGAATGGCAGGCCATTCTCGCCGAGAAGGGCTGGCTCGCCACCTCGTGGCCGGTCGAGGATGGCGGTCCGGGCTGGACGCCGACGCAGAAGTACATTTTCGAGAAGGAATGCGCGATTGCCGGCGCGCCTTCGCTGCCGATCCTTGGCCTGCGCCTCGTTGGACCGGTGATCTGCCACTTCGGCACGCCTGAGCAGAAGGCCCGCTTCCTCCCCCGTATCATTTCGGGCGAGGATTACTGGTGCCAGGGCTATTCCGAACCGGGCGCCGGGTCAGACCTTGCTGCGGTGAAGACGCGCGCAGAACGGGTCGGTGACAAGTACGTGGTCAACGGCTCCAAGATCTGGACCACCCACGCGCACCACGCCAACTGGATCTTCGCGCTCGTCCGCACCGATCCCTCCGTGCAGAAGCAGCGCGGCATCAGCTTCCTGCTCATCCCGATGGAGCAGCCGGGTGTCAGCGTTTCGCCGATCATCACGATGGCGAACGACCACGAGGTCAACGCGACCTTCTTCGACAATGCCGAAACCCCGGCGGACAACCTGATCGGCGAGGAAGGGCAGGGCTGGACGATCGCCAAGTTCCTGCTCGAGAACGAGCGCGGCGGTTCGTGCGCGGCGCCGGCGCTGCTGGCCAAGCTCGACCGGATCGAACGCTGGGCGCGCGAGGAAGCCTCGGGCACCAACGGCAGCATGATCCACGATCCGAATATCTCGCAGCGGTTGGCCCGTCTCCGGCTTGAAGCGCAAGCCTTCGAAGTGACCGAACTGCGCATCCTGGCCGAGCTCGCCAAGGGCCGCCCGGCTGGGCCGCAGACCTCGCTGGTCAAGCTCACGAGCTCGAACCTGCGGCAGGCGATCGACGAGCTGGCCGTGGACCTGTTCGGCTACGATGGGTTGCAGCTGCCCGTCACGCGCCCGCTCTATGGCAACGAGGCGCCCGAATATGTCGGCAGCCGCGCTGCGCAGCTTTCGATGCCCGCCTATCTCAACGGCCGCGCCTACACGATCTTCGGCGGCTCGGACGAAGTGCAGAAAACTATCATCGCCAAGCAGGTCCTGGGCCTCTGACCTGTTACCCGGAAGCCCCATGTCCGAACCGTTTCGGATGGGGCTTCCGCTACGGCACGCACTAGGTTAGCATGCGAATCGACCCGGATGCCGGAATAACCGGCACCGACGAGAGGATGCACCATGGACTGGGCGAACACCACCTTCGAGCAGGTGACGATTCGGGCCGTTGAAGACGTGCGGCCCGCCGCAATTGCCATTCGCGACGTTGCCTTGAAGCTTGACCTGCGCATCGCGGTCTGCCCCGACATTTCGTCGAAGGAGCAGATGCTTGATGCCGATGGCAAGATCATCAACGCAGACATCTTCGGCTGGACCGCCGATGGCGAGCGCTGGTGGGAGAACGGCACGCTGGCGCTCTCCTCGCCCTTCCCGCGCGCCAGCCGGTATGAAAGCGAGCCCTTCTGGTGCAACGCCCACGGCGCTTTCACCGTCAGCCGCAACAACTACCTCGAGGACCTGAACTTTTCGGAGTTCCACAAGTTCAGCAAGGCGCGGGCGATGATCGTCATCCCCTCGCACCTCTCGTTCGGTCAGATCGCCGCGGCGAGCTTCGTGCCGGTGGACAAGACGCTCGACGACCTTTCGAACGTGTTTGCCGAGCATGGCGATTTCCTCGGTGCGCTGACCCGCCGCTTCGTGGCGAGCTACGTCAGCACGATGCGCACGCAGCAATGGATTCCGAGCGACTGCCGGCTTTCCAAGCGCGAGGTCGAATGCCTGCGCTGGGCCGCCATCGGCAAGACCGACAAGGAAATCAGCCTGATCCTCGCGCTCAGCCACGCAACCGTGCGCTATCACATCCAGCGCGCGGGCGAGAAGCTCAACGCGGTGAACCGCAGCCAGGCCGTCTTCAAGGCGGGGCAGCTGGGCTATTTAGGGGCGGCTGCCTGAGGGCCGCCCAAACCCCAACCACCATTTCGTCATCCCCGCCGTGCTCGCCCCGTCGATCCCGTATTCCGAGCCGGAGATGAAACCCGCTTCGTCCGAGGCGAGGAACGCCACCAGTGCGGCAATTTCCTCGACCCGGCCCATGCGGCCGATGGCAGACATCGCGTTGAATTGCGCACGCGCGGCGGCGCTGTCGGGCGAGCGGTCAATCACGCCCCGGATCAATTCGGTCTCGACCACGCCGGGGTGGATCGAATTGACGCGGATCTTCGTCTTCAGAGTGGCGCAGTGAAGCGCTGAGGATTTCATCAGCGCAATCAGCGCGCCCTTGCTCGCTGAATAGGCGACGTAGTTGGCGAGCGGGCGATAGGCGCTCATCGACGAGTTCACCACGATGGAGCCGGTGGGCCCATCTGGGTTCGCGCGCATCGCCCGGATCGCGTGTTGGATGGTCAGCATCACGCCGGTGAGGTTCACGCCCATCACGCGCTCCCACGCATCCATGGTGATGTCCTCAACGCTGCTGTCACCGGTTTCGATGCCGGCGTTGGCGAAGGCGACGTCGAGCCGGCCATGCTCGGCCTTGATCTGGGCCATCAGCACGTCCCACGCGGCGGCATCCTCCACGCGGTGCGCGACGAACTGCGCACCGGTTTCGGCGCATAGCGCGGCAGCGGCTTCGGCCTTGGAGCCAGTGAACACGACCTTCGCGCCCTCGCTCGCGAGCCGCCGCACGGTGCCCGCCCCGATGCCCGAAGTGCCCCCGGTGATCAGCGCCACTTTGCCTGCGAACCGTCCGCTCATGCATTTCCTCCTTGGTTTGGAGCGATGATAGGGCGGCGATGCGGACCGGCTACTGGCAAATTTGATCTCGACCATAACTTCGTCATTGCGAGCGCAGCGAAGCAATCCAGAGCGTCACGCGCTACCGCTCTGGATTGCTTCGCTGTGCTCGCAATGACGAGGGAAGGGTGTGACGGAGGTGGTTGGGCCAGGTTTGGGGGACCTTACCGCCCCCAAACCCGCCGCTCGCCCTCCACGGCAATCGCACCGCTGGTGCCGACCGGCTCCACCGTCCCATCCATGAAGAAGCCGAGCGTCGCGGGATCGGCCACATCGATGTGGCAGAGCGTGCGCTTACCCTCTGGCGTACGGGCTACGACGACACCACTAGAAGGCGCGCCTTCACGGTTGTGGAAGACGGTGTAGCTTTCGATCTTTGCGGGGCCGACGTAGTCTTTCTCGAGTTCGGGCACAGGCCCGCGCGCCGTGTCAGCTTCGGCCTGATAGTCGAAGTCCTGCGGGAACTGCGCGGCGGCGATGGGCTGGCGCGAGACGACGATGCAGTGGTTGTCGGTGGCATAGCCACCGTTGGCAAACAGGAAGCCGGTCTGGCCATCCCCCGAGCGGAGGCGGTCCACCATCGAGACGACCGCATGGCTCATGTAATTGGCGATGGGGCCACCGCCGAATGTCAGCCCGCCAAACACCGTGGCGGGCTTATCCAGCGGCCAGCCGAGCACGCGGCGCGCCATCTTGGGGACGCAAGGGAAGCAGCTGTAGAGCTCGACATGGTCGAAGTCTGCGCCGGTCATCTGGTTGAGCTCCAGCGTGCGGCGTATCGCGGTGTCCATGCTGGAGGAGCGATCATAGCGGTCGCGGCGCAGGATGCTGGGATCTTCCTTCGCAGCGGCGCCCATGCCGACGTAGATCAGCCGCTCCTCCGGAATGCCGCGCCGCCGCGCTTCGGCGAGGCTGGCGACAAGGAAGCCCGCACCTTGGTTCACAGAGGAGTTGGCGACGGTCAGCTTGGTGTAGGGGAAAGCGAGCGGACGGTTGGACGGACCCGGCGTGAGGATATCCTCGGCGCTCACGGCTTTCCTGATCCACGCGCCTTCATTGGCGGCGGCAACCTGGCTCATGCCCGCCCAGATTGCGCCGCTTTCGGCCTGCGCCTCGGCCAAGGTCTGACCATAAGCGGCGCGGCCGGCATTTTCGTAGATCGGGTAGACATCGACCGGCGCGGTCAGGCCATGCGCCTGCGCGTAAGTGGGATCGCGGCGGGTCGAGACATTGCGGACCGCGTTGTAGCTCTTGTCCTCGCCTTTTGCCGCCAGAGCGGCAAGGCCGGCGGCGGTGCGCAGGGCTTCCGCGCCGACCACGGCGGCAAGCTTCACCTCGCCCGCACCGATGCGGTTGGCGGCTTCGTTGAGCAGGCGGATCGGGGTGTCGCCATGCGGCGCTTCGGACTGGTAGTTCACCGCCGGGTTCGCACCGATGGCTGCGGCCACGCGGTCGCACAGATTGCCGAGGTGGCGGAAGCTGATCTGGTCGACGATGGCGAGGCTGTCGAGGTCGCCGAGCAGATTTCCGCCCGCATCGGTTTCCGCGATGCGCAGCGCTGCGGCCATCAGGCCCGGCGGATCGAGCCCGAGATCGGGGCTCGCGGGCCGGTCGTTCAATTGGCCGACGCCGATGATGACGGGGATGCGTTCGGGATCAGTCCCCCATGAAGAATCGGGCAAAGGCGCATTCATCGGGCAGTCTCCAGATAGGACTTGGTGGCGACCATCTCGCGGATTCTTTGAGGTACGGTTTCGAGCACACCCGCCGCTTCAAGGGAAATGCATTCGGCTTCGTCCATACCCAGCCAGTCGTGCATCACGGCGTAAGTGTCCTGGCACATCAGCGGGGCAGGGCGGGCGTCCGCATCCGGGATCGATTGCCAAACCGCAGGGCGGCGCTCGGCGGTCATCGGCTCGGGGAGCAGATCGTGCGGATCGCTGCGGAAGAGGCCGCGCGCCGTATAGTAGGGATGATCGGCGAGGTCCGCCGCGCGGAGCATCGGGGCCGCGGGGACGCCGGCGGCCTGCAAAGCTTGCGCGGCTTCTGCAGCCCCCCTGTCCGCCAGCCATGCGGCGAGGTCCTGGCTGCCGATCACGGCGGAGAGCCGCTGACGGTCGGCCTCATCGCGCGGGGTGACAACGCACCATTCATCCTCGCCCTTGGCGGGGAACACGCCCGATAGCGCGTCCTCGCTGTCTGCGAGGCCGAGCGCGGTGCCGGCGACTTCGGTGGCGAGTTGGGCGAGCATGACTTCGGCCTGCGCCACATCGACATGCCCGCCGCGCCCGGTGCGCTGGCGGCGGGCAAGGAGCGCCATGACCGCGCTCGCGCCGATGCGGCCGCAGACGTGATCGGGGTAGATCGTGACCGAGTCCGAGAAGCTCTCCGGATCATCGGGGTAGCGCCACATTGCGGTGAGCCCAGCGGCGGCGCGAACCAGCGGGCCGTAGCCCATGCGCTTCGACCACGGGCCGGTCGCGCCGAACGCGCTCGATTCCACCGCGATCAGGCGCGGGTTGATCCGGCTGAGTTCGGCATAGCCGAGGCCCAGGGATTCGAGTGTGCCGGGCTTGAAGTTGGAGAGCATCACGTCGGCATCGGCGATCATGCGGCGCAGCAGGGCCTTGCCCTCATCGGACTTGAGGTTGAGGCCAAGGCTACGCTTGTTGCGGTGACCCGCGCCAAAGCTGCTGGAAAGACCGATCTTGAGCCAGGTCTGCCGCGAGCCATCGGGGAAGGCAGCGGATTCGATCTTCACCACATCCGCGCCGAGATCGGCGAGCAGGCGGCCGGTTTCTGCGCCGACAACGATCACGCCGAGATCGAGCACCTTGCGGCCTTCCAGCGGCCGGCCGGGTTTGGCATCTGCGGGTACCGGGCGCGGGGCGGGGGCGCTGGTGTAAATCGGACCCATGCGCTGCCCGTCGATCACCATCAGGCCATCGGGGGCGGGCACGCGGCGGCCACCGGGCAAGTCCACCTCGGCAAAGGTGGCGCGCGCGCGGATGTGATCGGCGGCAAGGCAATCGCCGAGGGTGTTGAGCCCAGCGAGGGGGACGCCGTGCTGCTGGCCGAGCTCCTCGATTTCGGCGCGGGTCTTGTCGGCAAGGAAGGCCTGCATCGCCGCGAGCAGTTCCTTGCTTTTGAAGCGGACCATGATGTCGCGGAATTCCGGCCCGGCGAATTCGGCGGGCGAGCCCATCATCGCGTGCATCCCCTGCCACTGGCGCGGGGCGAGCACGCAGAGGCGGACGTAGCCATCGGCGACCGGGATGATCGGATATTGTACGCCCCTGGGCGGGCGGCCGGGGGGCAGCGATGCGGCGGGGCGGCCATTGGTGGCGCTGCCGGAAATGCCGAACGCGGGATCGAGCGCCTGCATCGCGCCATCGAGCGCAGCGAAATCGACATGGGTGCCAGTGCCGCTGACGAGCGCCTGCGTGAGCGCGGCCATCGCGACGAAAGCACCTTGCGCCACCGCGCACTGCAGCGCGATCTCGCCCGGCGGGAGCAGCGGTGCGCGGCCCCTGATGCCCGAGCGCGAGAGTTCGCTGGTGAGGGCGTGGAGCACGCCGTCGGACCACTGCCAGTGTGAGAAGGCGTTGCCGAGGCCGAAGCCGGTGGCGGTCATGTGGACGAGCGCGGGGTTGGCGGCGCGGATCGCGGCCCAATCGATGCTGTCCGATTCTGCGGAGAGATCTTCGATGATCAGGTCAGCGTGGGCAAGGCGTGCGAGGAGGTCTGCTTCCTCGATCGCCTCGATTCGCTTGCCGAGATTGGCCGTCCAGTATGCGAGTTCGGCGCGGGGCTCATCCTGCGGGCAGCCGCCGCGTCCGCCCACTTCAAGGCGGATCACCTCGGCGCCGAGTTCGCGCAAGGTTCGGGCAATTCCCGCGAGCGGGCTGGCGACGAGATCGACCACCACGAGGCCGGAAAGCGGGCGGTCGATGGCCTCTGGCTGCATTCCGGGTCCCTCTCGATTATTATTGGACGAATACCGTCCATAAAAGATACAAGAAACCCATGCAACGCTCTTCGCCTGATTCTGCGCCTGCTGCGGAGCCGCGACCGAGGGGGCGTCCGCGCAATCCGGATTTCGAGGCGCGCATTCTGGCGGCGGCGGCGCAAGTCTATGGCGCGGGGGGCTGGGCGGGCTTCAGCCTTGATGCGGTGGCGCGGGCGGCGGGGATCGGCAAGTCGACGCTCTACGCGCGCTGGACGAGCGGGGAGGACCTGCTCTGCGCGATGATCGAGCAGCGCTGGCAGGCGCTGGCGGCGATCGATACTGGAAGCCTACACGGCGATCTCACCGCGTTCGGCGCGCTGGTGCTGGCGCGCTATCTGGAGACGGGTGGCGGTGTGGCGCGGCACTTGCGGCGCGATCTGGCGGGGCATCCTGAGCTGGCAGCCCGGATCGGGCCAGTGCTGGGCGCAGTGACGGCGCAGGCCATAGCGATCCTGCGGCGGGGCCGGGCGCGTGGCCAACTGCGCGATGGCGTGAGCGCGGCGCTCGCGTCCGACATGCTGCTTTCGGCCATGGAATCGCATGCCGGGCGGCTCGGGCCGGGGGAGACGATGAGCGAGGCGGCGATCACGGCCTATGCGGCGCGGGTGGCGGACCTGCTGATCGGCGGGATCGGCGCATGACCGGACTGGCTGTCAATATGGGCAGGTTTGCCGCGCGGCGCGGCATGACAGAAACGGCAGCTACGCCCGCAGAGGCGCAAAGGGGGAGCGAGGTGGCATGACCTATCGCACGATCACGGTGGAGAAGCGCGGCGCGGCGGACTGGCTGACGCTGAACCGCCCCGATCAGCTCAATTCCATTTCGCTGGAGATGGTGGACGAGCTTTCCCACTATTTCGGCGCCCTGTTCAACGACCGCGAAACGCGCGTGGTGGTGATGCGCGGGGCAGGTCGGGCCTTCTGCGCCGGGCTCGATATCAAGGACCGACAAGCGGCGAATGGCCCCGATCCGTTTGGCGGGGGCTTCGGCTTTCAGGGCCATCTGGCAGACGTCTATGTGAAGATGCGGCGCTGCCCGCAGCCGATTCTGGCGCTGGTGCACGGCGCAGCTTGCGGCGGAGGCTTTGCGTTCGTGCTGGCGGCAGATATCCGCATTGCGGGCGAGAGCGCCAGGATGAATGCCGCTTTCATCAAGCTGGGGCTTTCCTCCTGCGACATGGGCGTCAGCTACTTCCTGCCGCGCCTGGTCGGCACTTCGGTTGCCTCGGAGCTTATGCTGACCGGGCGTTTCATCCATGCGCCGCGCGCGCTGGCGACGGGGCTGGTGAGCGAGGTAGTGCCCGACGACCAGCTCGAAACCGTGGCCGAGGGTTATGTCGCAGATATGCTCGCGGCCTCGCCGCGCGGGCTGCGCATGACCAAGGAGGGGCTGAGCCTCGCGGTGGATGCGCCGAGCCTTGAAGCAGCGATGGCGATCGAGAACCGCAACCAGCTGATGACCGCCGTCAGCCCCAATTTCGCCGAAGGGATGCGCGCCTTCCTCGAGAAGCGCCGCCCGAACTACATTCCAGACTGAACGGACAACGGACCATGTCGCACGCCAAATATCCGCTGATGTTCTCAGCCCTGACGATCCGGGGCAACCG
Organism: Novosphingobium sp.; assembly: GCF_027486195.1. GTDB lineage: Bacteria > Pseudomonadota > Alphaproteobacteria > Sphingomonadales > Sphingomonadaceae > Novosphingobium. The sequence continues at coordinate 23,981 of NZ_JAIXPP010000042.1, forward strand.
GCTCAAGAACCGCATCATCATGGGCTCGATGCATTCCGGCCTCGAAGATCTGCCCAATGCGGCGGAGCGCCTTTCGGCCTACTTCGTCGAGCGCGTGAAGGGCGGGGTGGGCATGATCATCACCGGCGGCATCACCCCGCACCCCAGCGGCGGGCGCGGCGCAAAGCTGAGCGAGCCTTCGGAAGTGCCGATGCACCGCGCAGTGACGGAAGCGGTCCATGCCGCCGATCCGGAGGTCAAGATCTGCATGCAGATACTGCACTCAGGACCAATGGCCAACGTTCGCGAAGCGGTCGGTCCCTCGCCGGTTCGTTCGCGCCTCGCCAAGCATGCGCCGCTCGAACTCGATGAAGCGGGAATCGAGGAACAGATCGCCGCCTTTGCCAACTGCGCGGCGCTGGCCGTCGAGGCAGGCTACGACGGGGTCGAGATCATCGGCTCGGCAGGCTATCTGATTTCCACGTTCCTCGTCGAGAAGACCAACCAGCGCAATGACCGCTGGGGCGGCTCGTGGGAAAACCGGATGCGCTTTCCTATCGAGATCGTGCGCCGCACCCGTGCCGCACTCGGCGATGACAAGATGCTGATCTTCCGCATTTCAGCGATGGACATGCTTGAAGGCGGGCTCGCGTGGGAGGAAGTGACGAGCCTGGCGAAAGCACTGGAAGCGAACGGTGCGGATGTGATCAGCACGCACTTCTGCTGGCACGAAAGCCAGGTGCCGACGATTGCGACGATGGTGCCGCGCGCGGCCTTTGCGCAGGTGACCGGCAAGCTGCGCGAGGCGGTCTCTATCCCGCTCATCACCAGCAACCGTATCAACATGCCGCATGTGGCCGAAGAGGTGCTGGCGCGCGGGGATGCCGACCTCATCTCGATGGCGCGGCCGATGCTGGCCGACGCGGAGATCGTGAAGAAGGCGTGGGAAGGCCGCGAGGACGAGATCAACACCTGCATCGCGTGCAACCAGGCCTGCCTTGATCATACGTTCACCGGCCAGCTGACCAGTTGCCTCGTCAACGCGCGGGCCTGCCGCGAGACGGAGATTACGGTGGCGCCGGCCACGACGGCGCGGCGGATCGCGGTGGTCGGCGCGGGGCCGGCGGGGCTTGCCTATGCGACGATCGCTTCGGGGCGCGGGCACAAGGTGACGCTGTTCGATGCGGCGGACGAGATCGGCGGGCAGTTCAATCTGGCGCGCAAGATTCCGGGCAAGGAAGAGTTCGACGAGACGATCCGCTATTTCGGGCGGATGATCGAGGTGAACGGCATCGAGCTGAAGCTCGCCACGCGCGTCAATGCGGACATGCTGGCGGCGGGCGGGTTCGACGAGATCGTGATTGCCACCGGCATCACGCCGCGCAAGCCCGAAATCGAGGGCATCGATCACCCCAAGGCGGTGCGCTATGTCGATGTGATCACCGGCAAGGCTGCGGTCGGCCAGAAAGTGGCGATCATGGGCGCGGGCGGGATCGGGTTCGATGTGGCCGAACTGATCACCCATGCGGGGACGCCGGGTTCGCTCGATGTCGATGTCTTCGCCAAGGAATGGGGCATCGATTTCAAGAACCACCCGCGGGGCGGGGTGACCGGGGTGGTGCCCGAAGTGGCCTCGAGCGGGCGCGAAGTCTGGCTGCTTCAGCGCAAGGCGAGCGCGGTGGGCAAGGGGCTGGGCCGCACCACCGGCTGGACGCACCGCATCACCTTGCAGCGGCGCGGCGTGCAGATGCTGGGCGGGGTGGAGTATGACCGGATCGACGATGCCGGCCTCCACATCCGCGTGGAGGGAGAGCCTCGGCTGCTGGAAGTCGATACCGTGATCGTTTGCGCCGGGCAGGAACCGGCGCGCGGGCTTTATGATGACCTCGTCGCGCGGGGCCTTTCGCCGCAGCTGATCGGCGGCGCCTACGAGGCGGCGGAACTCGATGCCAAGCGGGCGATTCTGCAGGCGACCGAACTGGCGGTGGCCGTCTAGGACTTGCCGGAGGCGCCACCCCGGATCGCATCCGGGGTGGCGTGGCAGTGGGGTGCCGGAGAATGCACGCTGAACGGATGGCGGGTGCTGCCTATCGCCGCCATCTCTCCTTATATGATTTGAAATATAACTAAAGGTATGTGTCAGTGCTGGTTTCCATAGCAGGAATCCGCTAGTCCCGCTTGGTCGGACCGTCGGGAACTTGTTGTATGGTATGGCATACCTTGCCAATCCGGGCGCATTCAGCGCCGGAGCGGGATGCAAACTATCGTTTGGTAGAGGCTTGCGACTCGGCGGGAGCCCGGCCGGCGCAAGCGTTTGGCGCGCTGGTAGAGCCTTATGCCGATTTCTTTGCCTATGGCACCGGTGCAGGCGGCAACGCCGCGGCGCTGATCGAGGGCCTGCTGCGGCTGGAGGCCATGGCTGCGGCAATCGAGGCCAGGATCGCGCCCTTGTGGCAGGATCTGGCGCGGAGCGCGCTGACAGTGGCTGAGGACAAGAACAAGCAGCGGGTCGATCGCCTGTTCGGACTCGATGGCAGGGCCGGGTTGCTGGGCGAAGTCAGGCGCTTGCAGCGCCTTGCCGCGCAGGAATTGCCCCACATGTCCGCAGCGGACAAGACCGCATTCCTGGGCGCGCTGATCGATTGTGCCGGCGCATTCCTGCCCGGTGATAGCGGCGCGGTGGAGCATTCCGGGGTACTTGCGCTGCCGGTCTATCTGCAGGCGCTGGCTCTTGTCGTGCTGGTGCGGGATTGGATTGCCGCACCTCCGGGCTTGGCAGAGCAGGCCGCCATCAGCCGCCACCGGGCGTTTCTGCTCGGTGGCGGAAGCCCGGCAGGACCGGCGGACACCGCGCTCGCTGCTGCAGCGCAGGCGCTGGCCCGCTAACGCTGCAGCCTACTGGCTGCGGCCGCGCGCTTGCACCGCGAGGCGGCGGGCTTCGACTTCTTCCGGCTTGACCGCCGAGTTTGCAGCGGAGGAGCGGCTGGCCTCCAGCGCCATGCCTTCGCCAAAGGGCAGGGCATAGCCATCGTCGATCAGCGCCTTGTAATTGCGCAGGAAAGTGGGGTCGATCGAAGCTATATCGCGCGCGATCTGCTGCGCGGCGGATAGCAAGGCCTCAGGCTCGACCACGCGGTTGACGAGGCCCCAGCGCTCGGCGGTTGCGGCATCGAGGAAGTTGCCGGTGAAAGAGAGCTCCTTGGCACGGCTGATCCCGATCAGGCGCGGGAGCTTCTGCGAGAGGCCCCAGCCGGGATAGACGCCGACGCGCGCGTGCGTATCGGCAAAGCGCGCGTTGGTGGAGGCGATCAGAACATCGCAGGCGAGCGCGACTTCGAAGCCGCCGGTGATGGCGACACCGTTGATCGCGCCGACAACGGGCTTGCGGCAGATTTCGATCGCCTTGACCGGATTTTCGGAAGCGCCTTCGGCATTCGCCGCGCCCAGCGCGCCGGCCTGGGAACCGAGTTCCTTGAGATCGAGCCCGGCGGTGAAGGCGCGCGTGCCGGCGCCGGTGAGCACGACGGCGCGCACGGCATCATCGGCATCGAGCGCGGTCATCACTTCGGCAAGGCGCGCGCGCAGGGCCTTCGACAGCGCATTCATCGCCTCGGGCCGGTTGAGCGTGACGGTGGCGACACCGTCTGCGATATCGACGAGGATGAGATCGGTCATGGCGTGATCCTTAAGTAGGCAGGGCCGCTTTGACCACGGCGCGCGGGGCCATGCACCTCTGCTTATTGCGGAGGCTGCGACATCCCGCCGTAGAGATCCATGAAGTTGCGCGCCGCATCGCGTTCGGCGGGATCCTTGAAGGCAATGTCGAGATCGGGCGCGCTGCCCAGGATGTGCATCAGCGCCCAGAGCGCAAAGCGGCGTGCCGGATCGGTTTCCAGCCCGAAATCGACGGAGAGGCGCTCGGCCCCGGCAGCAAGCTCGGCAGCGCTGAGGCCGCCAAGGTCCGCCGTGCCGAAGTAGCGGCGCATGAGATCATCGAAGCCCATCAGCCTTGTTCCTCCCCCAAAACGCGAACGGCACGCGAGAGAAGGTCCCCCGCGTGCCGTTCTGGCATCATCAGCGCACCTTGCGGGCGCATGACGGATCAGCCGTTAAGCTTGTCCTTGACCGACTTCGCCGCAGCGAAGGTCAGCTTGCGCGAAGCGGCGATCTGGATGGGGGCGCCGGTCGAGGGATTGCGGCCTTCGCGGGCCGGGCTTTCCTTGACCTTGAACTTCCCGAACGCGCTCAGCGAGACTTCCTCGCCCTTGGCAGCCGCATCGGCAATCGCCGCGAACACGGTGTCGACCAGCTTCTTGGCATCGGCCTTGGTGAGGCCCGCGCTGGCAGCAACGGCTTCGGCGAGTTCAGCAGTATTCATGATCCCAATTCTCCAACGGTTGGACGCGCCGGTTAGCTTGGCCTGCGCCCTGCGTCCAGCCTCGAACACGCAGAATACGCTGGAATCTGGGGGAATCCGGATGAACCTGCCCATCCCTGTCGCCGGAACGATGTTCAAGTAGCGGCGATTTTGACGACAGAACATTGCTTGACGATATCGGCAGGGCGACTGCGCATCCGATCAGCGCTGAATCTGGTCAATCCCATTGCTGGCGTTCCGGCCACCAACTGGCTCGGCGCTATCGCAGCAGCGTGGCAGTTGATGCTGCGTCACCGTGGCCCGGCTGAAACCGCGGGGCGGCGAAGCTGAACGGCACGTCGGCGCTTCCACTATAGAGCTCGTGATGCGGAGCAGCTTCGGCGAACGCGGCGGCGAGGTTGAAGAGGTTGGTCTGCGCCTCGTCCATCCCGTCCAGTGTGCAGTTGGCCAGTTCCTCCAGGATATCCGGCAGCCGAGGCATGACCGCCGCATAAAGGCTGGCAAAGTCTGCCGCGCTCGCACCCCAGCGGATCCGGCTGCGATCATTCTCCGTGGCCTGCCCCCACTGCTCCGCGAAGGGGGTGAGGTCTGAAAACGCGGCGGGCAGCGCAAGTGTCGTGGTCATCGGCGTTCTCCTCAGCGCGCAAGATACTGGTCGAGCGTGCGCGCGGCGTGACGGATCATGAACTCCTGATCCATGAGCTGCATGGTATCGATCGCGCCCGAGCGAATGCCGAGGAAGGTGTCCTCCATGGTGCCGGTGTCCTCCAGCCAGGCATTGCGGTGGAGCGCGTTGACGTGCAGCTGCGCGATCCGCTCGGCTGCATTCCGGGCGGGCCTGAAGTAGTTGATCCCCTCCCACAAAGTGCGGCCATGATCGAGCGGCCAGAACTGGTGCGTGAAGAAGGCCATGCCGGGATAGCCGCAACCCGCCGCCAGGTGGATCAGGAAGTTCGGAAAGATGTTCGGCAGTTCGAACTGGAAGTCGCCGCGCCCCGTGGGATTGATCCCGGGCGGCACGAGTTCGGGCCGGGGACCATGCTCGCGGTCGGCATGCAGAACCCCGGCGAACTGCGCCGTCGAGGCTGCCGCGTCCATCCCGCCCCCGTAGATCGTCGAGGAGGCATGCGGCCCTACCAGCTTGAAATCGGCGTGCTCGATGCCGGTGAAGCCCGGCAGCGATCCGGCGTGGATGGTGGGGACGTGGTACCCTTCCGAAAACGCGTAGAGGGCCACTTTCCAGTTGCATTCCAGCACGGTCGAATAGCGGAATGCCGTGGTTGCCTCGTGGTAGGGGAAACCGCTGAACAAGGCGCCGAAGTCTCCCAGATAGTCGGCGAGGCTCTGTTCAGGCTGATCCGCGAAGTTGATGAAGATGAACCCCTCCCACGTATCGCAGGCAATCTCTCGCAGGCCGAGGCAGGCCTTGTCGAGCTGCCCGAAGCCGCTTTCCAGCGGCACTGAGCGCAGTGGGCCGTCGGTGTTGAACACCCAGCCATGGAACCGGCACGAAAGGACATTGGCCCGCGCCTTGCCGAAGCTCTCGAAGCCGCTCGTCGGCACGACCTTGTTGCCGCGGTGGGTGCAGACATTGTGGAACGCACGGACCTTGCCGTCCTTGCCGCGCACGATCAGCACGGAAGTATCGGCGACCGGCATTTCCTTGACCTTGTAGTCGCCCCGCTCGGGAATCTCCCAATCCGTCGCGACTTTGAGCCAGGCGCGGCCGAAGACCTTCTTCCGCTCGAGCGCATAGATTTCGGGATCGCGAATGGCATCGATCGCGACCGGGCCAACGCCCAGCTCCGTTCTGATCTGATCGATCGAACGGCCGAGATGGGCGAATTTCTCCGCGCCCGGACGCAGCGTTGCACCGGAAAGATCATTCATGTGCAGTCTCCTAGGTCAGGAATGGGGACGAGCTCAGGCGTCCGACAATTGTGCCGGTTTCGGCTGCCAGCCGTCCGGGTAGTGCGAGATCAGGTCCGCCTCGAGCTCGAGGTAGGCGAAGCGCCACCGGCCCTCGTCGAGCCTGACTTGCGCCTTGTAGCGGCCGCCGATCCAGTAGGCCTTGCCGCTGGCTGCCGTGGCCGCCTCCCACAGATAGAAGTCGACCGTTCCCGCCGTTTGATCCTCGGCCAGGGCAACCTTGGGCGAGACAAGAAAATGCAGAGTCCACCTGAAGCCGGCATCGGCATTGCCGGCGACCCCGGCGGCGATCGCTTCGCTTCCCTCGAAGCTGCCGTACTGATCGATCACGAACCGGCTGTCGGCGGTGAACAGCGGGCGAAGCGCTGCTGCCGATGGGCCGGCGTCAAAGGCGCGCCCGAGGTCTGCAATCAGGTCGTCAATGGCTCGCAACGCTTCGAGCTGGCGCAGGCGCTGTTCGAGATTGCCTGTGTCCATTGTCTTTCTCCCTGTCGCTGCCGGGGTGGCACGGGGCCACAGCCTTGGGCCACCCCGGCATTCGTCAGAACGAGAACCGTGCCGAGAGATACCACTCGCGCGGGCGGCCATAGACGCCCTCGGTGACTCCGCCGAAGGAATCGGCGTAACCCGAGCCGAGATAGAGTGCCTTGGTCAGGTTCTTGACGCCGAGGGTTGCACCCCACTTCTCTGTCGGGTCGGTGTAGGCAATCGCCGCGTTGACGAGGTGGTAGCCGTCCTGGATCAGCAGCGGCGTGTTGATCGCATCGTTGTAGACGCGGGTGCGGTACGACCAGTCGATGCGCGGCTGGAAGCTGCCGATGTTGCCAGCCTGGATGTTGTAGGAAACCGCCGCGCTCATCGTCCAGCGCGGGGCATTCTGGAGCTTGGTTGCGGTCGTGACACCGGCATTGAGCGCGCGGATGTCGACATTGCGGTACTTGGCATCGAGATAGCCGAGGCCGCCCTCGATCCGCAGTCCATCCACGGGCCGCGCCTGGAACTCCAGTTCGAAGCCCTGGATGCGCGCTTCGGCAGCGTTCTGGATGATCGGCGCAAAGCCAAGGGTGGGATCATTTACCGTGATCTGCAGGTTCTTGTAATTATTGAGGAACACTGCACCATTCAGGCGAAGCTTGCGGTCAAACAGATCGCTCTTGAAGCCGAATTCGTAGGTCTCGCTGGTTTCGGGCCGGAACGAGGGAATGAACGCGAAGGGCGGGAACACACGCTGGGTGAAGCCACCGCCCTTGAAGCCCTTTGAGTAGGACACGTAGGTCAGTATCTCAGGGCTGAAGCGGTAGGACAGGCTTGTCATCGGCGTCCACGCCTTGTCCTTGATCGAGGACGTCCGCCCCAGCGGCCCCATCAGCGGATCGCCGTTCTTGAGCCCGGACCCATCAGGATTGAGCGGCGCACCGGTCAGGAAGCCTGCCTCGACCACGAACTGGTTCTCGTTGCTGAAGGACTTCTTGTCCTGCGTCCAGCGGATGCCTGCGGTCAGGTTGAGATTGGGCACCACTTCGTAGGTCGCCTGGCCGAAAAATGCCAAGCTTTGGCCCTTCAGCGCCGCGCCGCTAAGGAAGACGGCGTCAACGATCTCAACCAGATCGCGATGGTTGCCGCTCTCGTCGGAGTAGTAGCCGCCGATCACCCAGTTGAGCTTCTTGTCGAGCAGATCGCCCAGAAGTTGCACTTCCTGCGAGAACTGGTGCTGCTTCCAGTCGCTGTTGGTCTGGATGATCGAGGCAGGGCTGTGGTCGGAATCGCGCGTCCAGAAGCCAGTCACCTTGCGGTAGGCCGTGATCGACTTGATCGAGAAATTGGGAGCAACCTTCCACTCGGCCGTGCCGGAAGCGCCCCAGATGTTCACATTCGAGGCTGACTGATAGGGCTTGGGATTGAACCGGTTGAACACGTTCGAGACGGTCGTGAAAGTGCCGCCATGCCGGTAGGGTCCAACAACCCATTGGCTGTTGTAGCAGGAGGTATTGGTCAGCCGCGCCGGGTTGGTCGTGTCGAGGCAGACGCCCGGTGCGCCGGAATAGGCGGCATTCCAGTAGGCGGCAGCCGGTGCGTTCTCGTTGATGGCGATGGCCACGTTGGGCGCTGAATTCTCGCGGGTGCGCGAACCGTCCACCGCAAGGTCGATGGTGAAATCGCTGCTCGGCTCCAGCCGCAGCGCGAACCGGCCCGCAAGATTGTCGGTATCGCCGAGATCCGGCGCGCCTGCGATCACGCCCTTCACGTAGCCGTTGCGCTTGTGCACGAAGCCCGCGAAGCTGGAGTAGACGCCCTCGGCAAGCGGGACATCGATGTTGCCCTTGATCTGGACCCGGCCAAAGCTGCCTGTCGTGGCTTCCAGCGCACCGCCAAGATCGCGGCCCGGCTTCTTGGTCACCACGCTCACGGCGCCGCCGATGGTGTTGCGGCCAAACAGCGTGCCCTGCGGCCCGCGCAGGACCTCGATCCGCTCGACGTTGAGAACATCCAGCACGTTGCCCACACCGCGCGAGATGTAGACGCCATCCAGGTACAGTCCGACACCGGGATCGGCGGAGAGCTGGTAGTCGTTCTGGCCGATGCCGCGGATGAAGATCGCGGCGGTGGCGTTGCTGGCGGAAACCGGGACCGAGCTGTTGAATTTCACGTTCGGGGTGAAGTCGCCGATCTGGGTGACGTTGTCGATCCCGCGCTCCTGCAGGCCAGCGCCGGTAACTGCGGAGATGGCAATGGGGGTGTCCTGCAGTGACTCAGCGCGCCGGCGTGCGGTGACGGTGATCTCTTCGACCCCGGTGTTGTCGGCTGCTTGTGCCTGCTGGGGCGCAGCCGCGGCTTGTGCGTGCGCGGTACCGGTGCCAACCAGCACTGCAAACAGCGATGCGCCCATCAGCAATCCGCAGCGCTTGATCGCTTCCGCACTGATCTGCATGACCGGCATCCCCCCGGACATCACCGACAATCTTTGCATGATAAACTCCCCGTCATTACCTGATTGTGTGCGACCGGAGCAAAACGGGCCAGTGGCGATGGTTTGCCAGCCAGCCCGGACCCCAAGCCCGATTATGCAAGTGTGATGCCTTGACTGCCCGCAAAGCGGCTAGCCTCTGAACGCCGGCTAGGACATGTCAGCGCCGCGAACATGGCCATGGATGGCATACTGCTTGGGGAGAACCGTCCGCGCGTACACTGAAGGCAGCCATGCGGGACGGCGCCACGAACAAGGGGGCAGCCTTGCGACTGCCCCCTTGTTGCTCAAACGGTACGAATATCCTCGCCTGCTGACCTGTCCGGGTCTGGTCGGCCCGACTGGGCTCAGTGGAAGCCGATGCGCTTCAGCGTCTCCGAAGGGCGCTGCCCGAAACGCTCGGTATAGTCGCGCGCGAACTTTGACAGGTGGGTAAACCCGCAGGAGAGGGCCACCTCGGTCACCGTGAGGCCGGTTTCGGCGGCCTCCTGCAACTGGCGATGCGCGAGCGAAAGGCGGCAGTTCTTGAGGTATACCATGGGTGTCGTCCCGCGGAACCGGCGGAAGCCCGTGTGCAGCGAGCGCGCCGATACGCCTGATACCGCGATCATTTCGTCAAGCGTGATCGGATCGGCGGCATGGTGCCGGATGAACTCCTCGGCCCGGCGCACATAATAAGGAGCCGGCGCTGCGGCCGGGGTATCGAAGAGCTCGGAATGATTGTGCGGCACAGCGGCAAGCAGCAACCGCTGCAGCGCCTGTTCGACCGAGCCAACCACGCGGGTATGGCTGAAGGCGGAAGATCCCCGGTCGAGATCGTCGCAGATCGTGCGCACCAGTTGCGCGAAGCTGACGGCAGCGCCCGAAAGCGAGACCGGTGTGTTGCAGAACCGCAGGTCAGCCGCCTTGAACCCGAGTTCCTGAGAAAGCGCAGCCTCGAGACCGCCCTTCGACAGCTTCACCGTGAAATGCTTGTAGCCTTCGCCAAAGACCTGCTGGACCCGCTCTCCGGGATTGAGCACGCACATGTGCCCCGGCTCCATCTCGAAAGTCCGTTTGCCCTGCGTGATCCTCACCGCGCCGAACAGCGAGAACTGGACGAGATAGAGATTATCCATCGGGGGAATGTCGACGATGACCCGCCCGTAGGGATTGCCATAGTCCGTGGCGTTGAAGGAAACTGATCGCAGCGACGCATGGTGGTGGCGGAAGGCGATGGGCGGTCTGCCGCCTTCAAGGCGCAAATCGTGCGGGCAGAACATCTCGCTCATGTGGTGATGCACCTGGTCGATGTCGTGCGACAGCAGACGCGGAAAACTCGCCAGCGGCATGCCGCTGCCGTCCCAGCGGCTTGATGCGAGTGCAGGTACCATAAGCGCGGCTCCCCCCTTTGTTATCCAATAGCCGGTCAGGCTCCCAGAACCACTCCATCCATGATCAGATCGGGCTTCGGATAGGCCCGTTTGCTGTGGCTGAGTCCCTGATTCAGCAGCATATCGCAAGTCATCAGACCTACCAGCCCGGGATTCAAAACAGGCACGGGCAAATGCTCGGCCAGATAGCGGTGCGACTGGTGCATTGTCGTCGAGCCGAGGATCAGAACATCGGCGCCGTCCTCTTCGATGGCGCGCTGCGCGGCCTCCAGCAAAAGCGGAAACACGCTGTCCTCCTTGCCGGCGAGCAGTTCGCTGGTATCGGGACGCACGCCGATCGAGCGGACCGACGCAAGTCGTCCAGCGAGGCCGTTCTCGGCGAGGACCTTGTCATAAAGCCAGCGCCACCGGTCCCACATGCTGAGGATCGAGAAGCGGCGCCCCAACTGTGCGGCGAGGGCATATGTCGGCTGCGCTGCGCCGACGACGGGAATGGACAGCCGCGAGCGGAGTGCGGCGACCCCGGAGTCGCTCATCGAATTGACGCAGACCGCAGCGCACCCGTCGGCTTCGGCCGTCGCACCGGCTTCGAGGCAGAAGGCATCCGCGATCGAACCTTCATAGATCGAGCCGAGTGCGCCGCCGCCCCTGGCTGCGCAGGTCATCTCGACCGTCACCCCCCGAGCCGCCAGCTCCGGAGGAACCTGCGCAGAAAAGGCGCGCAGGCCTTCTTCCGGCACAGGTACGGGGATGATCATCCTGATTCTTCGATCGCTCACGCCATACCTCACTGGATAGCTGGCTCAGCCGGTAACGGCCTCTGCGGCGATGCAAGGCAGCGTGCCGCAGCCCGATCACTCGGTGACAACAAGGTGACCCGCACGTGACATCAGGTCCAATACTGAATGCGGCATCATATCAGACCTAAAAGGTATGATCCGAAGCCCCCCGATCATCGCCCGGCAGGACGGCTTTCTGCCACCGTGGCCCATTTCCGCAGTCAGCGGCCAGCCCTTGCGCCTTCGGGATAGCCCGACTTGATCCCAGGGCGCAGCCTTGGGCGAATACGCAGAGTCATGGAGAGGGTATGACGAGCACAAGTCAGTTGCCGGATCATTTCGCCGATCTCGCTCCGTTTCTTGAATGGGCACAGCCAACCGAAGTCGGGCGCAACGCCAAGCGGTGGCGTTCCTCGCTGGAAGAGAGCCAGCGCTTCTACGACGCCATGCTCGAGCGCGGACCGGCGGCGTTGGAGTATCTCGGCGGGTTCGCGCTGGATGCCATCAGCGGACCAGATCGCACCCTGCTGAACCTGTGCCTCGCGCTCGCAGAGTGTTCGGCGACCATCGAGATGTACGAGAATCCGCAGCCCAAATACGTCTTTCCCATCGAACGGTTCGTGCCGGTGCACGACACCTGGGATGCTGCAAACCGGGGAGCAACGCTATGACCACCGCGCCGTGCCGCTTCATGGACCGCTACCCCGAGGAAGGCCGCGATCCCGTCCCAGTGGAGCGCTATACCTCCACGGAATACTTCGATCTTGAGCGCGAACGCGTATTCCGCCGCAAATGGCTGAACGTCGGCAATGTGCTCCAGGCACCCAAGCCCGGGGACTACTTTGTCGCCGACCTCAAGATCCTCGATACTTCGCTGCTGGTCATTCATGGCAAGGACGGCAAGTTCAGAGCCTTCCACAACCAGTGCTCGCACCGCGGCGCGCCGGTGGCGTGGGATGCGCAGGGCTCGTGCAAGGGCTATCTGGCCTGCCGGTTCCATGGCTGGGTCTACGATACCACCGGCAAGCTGGTGCATATCTCGGATGCCGAGAACTTCCCCGGCGTGAAGCCAGAGGACAACGGCCTGACCCCCGTCCATTGCGAGGTCTGGCAGAGCTTCGTCTTCGTCAATCTGGCCGCCGAGCCGGAAGAGACGCTGGCCGAGTTCCTCGCCCCGGTGGCGGGCGAGATCGGGCGATACGACTTCAGCGGCTTCACCCCGGCATTCTCCTACCGGATCGATGAGGCGGTGAACTGGAAAACGCTGCAGGAAGCGCAGCTGGAAGGCTGGCACCTGCCCTTCCTGCATGAAAAGACCCTCGCCCGCGCCGTGAAGACCGATGGCAATCAGTATCGGCACGCCAGCATCGAGCTTTACGGACTGCACGGCGTGCTCGGCTCGCCGCCGCCAGACAGCTTCACGCCCTCGCCCGTGGCGCAACTGGCCAGCCGCTTTGGCACCGGTACCGTCCAGGCCTTCGGCGCGAAGGTCGAGAATGAGGGTGAAGGCTACAAGTTTCGGGGCTCGTTCGATTTCTGGCATATCTTCCCCAACTACTTCGTGGGGCTGCTGAACGGTCTCTACTTCACGTTCAACATCTGGCCCGTCGCGGTCGACCGCAGCGTGTGGGAGATCAAGGGCTACTATCCCCCGGTCACGACCGCCGGGGAGCTGTTCGCGCGTGAATACTCCAAGGTTGGCTTGCGCGATCCGATGATGGAAGATTGCTTCACCCATGAGCTGATCTGCGCGCAGCTCAAATCCGGCGCGAAGCAGCATATCCATTTCCAGGATGAGGAAACGCTGGTCCGGCACCTCGGCAATGGGGTTGAGCGCTGCGTCCGCGGCCTTGCCTGAGCTGACGCGCCAAGAGATCCGGGAGTGACCATGCGGAAGACTATGACAACGGGCGTGCTCGTCGTCGGCGCAGGGCACGCCGGCGCGGCCGTTGCCGCGCAGTTGCGTCAGGCAGGCTATGCCGCCCCGATCATGCTGGTCAATGACGAGGCGCGCCTGCCCTACGAGCGCCCGCCGCTCTCGAAGTTCTGCTTGCTCGATGCAGCGCAAGCGGAAGCGCCCTTGCTGCGTCCCCGCCACTTCTGGGCTGATGCCGAGATCGACCTTGTGAGCGGCGTGGAAGTTGTCGCGCTGAATCCGCTGGAGCGAAAGGCGGCACTGTCCGATGGCCGGACCGTTGCGTTCGACTGGTGCGTCCTTGCCACGGGCGGAAGGGCGCGGGCGCTTACCTGTCCTGGCGCTGATCTGCCGGGCAGCCATGTCTTGCGAGGTCACGCCGATATGGAGCGCCTCCGCGAGCACCTTGCCACCGCGCAGAACATCGCGGTGATCGGGGGCGGCTATGTCGGGCTTGAAGTGGCGGCATCCGCGCAGGCTCTGGGCAAGTCCGTCACGGTGATCGAAGCGCAGCAGCGGGTCCTCTCGCGGGTGACCTCCGCGCCCGTATCCCGCTTCTTCGAAAACGTGCACCGGCGCCATGGCGTGGATTTCCACCTCGGGCGAGCCGTATCGGCGCTCGCAGGCCATGAACGCGTCGAAGCGGTGTTGCTGGATGATGGCACCGAGGTGGCGGCGGATGCGGTCATCGTCGGGATCGGGATCGATGCCGAGACCGCTCTTGCCGAGGCTGCCGGCATTGCCTGTCATGGCGGCGTTGTGGTGGACGCCCACTTTCGCAGTTCAGCCCCCCGCATCCTCGCGATCGGCGATTGCGCGCGCCATCCCAACGACTTCGCGGGCGGCATGTGGCGCCTCGAATCCGTGCAGCATGCCCAGGATTCCGCCGCAGTGGCCGCCATGACGATCATGGGCGAAACGCGGGTCTATCAGGACGTGCCGACATTCTGGTCCGAACAGTACGAACTGCGGCTGCAATCGGCCGGGATCGCGCGCGATGCAGACGACTTTGTGGTGCGCGGCGATCTGGACCACGGCCCGTTCTCGATCGTTTATCTGCGCGAGGGCCGGATGATCGCGGTCGATTGCATCAACAATGCCCGCGAGTTCATGGCTGCTCGCAAGCTGATCGGAACCCGGGCAAGCCTTGACCGGGAGCTTGTCAGCGACACCTCCGTCTCCCTCCGGGCCTTCGCCTAGCCGTGGCCGTGCGCAGCGCTCGCGTGGATCTCGCAGCTGATCCGGATCAGCGTCGCCAGTTCTGGCGTTACGTCGCCCGAGCGATGGACCATCATGATCGGCGAGCGGGCGCCGCGGTCCGCAAGCGGCAGATAGCGGACATCATCCCGGCGCAGACGCTGCACCGACTCCGGGACAACGGCAAAACCGGCATAGGCGGCGACCAGGCCGATCGCGGTCTGGAGTTCGCGCACTTCCATGATCTTGGCGGGCGTCAGGCCAAGGTCATGGATCACGCCCAGCACCTGATCCGCGTAGCTCGGGCGTGCCGGCCTCGGATAGACGATCAGCGGCTCGACCAGCAATTCGGACAAGTGCACGGCGCGGCCAACCGATACGAGATGGTGATCCGCCGGAACCGCTGCGACCAGTGGTTCGTCCGCCAGCACGATGCGGCGAACCGCCGGATCTTCCACGCGCAAGCGGCCGAAACCCACATCGATCCGGCCCTCTTTCAGCGCCGTGATCTGTTCGACCGAAGAACACTCCAGCAGCGAAACGTCCGCGCTGATCGACTCTTCGCGAAAGCGGCGGATCACCTGCGGCAGCAAGCCGTAGAGCGTCGAGCCGACGAACCCGATCACGAACCGGCGCCCGCCCTGATCGGACAGGCGGCCGACCATCGACTGGATCTGCTCCATCCCGGCCAGCACCTGGACCGCCTGCTCATGCAGAAGACGGCCCGCTTCGGTGAGCTTCAAGGGGCGGCTCGACCGGTCGACCAGCTCGGCCCCGACTTCTTCCTCGAGCAGGCGGATTTGCCGGCTGAGTGGCGGCTGGGCCATGTTGAGGAGCTGCGCCGCGCGGGTGAAGTTCCGCTCCCGGGCGACGGCGACGAAGTACCTGAGGCGCCTGAGATCCATATCATACCCTCAAGGTCTTGCCGTTTGCGGAGGTCATTCACGGTCAGTTGGCAAAAATTGACCTGTTTTCAGTCTCTCTCAGCTTCAAAGACCATCCTGTCATGACAGTCAAGATCACGCACATCGATACCTGGATTGTCGATGTACCGACAATTCGACCCCATGTTCTGGCCATGACCTCGATCAGCCGACAGAGCATGACGCTGGTCCGCGTTCACACTTCCGATGGCGTCATCGGGCTCGGCGAAGGCACGACGATCGGGGGGCTGGCCTATGGCGAAGAGAGCCCGGAATCGATCAAGCTGACGATCGACCAGTACATGGCGCCCTTGCTGATAGGTCAGATGCTGATCGATCCGGCCGCGCAGCTGGCGCCGATCCGCAGCACCATTGTCGGCAACCACTTCGCCAGGAACGCGGTGGAGACCGCGCTGCTGGATATTCAGGGGCAGCGGCTCGGGGTACCCCTCACCACGCTTCTGGGCGGGCGCCAGCGCGAACGGATCCCGGTACTCTGGACCCTTGCCAGTGGTGACACCGCCAAGGATATTGCGGAGGCGGAGGCCCTGATCGCCGGCCGGCGGCACAACATTTTCAAGCTGAAGATCGGCAAGCGTGCTTTGCGTCAGGATGTCGCGCATGTCGCTGCGATCAAGCGGGCGCTGGGCGACGAGGCCTCCGTGCGGGTCGACGTCAATCAGGCATGGGATGCGGTCACGGCGCTGCGCGGCGCCGCCATGCTGGCCGACGCCGGCGTCGATCTGATCGAGCAGCCACTGCCCCGCGCCGATCGCCTGGGGATGGCTCACCTGACCAGGCATTCGCCCCTCCCTATAATGGCGGACGAAGCCTTGCGCGGCCCGGTCGATGCGATGGACTACGTCGTCGCCGGTGCCTGCCATGCGTTTTCGATCAAACCGGCGCAGGCTGGCGGATTGTTCGCGGCGCGCGACGTTGCGGCGATCGGAGAGGCCGGGCAGATCGGCATCTACGGCGGCACGATGCTGGAAGGCAGCATCGGCACCGCAGCATCGGCGCACCTGTTCGCGACGCTTCCCTCGCTCGGCTGGGGCACGGAGCTATTCGGGCCGCTCCTCCAGACCGAAGACATTCTGACCGAGCCGCTCGAATATCGCGACTTTGCCCTGACGGTACCCGCTGCGCCGGGGCTCGGACTCAGTCTCGATCTCGACAAGATCAACCGCTTTCGCCGCGATGCGCCGTCAAGAACGGTCAGCACACCCGGACGACAGGAGAACAACTGATGCTTTTCATGGTAAGAATGGATGTGCACGTGCCCCACGAGCTCGATCCTGCGAAGTTTGACGCACTCAAGGCCACCGAGAAAGCGCGGGCGGAGGACCTGCAGCGCAGCGGCAAGTGGCGGCACCTCTGGCGCATCGCCGGACAATACGCGAACATCAGCATCTTCGATGTCGCCGATGCGGGCGAGCTCCACGAACTGATGATCAGCCTCCCGCTGTTCCCCTACATGACCACCGAGGTGACGGCCCTCTGCCGCCACCCTTCCGCCATTTCCGCCGACTGACCCGCAACGAGGAGGATGCCATGACCGACATCGTGAAATCACCGGCCGTGCAGGCCCTGTTCGACCGCGCCGCCGGGCTGGACCAGACCGGCGGCAACGCGCGGCTGAAGGCGATCCTGCGCGATCTGCTTGAGGCGCTCGCCGTCACCATCGAGAAGCACGACATTTCCGAGAGCGAGTTCTGGGCCGGGCTGTCCTTCCTCCAGAACGGCGCGCAGGAGTTCGGGCTGATCGCACCAGGGATCGGGATCGAGCACTTCCTTGATCTGCATATGGACGCCAAGGACGCGGAAGCGGGCGTGACCGGCGGCACGCCGCGCACGATCGAAGGGCCGCTCTACGTGGCCGGTGCGCCGCTCGTCGATGGTGACCTGACCCGGACCAATGACGTGAACCTGACCGACGATCCCGATGATACGGAAACCCTGACGATGTCGGGCACTGTGACCGGGCCGGACGGCGAACCGGTGGGGGATGCGGTGCTGCATGTCTGGCACGCGAACTCCAAGGGTTTCTACTCGCACTTCGACCCGACCGGCGCGCAATCGCCGTTCAACAACCGCCGCCGGATCAAGCTCGGTTCCGATGGCCGCTACGCATTCCGCTCCAAGATGCCGCGCGGCTATGCTTGCCCCCCCGGCGGCGCGACCGAGCAGCTCATGCACGCGCTCGGCCGGCATGGAAACCGCCCGGCCCACGTCCATTTCTTCCTTGAAGCGCCGGGGTATCGCACGCTGACCACCCAGATCAATTTCGGCGATGATCCTCACGCCCGCGACGACTTTGCGTTCGGCACGCGCGAAGGGCTGCTGCCTGTGCCCGAGCGGACCGGCGACGGAGCGCATATCGCCTTCGATTTCCGCATGCAAAAGGCCCGCTCGGCTGATGAGCAAGGCTTCTCGCAGCGCCCCCGGGCAGCCGCGTGAGCAAGGTCTTTCCCTCTCCGGCGGCAGCGCTGGAAGGGCTGTTGTTCGATGGAATGACCATCATGTCGGGCGGGTCCGGGCTCGAACAGAACCCGCAGGGCACTCTGGCCGAGCGGATCAGGGCCGGCGTGGCCGGCTGAACCAACTTTCGACAGGTGGGACGATGACACAAAGCAGCGGCCGGGCGACGATGAACGATGGCGCGGCCATCGCCTGGACCCTCGAAGGACCGGAGGATGGTCCGGTCCTGTTGCTGTCCAATTCGCTCGGGACCAGCCGCGCCATGTGGCAGCCACAGCTGCCGGCGTTCGCCGCCCGCTACCGCGTCCTGCGCTATGATACGCGAGGGCATGGCCAGTCAGCCGTTACCCTGGGTGACTACAGCCTCGATCGTCTGGGGCGCGACGTGGTGAATCTGCTCGATGCCCTTGGCCTTGATCAGGTCGATTTCTGCGGCCTCTCGTTGGGGGGCATGACCGGGCAATGGCTGGGCGTTTTCGCGCCCGAACGCGTCCGGCGCTTGGTGCTTGCCAACACATCGGCCTTCATGGGGCCGCCCACCGGCTGGCAGGATCGGATGAACCGCGTGCGCTGCGAAGGCATGGCCGCGATTGCCGATGCGGTGATCGCACGCTGGTTCACCCCCGCGTTTGCCGGCACCCCCGCAACTGCCAAAGTTCTCGAAACCCTGCTGAACACCGACCCTGCGGGATACGCCGGGTGCTGCGCCGCGATCCGCGACATGGACCTGCGCCGCATCATCCCGCTCATCGACCGGCCCACGCTTGTGATCAGTGGCCTGCAGGATCCGGCAACCCCACCCGAGCATGCGGCCTTGATCCATCAGGCGATTGAGGGCTCCACGCTCGTTTCGCTCGATGCCAGCCACTTGTCCAACATCGAACAGCCAGAGGCTTTTGCCGAGGCTGTCTTGGCGTTTCTGGCTTGATGACCTAGCGCTCGATGCGCAGTTCGCCGTCCTGTTCGGTCACGTCGTAGGCTCGGATCGGCACCGAGCAGGGCGCCGCGCGCGGCTCGCCTGTGCTGATGCAGAACGATCCCATGTGGAACGGGCAGAAAATCTGGCCATTCTCCACATAGCCTTCCGACAGCGAGGCTTCGCCATGGCTGCACAGGTCGTCGGTGCAGTAGAAGCCGTCCTTCCAGCGATAGACAGCCAGCGCGTGGCCATCATCCAGCTCCACCCGCAAGGGCTCGTCGGCAGGCACGTCGGCGGCCCGGCACAGTGTCAACACAGAGGTCTCCTTAAAATCGGATGGTCAGCCACGAACGCTCAGGCCATGGGCACTTTGCCGGCCCACGGCGCTGCTGCCGGACTGGAAAGGCGCGGATCGAGCTGCACGCGGTCGAACCGCCACTCACCGCCGTGCTCGCTGAGTTCGCTGTCATACCAGCCGCCGTACCAGGTATCGCACGCGCTGCCGTCGTCCTGCCTCATGGTCGCCAGCTCCCACAGGTACCACCGGCAGGTCGCGGTGGTCGCATCCGGCCCGAGTTCGATCAGCGGCGAGACCATGTAGTGCAGCGACCAGGTGACGAAGCCCTGCGCCAGTTCGGACAAGCCGGCAGCAATCGCGTCGCGCCCATGCAGGTGCGCAACGCCGTCCAGCTGCCATTCGGCATCCGGATGGAACAGCGGCGCGAGGATGGCGGGTTCGTTCTTGCGGTCGGCGCCCACGGCATAAGTCGCGATCAGTTTCCGGATCGCCTCGCAGGCCTCGATGCGCCGCAGCCGCAGTTCGAGTTCGGCGGGCACGATCAGCGCGGTCCGTTGGGCGGGAGCGCCTGCCAGGTCTGGTCGCGGCCGTGGACTGCGACGAAGCGCTGTTCCTCGAAGGCGTAAGGCACGCCCACCTGGCCCCGGTAGAACTCGATGTGCGGCGCGACTTCGGCCATCGACAGCGCAATGTTGAAAATGCCCTGATGCGATTCCGGGAGTTCGCCGAGCGGAAAGGCGTCGCAGGCATCGAGGATGGCCTCGATATGCGGCAGCACGCCGCCATAAAGGGCGTGAAGGTCCGCTTCGCTGGCTTCGCGGCGCGCGCTGGTGCGCTCGTCCGCAGTGCCAAGGTTCCAGCGGGCGAAGGGGATCAGCGCCTCGAACCCGGCGGGGACGGTCATTGGCTGGTTCATGCTCAGGGTCCTTCCAGCGGGATCAGGCGTTGACGTAGTCGTCCACAACCTTGCAGTTGTGGCGGATGAGGATTTCTTCGTCCTGAAGGTGCTGGACCTTCTTCGCGCCCGAAAGCATGGCGCGGTAGGTGTCTTCCATCGTCGCGGTATCCTCAAGCCAGGCGTTGCGCTGGAGAACCATCGACCGTTCGAAGCCCCAGAGCTCACTGTAGGTGCGCGGCTTCTTCAGGTAATATTTGCCTTCCCACAGCGTCTTGTCGTGCGCGATCGGCCAGAACTGGTGGGTGAACCAGATACCCTCGGAGACGTGCAGGAGCACGCTGGGGAACAGCACGCTCAGCTCGAACGCCCAGTCCGGCTCGCGGTTGGGGTTGAGTGTTGGCGGCAGGCTCGAGGCACCGCCCTGCGCGGCCAGCGATCCGCGTGAACGCTCGTTGGCCAGATCGCCGATCGGGGTGCGCGGCAGGTTTTCGACCTGAAGCCGGACCGAGCAAGTCCGGTGCGGCCCGAACAGCTCCACATCCTCGATCGGCCCCTTGAACACGTTGGGGAAGGACCCGGCATGGATGGTGTCGACATGGTAAGCCTCGGCAAAGGCATCCGATGCGACCTTCCAGTTGCAGTTGAGGGTCGTGTAATAGGTGAAGCCGTGGTCGCAGGCGGCGAAATCGAACCCGCCGAAATGATCGGCATAGCCGCCAAGGAAGTCCTTGAGGGATTGGACCGGGCCGGGATCGACGTTGACGAAGACAAACCCGGCCCAGGTATCGCAATGGACTTCGGTCAGGCCGTTCTCAGCCTTGTCGAAGCAGCTGTAGAAGCGCTCTTCCTGCGGCACGTTCACCAGTTCGCCCTGCGCGTTGTAGACCCAGCCGTGAAACCGGCAGGTGACCACCCCGGCGCGATTGCGCCCGTAGGTTTCCTGGCCGGTCTCGGTCACCACGGTGTTGCCGCGGTGCGAGCAGGCGTTGTGGAACGCGCGGATGACCTTGTCCTTCCCGCGCATGATGATCACCGAGGTATCGGCGAGGTCCAGCCGGCGGACCTTGTACGAGCCCACCTCCGGAACTTCCCGTTCAAGCGCGACGTAGAGCCACTGCTTCTTGAAGATCTTCTCTTTTTCTTTCTCGTAGTACGCAGGGTCGATGTAGGGCGCGACCGGAAGCGGCTCCTGGCCGAGATCGGGGTACTTGCGCGCCCAGCGGCCGGGTTCCTTGTCGATCTGAAGTGCCTCAGTTGCCATGCTCGCTCTCCTGCGCCTGTCACCCTCGGATCGGACCGGGCGCGCTGATGGGTTGGACCTGTGCTGCGCGGGGACTTGCCTCCCCCTCAGCAATCCTGCGCCGATGAGCTAGCCTTGCGGTCTGCTGCATCGCTATCCCGCGACTGCACCGCCCTGCACGCGGGGCGCACAAATGCGCTCAGCCGTACTGTTCCTCGACGAGATGAAGGATGCCGAGCCGGGCGAGGATCGTCTTGGGGCACATGAAGGTGACCCGCACCACACCGGGAAGCCGGCTGATCTCGATGGACCCCGCGATGGTCGCGCGGTTCATCACTTCGTCATAGGGAATGCCCGTGATCCGCGCCGCGCGATCGAGGCCGTTCTTGGTCGCATCGTTGAGGGTTGCCCCCGATCCGATGAAGGTGATCGGTGCGTTGTCCTCGATCTCGTTCTGGCCATACCTGGCGCCGAGTGCGATCACCGCGTCCCGTTCGGCGGCATCGAGCGGACGGGCGAGGAACGGGACATCGTCGAGATTTTGCAGCAGGATCGGGCCATCGAGCGCGAGGCCCTTGATCACTTCGACCTGCAGTTCAACCTCGCCAGCGACATCGGTGGCATGGCCGGCGATCTCACCGTTGCCCTGCTGGGCGTGCATGTCGCCCATGTAGATCCCGCCCCCCGGAATCTTGACCGGGCAGATCAGGATCGCGCCCTCGCGGACGCTGTTCGTGTCCATGTGTCCGTCCGTCTTGTGCCGGTCGAGCTCCTCCTGCGTGAAGCTGTAGCCATGAGGCGCTTCGAGCAGGAAGGTGCCGAAGTCCCCGGCATTGTGCGAATCCGGCAGATCGCGTGAGGGCGATGTGCCGATGTTGCCGAGGAAAGGCCGCATGCGGGCGGCGAGGCCGGCGATGTCTGCGCGGGCCAGCGAGAGGATCGAGTGCTGGGCCGAAGCCTCAGGCAGCGCGGAATTGACTTTCGCGTCCTGCGCCAGCGCCTCGGCCACCTGCTTGTTCACGGTCAGCGAGACCTGGTTCTCGCGATCGAGGACGATCACATAGCCATTGCTGAAGCGGAATGCGCTCACCTCTGCGCCGCAGCTGTCGCAGTGCACGGCATCGTCGCCAATGCCCTCGACATGGCTGGAGGGCGCGGTTGTGCCGCAGGCCGGGCACAGCTTGGCCACGAACGGATCGCCGACATAGCGGCCATCGACGAACTCCATCACGCCCGACGAGGTCGCCAGCGAAGTGACCCGAACCTTGCGCAGACGGATGGCGATCGCATCGCCGATCTCTGCGCCTTCGACGAGCACGGGCCGGGTTACTTCGTGCCCGCCCTGAAACTTCGGCGTGATCATCGGACCCCAGCATCCGGGCGGCGTGCCCGTGCGGATGACGCCGCCATCGCGCACGATTGCAGCCGGTGCGATGCCGGGCCCGACGATGCCGCCGCTATATTCGTAAACTCCAACCTCGTCGCGAACGCTCGCCATGATCATGCTCCCTGAGGCCGGTGACTACCTCTGTGCCAAGCGGACTCAGCGCTCGGTATCGGCAGTCATACGAGGGGGATTAAGGCGGCCAAAAGGCTGCCAGCGCAGGAATTAGCCGCTCAGCGAAGCAAAGCGCCGATGGCAGCCCTCCGATCAGGGGTTGGCCGGGTCAGCCGGTGCCCATCACCTTTCCAAGGCGGGCGCTGTCCTTGTCCAGCCGCCGCCCAGCGCCTGATAAAGCTGCACGCGCGCCGTCAGCGCATCGGTTTCAAGGCTGACAAGCGCCAGATCGGCGCTCAGCAATCCGCGCTGCGCGTCGAGTTGTTCGAGATAGCCCGAATAGCCTGCGCGGTAGCGATTGGTGGCGAGCCGCAGCCCCTCGGCCACGGTATCGCGCTGGTGCCGGGCGAGCGCGATCTGCTCGTCGATGCCCTTGATGAAGGCCAGCGCGTCTTCGACCTCGCGAAAACTTTGCAGCACGGCGCGGCGATAGGCAAAGGCAGCCTGATCGCGCTGCCCCGCTGCGGCTTCGGCCCCTGCGCGCAGGCGTCCGCCTGCAAAGATCGGCGCAAGCGCGCTGCCGCCGAGCTGCCAGAGCGTGATGGGATCGGCGAGCAGGCTCGAAATCGCCAGCCCCCCGCTCAGCCCGAGGCGCAGCTGCGGCAAGAAGCGCTTGCGTGCGGCGGAAAGCGCCGCGTCGGTGGCGGCGAGCTGGTCGGCCGCCTGGGCAATGTCCGGGCGGCGCTCGAGCAGGGCCGAAGGCAGCCCGGCGGGTACCGCAGGCACGGCAAGGCTGGCGAGTGGTTTGCCGCGTTCGATCGCGCCGGGGGTTTCCCCGGAAAGCTGGCTCAGGCTGTCTTCGCCGCGCCGGATCGCGGCCTCGATCTGCGGAATGATCTGCGCGGTCGCGTCATATTCGGCGCGGGCCTGCTGCAGCTCCAGCCTGGGCGAATAGCCCGCCCGGTCGCGCGATTGGGCAATGCGCAGGGACTCGGCGCGGGCGGCCAGCGTCTCTCTTGCGACGTGCAGCCGCGCATCGAGGCCGAGCAGAGCGATGTACTGGCTGGACACAGCCCCTGCCACAGACAGCCGCACACTGTCATGCGCGGCCTCGCTCGCGAGAAAGGTGGCGCGCGACGCCGTCACGGAATCCGCGAGCCGGCCGAACAGGTCCACTTCGTAGCTTGCGGAAAGCTGCGGCTGGGCGAAGTCCTGATTGAGCGGGGTGCCGAAGGCGCTGACCGTGCGCGAATGGCCGCCCGCCAGTCCTGCATCGAGCGTGGGCAGAAGCTGCGCGCGCGCCAGCGCCACATTGGCCCGCGCTTCGCGCACTCGCCCGGCGGCGATGGCGACATCCGGGTTGTTGGCGACGGCGTGCTCGACCAGCCGCGCGAGCGCCGGATCGTCGAAGGATTGCCACCACTGCGCATCGATGGCGCCGCCACCCTGATCGGCCGCGCCGCGCCACGCAGGCGGCGGCGTTATCGGCGGCGCGTTCTGCGGCTGCCCGCCGGAAACGCAGGCGCCCAAAAGCAGGACAGGCATGAGAAGGGCGGCGCGCATCATCATTGCCCCATCGCGCGTGTGTCCACCGACACTTCGACCGACATGCCCGGCCGCAGCCGTCGCGCCGCCGCCTGTCCGGGGTCTACCCCAATGCGCACCGCGATCCGCTGCGCGACCTTGACGAAATTGCCGGTCGCATTGTCAGCCTTGATTACCGCAAATTCGGATCCGGCAGCGGGGGAGATGTTCTGTACGTGGCCGGTCAGCACCTTCCCGCCCAGCGCATCGACGCGGAACGTGGCAGGCTGGCCGACCGCCATGGCACGCGTCTGGCTCTCCTTGAAGTTGGCGACGATCCAGGCATCGTGGGGAACAAGGAAGACGAGCTGGGTCCCCGGAGTGACATAGGCGCCATTGCGCACGCCGATCTCGGAAAGCTGGCCATCGGCCGGCGCGCGGATCACGGTGTTTTCGAGATCGATCTGCGCCAGCCGCAGCTGCGCTTTTGCCGCCTCGACCGCCGCACGCAGGCCGTCGCGTCCGACGACCACGGTTCGCACATCCTGCGTGCCGATGGCGCGTCCTGCCTCGGCCTGGCGCACCCCGGCTTCCGCAGCCATCAGCGCGGCGTGGGTCTGGTCGCGTTCGCGCTCCGAGATCGATCCGTCGGCCACGAGGGCATCTGCGCGCTTCATGTCTGCGCGGGCACGATCAAGCTGCGCGTGGGCATTGGCGATTGCGGCATCCTGGCTGAGCGTCGCCGTCTCGCGCGAGCGCTGGGCCTGCGCGGAATTGGCCAGTGCGGCTTCCTGTGCCGCGACGTTGGCCTCGGCCTGCGCCACCCGCGCGCGGTAGATGCGGTCGTCGATCGTCGCGATGATCTGGCCGGCCTTCACCTCGGTGAAATCCTGCACCGGCACTGATGTCACATAACCGCTGACCTGCGGCGCGATGATTGTGACCCGTCCGCGCACATAAGCGTTGTCGGTCGCTTCGGTGATCCCGGCAAAAGGCGGGAGGCGCCACGCATAGAGCAGGGCCATGATCGCCAGCAGAGCCACCACGATGATGATCGCCACCGTTGTCCGGCTCTTGGTGGGCGGGCTCCAGCCTGCGGGCGGTGTGGCCGCGACTTGCGGATCTGCGGCGGTGCCGGGCGGCGAAGCGGTGATGGTGGCGGTCTCGGTCATGGCTATGGCCTCATGGCTTTGGCTGCGCGGCTGCCTGTGCAGCCTGCGCCATTTTCTGCTGCAACAGGATGACGGGTGATGGCTCGCGCCGCCGCCAGATCGACCAGCGAATGGCAAGGCCCCACAGCTCGGTCAGCACCGCAAGCGCGCCGACCAGCAGGAACACGTCGTTGAAGGCGAGAATGTTGGCTTCGCGCGCAACCTGCTGCGCAACAAGCGCACCACCAGCCGCGCCGCGCAGCGCGGCGTCACCCTGGGTCGGCGCCAGCACGCCCGCGCTGCCGCGCATCCGCGCCGCGACGACCGGATCGGTCATCACGATCGACTGCACCAGTTCGTGCGAGTGGTACTTCTCGCGCTCGATCTGGTAGGTGCCCAGCAGCGCCGTCCCGACTAGCCCGCCGACACTCTGGCTCATGGCGAAGAGGACGACAAAGCTGATGAAATGCTTTGGCCCCGCCAGTAGCGTGCGCGAGATGCCGATGACCATCGCCTGCGCCAGGAACAGCAGCGATGCAAACCCGATTAGCGCCTGGCTGAAATAGAGGTTTTCCGGCCGCGTCAGATTGGTGGCCGAGGCGTCGATGAACGCCCCGATCGCGATCAGCAGCACGGCAAAGTTGATCGGCGCGGTGAGGTTGCTGGGCCGGAACGTAAGAACTGCCGTCGCGAGGCCAGCGAGCGAGGCGGCAACGACGATCAGGTTCAGCGTCACCATCTGGTCGTTGCTCATGCCAAGGACAGTGAGCAGGCCGATCGAGCCGAATGCCTGTTCGGAGAGGAGGATGCGGATCGAGGCGGCAACGAGGATCAGCCGCACGAGGTGGCGCGTGCCGAGCCAGCGTGTCTGGATCAGCGGATTTTCCCGTAGATGCTCCAGGATGAGCGAGGCGCCGATCAGCACGACGCTCAGCACCAGCGCGATCCCCATCCACGGGCGCTCGGTCCACCATTCGATGCGGCCTTCGGAGAGCACCGCGACGAGGAGGCCAATGCCCGGCGCAAACAGCGCGAAGGTGAGGAAATCGAGCGGCTCGAACACCTTTTCGCGCTCGCTAGGCGGCAACGGGAGCGCCATGACCGCCGCGAGCGTAGCAAGCGCGAGGCCGAGCTCGAACCAGTAGAGCATGTGCCAGTCTCCCCAGTCGAGCAGCCGGGGCGAGAGCGCACGGGCAAGCGGTGTCGCCAGCATGGGCACGCAGATGCCGATCATCGCGCCCGCCAGCCGGCGCGGCGCGGTCATGCTCTGCATGAAGTAGAGGATCGTCAGCGTCGAAAGGCCGCTCGCAGCGATGCCGCTGATCGCCCGGACGGCGACTGCTGACCAGAAATCGTGAACGAAAAGGTGCAGCAGCGTGGACACCGCATAGGCCGCGAGCATCCAGCGGATGAACGGCTGCAATCCGAACTGCTGGCGATACTTCACCAGCAAGAGGTTGGACGGCACATTTGTCATGAAATACGCCGCCGTCAGCCAGGTCGCCTCGTCGCTGTAGAGTCCGAGCGAGCCTTGCGCGAAGCCCAGATTGACAAGGGTCAGCGCATTGCCCAGCCCGCCGGTGATGCCGACCAGCGCGCCAATCGCGAAATAGCCGCGCCGCCGCGATGCGGGATGATCGGGATTCGCGGGCGAACCAGGCAGCGTTGGCCGTTCGTGCAGCTTGAAGACATAGGGCGCCTCCTCGGTCATCGTGGCGCTCCTTCAATGCCCGCCCGCATTGCTGCTGCGCTCAACGCCAATAGGCATTGGCGGCGGCGATCGTCTGGAAGTTCACCGCCATGCGCGACAGCTTCATCGCGAGGGCAAAGCCGGCTTCGGCCGTGTCGGTCACAAGTGTTTCAAGACAGGTGGTCATGATCTCGCTCCTTCAGTGCAAGGCAAAAGCAAAGTGTTATCGATGCCGCCCGGAATCGCCCGTTCCAGCAACATTTTTTATCGTGTTTTTCGGTACTTGGCTTGCCGAAAGTAAAGCGCAAGGGCCGCTCTCGGCCGCGGTGACCGCGATCGTTGCCCGAAGCGCCCAGCCCCTCGCAGATTGTGGGCCAAAGCGCAGGATGTCCGCCATCGCGGTCGGCATGGGCTGCCTCTGCGGTGTGGGCAAGATCGCTGGGCAGGTCGCTCATTGCAGTGTCTCCGGCATCGGCGAAGCCTCGTTTTGCTGTTGCGGAGTTAAGCCCGTTTCCCTCCAAGTGTTATCGGCCAGCGCGGCATTTGATTGTTGCCCGAAACGCCCCAATATGCCCGGTATCGGGAAAGCGGTCAGGCATGGCCGGGTCTGGCGCGCAGCTATCCGATTGCTCATCGTCGCACCCCAGGCACAGAGCTAGAGGTCCCAGCAGGGAGGGTTGCGGAAGGTCTCTCTCAGCCAGTTGGTGAGCAACGTCATTTTCGCGCTCGCGCTGCGGGCGAGCGAGTAGCAGACGAACAGCTCCGCGCCCTCGGTCAACGCGTGCTTCCGCGCGGTGCGCTGGATCAGGCAGTCCGAGGTCGCGCGTTCCGGTTCGGACAGCCGCTCGCTGACGGTGGACATGGCAGGCTTCGCCTTCGCGGCGGAAAACCGCACCCCGGTGAAGCATTTCGTGCTGATGGACGCGCCGATCCCCGGGGTCGGGCCCTGGGAGGAAATGCTGAAAAGCCCGCTGCTCTGGCACTTCCGGTTCGGCGGGCCGGACAAGGCCGAATTGCATTAAACTCTATGCAAAAAGGTCAATGCTCGCAGCGAGCCTGCCTGCAAGACAACTTTGAACCACAGTTTGCCAAATGAGAAGGGGCATTCTAGTTATGTGAAAAATGCGCTAGCGCGAAGAGGATCCTGTCTTGCAAAAACGCCTGCTCGGAATGGCCGTGGCCTTGGCGGCGCTGCCGGTGTCGGTTGCCATGGCCGCCGAACCGCTCCCCGCCCTGCTCGATCGCCAGCTGCTGGTGGACGGCAAGCCCTATCTGGCGCTGGGCGGCGAGCTCCACAATTCCAGCGCTTCCAGCCCGGAATACATGGGTCCGGTGTGGGACAAGCTTCAGGCCATGCATGTACGCACGGTGGTCTCGACCGTGTCGTGGGAGGACTCGGAGCCAAAGGAAGGCCGGTTCGATTTCAGCCTTGTCGACGCGCAGATCGCCGAGGCTCGGGGGCGCAACATGCGGATCGTGCTCATCTGGTTCGGGGCCTTCAAGAATGCTTCGTCCACCTATGCGCCAACATGGGTCCGCGCAGACACTTCGCGCTTCCCCCGTGCGGTCGCCAAGGGCGCACTGAAGGAGGCGTTCACCTACCCCGGCGCCATGCCCAAGCCGGTACTTTCGGTGTTCTCGCCCGAATTGCTCAAGGCGGATCGCAAGGCCTTCGCGGCGCTGATGAAGCATCTGGCCACGGTCGACGCGGACCACCGCGTGATCATGGTGCAGGTGAACAACGAATCCGGACTGCTACGCGACAGCCGCGATCGCTCGGCTCTGGCAGAAGCGGCGTGGAGGGCACCGGTGCCGACGGAACTCTTGAGGTTCCTTGGCGCAAACCGTTCCGCCCTGAAACCAGAGCTCGATGCGTTGTGGGCCCGTCAGGGTCGCCGCTCCTCCGGCACGTGGGCCGAGGTATTCGGAACCGACTGGCAGGCCGACGAGGTGTTCATGGCCTGGCACTTTGCCCGCTACATGGAAGCTCTGGCTGCGGCGGGCAAAGCGGAACTCAAGCTGCCGATGTATACCAATGGCTGGCTGGGTCCGCAGGACGGCCAGCCCACGGCAGGGCAGTATCCCAGCGGGGGTCCCGCGCGGCGCGTGCTCGATGTCTGGCGCGCAGCGGCGCCTTCGCTCGATATGCTCTCACCCGACATCTACACGCCCAACGCCAAGCAGGTGCTGGCCGACTACGATCATGCGGGAAACCCCCTATTCGTGCCCGAGGCTGAATTTCGCACAGGCAACCTGTTCTGGGCGCTCGGGCAGCATCGCGCGATCGGTTACTCGGTTTTCGGGATCGAGGATGGGCGAGTCGATAGCCAACTCGCGCAGGCCTTGTCCCAGCTTTCTGGCTTGGACGCGGTGATTGCGCGCGCGCAGGCGGAAGGACGCATCGCGGGAGTTCTGCTCGACGATGGCAAGCCCGCCGTGATCACGTTGGGCGGCTACAGCATTACGGTTCAGGAGACGATGGGACTGCTGCGGCAAATGCTGCTCGACGTCGGACTTCAGGCACCCCCGCCGCCACCGCCACTACCCAGCGAGACGGAAGGGCCGCTGGCCCGGCCTGCGCCGGGGGATGGGCGGGCATTCGGCATCATCATTGCCGAGGGGAAAGACACATTCCTGATCATCGGCAAGGGCTTTACCGCCGACTTCTCCAAGGGTTCGGTGCTCGCCGAACTCGACCGGGTCGAAGAAGGGCGCATGACTGCCGAAGGCTGGAAGCCCGGCCGAAACCTGAATGGTGACGAACGGCTGAGCATCGTGCCGACTGACCGCGTCGGCACGATCCGGATCAGGCTGATGCCTCCGGGCTGAGCGCAGCGACCTAGAAACCTGCTCCCAAGCGCAGGCCCAATTTGACATCGGGCACGCCCCGGCTCAGCCCGGCTTCGCTTTGCAGCCCCAGTTGCAGCTTGCGCCCGATGCCAACGCCCACTCCGAAGCCGATGCTCTGGCGGTCAGTGAGCGCGCGCGCTGCGGATTGCTCGTAGGAATAGGAAATCGCCGCCGATGCCCGCGACGAGAGCGCAATGCGCGTTCCGGCCGAGGCCGCGAGCGTGTTACGCACGGCAAACCCCTCTGGCTTGCCGACGAGAGTGTATCCCACAGCTGCAAACGGCGTAATGCCGCCGCGCAAGGGACGGGCGATTTCGGCGTTCACCGCGTAATCGACCTTGCCGGTGCCCAGGCCCTTGCTGCGCGAGGCAGTCGGCAGCTTCATCCCGGCGCCGAGCGAGGCGATGAAGCCTGCTGCTGGCACGTCGTAGGCGGCCTCGATTGCCGCATCGCCGATCCCTTCGCGCCGCGTCCGCACCGTTTGGCTGGTGTTGCTGCCCAGCAGCGGGGTTCCAAACAGACCGCCCTGACTGACGACCACGTCGATCGGCGCCGTTGTCCGCACATAGGGTACGGCCGCTGCCAGCCTCACCCGCCCCTTGCGCATGCTCACTGCGATCTTCGCCGATGCGGTTTCGACCTTCGCACCGGTGCCGTATTTGCCTTGCTCATAGTCCAAACCGCCAAAGACCTCGGCAGTAGTTCGGCTTTTTGGGGTTTCAGGCGGACCAGATGCGGAAAGCTCTTGCGCCGAAGCCGGCAGGGGCAGCGCGAGAACTGCGGTCAGAACGCCGGAAATCATGAACTTGCGCATGGTCGTCTCCACGATATGGCGGCTCACAGGGCCGTACCTTCGTGGCGAAAACGAACGCCGCGCGCCGCTTAATCCATCGTGCCGGCAATCAGTGTGGCGTCTTGCGCCAACCGCGGGCCTTCGCGTCCTGTTCCTGCGCAGCGTCGAGTGCGCCGTCCGGCGCCATGTCCTGCGCCATGGCCATCAGCGCGGCATCGGTGCTGCCCGCTTGGCGATAATCGCCCGACTGGCCCGCCGTAGCGCCAAACACCTTGCGCAGCTGCCAGCCTTGTTCATCGCGGCAAGCGATTCCGGCCTGCGCCTTGCCCGCGAAGGCGCGGCAATAAGTTCCGGTCCTGTCGCGGAAGCTGAGCAGGATGCGCGTCGGTGCCGTACCGGATGTTTCGCCGGATAGTTGCTTGCCGAGTGCGTCGGCAAGTGGCCCTGAAGCATAGTCCGGACCATTCGCCATCGGAGTTTCCCGATCGGCAAGCCGGGGCAGCAGGACGGCCAGAACCAGCGTGGCAGCCAGCGCAGGTCCGGCAATCCACGCCCAGCGCCGCAAGTACCCTTGCCGCCAGTCCGTAGCGGGAGCCGGCCGGCGGCCCGCCCGTTCCTTCCGCGCTGCGGCGAAATCGATCACCTGGCCTTGCGGCTCCTTCAATGCCGCCGTCAGTCGCTCCGGGATGGGCGCATCCATGAACGGGGCGAAATGGGCGGAAAGCTGGTCCCGCAGTGCGCGATGCTGCACCACCTGGCGGACAAGATCGGGATCGAGCGCGACCACAGCGGCAATGGCCCGCGCCTCCGCTTCCGGGAGCTGACCATCGGCAAAGGCCGCAAGCTGTTCCGGGGTGATTGTCATGGCGTAGTCCCAAGCAAAGTGAGCAATGCATCGCGGCCGCGTACCAGCCGCGAATTCAGCGTACCGACCGGGCAGCCGACGATCTCGGCGGCTTCCTTGTAAGAATAGCCCTCGACCATCACGAGCAGCACCGCCTCGCGCTGCTCGGTAGGCAGGCGCGCGAGGGCGCGATCGATGTTGCCAAGCTCGACAACAGCCTCCTGATCGCCGTTGGCTCCTTCGGCTGTGCCGTGTTCCTCATCGACGAAGGTTTGCCACCGGCGTGAGCGGGAACGCGTTTCGTCAATCCAGATGTTGCGCATGATCCTGAACATCCAGCTGTCGAGCCGTGTCCCTTCCTGCCACTGATCCCGGCGGGCAAGCGCACGTTCGATGGTCATCTGGCACAGATCGTCGCCGTCGGCCTGATCGCGCGCCAGCCCGACCGCAAACCGCCGCAGGCGCGGCAGGTGCGTCAGGATCTGCGATTCGAAGCGTTCGGCCAGCTTTCTTTCCTTTCATGGATGAAACGCCCGGCTCCGCTCGTTTAATCCGCAGTTCAGCAAAAAGAATCAAGGCTTCAACGTCATGCACTTGCGCCGGCTCCTATCACTCACGCTGGTCGTGGCTGCCGCTCCGGCTGCTGCACAGCTCGGCCTGCCCGGCATCGACCAGACGCTGGGCCGGGTGAGGGGCAGCATAGACGGTCTTGTCGATCAGGCGGTGGGCACCCGCCTCGAGACGGTGGAACGCCTCGCCTCGGTCCGGACCCTGCGGCTGGACCGACTGGTGCGCGATCACCGCGAAGCCATCGAGTTCGACGGGGATGGCCAGCCTGCGCGGCGCGGCGAGCTTCTGCTCGAGGGTGCGGACGATGCATCGCTCGCGCGTGCGCTGCAGGCTGGTTTCACCCTCATCGCCCGCGAGGACGTGCCCGAGCTTGGCATCTCGGTCCTCCGCCTTGCGGTGCCAGCCGGCCAGTCGCTCGCCCGAGCGCAGCGGGAGCTGCACGGGCTGCTGCCTGGCGCGACGATCGCTGCGGATCAGCTCTACCTCGCATCTGGCAAGGCAGCAGCAGGCTCGCCCGGCAAGGCGGTGCCGCCGCTCGAAGCCGTGTCCACGCGGATCGGGGTGATCGACGGAGCGCCTGCGGCTTCCGCGCCGGTCGCTGCCTTGCGCGGCTTTGCGCGCGGTGCGCCACTTGCCTGCGATCATGGCAGCGCGGTCGTCTCGCTGCTGCTGCATGCGGGCGCTTCCCAGATCGTGGCGGCTGATGTCTATGGCACCGATCCCGCCGGCGGGAATGCCATGGCCATCGCGCAGGCGCTGGGCTGGATGGTCGCGCAGCAGGCGCGGGTCGTCTCGATCAGTCTGGTCGGCCCGCGCAATCCGGTGCTGGAGCGCGCGATCAAGGCGGTCCAGGCGCGCGGCGCGGTCGTGGTGGCGGCGGTCGGCAACGATGGTCCTGCCGCGCCGCCGTCGTTTCCCGCCTCCTATCCCGGCGTACTCGCCGTGACAGCGGTCGATGGCCGCAACCGCGCCCTGATCGAGGCCGGCCGCGCGCTCCATCTCGATTATGCCGCTCCGGGCGCCGATATGCTGGCGGCCAACGCTGCCGGGGTGTGGAAGCCGGTGCGCGGCACATCCTTTGCCGCGCCTCTGGTCGCGGTGCGCACCGCGCATGCCTTGTCAGGCGCAGGCGCGCGCTGGCAGGCCGAGCTTGACGGCGAAGCGCACGATCTTGGCCGCCGCGGGCCTGATCCCGTCTTCGGGCGCGGCCTCATCTGCGGCCTTTGCCGCCGCACGCGATGAAATTTTCGCCTGTGATGGATTAAGCCGCAACGCCCATCCGTTTCCCTTGCATGCGGCACGAAAAGATCGTGCCCGCACCGGAACGAAAGGGAATTGCCATGAAGATCCTTCTCGCATCGACCACCGCGCTGCTCCTCACCATCGTGCCCGCGCACGCCCAGCTCATCGGCGGCGGCGGCGCGCTTGGCGGCACACTGGGTGGCACCTTGGGTGGAACGCTGGGCGGTACCTTGAACGGACCGGGCAGCATTGGCTCGACGATGGACACCGTCCGTTCGCCGGTCGACACTGTCGGGACCGCCCCGCTCGCGAACTCGAAGTCCAGCGCCCGCACCGCCGGTAGTCAGAACGTCAACGCGAAGAGCGGCACGGTTCATGCCGATCGCAGCGCCAATGCCGGGCTGACCGGGATGGCGGCGCAGGCTGTCTCCACGCCTGCACAGGCGATGGCGGGTAGCGCCTCGGGTAGCGCTTCGGGCAGCGCCGCAGGTAGCGCCGATGCGCAGCTCTTCGGCACAGATGCGCTGACCCAGACCGCCACAGGGACGCTTAGCACGGCCCGCACGGCTGCATCCGATGCCGCAATGACCGCGCGCAGCAGCGCGGGGATGATTGGCTCCGCAGCGCGGCAGACTGCCGGTTCGGCGAGCGGCGTTGCGACAGGAACGGCGAACGGCAGCGCCAACGGCCTGCTGTCTGGCGCATCGGGCAATCTGGCCGCTGCGGGCAGTCTGGCGGCGGCTGGCGACGGAGCCTTCTCCGTCAGCCGCGGCATGAGCGTCCTTGGCCCTGACGGGAACCGCCTGGGCAAGGTCCGCAGTGTGATCGCGGATACGCATGGTGAAGTGCAGGCGGTCCTCGTCAAGGTCGATGGCGCAACCGCCATGCTGCCGGCTGCGAATTTCTCAGGCAAGGGCAATGCGCTAGTTTCGGCGATGGGCGAGAGCCAGATCAAGCAGCAACAGGCCGCTGCGAAGAGC
The DNA here is from genome assembly GCF_027486195.1 of Novosphingobium sp. GTDB lineage: Bacteria > Pseudomonadota > Alphaproteobacteria > Sphingomonadales > Sphingomonadaceae > Novosphingobium. The sequence continues at coordinate 58,394 of NZ_JAIXPP010000042.1, forward strand.
GCGGCGCCCAAGCAGGGGGCGCCAGCGCGATCCACGGCCCGGAAGTGACCTCGTGCAGTGACCTCGCTGCTGCGGGATGACCGCGGCAGCGAGGTCGGGCACTATCGCCTGCAAAGAGGCGGGTGGGACGGGCCAGGTCGTGCCGGGCGCAAAGCCCACCCCCGCACCTTACCCTGACAGGGCATCACCAGTCGGCGTTTCCATGAAATGATGGCCGCCGGCGTAGATGACGACATACTGCTTGCCGCCCACAATTGCAGGGTCGCTCAGGGTGGCAGTTCATGTGCCGATCCGGGTATGCGTCGCAGAAGTCGCAAGCGCGAATTGCGATGGGTTCGACCCACTTGGCAAAAATCCAGTCCGCGCCAGAAACGAGCGCCACCGACCATCGTCGTTTTCAAACCTGCTGTCGGCGCCATCCTTCTTGGCGCACCTGTCGCTGCCGGAGTGGCCGCGCGAAAGCCATGAAGCGATGCGCAGAGATTACCGCGCGATCAGCATCGGTTTGTGCGGGAACAGCCGCCCGGCGAAACGATTGAATGGTGACAGACCCTCACGCGGATGAATTGTCGATGGCTGCAATTGCAATCGAACCGGCCGGAGTCAGGCACATACGCCGCCATGCACACTTGGTGCGGCGCAATGAGACGACCGACCGCCTGTTCCGGGTCGTCGACGGCTGGGCGTGCCAGTACCGGCTCCTGCCCGATGGCCGCCGCCAGATCATTTCATTGTTCCTGCCTGGCGACTACTGCGAAGCGCAGTGGCTCCTTACCGGCCGGGCCAATTGGCCGATCGTGGCTCTGACCGATGTTTCGTTCGTCGAACTCCCGCTGGCCCGGATCCGGGCAGACCTCGCGCACGGGGCACCGGGCATCCTGGAAGTGCTGAACGCGATCGCACGCACGCTGAAAAACCATGAGACGTGGATCGTGAACCTTGGGCGGATGAGCGCGACCGAGCGCATCTGCGCGCTGCTCGTCGATCTTTTCGAACGCATGGAACTGACGGGCAAGGTCGTGGCCAACCGCTGCCCAATGCCGCTCACACAGCATGACATTGCCGATGTCGTGGGGATTTCTGCGGTCCATGCCAACCGCGTGCTGCAGATCCTTCGCGGTGAAAGGGTGATCGCCCTCACCGCAGGCCGGCTAGAATTGCTCGACCCGGCAGAACTGCGGCGCATGTGCGGCCCTGCGTGCCAGTAGGATACGCCAGTCCGCCAGAAAAGGGCCGGCCACGACACCGAGGGGCGTCGTGGCCGGTATGATCCCGCGCGGGAGATCACGCTTCGAGGGTTGAAGCGATGTTCCCGGCGCGGACTGCCTAGTGGGCGGGGGACGAGCCAGGCAGTTTGTCCAGCATATCGAGATGCGACTGGACTACGGGAGCGATCGTTGCCGCGACTGCCTTGAGGTTCGGCGTATCGCCATCAGAAGCGTAGTGCTGGTGCAGGTCCAGCGCATCCTTGTGCGCGGTGCGCTGCATGTCGAGGTAGAGCTTGTCAGCGTCGGCCCCATTTGCGGCGGCGAGTTGGCCAAGCTGCTCCTGCTGATCATCGGTCAGAGCCGGCAAGCCCGGCGCGAGTTTGATCTTGTCTGCTGCGCTGAGCAATTCGTTGGTGGACTTCTCATGCGCGGCGATCATCGTTTTGGCGAACGAGCGTATGTCGGCGTTCCCCGTGGTCTTCAGGATCGCCTGCGAGGACTGGATTTCAAAGCTGTCCCCGGCTGCTGCCTTGTCGAGATAGCCGCGCGCGTGAGTCGTCTGGGTGACTGCAGCGGGCAACTTTATGTCTGGCGCTTCAAGCGTCACTTTGTCACCCGACGGACTCTCGCCATCCACCTTCTTGTCGCACCCGGCTAATGCCAAAGCGAGGGCCGGAGCCACGATCCAGAACGCACGTTCCATAAGCCATCTCCTCTGAAAAATGGCATGGTGATGCCATCGCAGACCCATCCAGAGAGGAGGGCCCAGTGCCGCAGATAACGTTCGCCGAGCCGGAGAGGTCCATCAGCAGATACTGATTTGGGTTAGAAAGTCGGAAGGGGAGGGGGAGCCGGAACAACGCCAGTCGCTCCACGTTGTCGCAATGTCCTCAGGCACCCCGAGGCCATTTCAACAGCAGGAGCCATGACATGTCCGACACGTCTGATACTTATGAGACGCATGATCTCATCTCTTCCGACAGGGTTGAAGGCACAGCAGTCTACAATCCGCAAGGCGAGCGCCTTGGCACCATCCAGCGCTTCATGGTCGACAAGCGCTCGGGCAAGGCACGCTATGCCGTGCTTCAGTTCGGTGGGTTCTTTGGCATCGGCAGCGATTACTACCCCATCCCGTGGGAAATGCTGGCCTATGATCCGAACAAGAGCGGCTATGTTGTCGAGCTCAATCAGGAGCAACTCGGTGATGCGCCGCACTATGGCGATTCCGCAGCACCGGAATTCGACCGTCAGTATGGCAAGGAGATCTACTCCCACTACGGCCTGACCTACTACTGACTGCGTGAGGCGTTGGACGTAAGCGCGCCTCTCGGCACTCTCACCGGAGCGCGCTTTGCCCACGCCGGACGGTCAGCTGAACGACATCGCGCCGAGCCCACGGGGGGACCGTAGTCGGTGCGTAATTCGAGTCATGGTTCAGCTTTGCGGGGTTACCATGTGCTGTGGGCGGACAAGTCGATCGAAGACGTCTGCATCGACAATCCCGCTTTCAAGCGCTGCTTCGCGCAAGGTCAGGCCGCGAGCATGGGCATCGTGCGCAATTCGCGCGGCCTTGTCGTAGCCGATATGCGGCGCGAGCGCGGTCACGAGCATGAGCGAGCGTTCGACGAGATCGGCGATACGAGCCTCGTCAGCGCGAAGTCCCTGGAGGGCGTGGCGAGTGAAACCCACTATCGCTGCAAGGCGCCAAGCGTGACCGCATGTCAGGATCTCGTTTGCCCGGCCGGCAATGACCTCGTTGACGTTCATGTTGGTGTGCGTACCCGAGCCGGTTTGCCACACAGTGAGGGGAAAATGGTCGTCGAGATCGCCGCGCATGACTTCCTGCGCCGCAGTTTCGATTCCGTCGGCAAGATCGGCTGGTAGGCCATGCGCGCGATTGATACGTGAAGCCGCTACTTTGATCGTGGCCAGTGCATGCACGATCGCAACCGGCATTCTTTCTGGTTCCGGAAAATCGAAATGAACCAGACTGCGCTGTGTCTGGGCACCCCAATATGCTGCAGCAGGAACCTTGATCGGACCGAAGCTGTCATGTTCGGAGCGGGTCCGACCATCGGATCGCAGCGCCATGTCGCAACCTACTCGGAAATGTCGCTGGCGATCTGCGCCAGCAAGTCGAGAAACTCCTGCGGCACAGGCTCTTCAACCACGGCGTCGTAATAGGCGCGGATGTCCTTGTTCCAGTCGGCTTCGGGAAGCTCGCCATCCTGTAGATCGACCGGCGCCGCCTGCTTTCGTTCAAAGCCGGGAGCAGGTTTCGCTTTCGAGAACGGGTCCTTGTTCATGTATCGCTTCTCATGCCCGATACCGCACATGCTGGCCTGCACAAACAGAGCCCGCGTATGGCCATTGAAATCTCGGAAATGCATACTCCGTCCCCGCATTCCATTGTCGTCTTGTACCATTCCCGGCAGTGCAACGCACTTACCGGGAATACCTCACTGTCGGCCTTGTGAGCCGAAGAAGAGCGCTTGGCTGATCGCCGTGCGCACCGTTTCATCGCGAAATGGCTTGCCGATCAGGAATGCCGGCTCCGGCCGTTCGCCCGTAAGCAGCAATTCCGGAAAGGCCGTAATGAAGATCACCGGTACGTCGCTCTGCGCCGCGATGGCATCGACCGCCTCGACACCTGAGCTACCGTCTGCGAGCTGCACATCGCTGAGCACGAGGTTCGGCTTTTCCAGATCGAACAGGGCGCGCGCGTCCTGGGCAGTGGTCGCATTGGCGACAACACGGTGACCGGTTTCGGCAACGATGCTCTCAAGGTGGCATGCGATCAGCGCCTCATCCTCGATGACGAGCACGCGCACCGGGTTTTCGAGCCCGAGATCTGTCTTCGCCTGCTGGACGAGTTCCTCCGCATATCTTTCTGAAACACTCAGGATCGCAGCGGTTTGGGGGATCGAAAAGCCTTCGCGCTGATGGAGCAGAAGGGCCTGGCGCGGCAAGCTCGGGATCCGCGCAATCTGCGAGCCATGCGGGGAGACCGATCCGGGAGGCGTCGGGACTTCGGTCGACTTCCACAGCTGCGTGAACGCACGGAACAGCGCGACAGGTCCGTTGCAGATTTCGGCGCGGATCGCACCGTCGCGGAGCGAGGACTCGAGTAGCGCCCGGACTATGGCGTCTCCCGCGGTTTGCCGACCGGTTAGCGAGCGCGCGTAGCGTCGGAGGTAGGGCAGGGTTCGTCCCAGTTCCGCGCCGGCCGGATCGCCGCTCGTTATGCGGCGGCCGGAAAGGTTTGAAGGATCCGAAGAGTTGCCCATGAGTGGCCCCATATTGCGCGGCCCCTTCACTCTGCGGCGCGCGAGCGTGGCGGGGTTTCGACATAAACGGTTGCCGTGCCGGTAGTTCCCGCCCGCGTGACAAAAAAACTTCCTGCTGCGGCCTGTGGGGCAATTGCCACGCCTCGCCGCAAAGCATGCACACTAACTAAAGTTTCAAGCTAAACAATGATTCGGCGGTATTTTTCGCGACTGCGGTATAATATCCGCACTCCGTCGCTTAACTTGGAGAATAGTTGCCCTAAACCCTTTGTCAGGAAAATCCTATGACCAACCAGACCGGACGCAAAGTCGGCGCGGTGGAGAGCCATGCCTTGTCGGACGCGGATTTTCACAGAGAGCTTGTCGCCTCGATCCCGCACTTGCGTGCTTTCGCGCGCAGTCTGTGCGGCCACCGGGATATCGCCGATGATCTCGCGCAGGAGACCATGCTCAAGGCATGGGCTGCCCGGGATCGCTTCCGGGCGGGGACGAGTTTCCGGGCTTGGACATTCACGATCCTCAGGCACCACTATTTCGGCCAATTGCGGCGCGAGCGCTTTACGGGCGCTTATGACGAAGCCACTGCGGAGCGCATCCTCAATTGCAAGGGCGATCAGGAAGCGCGGCTGGAGGCCATCGACGTATTGCGCGCGATGGAATGCCTGTCGGCGACGCAGCGCGAAGTCCTGATTTTGATGGCCATCGGCACGATGAGCTACGAGGAAATCGCGCTGGTGTGCGGCGTGGCGGTCGGCACGATCAAGAGCCGCATAGCCCGCGCTCGCTCGGCGCTTTCTGCCATTCTCGAAGGAGGCATCGTGCCGGAAGCGCGCAAGAATTTCGTGCTGGAGGGAGAAGTTTTCGATGCCTTTCTGGCGAGATTGCACGCCATCGCCCCGGAATACGCAAACCGCGCGGCCTGAGCATGCGAAAGGTGCGGCGTAAGCAATCTGTGGCCGACCTCGCTCGCCCTCTCCCCCTGAGTGGTAACGGCTACGCGCGATCGCCTGGACCCTGCTTTGCACATCCTGAAGCATGGTCTTGGCCTCAGCCCCTTGCGCGCGCCTTTCCTTCCGCCCGTGTAGCGGTGAGCGGATGCGTGGAACCGCTGATGCGATAGATCGCATCGCGCTGGACGAGCTGTCCCAACACCGCGCGATGGCCCTTGCGGCGTCTGCACGGCTCCCCGGGGCCTTGGCCTCGATCGGGGAAATCCCATCGACATGGGCGTGCTGGCTAACCTGCGCCTTCAACGCAGAGAAAATCGAGGCCAACCTCGCAGAATTGCGCGGCTTCGGGCGCAATGGTCATATGGGATTTCGTGGTCATTGCAGCTCCTTCGGGGCAAGTGCCCTCGAAACCGGGCCGCAACGACGAAGTTCCCAAACGACAACATGGGTTGGGATGATCCTGGTCTGTGCTTGAATGCAGTCATGCGCGACACGCAGGCGGGAACCTTGACCTTGCCGGCGGCTTTACTGGCTATGCTTCTGGCGCGCACCGCGCGGGTTGTTCATGATCTGAAAGGCACGGCATGTCGCAGGATTCCCCCAGCTTCGAGACTACGCCCGGCCCGTCGGGCGAGACGCACCAGCATGTTCCGAACGGCGGCCCGCACGATGCCGGGCTTGCTCATCTCACAACCAATCAAGGCCTGCGCATCAGCGACAACCAGAACAGCCTGAAGGCAGGTCGAAGTGGGCCAGTGCTGCTGGAGGATTTCGTCCTCCGCGAGAAGATCTTCCACTTCGACCATGAACGCATTCCGGAACGCGTGGTCCATGCGCGCGGACACGGAGCGCACGGCGTGTTCGAATGCACGCGCGCAATTCCCGAGCTGACCAAGGCCGGCCTTTTCGCCGAGACCGGCAAGAAGACGCCGGTCTTCGCACGCTTTTCGACCGTCGCGGGCGGCGCCGGCAGCATCGACACGCCCCGTGACGTGCGCGGTTTTGCCGTCAAATTCTACACGGATGAGGGCAACTGGGACATCGTCGGCAATAATATCCCGGTGTTTTTCATCCAGGACGCGATCAAGTTCCCCGACCTCGTCCACGCGGTGAAGATGGAGGCAGACAAAGGCTATCCGCAGGCCGCCAGCGCGCACGATACGTTCTGGGATTTCATCAGCCTAATGCCAGAAGCGATGCACATGGTGCTCTGGCAGATGAGCGACCGCACGCTGCCGCGCTCGCCACGCTTTATGGAAGGCTTCGGCATTCACACCTTCCGGCTGGTAAACGGGGCGGGCGAGGGGCATCTGGTGAAGTTTCACTGGAAGCCAGTGCTCGGCATACAGTCTACGACGTGGGACGAGGCAACCAAGATCGCGGGTGCAGACCCCGATTACCATCGCCGCGACCTGTTTGAGACGATCGAGCGCGGCGCGTTTCCGCAGTGGGAACTGGGCATCCAGGTGTTCGATGATGGCTGGGCCATGGAACAGCCCTACGACGTTCTGGATGCGACCAAGCTTATCCCGGAAGAGGTGGTGCCAGTCACGATCATCGGACGGATGACGCTGGACCGCAATCCCGACAACTTTTTTGCAGAGACCGAGCAATCGGCGTTCTGCCCCGCCAACGTGGTGCCGGGAATCGACTTTACTGCCGATCCGCTGCTGCAGGGACGGTTGTTCTCCTATCTCGATACGCAGAAATCACGGCTCGGCACGACCAACTTCCACCAGTTGCCAATCAATGCCCCGCGCTGCCCGTTTCAGAATTTTCAGCGCGACGGCATGATGCAGATGGGCGTCCCCCACGGCCGCGCCAATTACGAGCCCAACAGCCTGTTCGAACAGGGCGAACCAACCGGCCCGCGGGAATGCGCCGAGACCGGCTTCGTCACATTCCCGGACGCAGCCCAGCGCGATGATAGCTGCGCGCGTCTGCGCATGCGGCCCGAACTGTTTGACGACCACTACTCGCAGGCCCGGCTGTTCTACCGTTCACAAACTCCGGTCGAACAGTCTCACCTTGCCAGCGCCTTTGTGTTCGAGCTGTCGAAAGTGGATCTTGAGCATGTTCAGCAGCGCATGCTGACCCGGCTCGCAGCAGTCGACATGGACCTGGCGCACCGCGTTGCGAAAGGCCTTTCACTGCCGCTGCCGGCGCCTGCGAAAAGCGCAGCGCCAGTATTCGACATGGACCCTTCGCCCGCGCTTTCGATCCTGTCCGCAGGCCAGCCGCGCATGAACGGGCGGACGATCGGGCTGCTCTTTGCTGAAGGCTCCAGCCGTGACAGCATCGAGCGGATGCGCGATGCGATCGAAGCGCAGCAGGGCCGGGTGGTACTGGTTTCGCAGAAGGTCGGCCTACAGGAAGTCCGCGACGGCACCTTGAAAGCAGACGCCAAGTTGGAGGGAAGCCCATCGGCGCTGTTTGATGCAGTGGTCTCGATCATACCGCCGGAAGCGCTCAGCGCTTTGCGCAGTGATCACACCGCGCGCGAGTGGTTCGCCGATGCCTATGCCCATTGCAAGACGATCGGCGCCTGCCCGGCAACGCTGCGGCTGCTCGGAGAATGGGGAATCGCCGCGGACGATGGCGTAACCAACCTCCAGGACTTCCCTCATGTCGCACCGGCCCGGCATTGGGCGCGCGAACCGCGTGTTCGCCTGCTTGCCTGAGGTGAGGCGGACGTGTCCTCCGTCATTGCGGAGGGGACCCTAAGCCTCCAACGCGCGGTTGATAGGTCCTGACCCTAGGAGCGAGAGGAAAGCTGCCCTTCGAAGAAGCGCAGGCTGTCAGCGAGGTGCTGGTTCCAGTAGGGCCAATCATGGCCGCCTGGAAACTCCTCGTAGATGTGGGCGATGTTGGCCGCCGTCAGCGCCTCATGCAAACGGCGGTTTTCGGGCAGTAGCGCGTCATCCACTCCGCAATCGAACCGCAGCGGGGGCAGGGCGGCACGCGCATGCAGCAGGCAAGTCACGACTGAGCGGTCCTCGGCCTGCTCTCCCCATCCGATGCGCCGCTCTTCGATCATGGGGTCCATCTGTTCCAGATCCGTGATCGCGGAATGTGCGGAAACGGCTGCCAGACGCTCGGGATAGCGCCCGGCCAGACGCAGTGCGCCGAAGCCGCCCATGCTGAGGCCGGCCATGAACAGGGGCGCAGGCGCATCGCCGGTACGCCGCACCTCGCGCACGACTGCGGGAACCTCGTCGATGATCCATCGCTCGAAGTCGGCCGCGCCATGGGGCACATAGCCCGATCCATCGCCCCACAATCCGTCAGAAGGCATGGCCAGCACCATCGGCCGCACCTCTCCTGCAGCAATCAGCGCACCGAGAACCGGAGCTGCGCCGCCGCGAAAGGCCCATGCCCAATGCGAGCCATAGACGCCGTGCAGCAGGACCACGATCGGCGAGTCCGCCGCCGTGCCCGGGGGCGCGTAGATCGCAACATCGCCCCGCTGGCCCAAGGCCGCGCTCTTGACCGTTGCGAACGTGAAACCGGGAGGCGTCAGCGCCGGGTCTGAAAGCTCAAGCGTGCGAAACATGGTCATCACCAGTCAGCCAGATCACGCCCTTGCCGCTCACGCCCGAGAGCATGTCCGAAATGGCCTGACCGGCGCTCTCGAGGCCGTAGTGGTGGGTTATCTGATCCGAGACATGGAGCTTGTTTTCAGCCATCATCGTGAACAGGCGCGGGAAATCCCGGGTGGGACAGCAGCCGCCATAGAGCGCTGTCGAATAGCTCTTGTCCCACATGAAATCGGGCATGTGCGCGGTGACGGCGCCGTGGCTGCCGCTGACCTGAATGGCGCGCCCGCCGTTGCGGACGAGGTGCAGGGGCAGGAAACTGAGGCGGGCTGAACCGGTCGCCTCGAAGGCGACATCCACGCCGTAATCGTCCGTCAGCGCACGTACTTTGCCGATCTGATCGGCAAACGCGGGGTCATCGCTCTGGACGAGGATGCCGTCGGTCGCGCCGAAGTGCCTGGCCCGTTCGAGTGGCTCGCTCCTCAGGTCCATCGCGATGATCCGGCTGGCCCCGGCGATGCGGGCGCCCTGAATGACATTGAGGCCAACGCCGCCGCAGCCCACGACCGCAACGGTCTCCCCCGGGCGGACCTGCGCCACATTGAGTGCGGAGCCGACCCCGGTCATTACCGCGCAGCCCAGCAGGGCCGCTTCGCCCAATCCCATGCCCGCAGGCAGCGGACTGACCGCTTCCTTCCTGACAATCGTGAAATCGGAAAACACGCCGAGATGGAAGGATCGATCGATGGCCTGATCGCCCCACAGGGTGCTGCCGGCATGGGCCGCGCTCGTGCCGAACCGTTCCGGCCAGCGACCGTGTGTGCGGTCGCAGATGTGCTCGTTGCCGCGCGCGCACTGCGGGCACGCGCCGCAGGGAATGGCCCAGTTCAGGCAAACCGGCTGGCCGATGGCAAGGCCCGTCACGCCCGGCCCGACGGCATCGATGATCCCTGCGCCCTCATGCCCGAGAACCATGGTCCGGCCCCATGACAGGCTGGCGTGGTCCGTATGGCAGACCCCTGCCGCTACCACGCGAATTCGCACTTCATCGGGCCCCGGCGGCGCTACGCGGACCTGCTGGAGCAGCAAGTCGCCCGCACCGGTGGTAATGGCGGCCCGGGATTCGACGAACTGGCTTGCGCGGGGCATTGTCTCTCCAATCGGCCACCATGATGCGGCGGCACCCTTTGCCTTGCCGGCACTGCGATGAAAACAGAGCGACATACGAATTCAGACTTGGCGCATGGAGGCCGGAACCCGCCGCCCGCAGATCGCATGGACCTTGCCCGGCAGCGCTGTTAGCGATGCGGGATGGCGAGAGGGTCAATCTGTGAACCGGTCGAGGTCCACCCTCGTGCACTGGTGCGTGCCGAGCGCGTGGTGGCGGCCTTGGCAGACCCTGCGCCCGAACGATTCGCGCACTTTCACGATGCCGCCGAACTGGTCTGGTTCCAGGAGATTTCGGGCGAGCTCGTCAGCGAGGACGGCATCTTCACGCTGCGTGCCGGAACGCTCGTGTTCGTGCCCTCCATGCGCCACCACGATTTTGCCATAACGGAGGGCGCGCACAGCTGGGTTCTGGCACATCTCGATCCATCGCTGACAGCGGCCCTTGCTGCGCGCGAGGCGCAGATCTCGCTCGGTCGCTGCACGGCGATCACGTTTGATGGCACCATGCGCGGCCGCATGAACACGCTGTTCGATTGGCTGCTGGAACTTGCGGCCAAGCCCGCCCCTGCGCGAGCGACAACCGCGGGCATCATCGAACTGATACTCGGGACGATTGGGCTTGCCGGTGATGGCCACCCGGAGGAAGCACCTGGCGAGAGTGGCGGGCTCGATCGGCTCAGGCCAGCGCTCGACCTCGTGGCGCGGAGCCCTGCAAGCCCGATAACGTTGAGCAGCGCGGCCAGTGCCTGCCATCTCTCGGAAGCCTATTTCTCGCGCCGCTTCAAGCTGGTCTTTGGCAACACCTTTTCGGATTACCTGCGCTCCTATCGGTTGCGACTGGCGGCGCAGCGGCTGCTTTCGGGCGGGGAGCGGATCAACGAAATCGCCTATAAAACCGGCTTTGCCAGCCCCGCGCACCTTGCCGACCAGTTCCGCCGGCGCTTCGGCATGAGCCCGCGCGAGTACCGGGCCAAGGCCCGCAAAGGTCAAGAACACGAAAGCAATTGACCGGTTTTGTCCGCTGGTTTTCCCGGCTCAGCCGGTGCGATAATCTTTCCATGTCAGACCAAGATTGCATTGATCCGTTTCGCGCCGAGCGTCAGGCCCATGGCATCCTGATTGCCGATTTCGTCGGCGAAACCATCCCGATGATCCTGCGCCATGCCGATGTTCGCCAGGCAGCGAAGGATTGGACGATCTTCTCGTCGGATGCGCCGATGCGGGTGCCGATCCCGTCGGAAGAGGGTGTACGGTCGGTTCGCCAGCTGCCGATCGAGGCCGATCCGCCGCTCCACACCCAATTTCGCGATCTGCTCAAGCCGATTTTCCTGCGCCCATTGGCGGCGGACTATCAGGTCCGCATCGACGCGCTGATCGCGCGGCTGATCGAAGCCGCCACGGCCCAGCCGGAGATCGAGATCGTGCGCGGGTTTGCCCTGCCGCTGCAATCGCGCGCGCTCACCTATCTGCTGGGAATGCCGGAAAAGGCGGCCGAGGAATGGATCAGCTGGGGCACCCATGTCTTTCACGACGGCGAAGACAGCACGGGGAAGGGGGAAACGCTTGACCGCTATATCCGCGGAGCGCTCGATGCCGCCGATGTCGTCCACGGCACCGACTTCTTTGCGATCCTGCGACGTGCAACGGTCGATGGCCGCGCGCTGACGATCGACGAGATGGTCGGGATCGCGAATCTGACCTTTGCTGGCGGCCGTGACACGGTGATCCATTCGGTCAGCCGCATCATTGCCTACTTTGCCGCACACCGCGAGGAGCTTGCCGCCCTCGCCGGTGATCACAAGCGGATCGCCTTTGCGACCGAAGAGTTTGTCCGCTTCATATCACCGCTCACCCACATCGGTCGCGTCTGTGCCCATAGCACGCAATTGGGCAGCCACGACGTGCAGGCGGATGAACGCATTTCGCTGTGCTGGGCTTCGGCCAATCACGATGAACGCGTGTTCGAAGACCCCGGGGTGGTCAGGCTCGATCGGTCGCCAAATCCGCACCTCGGCTTCGGCAGCGGGGTGCACAACTGCCTCGGCGCAACCCAGGCCCGCGCGATCCTGCGCAGCCTCATCCAGCAGCTGGCCACAAGGACCAGCGCGATAACCGTGCTGGGCGAGGAGCGCCAATACGAAGAGCAAACCGATTATCGCCGTTGGGTCGGCTTTGAATCGCTGCTCGTGCACATGGAGCGCTGAGCCGGGTGCCGATCAACGCGCTGCGCCCGGTCGGCGCGCGGCGGGGGGCCAATTCACTCCACACTGAGTTAAAATCAGGCCGGCACCAAGCGGTACGGCTGCGAGTTCATCGCTGACAAAGTAGATCTCCCCACCGAAACCCGCGGGACCTGCGGCGACAGCGTCCCCGATATCGACGAGGACAGAGCAGTCCATACCTCTCGCGCCAGACCCAGGCAGTTGCATGAGCGCGCGACCTTGCTTGTCATGCGCGGAAACAGTCTGTCGGCCGCCGACCGAGAGGCCACGCAGCGTCGTTACACTCAGATTGCCAGAGGTTCTAACTCATATTCTTACCCACGCCTGTGGGGGACAGATCGAAATTAGCGGCAAGAGGCTAAAGCGTGTCACCCTGCCTAAGTGGTTTAGCCTTTTCAGGCTTAAGAACTTTGGGAAACGGCCAGAAATAGGCCGTTGGCGGAGACGGAGGGAGGCTTGAACATGGATCATGTTGTTGAATAAGATAAAAAATATACCGGCCGTTCCTGAGTATGCCCCTCCCAGTGCCCCCACATACCATTCCTCGGCCGATCATCACTTCGGCCAAAGCGATTGCGGCCCTGGATACAGGCCATAAAATGCAGGCCAAGTAGCAGAAGGCATTGATGGACGTACTTTTATCAACATAAATGTTGATTGCACTCGCCCGAGCGGCACTAAGGGGCTTGAACGTAGCGCACCCGCCATCCAAATCAACGCATATGTTGACTAAATTGGCTTTGGCTGATAAATGCTCGGGTGATGAAAGACGGTAAGCCCATGAAGGCAAACTCTGAGAGCGGTATCGGAAAGCGGCGCACAGCAGCACGCGAGGATTCCAGCGTATCGCACCAAGCCCGCCGCAAGGAAATAGGCGAGGCGGCAATCCGGGTCTTCAATCGGATGGGATTTCAGCGAGCGAGCATGACAGCCGTTGCGGCCGAGCTGAATATCGACCGCGCCTCTCTTTACTACTACATTTCGTCAAAGGAAGAACTCTTCGACGAAATCGTCCGCACCGTGGTGGAGCGCAATCTGGCGCTTGCGAAGAAAATCCAGGCCAGCGACATGCCCCCCCGGCGCAAGCTGCGAGACCTCATCATCGCGCTGATGTCGTCTTACGGAGAGCACTATCCGTTGATTTACATCTACATCCGCGAAAACCTGAGCAATGTTAGCGACAAGCGGTCCGAATGGTCACGCTATATGCGCGGTCTGAACGCGCAGATGTCGGATGCGGTGATCGCTATCATTGAACAGGGCTATGCGGACAAGTCGTTCCGCAATGTGGGCTCGTCCAAGGTGGTCGCCTATGGCGTGCTCGGCATTGTCGGGTGGACGAACCGCTGGTTCCGGCCAGCGGAAAGCGATGTCAGCGCTGAGGAGATCGGCAAGATCTACGCCGAGATGGTGCTGGCCGGGCTGGAATCGCCCTATTGACCAGCGCGGATGCGCCGCACGCAGCCAATGGATCGTTGGCTAAGGGAGATTGACGTGGCCTTACACCCCCAGTTGCAGGCGATCCTCGACAGCTCTGCCGGGATGCCGCCAATGCAGAATGTTCCGCCTGCCGCGCTGCGCGCGAGCTTCGAGGCGCAGGCGGTCAAGGCACCACGGCCCGAAGTCGCTCATGTCGAAGACCGCATGATCCCCGGCCCGCGCGGCGAGATCCGCGTGCGCATCTACCGGCCCGATATGGACCAGGGCCACGCGGTGATCACCTACTTCCATGGCAGCGCCTTCGTGGTCTGCAGCATCGACACGCACGACGTGCTTTGTCGACACCTATGCCTGCAGTCCGGGGCGGTCATCGTCTCGGTCGACTATGGCCTCGCGCCCGAAGCGCCGTTTCCCGCCGGTCCTGATGACAGCTTTGCCGCGACCAGCTGGACTGCCGCCCATGCCACCAGCTTCGGCGGCGACCCGGCGCAACTGATGGTGGCGGGCGATAGCGCTGGCGCGACGATGGCGATCGTCACGGCCCTTCGTGCGCGCGATGCCGGAGGCCCCACGATTGCCGCGCAACTTCTGTTCTATCCAGTTACCGATTATCCCGACATGCTTCCGGCATCCTACATCGAGCGCGGCGAGGGCTGCGGCCTGACCGCCAGTGCGATGCGGTGGGGTTGGGACCTTTACCTGACCGACCCCGCCGACCGAGCGAATCCGATGGCCTCGCCGCTGCGTGCCCCGGACCTAAGTGGTCTGCCGCCCGCCTATGTCATCACCGCCGAGTACGATTTGCTGCGCGATGAAGGCCAGGCCTTTGCGGGCCGCCTGACTGCTGCGGGGGTGGCGACGACGCTGGCCCACTACGACGACATGAATCATGGATTTCTTGGCATGGCCGGTTCGCTCGACCGGGCGGACGAAGCCATGGCGGCGGTGGGCGCATGGCTGGCTGCGCGGACTATTACCCAGAGGAGCCCAAGATGATCCTGATCAGCGCCACACCCAGCCCGTTTGCGCGCAAGGTGCGCATTGCCCTCATGGAAAAGGGCGTGCCCTTCACGTTGCAGAACGAGATACCCTGGCACGCCGATACCCAGACATCGCGCTACAACCCGCTCGAGCAGCTGCCTGTGCTGATCCCCGATGACGCTGACCCTGTCTTCGAATCCTCGCACATCATGGAGTGGATCGAGTGGCGCTATCCCACGCCGCCGATGCTCCCCGATGCGCCCAATGAGGCGCTGGAGGCCAAGCAGGTGCAGGTGATCGCCGAAGGCGTGCTCGATGCAACCGTGCTCCTGTTCTGGGAAATGCAGCGGCCCCAGCCCAGCGCTGAATGGGCGCAGCGGCAACTGCGCAAGGTCAAGGGCGGGCTGACCGAACTCAATCGCCGGGTGGGGACACGTGAACACGTGGTCGGCGACCGGTTCGGGTTGGCGGACATTGCGGTAATCGCGCTGCTCGGCAATCAGGACATCGTGATCGAGACGGGCATGATCCCGCTCTGGCAAGCCCACGCGCCGGATATGGCGCCGTGGCACGAACTCTATCCCAATCTCGCGCGGTTCGAGGCGCTCCACCGCGACCGGCCATCGGTGCGCGCGACGGCACCGGTAATGTTCGCCCTCACGGAAAAGATCGTCTGACCTAATCCTCGAAGATCGCCACCGCGCGGGTCCACCCGGCCGAGGCTGCGCGGATCTTCATCGGGAAGCAGGCGATCGTGAAGCCGGTGGGAGGCAGCACTTCGAGATTGTGCAGCTTCTCAAGGTGGCAGTAGCCGATATCGCGGCCCGCCTTGTGGCCTTCCCAGATCAAACCGGCATTGCCCGTCGCCTCGTAGGCCTCGCGCGTGTGGACAAACGGCGCATCCCAGCTCCAGCCGTCGGTGCCGGTCAGCCGCACGCCGCGTTCGAGGAGGTACATGGTCGCATCATAACCCATGCCGCAGCCGGCGGTGACGTAGTCATCCTGTCCATAGCGCTTGCCGGCCGCCGTGTTGACCACGACGATTTCCAGCGGCGAGAGCGTGTGGCCGATGCGCGCGAGCTCGGCCTCGACATCTCCGGCGGTCACCACATAGCCATCGGGCAGGGCGGTGAAATCGAGCTTCACGCCGGGCTGGAAGCACCAATCGAGCGGTACTTCGTCGATCGTGATCGCGCGCTCACCCCGATTCATCGTCGATGCGAAGTGGTACGGCGCATCGAGGTGCGTGCCATTGTGCGTGATCAGCTCGATCTTCTCGATTGCCCAAGCCTCGCCATCGGGCAGGTCTTCGGGCTTCAGTCCCGGGAAGAAGCCGACCAGATCGGGTATCGAGGTCTTGTGGTCGATGTAAGCGATTTTGGGCTGGTAGGGCGGCGGATCGGAGATCACGTCGTTTTCGAGGTAGATCGAGAGGTCTACAATCGTGCGCGCCATACCCTAGAACTCCACCCTGTCGCCGCCTTTGAGGCCCAGCATCGCGCGGGCTTCGGCGGGCGTCGCCGGTTCATGGCCCATTTCGCGGATGATCCGCACGATCTTTTCCACCTGCTGCGCGTTCGAGGCGGCAAGCACGCCGCGTTCGATGAACAGGCTGTCCTCCAGCCCGACACGGACATTGCCGCCCATCAGCGCGGCTTGTGTGAGGAACGGCATCTGATGGCGTCCGGCCGCGAGCACCGACCACTGGAAATTGTCGCGGCCAAACAGGCGGTCGGCAGTCGATTTCATGAACATCAGGTTTTCGAGATCGGGGCCGATGCCGCCCAGAATGCCGAAAATCATCTGGATGAAGAATGGCGGCTTCACCAGGCCCCGATCAACGAAATGCGCCAGGTTGTAGAGGTGGCTGACATCGTAGCACTCATGCTCGAACTTGGTGCCGGCCTCGCCCATCACCTCAAGGATCGTTGCGATATCGCGGAAGGTGTTGCGGAAGATGAAGTCGTCCGAGCCCGTTACATAGGGCTCTTCCCAATCGTGCTTCCAAGTGTTGATACGCGCCGCTGCGCCGAAGAACGCGAAGTTCATCGAGCCCATGTTGAGCGAGCACATCTCGGGCTTGAACTGCACCGCCGCCTTCAGCCGCTCGGCCAGCGGCATGGTCGCGGAACCGCCGGTGGTGATGTTCACCACGGCATCCGTCTGCTGTTTGATGACCGACAGGAACTGCGCGTAGATCGCCGGATCGCCGGTGGGCTGGCCGTTGGCGGGATTGCGCGCGTGAAGGTGCAGAATGGCTGCGCCCGCTTCGGCCGCCGCGATCGATTGCTCGGCAATCTCGGACGGCGTGCAGGGCAGGGCATCCGACATGGTCGGGGTATGCGCGCCGCCGGTGACGGCGCAAGTGATGATGACCTTGCTCATCGCGGCGGCATCAGCGCGCGGTTGAGGCCGAGCCGGTCCGCAGTAACTTGCACATGCACAATCTGGTCTCCCTCGGAGTCGAAGATGCCAGCCAGCGCTAGCGTGACCGGCTGGCCGATCTGTGCCGGATCGATATCGTCGAACCCGCCGCGATAGGTGCCGGTGCAAGTGAGGTGGAACGCCCCGCGCGGCCCTGCGGAAAACAGTTGGTCGACGGCGATGGCTTCGATGGCGACCAAATCGGCGAAGCGCGGCCCTTCGGCGCTGATCTCGTCGATCACGGTCCTGTCGGCCCAGTTGGCGGGGTCCGTCAGCCACGCTTCGGCAAGGGCTTCCACCACCGTATCCGGGGCTTCGCATGGCGCGTCCCAAGGGGCAGGATGCGGGGCACGAATCATGTCGCAGGTGCTCTCGGCGAGCTGGCGCTTGCGGGCGTAGTAATCCTCTTCAGCCCAGCCGCGATGCAATCTGCCGTTCTTGATGCGGAACAGGGTGACCCCGCCCCAGGTGGAAAGCCGTCCGCCATGGCGGATCGACGCGCCGTGTTCGGTAAACCGCATCGCAATCGCATCGGGGCCGATCACGGTGTCGTGGACCGTCACGCAGAGCCCCGGAAACTGATCGAGCTGCGCGGCGGTTGCCGGTAAGTAGGTGTCGTCGCGGCCAGCGAGCAGGAATCCGCCGATGCTGAGCGCATAGTCGGGCTCCATGATTGTCTCGACAGCCGCCACGTTGTGGCAGGTCAGGAAATCGACGGCAAAGCCGCGCAGCAGGCGCGCGGAGGGACTGAGGGTCATGCTTGTTCTTCCAGCCAGCGCGGATCGCGCATCTCTTTCTTGAGGATCTTGCCCGAGGCGTTCTGCGGCAGTGCCGCCACGAAGGCGACGGCCGTCGGACACTTGTAGTGCGCCAGCCGCACTCGGGTGAAGGCGATCAGCTCGGCCTCGGTGGGCATGGCACCCGCCCGCGCGACGACAAAAGCCTTGGGCGTTTCGCCCCAGCGTTCATGCGGCACGCCAATGACTGCGACTGCGGCGACTGCCGGGTGGTCGTAAAGTACGTTCTCGATCTCGGTGGGGTAGATGTTCTCCCCGCCGGAGACGATCATGTCCTTGAAGCGGTCGTGGATGTACACGTAGCCGTCGGCGTCTTGATAGGCGGCGTCGCCGGTGCACATCCAGCCATCGGGGGTGATCGTTTTCGCGGTTTCTGCGGGCTTGTTCCAGTAGCCGAGCATGATGGCTTCGGACCGGATGCGGATTTCGCCGACTTCGCCCACGGCAACCGGCTCACCCGTTGCCGGATCGACCAGTGCAAACTCGTTCCACGGCATGGGCCTCCCGCAAGCCCGCAGGCGATGTGCGAGGGGGCCGCCCGGATCGTGGTCCTCTGGCGGCATCATGATCACCGTTCCGGCGGTTTCGGTCATGCCATACGTGTTCATGAAGCCGCAGCCGAGCACCGCGATCGCGCGCTTGAGCACCGCTTCACCGATCGGTGCACCGCCATAGACGATGCGGTTGATGCTCGACATGTCCATGTCCGCCACGCCCGGCACTTCGAGCAGCATCTGGACCACAGTGGGCACGAAGAAACCGTGGGTGACGCGGTGGGTCTGGATCGCCTCGACGATTTCGGTCGGCACCACCTGCTGCATCAGCACGGTGTGGCCACCCTGGCTTAGCGCCGTCAGGCCGTAGCCGATCCCGCCGATATGGAAGAGCGGGCTTGCCACCAGATTGACGCTGCTGGCCGTCATGTCCCACAGTTCATGTGCCATCTGCGCCAGAAACGAGAGATTGCGGTGGCTCAGCACGACGCCTTTGGGCAGGCCAGTCGTGCCGGAGGTATAAAGGATCAGCAGCGGGCTCTCAGGCGCAGGCAGGGTGCCCGGATCATCCGGGCTTTCAGCATCGCGCCACGCGGGATAGTCCGCGAGCAGGATCGTGGCGGGCGGTGTCAGTGTTTCGGCCAGCAGCCCTTGCAGGGCGTCTTCCACGATAAGCAGCGCAGGCGTGCTGTCGCCCAGAATGCCGGCGATCTCGCGCGGGGCCAGCCGCCAGTTGATCGGCAAGCAGATCGCGCCAGCCTTGGCGCAGCCGAAGAACAGCTCGAACTGTGCCGGCCCATTGCGCGCAATGATCGCGACCCGGTCACCAGCCTGCACGCCCTGCGCCGCAAGCGCCTGCGCCACACGGCTGGCCCGCGTGTCGAACGCACCTAAGCTCAGCGTCTCGTCGCCGAAAGTCAGGCACGGAGCATCCGGGGTCAGCGCGGCATTCTGGCGCAGCAAGGTGAGCAGGTTGGTTTCCACAGGGATCAGTAGCTCTTCGGCAGGCCCAGACTGTGGGTTGAGACGTAATTCAGGATCATCTCGCGGCTCACCGGCGCTGTGCGGTGCAGGCGCGCGATGAACCACAGGTCGGACAGACCATACTCATTCGAAAGCCCGTTGCCACCGTGGACCTGGATCGCCTGATCGAGCGCCTTCAAGGAGGATTCGGCCGCCGCGAACTTGGCCATGTTGGCGGTTTCGGCGGCGTCTTCCCCGCCATCGCACAGCTGCGCGGCGCGCGCATTGAGCAAGCGGGCGGCCTGCACGTTGATATAGGCCTCGGCAAGCGGATGGGCGACGCCCTGATGCGCACCGATCGGTGTGCTCCAAACCGATCGGTCCTTGGCATATTGCGCGGCCTGCGTGATCGCGAAGCGCGAGATGCCGTTGTTGATCGCAGCTGCGGCGATGCGTTCAGGATTAAGGCCAGAGAACACCTGCTTCAGACCCGCGCCCGGCTCCCCGATCAGCGCGTCGTCTGCCACTTCGACATTGTCATAAAACACGGAAAACTGCTTTTCGGAGGTGCGCAGGGCGGAATCGATCTGGGTCATGGAAATGCCCGGCGTGTTTGTAGGCACCACGAACAGCGAGAGACCTTGCCGCGAGCCGTCGTTCACCGGCACGCCGTCACGCGCCACGACCATGACCGCGTCTGACTGGTCGATGTCGGAAGTCCAGTATTTCGCGCCGTTGATCACCCAGCCATTACCCTTGCGCACCGCATGGGTGGTGACTTTGTGGGTGTTCGACCCGGCGTTCGGCTCGGTGATGCCGAAGCACATCTTGCGTTTGCCGCTGGCGATACCGGGCAGCCACTCCTGCTTCATCGCCTCGCTGCCGCAAGCCGCAATGATCGGCGCGGTGATCGAGGAGATGACCATCGAGAGGATGGGGCAGCCATGGGCTGCGGTTTCCTCGATGCAGATATTGAGTTCCGAAAGGCCGCCACCGCCGCCGCCGTATGCCTCGGACACGTGCACACCCAGGAACCCGGCTTCGCCCAGCGCCGACCACAGGGCGGTCGGCTGCTCGCCCTTGTTTACGACATCCTGGAAGTATTTCCGGCCAAACTTGCCGACGAGTTTGCTGACGCTGTCACGCAGATCGCGATGATGGTCGGCGGTATCGCACAGGGTTGTTTGGAAAAGATCAGACGACATTCGAAAAACTCCAAGGATAACAAAGGTTTAATTTGGCCAGGTGAAGAAGCCTTGGCCCGATTTGGCGCCGAGTTTGCCTGCGGCGACCATGTCGATGAGGATTTGCGGCGGGGCGAAGCGCGGCCCGTGGGCGGCCTCCAGCGTGCGCGCGATGTCGAGGCGCACGTCGATGCCGACGATGTCGCTGAGGCGCAGCGGCCCCACCGGGTGACGATAGGCCACAACGGCTGCGCGATCGATGTCCTCAGCCGAAGCGACACCCGATTCGAGCATGCGCATCGCCTCAAGGCTGGCGATCAGATCGAGCCGGCTCGTGGCAAACCCCGGGACATCGCGCACGGTGAGCGACTGCTTGCCGATCGCTGTCACATAGGCGCGAGCGGCCTCCAGCGTCTCAGGCAAGGTCTTTGCGCCTTCGACCAATTCAACCAGATGGATCGACCAGACCGGATTGAAGAAGTGCATGCCGAGGAAGATCCCGGGATCGGGCAGAGCCTGTGCCAGTCGGTCGATCGACATCGCGCTGGTGTTGCTGCCGATCAGCTTCGGCGCGTGGCGGGCAATCCGCGCCAGAATGTCGAGCTTGAGATCCAGCCGTTCGGGCACGGTCTCGATGATGAGATCGAGGCCCTCCGGCAACGCATCTACATCGGCAATCCGCGTTATCCGGCCTTCGAGCGCCGCGGCGCCTGCTGCATCAAGCTTGCCGCGCGTGATGGCGGCGGCAGCGGTCTTGCTGATCGTTTCGCGCAGGCCGACTGCCCGCGCATCATCGGGTTCGACGACCGTGACCTGCGCCCCCGCCATGGCACTGACATAGACGATGCCGACGCCCATCGTGCCGCCGCCGACCACGGCGATCTGCTGGTTTGCCAAAGCTGTGTTCATCGTCCGGTCCATTTTGCGGGGCGTTTCTCGGCAAAGGCGCGGGCGCCCTCGGTAGCGTCGTCAGAGGCGAGCACGCCATCCACAAGCGGCCGCTGGCGGTCCCAGATCTCGGCCTCGGGCCATTCGCGCGATTCGCGGATGATGCGCTTGGTCATGGCGGTGCTGAGCGGCGCGTTGGCGGTGATGGCTTCCGCGAGCGCCAGTGCGCCTTCCAGCGCGCCGCCTTCGGGCGTGATCCGGTTGACGAGGCCCCAGCGGTGCGCCGTGGCCGCGTCCATTCGCGCACCGGTAAGCGCGTATTCAAGCGCTATTGCCTCGGGAATGCGGCGCGGCAGGCGCACCAGCCCGCCCGAGCCTGCAACAAGGCCGCGCGCCACTTCGGGGAGGCCGAACCATCCGGTTTCGGCGGCCACGATCAGATCGCAGGCCAGTGCCAGTTCGCAGCCACCTGCCAGCGCAAAGCCTTCGACGGCGGCGATAACAGGCTTCTTCGGCGGTGCCTCAGTGATCCCGGCAAAGCCCCGGCCTTCGAGCTCGGGCCGTTCGCCATCGGCAAAGGCCTTGAGGTCCATCCCCGCGCAAAACGAGCTGCCACGCCCGGTGATGATCCCCACCCGCAAGTCCGGATCGGCATCTAGACGGTCCAGCGCGCCAGCTATGGCGAGAGACACCGCGTGCGTCACCGCATTACGCTGCTTCGGGCGGTTGATCGCGATCACCAGGACCGCGCCTAGCTGTTCGATCTGAACGGGGTTGTCTATCGTGCTGTCCATGATTCAGGCCACCCGTGTGGATACAGACTGAGGCGCGCCAGCCTTGCTCAAGCGGTATTCGCCAAGGTCTGCCGTCTCGGTCATGGTCCAGAAGTCGATGATCCGGAACGGGTTGTTGACCACGACCCGGCCCTTGGAATTCTTGTAGTAGGTTTCGACGCCCGGATAGGTCCACACCATGCCGGCGTGGGTCGCGTCGACCTTCACGTTGTAGGTATCGTGCACCTCTTGGCGCACTTCGACCTGGGTTGCGCCCTTGGCCAGCATCTGGCGAATGAGCGACATCACGTAGTGCATCTGCCGCTCGAGCACAGTGATCAGACTACCGCCGTGCCCGAACTGGGTATTTGGCCCGTAGAGGCAGAAGAAGTTGGGATAGCCGGGAACGACCGTGCCGAGATAGGCGCGGGAGTCGTCGCCGTTCCAGTCCGTGTGTAATTCACGCCCGCCGAGACCGACAACCTTCATCGGCGCGAGCAGATTGACCACATCGAAGCCGGTCGCCCAGATCAGCACGTCCGCCTTGTGGACCGTGCCGTCTTGCGTGCGGACCCCGTCCGGCATGGCCTCGACCACCGAGCCGGTGACGAGCGTGACATTGTCCTTCGCCAATGTGCGGAACCACCCGTTGTCCAGCAGCATGCGCTTGCCGAAGGGCGGGTAATCCGGGACGACTTGCGGCAACAGATGCGTCGCCCCGCCGAGTTCCGAGGTGATATAGGACTCAAGCCCCTTGCGGTGCGCATCGTTGATCGGATTGATCGAGCGGCCATGGCCTTCCCAGGCCGGGTCCTGCTGCAGCGCCTCGTAGAGCTTGTCGTTGAACGCCCAGCTCAGGCGGATGCGGTACCAGCGGCGGTAGAGCGGAACCGCATCGAGCAGGCGCCGCACCGGTTCGGGAATGCTCTTGCCGAACTTGGGGAAGGGCGCGGCCCATTGCGGTGTACGCTGCACGATCGTCAGCGAGGCGACCGTGTCCGCAATCGCGGGCGCGACCTGCATTGCGCTCGCCCCGTTGCCGATCAGAACCACGTTGCGCCCTTCGAGCGGCACGCCTTCATCGGGATAGGTCGCGGTGTGGAAGCTGGGGCCCTTGAAGGTGTCTAGCCCTGGAATATTCGGCAGCCGCGGCTTGTTGAACGCGCCGACACCGCTGATCAGGATCGACGCCCGCAAGGTTTCGGCATTGCCCGCCTCGTTGGTGACGAGAGCGGTCCATTCGCCTTCGGTCTCGTCGAAGCGCGCTTCGGTGACTTCCACGCCGAAGCGGATGTGACGGGTGATGTCGTGATCGCCCGCGACCTTCTCGAGATAGGCGTGGATTTCCCGGCTGCCGGCGAAGTAGCGCGACCAGTCGTAAGGCGCGAACGAGAACGAATA
>NZ_JAIXPP010000110.1 GCF_027486195.1 Novosphingobium sp.
GTCAACGCCTTCGTGCGCATCCGGCTCGACCAGCAGGACGACCACCACCTCGCGACCTTCGAAAGCGCTGTCGCCGAATTTCCCGAAGTGATGGACTGCTACCTGATGACCGGCGAGGCGGACTACCAACTGCGCGTCCTCGTCCCCTCGCTCGCCGCCTTCGAGGATTTCCTGAGGAAGCGTCTGACGCGGATCGCCGGGGTGGCGCAGGTGACCACAAGCTTCGCGCTGCGCCCGATTGTGAACCGCACGGCGCTGCCGGTGCCGGACTAAAGCGGCCCCACGCCGTTTGTGTCGAGCGAATCCCCTCGAAAACGACAGCACCCCGCCTAGCCTCTTGGCTTAACCGCTCGATTGATTACACGGTTGGACCAACCACAAGAAACGTCCTGAAAGCCCGCGACCCCATGTACAATCTGCTCTCTGGTATCACGGTGATCGAGGTGTCCTCCTTCGTCGCCTCACCGACCATCGGGCTCTATCTCGCCCAGTTCGGCGCAGAAGTGATCCGCGTAGACCAGATCGGCGGCGGCCAGGATTTCAAGCGCTGGCCGCTCACGCCGGAGGGCCACTCGCTCTCATGGGAAAACCTCAACCGCGCCAAGAGGAGTGTCGCACTCGATCTCACGAGCCGCGAGGGGCGCGAGGTGCTCACCCGGCTGATCCAGAGCGTTGGTACCCTCGTCACCAACCTCCCCGTCGGCGGCTTCCTTGCGCACGAAAAGCTGGCCGCAGGCCGCCCGGACCTCATCACCGTGCGCGTCATGGGCTGGCCTGATGGCGCCATCGCGCTCGATTACACCGCCAACGCCGCAGTCGGCTATCCCGCGCTCACCGGCCCGCTGAATGACCCCGCACCGGTCAACCACGTCCTCCCCGCCTGGGACCTCCTAACCGGAGCATACGGGGCCTTCGCGCTCGTCTCTGCGCTGCGCCGCCGCGACGAGACAGGGCTTGGCGGCGAAGTGCGCCTCCCTCTCACCGATATCGCCATAGGCTCCGCCGCCAATCTCGGCCGCGTGGCTGAAGTGCTGCAATCGGGCGAAGACCGCGAGCGGCTTGGCAATGGCGTTTACGGCACGATCGGCCGCGACT
The DNA here is from genome assembly GCF_027486195.1 of Novosphingobium sp. Lineage (GTDB taxonomy): Bacteria > Pseudomonadota > Alphaproteobacteria > Sphingomonadales > Sphingomonadaceae > Novosphingobium. The sequence goes on from NZ_JAIXPP010000110.1 coordinate 1,096, forward strand.
TCATGACGGCGGACGGCGTGCGCGTGATGATCGTGGCGATCAACGAACGCCAATGGCAGGGCCTTGTCCGCGGGCTCGATCTCGCCGCCCCGCTGGCCGAACTGGAAGCCCGCCACGGCGTTTCCTTCACCGGCGACGACGGCGTGCGCTACAGGCACCGCGATGCGATCTATGCGCTGATCGAAGCAGCCATCGCCCCGCTGTCCCACGCTGCGCTATCCGAAAAGCTCGACGCCAACGGCGTCACCCACGGCCCCTACAAGACCATGCCCGAAGCCGTGCAGGATCCCCGTCTTGTCGGCGAAAACCCGATGTTCGCGCACACGGCGGACAACCCAAGCGGCTTTGCCTACCCCGCCGCTGGTGCCTTCGCCACCATGCCCGGCCTCGAACGCCTCACGCCCGCCCCCGCCCCCGTGCTGGGAGCTGACACGCGCGACGTTCTCGCCCACCACCTTTCTCTCGATCCCCAGGCCATAGACCGGCTGCTCGAAGCCGGCATCGCAGGAACCTCCGCATGACCAAGCTTATTCGCGCCGCCATTGTCGCCCCCATCCGCACCGCCGTCGGCAAGTTCGGCGGCAGCCTTGCCGACATGAATGCCGGCCAGCTCGGCGCGGTGATCCTCAAGGCGCTGATGGAGCGCACGAAGATCGATCCCGCGCGCGTCGACGATGTCGTGTTCTCGCAAGGCTACGGCAATGCCGAGGCGCCTGCCATCGGCCACTGGTCATGGCTCGCCGCCGGGCTGCCGCTCGAAGTCCCAGGCTACCAGCTTGACCGCCGCTGCGGCTCGGGCCTGCAGGCCGTCATCAACGCGGCGATGATGGTGCAGACCGGCCAGTCCGACGTTGTCGTCGCGGGCGGCGTAGAATCCATGTCGAATGTCGAATACTACACGACCGAGGGGCGGCGCGGCACCCGCGCGGGCGGGCTCATGCTCCACGACCGGCTTACCCGCGGCCGCCTCATGTCGCAGCCCATCGAGCGCTTCGGCGTCATCTCGGGCATGATCGAGACCGCCGAGAACCTCGCGCGCGACTACAATATCAGCCGCGAAGCCTGCGATGCCTATGCCGTGCGCAGCCACCAGCGCGCCGCCGCAGCATGGGCAAACGGGCTGTTCGACGATGAACTCGTCCCCGTCGAAATCCCCCAGCGCAAGGGCGATCCAAAAATCTTCGCGCACGATGAAGGCTACCGCGCCGACGCCACGATGGAGAGCCTTGGCGCCTTGAAGGCGCTCGAAGCCAAGGCCATCCCCGGCGCGGTCGTCACCGCCGGAAATGCCAGCCAGCAGAATGATGCTGCTGCCGCCTGCCTCGTCGTCGCTGAACACAAGCTCGAGGAACTCGGCCTCGAACCCATCGCGTGGTTCCATTCGTGGGCCGCCGCCGGCTGCGATCCCGCACGCATGGGCATCGGCCCTGTCCCGGCGGTCGAGCGCCTCTTCGCGCGCACCGGCCTCGGCTGGAACGATATCGACCTTGTCGAACTCAACGAAGCCTTCGCCCCGCAGGTCCTCGCCGTGCTCAAGGGCTGGGGCTGGAGCGAGGACGACAGCCGCCATGAGGTGCTCAATGTCAACGGTTCGGGCATATCGCTCGGCCATCCCATCGGCGCGACCGGAGGGCGCATCCTTGCGAACCTGACGCGCGAACTGGTCCGCCGCAATGGACGCTTCGGCCTTGAAACCATGTGCATTGGCGGCGGTCAGGGCATTGCCGCCGTGTTCGAACGCGCGGGCTGACATTGGTACTTCCCCCCTCCCGTTCGTGTCGAGCGAAGTCGAGACACCACACACCGCGCATGGTGTCTCGACTTCGCTCGACACGAACGGTCTGTTTGATTGAGTAATCCCTATGTCCGTGGCCCTGCGTCCACTCCTCCAAGCGACCATAGCCTACCGCGAAGCCGCCCGCGTCGCGCTCGCCCGACGCCTCGCCAATCGGACGGTAGACGCGGAACAGCGCGCCGTGCATGGCTTCGCGTGGATCGCCACCAGCGTCGCCGCGATGGAAGCCGTCGCGGCTTGGGCCGAAACCGGCGGCGGAGCGAACCCGCTCGATGCTCTGGTAGCCGAGCTCGCCTTTGCCGAAACGCTTGGTCAGCTCACCGGCGCACTCCTTATGGGCCCCGCCGAAATGCTGCGCCCGGCCGACCTTGGCCTCACCGCCGAGGCTCGCACCCTTGCCGAAGCCGCCGCGCCCCTGCTCGATGCCGACCTCGCCGAAACCCGCGCCGCCCTCGCCGCCGCGCTGGCGGAGGGGCAGTGGCCCAGCGAAACGCTGCACGATGCCGAGCTCGATGAAATCCGCGCGCAGTTCCGCCGCTTCACCGATGCCGAAATCATCCCCCACGCGCACAAGTGGCACCTCGCAAACGCGCTGATCCCGGACGAGACCGTCCGCGCGATGGCCGATCTCGGCACTTTCGGCGTGTGCATCCCTGAAAGCTACGGCGGCCTCGGCCTCGGCAAGCTCGTCATGTGCCTCGTCAGCGAGGAATTGTCGCGCGGCTGGATTGGTGCAGGTTCGCTTGGCACGCGCTCCGAAATCGCGGGTGAGCTGATCATGCTTGGCGGCACCGAAGCGCAAAAGTCGGAATGGCTCCCCCGCATCGCCGCGGGTGAAACCCTCCCCGTCGCCGTTTTCACTGAACCCGACGTCGGCTCCGATCTCGGCGCGCTGACCACCCGCGCGAAGCAGGACGAAACCGGCGACTGGGTGATTCACGGCGCCAAGACGTGGATCACCCACGCCGCCCGCTCCGACCTGATGACGCTCCTCGTGCGGACCCAGCCCGATACGCCGGGCTATGCAGGCCTTTCGATGCTCCTTGTCCCGAAGCCTCGGGGCACCGAGGACAATCCCTTCCCAGCCGAGGGAATGACCGGCAGCGAAATCGAAGTCCTCGGCTACCGCGGCATGCGCGAATACACCATGCAGTTCGACGGCATGCGCGCGCCTGCCGATGCGCTCCTCGGCGGCAAGGAGGGCGCCGGCTTCAAGCAGCTAATGCAGACCTTCGAGGGTGCCCGCATCCAGACCGCCGCGCGCGCCGTCGGCACCGCCCGCCGCGCGCTGGAACTCGGCCTTACCTACGCACTCCAGCGCAAGCAGTTCGGGCAAGCGCTGATCCATTTCCCTCGCGTGGCCGACAAGCTCGCCGTCATGCTCGCCGAATACATCACCGCGCGCGAACTCTCCTACGCCGCCGCGCGCGCCAAAGATGCCGGCCGCCGCTGCGATATCGAGGCCGGCATGGCCAAGCTCCACGCCGCCCGCGCCGCCTGGACCGCCGCCGATGCAAGCCTGCAGATCCATGGCGGCAATGGCTATGCGCTGGAATACGAGATCAGCCGCGTACTATGCGATGCGCGCATCCTTTCGATTTTCGAAGGCGCTGCGGAAATCCAGGCGCAAGTCATCGCGCGCGGCCTCATGGCGGGGCGTGGCTCAGAAAGGGTGGGCTAATGGGCGATTACACCGCATGGATCGGCCGCGAGGAAGTGCGCCGCGATTGGCTGACGCCCAGCCTTCTCACCCGCTGGTGCGCCGCGCTCGACCGCGCCGAACCTTCAGACCAGACCGCACCCCAAGGCCTTCACTGGTGCCTCTGCACACCAGACGCGCCCACGGCTGCTCTCGGGCCAGACGGCCACCCCAAGCGCGATGAGAGCCCCGCCAGCCTCCTCCCCCCGCTCCCCCTCGAACGCCGCATGTGGGCGGCAGGCGCGGCGGAATTCCTCGCGCCGATTCCCGCAGGTGCCACCATCGAACGCCGCACCCGCGTGCTTTCGCTCACCGATAAGCAGGGCGGAACCGGCCCCCTCGTCTTCGCCGAACTCGCACACGAAACTTTCGCCGGGGAAGCACTGGTCATTCGCGAAACGCAGACGCTGGTCTACCGCGATGCCCCGCCCCCCGGCAGCCCACCTGCTCCGCCACCGCCCGGCGAAGGCCGTTTCGATCCATCAGGATGGGATGCCACGCGCGAGGTACTCCCCACCCCCGCGCTGCTGTTCCGCTACTCCGCGCTCACCTTCAACACGCACCGCATCCACTACGACCACCCCTACGCGACCGGCATCGAAGGCTATCGCGGCCTTGTCGTCCACGGTCCGCTGATCGCCACGCTTCTGCTCGATCTCGCCCGCCGCACACTGGAATCGGAAACGGCGCTCGCGAAGTTCAGTTTCCGAGCCGTCTCCCCCGCTGTGGCCAACGAACCCTTGCACCTTGCGCTGAAGCATGAGGACGGCGCGCTCATCATGGCCGCCCACGCCGCCGATGGCCGGCAGGTCATGGCCGCCAAGGCAGCGCCCGCCGCATGAGCCGCGTTGCCCTGCTCGGCGCCACCGGCACGATCGGCAGGGCGACGGCGCAGGCGCTCGTCGATGCGGGGCATGATGTCGTCGCCATGGTCCGCCGTGAGCCCGGCGCGCCGCTCCCCGGCGTCACCTTGCGCTGCGCCGATCCCGCCGATCCGGTCAGTCTGATGCATGACGGTTTTGCCGGTGAGCATTTCGACGCCGTCGTCTCGTGCATGGCATCGCGCACCGGCGTCCCGCGCGATGCCTGGGCGATCGACCACAAGGCCCACAGCCACGCGCTCGCCTTGGCGGAGCGCTGCGGCGCGCGGCATTTCGTGCTGCTCTCGGCCATCTGCGTGCAAAAGCCGCTTCGCGCCTTCCAGCAGGCCAAGCTCGCGTTTGAGGCGCAGCTCATCGCCTCGGGGATGCGCTATTCGATCGTGCGTCCAACGGCCTTCTTCAAATCACTCTCCGGGCAGATCGAGCGCGTGCGAAGCGGCAAGCCCTTCCTCCTCTTCGGGGACGGCACGCTCACCGCCTGCAAGCCCATCAGCAACCGCGATCTCGGCGCCTATATCGCCGGCTGCCTCATCGAGCCGGACCGCTGGAACAAGGTGCTCCCCATCGGCGGTCCCGGCCCCGCGATCACCCCGCGCGAGCAGGGCGAGGCACTGTTTGCACTGACTGGCCTTCCGCCGAAATACCGCTCGGTCCCGCCCGGATTCCTCGGCGGCATCGCCGGAGCGTTGGGCCTTGCCGCGCGCCTGATCCCCCCGCTCGCCACCAAGGCAGAGCTCGCCCGCATCGGCCACTATTACGCGACCGAATCCATGCTCGTCCTCGACCCTGCAACCGGCACTTACAGCGCCGCGCTGACGCCCGAGACAGGCTCCGACACGCTTTTCGATCACTACCGCGCCATCCTCTCAGGCGAAGCCGCGCCCGATGATCGCGGCGAGCATGCGGTGTTCTGATGGCCAAAGTTCCTAAACTGGGCCGCATCCTGCGCTGGGCCGCCGCGCTCTTGCTCTTGGCCATCGCCGCCCTTGCGCTGTGGCTCTATGCGCCGGACAAGCCGCGCGCCGTGCTGGAAACCGCCTACCCCGGCGAATACCGCACTGTCCTTGGCCTGCGGCTGCGCCTGCGCGATACCGGCCCGCGCGATGCGCCCGCGCTGATCCTGCTCCACGGCTTCGGCTCCAGCCTCGATACCTGGGAGCCCTGGGCCAAGGCGCTGTCCGCCAAGTACCGTGTGATCCGGCTTGATCTCCCCGGCTTCGGCCTGACCGGTCCTGATCCCACTGGCGACTATTCCGATGCGCGCACCCTTGCCATCCTTGCGGGACTGATGGACCAACTCGGCCTGCCCCGGGCCACCCTCATCGGCAATTCGCTCGGCGGCCGCTTCGCCTGGGAGTTTGCTGCCCGCTATCCGCAGCGCGTCGCAAAGCTCGTGTTGATCTCCCCCGATGGTTTTGCCAGCCCCGGCTTCGAATATGGCAAGGCGCCCGAAGTACCCTTCGTGATGAACCTGATGCCATGGGTGGGTCCGCGCTCGCTGATCCGCGCCAATCTTGCACCGGCGTGGGCGCGCCCAGATGCGCTGTCCGATGCGGTGCTCGAACGATACCGCGACATGCTCCTGGCTCCGGGTGTCCGCCGCGCGATTCTCGACCGCACCCGCCAAACCGTGATCACCGATCCTGCGGCGCGCCTGCGCAGTATCGCTGCTCCCACCCTGCTGCTCTGGGGTGAGCAGGACCACATGATCCCCGTGCAAAATGCGCAGGATTACTTGCGCCTTTTGCCCAATGCGCGGTTTGTCCGCCTGCCGGGCATGGGTCACGTCCCCTTCGAAGAAGCCCCCGCCGCCGCGCTTGCGCCGCTCGAACGCTTCCTCGGGCAATAGCTCGGCCGCGCGGCATGATACCTTTCCCAACCGGAAAGGCCCCGGTCTGGCTGGCTCGTTGCATTCGAGCAACAGGCAACGACTAAGGCGTAAACTGCAATCGCCTGTGCGCAAAACGCCCGGTTCCGGCTTGACGAAGTGAACGTTCCCAGTTAGGTGAACGTTCACAACAGCCTTGCATCTACAGGACTCAACCGGACAAAGCGCCGGAATTCAGGGGGAAGAATCGCAATGAAAGCATCGCGCAAGCCTGCCTATGCCCACCTCATGCTCGGGGCGTCGGCAGCAGCACTCGCTCTCACCGCGCAGCAAGCCGTAGCGCAGGAAGCGGCGCCCGCCGCCGCGCCGCAGGCCGCTGCCAGCGATGAACCGGCCGCGACGATCGTCGTCACCGGCATCCGCGCCTCGCTCAAGAGCTCGCTGAACATCAAGCGTTCGGGCATCGGCGTGATCGATGCGATCTCGGCGGAAGATATCGGCAAGTTCCCCGATACCAACCTTGCGGAATCGCTGCAGCGCATCACCGGCGTCTCGATCGACCGCTCCAACGGTGAAGGCCAGTTCGTCACGGTTCGCGGCTTCGGCCCCGATTACAACCTCGTCCTGCTCAACGGCCGCCAGATGCCTGCTTCCAGCCTTGGTGGCTCAAGCGGCGCACCGGCCTCGCGCAGCTTCGATTTCGCCAACCTCGCCTCCGAAGGCATCGCCGGCGTCGAAGTCTACAAGTCGGGCCGCGCCAGCCTCGCCACCGGCGGCATCGGCTCGGTGATCAACATCAAGACCCCGCGCCCGCTCGATCGCCCCGGCCTGCACGGCAGCATCGGCGCCAAGGCGCTTTACGATACTTCGGTGTTCGAAGGTCAGAAGGTGAAGCCGGAAGTTTCGGGCGTCATCAGCGATACCTTCGCCGACAACCGCATCGGCATCTCGATCAGCGGCTCCTATCAGGATCGCCGCGCGAGCCAGGCGCAGTTCAACGCCGGCTGGCGCGAAGGCTATCTCGGCAATGAAAACAACTGGGGCTCGCTCCCGGTCGATGCCAACGACTGGCGCGGCAACTATGCCCGCACCGAGAACCGTCCGGGCCCGAACACCGTCTATCAGGTGACGCAGAACGCCGGTTACGATTTCACCACCTTCCGCCGCCAGCGCATCAACGGGCAGGCTGTGGTCCAGGTCAAGCCGACCGACACACTGGTCGCGACGGTTGACTACACCTTCTCGCAGAACACCATCGATGCGCGCACCAACAGCATCGGCGTGTGGTTCAACCATGATCAGACCAGCAGCAGCTGGACCGACGGCCCCGCCGCAGGCCCGAATTTCTACGCCGAAAACTTCGGCCCCGGCAAGGATCTCGCCATCACCGGCGCGGTCGCGGCTAACCGCTCGCGCAACAAGTCGATCGGCGGCAACCTCAAGTGGGACGGCCCGGGCGGCCTGCGTCTCGAACTCGACGGCCATCACTCGACCGCCGAGAGCAAGCCCACCTCGCCCTACGGCACCGGCATCGCAGTCGGCAGCGCGATCTTTGGCGTGAAGAGCCAGAAGGTCGATTTCACCTCTGACATGCCGGTCATTTCGGTCGAGATGTATCCGGGCGCAGAGATCAACGCCGCCAACATCCGCCCCGCCGGCAACGCTTTCCGCACCGCCTACATGCGTGACGAGATCAACGAACTGGCCTTGCGCGGCGGCTACGATTTCGATGCCTCGTTCATCGACAGCCTCGATTTCGGCGTCACCTACACCGAAAACAAGGTGCGCTCGGCCTTTGGCGTGATTCAGAACGATACCTGGGGCGGCACGCTTTCGAAGGCCGATACGCCGGACGATCTCTATACGATCCGGGATCTGCCCGCGGATCTCAAGGGTATGAACGTCACCGGCAACGGCATCATCCCGAGCTACTTTGATGTTAATACCCCGGGCCTCATCAATCTGCTCAACGACAAGCTGGGCATCTGCGGCAACGCTCAGACTGCCGGCACCTGCCTTGCCAAGTTCGATACCGACCGTTCGATCCGCGAACGCACCGTCGCGCCCTATATCCAGACGACCCACTCGTTCGATCTGGGCGATGCGCCTTCGCACCTGCGGCTTGGACTGCGCTACGAAAAGACAAAGGTGGACTCGAGCGCACTTGTGCCTGTCCCGACCGGAACGGTCTGGAGCGGCGGCAATGAGACCGCGATTGTCTATGGTGCGGAGAGTTCGTTCGTCACGCTCAAGGGCAAGTACGAGAACTGGCTGCCTGCGATCGACTTCGACATGCAGCCGTTCAAGAACTTCAAGTTCCGTGCGTCGTACAGCCACACGATCACCCGTCCCGACTATGCCAGCATGCAGGGCGGCACCTCGCTTGCCTCGCCGATCCGCATCGGCGGCAGCACAGCCTCGAGCGGCAACCCGAACCTCCTGCCCTACAAGTCGAAGGGCGTGGATATCTCGGGTGAGTGGTACTACGGGCCGACGAGCTACATCTCGGTGGGCTTCTTCCACAAGGTGGTGAAGAACTACATCAGCCAGACGCAGGTCAATCAGCCCGCGTTCGGCCTGACCAACGCAGCAGCCGGCGCCCGTGCGCAGGAAGCACGCGCTGCTCTGGGGGCCGATGCCACCGCACAGCAGATCATGAACTACATCGGCAACAAGTATCCGCAGACCGTCAACGGCCGCGATGGCGAAGGCAACGTGACTGGTGTGAAGTCGCTGGCGGATGATCCGCTGGTGAATTTCATCACCACGCAGCCGACCAACAGCGATCAGAAGGCCCGCATCTGGGGCTGGGAATTCGCGGTCCAGCACAGCTTCTGGGATACCGGGTTCGGTGCCATCGTGAACTACACCGTGGTGCAGAGCGATACCAAGTTCGACAACACACAGCGTTACACCGTGCCGCAGTTCGCGGTCACCGGCATCAGCAACAGCGCGAACGCGGTGCTCTACTACGACAAGAAGGGCCTCCAGGCCCGCGTTGCCTACAACTGGCGCGCCGGGTTCCTTTCGGGCTACGGCTTCGATCCCTACTACACCAACGCCTATGGCCAGTGGGACGTGAGCGCGAGCTACGAGATCAAGAAGGGCGTCACCGTCTTCGGCGAAGGGATCAACATCACCAACGCCGACCGCAAGGGCCACATGCGCAACGACCAGACCGTGTTCTTCGCGGCTCCCGGTTATGCGCGCTGGGCAGCGGGGGCACGCTTCACCTTCTGACCGGTTCACGCCTGAACGAAGGTCCTGCATTGACGAGAGCCGCACTGCCCCCAAAGCGGTGCGGCTCTTCGCTTTGGTAACACGCTCAAAACTGCGCTAAGGTTGCCTTGAGATGAGCACCCCGGTCGAGCATATCGTGATCGTCGGCGGCGGCACCGCCGGATGGCTTTCCGCATGCGTGCTCGGTGCGCGGCTGCGGGGCAAGCGCATCACGCTTGTCGAAGCGCCGGATATCCCGACCATCGGCGTCGGCGAGGGCACCTGGCCAACGATGCGCGAGACGCTGGCAACGATCGGCATTCCCGAGGCGGAATTTCTCGTCGCCTGCAACGCGGCCTTCAAGCAGGGCTCGCGCTTCGATGGCTGGCGCGACGGCTGGGCTGATGACAGCTACCTCCATCCCTTCACCGCCCCGCCCGCAGCGGACATGCGCGATCTTGCCGCTGCCTGGCAGACCTGTGGCCAGCAAGGCTCATTTGCTGCAGCTATTACCCCGCAGCATGCGGTCTGCGCAGCAAACCTCGCGCCCCGCCAGCGCGCCATGCCCGATTATGCCGGCGCTCTGAACTACGGCTATCACCTCGATGCCGGCAAGTTCGCCGCACTGCTGATGCGGCACGCCACCCAGCGGCTCGGCGTCACGCGGATTGCTGCGCAGGTCACTGGCGTCAGCCGTGCAGCAAATGGCGATATTGCGGCGCTCTTGCTCCAGGGCGGTGCCACGCTTGAGGGCGACTTGTTTCTTGATTGCTCGGGCCAGGCCGCCATCCTCATCGCCGGTGAATGCGGCGCCGAATGGGTCGACCGCTCGGACGTCTCGTTCAATGACCGCGCGCTCGCGGTGCAGGTCCCGGTCGAACCCGGTAGCCCCATCGCTGCGCAGACCATCGGCACGGCGCACGAAGCGGGCTGGATCTGGGATATCGGCCTGCCCACCCGGCGAGGCATCGGCTGCGTCTATGCCTCGCGCTTCATCAGCGACGACCGCGCGGCGGAAATCCTCAGGGCATATATCGCGGCCAAGGTCCCCGGTTCCGATCCCGCCAGCCTCACCCCCCGCAAGCTAGCCTTCAGGACCGGCCACCGCGACCGGTTCTGGATCGGTAATTGCCTTGCCGTCGGCCTCTCCGCCGGTTTCATCGAGCCGCTCGAAGCCTCGGCCATCGTGCTCATCGAGCTTTCGCTGAAGGCGCTCGCGGACAATTTCCCGCAAAGCCGCGCCAGCATGGACATCCACGCATCGCGCTTCAACGAGCTGTTCCGCTACCGCTGGGACCGCGTAGTCGAATTCCTGAAGCTTCACTATGTGCCGAGCCAGCGCACGGAGCCCTACTGGCAGGCCCAGCGCGCGCCTGAAACCATCCCGCCGCGCCTTGCCGAATGCCTCGCACTCTGGCGCGAACAGGCGCCCTCGGCATGGGATTTCCCCCGCATCGACGAGATGTTCCCCGCCGCCAGCCAGCAATATGTGCTGCACGGCATGGGCGTTCCCGTCCCGCTTGCGAGCACCACGCCCGCCGCCCCGGCGCGGCTTGCAGAAATCGCCGCCAAGGCGCGCGCGCTTGCCGCTGCGCTGCCCACCACGCGCGACTACCTCGACCTTCTCGCCGCAGGGTCTGCGGCTGCCAGGATACCCGCATGAGCCAGCACCAGATCCTCAATCCCGCCGATCACGGCCAGCTTCGCATCCACACCGAAGCGGGGGCGGAATACGGCGACAACGTCATGGCCTCCCTCGCCATGCCCGCCGAATTCCGCGAGGTTCAGGCGCATTATCCCATCGTCTTCCGCCGCGATGCCGAAACCGGAAAGCTCGCCGCACTCGCCCTGTTCGGTTTCGAGGCGGGTGAGAACCTCTACCTCGAAGGCAGCACGTGGGACGCGCGCTACCGGCCCATGGCCCACGCCGTGCAGCCCTTCCTGATCGGCCGCCCGCCTGAAGAAGGCGCGGCCCCTCAAGTCCACGTCGACATGGCAAACCCCCGCATCTCGGCCAGCGGCGAAGGCGTGCGCGTGTTCGACGATACCGGTGCGCCGACGCCCTGGCTCGAATCCGTGGCCACCATGCTCGGCGATCTCGACTACGGCTGGCACGAGGGCGACGACTTCTTCGCCGCGCTCGAAGCCTACCAGCTGGTCGAGCCCTTCACCCTCGAAGTCACGCTGGATAACGGTGCGGTCCAGTCGCTCGTCGGCTTCCAGACGATCCACGAAGAACGCCTTGCCGGGCTCGATGGCGAAGCCTTGCAGGCCCTGATGGCCCACGGCCATCTGGCGCGCATCTACATGGTGCTCGCCAGCCTTGCGCAGTTCGGCAACCTCGTCGCGCGGAAGAACCGCCGGATCGCGCTTGGCTGAAGCAGACGTCTCGATCTTCGCCGCGATGCCCGCGGTGGAAGAGCGTGTGGCTGGCGATGCCGCTGCGCTCGATGCCCTGCTGCAAGGCGCACGGACGCCTTTCGTGATCCGCGGCCTCGTCAGCCACTGGCCGCTGGTGCAAGCGGGGCTCGCCTCCGCCAAGGCTGCGCGCACCTATCTCCTCGAACGCGCCCGCCCCGTCCCCTTCACGGTCTCGCTGGGCGAACCCGGCAAGGACGGCCGCCTGTTCTACGGCGCGGACATGGAAATGAATTTCCGCGAAGCGCGCGGCAAGCTCGCCGATGTGTTCGCCGGGATGGACGCCAACGAGGGCCGCGCCGATGCCCCGGCAATCTATCTCGGATCGATCGATGTGCCGACGCACTTCACCACCGTCGCCGCCGAGAACGCCATCGATCTCGGCCAGCGCGAGCCCATCGTCAGCCTGTGGATCGGCACGCCCACGCGGATCGCGGCACACAACGATTTTCCCGACAACCTCGCCTGCTGCGCCGCCGGTCGCCGCCGCTTCACGCTGTTCCCGCCCGAGCAGTTCGCCAATCTGCACCTCGGCCCCATCGACAACACGCCGGCAGGACGCGCGGTTTCGATGGTGGATTTCCACGTGCCGGACCTCGCCCTCCACCCCCGCTTCGGGGAGGCCCTCGCCCATGCGCAAGTCGCCGTGCTCGAACCGGGCGACGCGCTCTTCATTCCCTCGATGTGGTGGCACCATGTCGAAGGGCTCGCCCCCTTCAACATCCTGATGAACTACTGGTGGCGCGATACCCCGCGCTGGCTCGGCCAGCCGCAGGATGCGCTCAACCACGCGATCCTCTCGATCCGCGATCTGCCCGCCGAGGACAAGGCAATCTGGCGCGCGCTTTTCGAGTACTACGTGTTCGAAAACGGCCCTGACGTCACCGACCATATCCCCGCAGGCGGTCGCGGCATTCTGGATCCGCTGGATCCTGCCGCCGCCGGCCGCCTCCGCGCATTTCTGCTAAGGACCCTCAGCAAATGACTCAAACGAGCCCCAAGCGCCGTATCGTCGTGGCCGGTGGCGGCACTGCCGGCTGGATGGCCGCCGCCGCGCTCGCGCGTACCCTCGGCGATGCGATCGAACTCACGCTGATAGAATCCGAGGCAATCGGCACCATCGGCGTGGGCGAAAGCACGATCCCGCCGCTTGTTGCTTACAACCGCCTGCTTGGCATTGGCGAGGCCGATTTCATGCGCGCCACGCAGGCCACCTTCAAGCTCGGCATCAATTTCGAGAACTGGCGCGTGCCGGGCGAAAGCTATTTCCACTCCTTCGGCGTAACCGGCCGCGATCACTGGAGCGCCGGCTTTCAGCACTTCTGGATGCACGGCCTCACGAAGGGCCACGAAGCGAGCTACGACGACTATTGCATCGAGCTTCAGGCTGCGATGAAGTCCAAGTTCGCGCACCTGCCCGACAACCGGATCAACTACGCCTATCAACTCGATTCCGGCCTCTACGCCATGTTCCTGCGCAAGCTGGCCGAGGCCGACGGATGCCGACGCGTCGAAGGCAAGATCGCCGAAGTCGAACTCCATCCAGAAACTGGTGATATCGCCGCGCTGCGCCTCGAATCCGGCCAGCGGCTCGAAGGCGATCTCTTCCTCGATTGCACCGGCTTTCGCGCGCTGCTCATGGAAGGCGCGCTGCACGTGGGGTACGACGATTGGACTCACTGGCTTCCTTGCGATTCCGCCATTGCGGTGCAGACGGCCAGCGTACGCCCGCCCGTGCCCTATACCCGCGCAATCGCGCATGATGCCGGCTGGCAGTGGCGCATTCCGCTGCAGCACCGGCAGGGCAACGGCATTGTCTATTGCAGCCGCTACCTCTCGAAGGATGCGGCGATGGACCGCCTGTTCTCCACCGTCGAGGGGGAGCGGCTGACCCAGCCCAACGTGATCCGCTTCACCACCGGCGCGCGGCGCAAGCAGTGGCACCGCAATTGCGTGGCGGTCGGCCTCTCGGGCGGGTTCATGGAACCGCTGGAATCGACCAGCATCCACCTCATCCAGCGCGCCATCCTGCGCATCGTTCGCATGCTTCCGGCGGGCACGATCAGCCCGCGCGACGTGGCGGAATTCAACGATCAGCAGATGACCGACATGGAGCAGATCCGCGATTTCCTGATCCTCCACTACAAGGCGACCGACCGGCGCGACAGCCCATTCTGGCGCCAGTGCGCGGCGATGGAGATCCCCGACAGCCTCACCCACAAGATCGAGCTGTTCCGGGAAACCGGGCGCGTCTTCCGCAAGAACGAGGAACTTTTCGTCGAGAACAGCTGGGTGCAGGTGATGATGGGCCAGGGCATCATGCCGCAGAGCTACCACCCGGTCGCGACCAAGCTTTCGGACGCGGAACTGGCGCACCTGCTGGGCGGCCTGCGCGAAAGCGTGGCGAAGACGGTCGCGGGGCTCCCTGATCACCACGCCTATGTGGCGCAATATTGCGGCGCGCAGGAAGCGCGCGCGGCGTGATGCGGCGCCTGCTCGCGCTCGCGGCCATGGCGGTGCCACTGCCGGCCAATGCCGCGGCAGACGATTGGCAGCTTGTCTGGTCGGACGAGTTTACTGGCCCTGCCATCGACACCTCAAAGTGGAGCTTTGACGTCGATTGCTGGGGCGGCGGCAACAACGAGCGCCAGTGCTACACCGATCACAAGGACAACGCTCGCATCGTGGACGGGGCGCTTGTCATCACCGCGCTGCACGAACGCGTCAGCGGCCCGGCCCTTCCTGCCAGCCAACGCGCCAATCCGGCGAAGCCCGGCAACCTCGTCACACGCGACTACACCTCCGCCCGCCTCACCACGCGCGGCAAGGCCGCGTGGCGTTATGGCCGCATCGAAGTGCGCGCGAGCCTGCCGCAGGGACAGGGTACCTGGCCCGCAATCTGGATGCTGCCGGAAGCCAATACTTACGGCCCATGGGCCGCCTCGGGCGAGATCGACATTCTCGAGGCGGTGAACCTCGGCGTGCCCTGCAAGGCCTGCGATGGCGGCAAGGAGGACACGATCCTCGGCACGCTGCACTTCGGCAAGCCCTGGCCCGGCAACACCCACAAGGGTGACGAAGTCCACAAACCCGCCGTGCTCGAAGGCTTCCACACTTATGCCATCGCGTGGGAGCCGGACCGGATCACGTGGCAGATCGATGGCGACACTTACGCCGTCCGCCAGCGCAACGAATGGTTCACTTCCGGCTCGCCCAACCGCGGCGCGCCCTTCGATCAGCCCTTCCACCTCATTCTCAATCTGGCGTTCGGCGGCGGCCTTGCGGAATCGCGTGGGATCAAGGGCGTGTCCAACAGCAATTTTCCCAAGCGCTTCTTGATCGATTGGGTGCGCGTCTGGCAAAGGCCTCCGCAGGCCGCGGGCATCACGCCAGCAGCACAGCAAAGGGACCAGTAACGCATGGCGCGGCGTCGTCAGGCGGTCACGATCAGGCACGTTGCGGCAGATGTCGGGGTTTCGCTCCAGACCGTCAGCCGCGTCATCAACAACGAGCCCAACGTCCGTCCCGAACTCAAGGAGCGCGTGCTCGAGGCGATCAATCGCCTCGGCTACGTACCCTCAATTGCGGCGCAGCGGATGAGCGGATCGCGCTCCTACCTGATCCTCGCGCTCAACGACCGCGATCGCACGATTGCCGATTGGCGCGCGCGGCAGGGCACCGACTGGGTCGACCAGATGCTTCTGGGCGGCATGCTCAAGTGCGCCGAACACGGCTACCGGATGATCGTCGAACTGGTCGATACGCATTCTGACCATGTGACGCGCGAACTGCTCGCCGCCATCGCCGCGCTCCAGCCCGATGGCATCATCCTTACCCCGCCGCATTCGGACAACCCGCAGATCGTACGCTGCCTCGATGAGCAGAAGATCCCCTTCGCGCGGATCGGCTCCAAGGCGCGCGATGCCGGCATGCCGATCCTGATGGACGATGAAGGCGCCGCCGCCACAGCCACGCGCCATCTGGTGGATCATGGCCACCGCCGCATCGGCTTCATCGCGGGCGCAGCCGAATACAACCTCAGCGGCTGGCGCGTCGATGGCTGGAAAGCGGCCATGACCGAGGCCGGCCTCCCCACCGATGGCCTGCTGCAGGCGGGCGATTTCACATATGCCTCGGGTGAGAGCGCGGCGCAGGCCTTGCTCGCGCTGCCCGAACCGCCGACCGCGATCATCGCCAGCAGCGACCAGATGGCGCTTGCCACGCTCGAAGTGGCGCGCCGGTCCGGGCTCGCCGTGCCCCGCGACCTCTCGATCATCAGCTTCGATAACACGCCGATGATGCAGTTCACCCAGCCCCAGCTCACCGCGATCGACCAGCCCATCGCGGCGACCGCCTCCAAGGCGGTTGAACTCATCATCGCCGCGCAGAAGGGCGATGTTCTGCCCGATGCGCTCACGGTGATCCCGGCCAGTCTGGTCGAGCGCGGCTCGGTCGCCAGCGCCCGGCAAACCGTGCGTGCCTGACACGCCGGGCGAGGGCCAGCCGCGCCGGTCCCTCTGGTTCCTTGTGCTCTATGCTCTGGCCTGGGCTGGCGGCTCGATTGCCTATGTTCCGTTCCTCACGATCCTGCTGCCGGTGCGTGTCGCGGCCCTCGTGCCGGGCGAACAGGCCATCGTCTGGCTTTCCGCCATCGCCTTCTGCGGCGCCATTTCAGCCAGTGTCGGCCATATCCTGTTCGGCTGGTTGAGCGACATCACCGGCTCGCGCCGCCTCTGGTCCGGGCTGGGGCTGGCGCTCTCCTGCGTGCTGCTGCTCATCGTCCCATCGGCGCACAGCCTTCGCGCCATCGTGATCATCGTGGTCCTCTGGCAGCTCGGGCTCAACATGATGCTCGCCCCGCTTGCGGCCTGGGGCGCAGACTGTGTGCCCGATGGCCAGAAGGGCTTGCTGGGCGGCCTCCTTGCCTTCGCGCCCGGGCTCGGTGCGCTGACCGGAGCGCTGGTGACCATTCCCGGCCTCGCCTCGGCGGACGGCCGCCTCACCGTCGTCGCGGCGGTCGTGGCGGCGGCAGTGCTGCCCGCGCTCCTTCTGGGCGGCCGCACCGTGACCAGGGCCGCGCCAGCGGACGGCCCGCCGCCCGCACCCTCCGCACAGCGCTTCCGCAGGAGTGCGGCCCTGCGCATGTGGGCCGCGCGCCTCCTCGTGCAGGTGGCCGAAGCCGCGCTGTTCTCGTTCCTCTACCTCTGGCTGCGCTCGATCGATCCGACGGTTGAGGATCACCTCACCGCCCGCGTGTTCAGCATGGTCCTCGTGCTCTCGGCCCCGGCAGCGCTCCTGGCGGGCCGCTGGGCCGATCAGCGCCAGCAGCCGTTTCTGCCGCTTGTCGTGTGCACCCTTGTCGCGCCGCTCGGCCTTGTAGGCATGGCGCTGGCGCAGAGCGTCTCAGCAGGGATTGTCAGCTACGCCGTGTTCGGATTCTCAACCTCGATCTTCCTCGCACTCCATTCCGCCCAGACATTGCGCACTTTGCCAGACAGCAACCGGCGTGGACGCGATCTCGGCCTGTTCAATCTCACCAACACCATGCCCTCGCTGGTCATGCCCTGGTTCACGCTCGCACTGGTGCCGTGGTTCGGTTTTTCCGGGCTCTTTCTTCTGTTTGCCGCACTTGCCTTGCTGGCCGCGCTGCTGCTCCGGGGCCTTTCATCCGGAACGGTTCGCGAAATCTGACAGGCCCGCTTGATTTTGATGCTTTCTCATGCGACGAACCCCGATGAGAACGTTCACAGAAAAACGGGAAGGGTGAGAATGATGGTTCGGCGCGCGCTTTTGGCAGCCATGTTGCTGGCGTCGGGAAGTGCCCTCGCAGCACCGAATGCGCCGGCACCCGGTGAAACCTCCAGCACCGCGCATCCCGCGCTCTGGCCCGCCGCGAACAGCCCGGCCGCAATCACCAGCCCCGCCACCGAGCGCCGCATTGCCCGCATGATCGCGGCGATGACGCTCGAGGAAAAGGTCGGGCAGATGATTCAGGCGGACATCAGCGCGATCACCCCTGAAGACCTTGCGAAGTACCCGCTCGGCTCGATCCTCGCGGGCGGCAATTCCGGCCCCTATGGCGATGAGCGCGCCGATGCGGCCAAATGGGAAAAGCTTGTCCACGCCTTCCGCGCGGCCTCCGCGAAGTCCGGCGCGGGCATTCCGATGTTGTTCGGCATCGATGCCGTCCACGGCCATTCCAACCTTCCCGGCGCCACGATCTTCCCGCACAACATCGGCCTTGGCGCCGCGCACGATCCCGCGCTGATCCAGCGCATCGGCGAAGTGACTGCCATCGAAGTCGCCGCCAGCGGCATCGACTGGACCTTCGCCCCCACACTCGCCGTCCCGCAGGATCTGCGCTGGGGTCGCAGCTATGAAGGCTACGGCGCCGATCCCGCGCTGGTCGCAAGCTATGCCAAGGCGATGACCGTTGGTCTGCAAGGCCCGCTCGTCGCCGGCAAGCCCATCGCCGCGAACCGCGTCGCCGCCACCGCCAAGCACTATCTTGCCGATGGCGGCACCGATGGCGGCAAGGATCAGGGCGATGCGCTGATTTCCGAACGCGAACTCGTCGCCCGCCACGCGCAGGGCTATCCCCCCGCGATCGATGCCGGTGCGCTCACCGTCATGGCCAGCTTTTCCAGCTGGAACGGCACCAAGAACCACGGCAACCAAAGCCTGCTGACCGATGTGCTCAAGGGCCGCATGGGCTTTAAGGGCCTCGTCGTCGGCGATTGGAACGGCCATGGACAGATCCCCGGCTGCACCGTCACCGATTGCGCGCAAACCTTCACCGCCGGGCTCGATCTCGCGATGGCGCCCAACAGCTGGAAGGGCCTGTTCGAGGCTACCGTGCGCGAGGCGAAGGACGGCACGATCCCCATGGCGCGCATCAACGATGCCGTCGCGCGCATCCTGCGCGTTAAGGCAAAGCTGGGCCTGCTCGGCGCGAAGCCCGTTGATCGCGGCAATCCGTCTGTGGTCGGCAGCGATGCGCACCTCGCCGTCGCGCGCGAAGCGGCGGCCAAGTCGCTCGTCCTCCTCAAGAACAATGGCGGCGTCCTTCCGCTGCGCCCCGGCGCCAAGGTGCTGATCACTGGCCCGGGCGCGGACTCCATGGCCATGCAGGCCGGCGGCTGGACGATCACCTGGCAGGGCACCGACACCACCGCCGCCGATTTCCCCAAGGGCCAGACCATCGGCCGCGCCATCGCTACTGCAGTCAAGGATGCGGGGGGCAGCGCTGCCATCTCGGCCGACGGCAGTTTCGCCGCTCGTCCCGATGTTGCCGTCGTCGTCTATGGCGAGCAGCCGTACGCCGAGTTCCAGGGCGACATGCCCAACATCGCCTTCCGCGCGCAGGCGGGCGAAAAGGACATGCTGGCCAAGCTGAAGGCGCAAGGGATCAAGGTCGTCTCGGTCTTCCTCTCGGGCCGACCTTTGTTCACCGGGCCCGAACTCAACGCTTCGGACGCCTTCGTCGCCGCGTGGCTTCCGGGCACGCAGGGACAGGGCGTGGCTGACGTGCTCGTCGCGCGCAAGGACGGCAAGCCGGCGCGTGGCTTCACCGGCAAGCTCTCTTTCCCCTGGCCCGCCGACGCAGTATCGCCGGTCAAGGCCCCGCTCTTCCCCGCAGGCTATGGCCTCGGCTATGCCAGCAAGGCCGTCCTCGGCCCGGTCAATGAAGATCCGCACGTCGATCTCGTCGCCTCGGCCAGCGAGGGCGTCTACTTCGCACTCGGCAAGGTCCCCTCGCCGTGGCACCTCAGCCTCGATCCCGGCATCGCCGCGCGCGCAGTCGATCTAGGCGCGCAGGAAGACGCGCAGGCATTCAGCTGGAGCGAGGCCGGTGCCATCGGCATCGATGGCCCGCCGGTCGATCTCATGCGCCAGCTCGACGAGGAGTTTGCGCTCAAGCTCGAAGGGCGCCTCGATGCCGCCTCCGGTCCCATTGCAGTGACCATGGCCGGCGCCACACTCAAGATCACGCCGCCTGCCGGGCCGCTGACGGTCCGCATCCCGCTGCGCTGCTTCAAGGATGCGGGTGCGAACTTCAAGGCGGTCGGCACCCCGCTGCGCATCGCGGGCGAGAAGGGCCTCGTCCTCACCTTGCGCGGTGCCAGCATCGAAGGCGTCGGCCAAACGATCTCCTGCCCCGGCAAGTAAGCCCGGCTAGATCGGAATACCCTGTTCCTCGAAGAACGCGATCACCGGGGCCAGCGCGTCCCGGTGCTTCGTCCAGCGAGCCACTGAATCGGTATACATCGGCCGCCGCACTTGCGCCGCGCTCGGCGTGGAAACCGGCGCGGTGTTGCGGTGGAAATCGAGGCAGGCCGCATCCCAGTCCAGCCCGCAATGGGCCAGCAGCCGCCGCGTCTCGCCTTCCTGATCGGCCACCAGATCCTCGTAGCGCAGCTCCAAAATGCGCCCCGGCAGCGCCGCGCGCCAGAACGCCATTAGCCGGTCAAACCGCGCATAGTACCGCGCGATGTCCATCAGGTCGTAGCTGTAGTCGTAATAGCGCGAGGAAATCGCGAAGAGATTGCGGAAGTTCGCCAGCACCGTATCGAGCGGATGGCGGCGGAGGCACACGATCCGCGCTTCGGGCAGCGCCCGCGCGATGAACCCCGCGTACTGGAAGTTGCCCGGAAACTTGTCGACGAACCGCCCCTGCTCGCGCGCGCCCGCATGGCTGAGCGCCCGCGCCAGATAGTCGCGCCCGATCGCACCGAGGTCTTCGCCTGCCGCCGCCTCGATCGTTTCGGGGTCTAGCACCATGCGGCTGGTCGTACCCGCCGCCATCTTTACTGCCAACGGCATCGCCTGCAGTTCGCCCGCACTGCGCACGGCGGGATGGGAGGAGAGGATACGGTCGACCAGTGTCGTGCCGGTGCGCGGCATGCCGATCACGAAGATCGGCGCATCCTGCGGTGCCCCCCGCACTGGTGCCGCCGCCACACGCGGCCAGGTCCGCTCGATCGCATCGAAGTTGGCACTGTCCCGCGCGAAGGTATAAGGCAGGCGCGCCCGGTGCTCGGCATTGGCCTCGGCGAGCCGGGCAAACCCGGCTTGCTGCTCGCCGATATCCTCGAGCTCCTTTGCCAATGCATAACCCAGTAGCAGCCGCGCGTCCGGCGCCTGCGCGCGGGCTAGCGCTGCCGTCAGTCGCTCGACATGGTTCCGCTCAGCGCTGTGCTTGCGCATCCCCGCCAGCATGTGATGGCCCCGCGCGTTGTCGGGATCGATCCCGATCAGCGCTTCGGCCTGCGCTTCGGCTCCATCAACATCGCCGATGAAATTGAGCGCGGCGGCAAGGTTGTAGCGGAACGCGGCGTTGTCGGGCGCGAGCCGCACCGCTTCGCGGAAATGCGGCACAGAAGCGGCATGTTCGCCCAGCCGGGCATAGACGCAGCCGATGGTATCGCGCCCCAGCGCACTCTCCGGCAGCGCCCCTTCGGCTGCCGACAGCGTCTGCGCAGCCGCGTGATCCCGCCGTAGCATCACCTGCAGCCGCGCCAGCTGCGCGCGGTAATCCCCGCGCGGATCGAGCTCCACCGCATGGGCGATATCGGCCATACCCGCGCTCACCCGCCCGGCTTCGGCCCGCACCATGCCAAGCAGAAACCGCCCTTCCGCATCGTCCGGAAAGGCGGCAACAACGCTGCCTGCCAGTTGCTCTGCTGCCCCGAGATCACCGCGCCCCAGCGCACGGCGTACGGCGGCAATCCGGGCAGGTTCAGCCTTCACGCCCCGCGATCAACCGGCCGGGGACGACGTGTCCTTGCGCCGCTCGAACATCGCGATCACCGGCTTGAACGGGAACACGAACTGCTCCCAGATCGTCAGCCGCCGCCGGTCGTCCTGCCCCACCAGAATGCCCTCGCCTTCCTTGTAAGTGCCGAACATGCGGTCGATCAGGATCAGCGAGTTGCCATAATTGCAGCGCGTGTTCTCATAGCCCACCGAGTGGTGGAAGCTGTGGTGGCGGATGGTGGTGAAGAAGTAGCTGTAGAACAGCGGCGGATTGCTCTTCACGTTGGCATGCGCATAAGTGGCCACGACATTGGTCACGGCAAAGGCGCAAAGGTAGGCCGCCGGCGAAACATCCAGCAGTGCCACGATGCCGAGGCTGATGAGGAACAGCTCGATCGGATTGCCCACCGCGCCCTTCATCGCATTGAGCTGGGTGATATGGTGATGCGGCGCATGGGTCAGCCAGAACGGCTCCCAATTGTGCATCAGCCGGTGCATCCAGTATTGGCCGAATTCCCACAGGAAGACCACCAGCGCCACTTGCGCGAGGAATGGCATCTCAGTCACCCACGGTGTGGCGATGCCCCAGGATTCCTTGAGCGAACGCAGCGGCGCTTCGGAAAGAATAAAGGCCATGCGCCCGATCACGGTGTTGATCAGGACAAAGTAGAAAAGGTCGGTGAAGAACTCTTGGCGGTTGATGCGCCAGCCTTCGTGCCGCTCGAACAGGAGTTCAAGGCCGAGGACGAATGCCGTGACGACCGCGTTGACGACGAGCGATGTCCACGGGTTTGCGACCACGGACACCGGCGCGAAGTACCAGAACGCAACTACCGCCACCAATGTCGCGGGCGGAATGCAATCGACCGCCAGCTGCTTCAGGCCCGAACTCATGATCTCGCCACTCCTCGCCTGTTCCGGTTCGTTGTCCCGTCCTGCTGCCCTTCAATTTGCCGCAGGATTGCGCAATCGGGGGCGAGGATCAACCCCGCCCCCTGTTTGCGCGATATTCGCTTGAGGATCAGTACTTCACGCGGAACTCCAGCCCGAAGGTGCGCGGCGTAATCACCGTGTTGCGAAGATAACGCAGCACAACCCCGTCGTTCAGGCCGACGCGCGAACGGTCGTTGGAAACGGCGGTGATCGCGAACTTGTTGAAGATGTTGTTCGCGAACGCCCCGATCGTGAAGGTGTCGTTCTGCCAGGTGAGCGACGCGCGGTGCAGCACGAAGCCCGGCAGCTTGTCACCATAGGCACGATCCCAGCCAAGGCGCGTCACCACATCGCCGCGATAGGTTGCGGTCCAATCGCCGATCAGGTCGCCGCCCAGCAGCGGCATGGTGTAGCTTACACCAAGGCTGCCGCTGTTGCGGGTCGAGCCCGGCAGGCGGTCGCCCTTCAGCGCGTCCAGCTGAATAGGCCGGCTGGGATAGGTGGCCGCAGGGCTGTTCACCGCGATGATGGCGGGCACATCCTCGGTCAGCCTGGCATTCGTGTACGAATAGGTTCCCTGGATCGAAAGACCGTCGATCGGCCGCAGCTGGAACGATGCATCGAACCCTTCCGACTTGGCCTTGCCGCCGTTCACCGTGATGCCGACGATGCCATTGACCGTTGCGGAGGCGACCTGAATGCCGCTCCAGTCAATCGAGAACGCGTTGACGTTAAGGGTCAACTTGCGGTTGAACAGTTCGGCACGGATGCCGACTTCAAGGTTCTTGGTCGAATCCGGACCGTATTGCAGCTCGTTCGGCAGGGCGCAGACGTTCTGGAACGGCGGCGGCTTCAGCGGAAGGACGCACGGCGCCACGGTGTTGGGGCCGCCAATGCGGTAGCCCTTGCTATAGGTGGCATAGAGCATCAGACCGGGCGAGAACTTGTAGGAGGTGTTGAACTTCCATACCCCGCCGCTCTTCTCCGTCGTGCCGCCGGCCGGAGCCAGATCATAGGGGCTGATCGGATCGCCGAGGAGCGGCGTCACCGCGCGGCCCGAAACCCGCGACGTATAGCTGAAATAACGCCCACCGGCCGTGACCTGCCACTCCGGCGTGATCTTGAAGGTGCCTTCACCAAACACGGCTTTCTCGGTCACCTTGGAGCGGTTGAACGACGCGTATTCGATTTCGTTGGGGTTCGTCGCAAGATCCACCCACGGATGGCCCGGAACATGCTCGCGGTAGTCAGCCTGCAGCTTCTGTTCGTTGAAGAAGCCGCCAAGCACCCAGCTGAACGGCCCGCCATGGGTCGAGACGAGGCGGATTTCCTGGTTGAACTGCTTGCGCGTGTTCTCGCTCTCGTTCCAGCTCGTGAACTGCGGGAACGTCTCGTAGTCATAGTCGAGGTCGAGCAGCAGGTCGGTGTTGTCGCCGATCCGCTTGTTCTTCACCTGCGTGTAGGCGGTGGTCGCCACGACATCGAACACTTCGCCAACGTGCGCGTTGATTTCCATGCTGGCGAGATGCGCCTGCCGGTCGACGGGTTCGGCATAGCGCGCCGCGCTTTCGTACTTGCCGGTGCCCAGCACGCCGTCGCTGTTGTACTGCCCGCCATCGGTCTTGGTATGCTGGTAGGCGTAGGTGAAATCGATCGAGAGATCGTCGGTCACCTGGAACAGCAGCTGGTTGCGGGTGGTGAAGGTCTTCTCGAAGTTGAGATCCTTGCGCCGGTAGAGGTTCGCATCGTACCCGGCCTGCGAGATCGACGTCGGCGGAACCGTTGCAAAGCCATCAGGCTGCGGGTTCGAAACGCCCGGGGTCTTAACCAGCAGCGGATAGTCGATGAAACCGGGGTCGGAGTAATAACCGGTCGCCGAACGGAAGGCGATGTGATCCTTCACGATCGGAATGTTGATCATACCGTCAAGCTGGTAGCCGGCCTTCGATGCCTCGTTCTTGCCATAGACGCGGCCATGCCATGCCGCCTCCCACTTGGTGGGATCGGGCCGGTTCGGAATGTTCCGGATCGCACCGGCCAGCGTGCCGAGCCCGTAGAGCGTGCCTTGCGGCCCAAGCAAGATCTCGACACGGTTGAGGTCGAGCATCTTGAAATCGTAGTAGAGCGGGACTTCGCCGAGATAGACACCCAAAGCGTTGTCGTAAGTGGCGCCGGTCGTATCCGTGTCCGAGGCATTGAGGCCGCGCAGCACGATGGTGCCGGCGCTGCCCGGGCCGGTGTCGGCAATCGTCACGCCGGGGGTGAAGTCCGCGATGTCGCGCACGTCATCGATGCGCTGGCGCGAAAGCTGCTCGGCGCTCACTGCCGCGATGTTGATCGGCACGTCCTGCAGCGAAGTCGCACGCCGCGTCGCTGTCACGACAATCGCGCTGTTGTCCTCGCTCGTCGCCGCAGCCTGCGGCGCATCGGCTGCCGCTTCGGGCGCCATCTGTGCAAAGGCGGGAATGGCGGTGCTGCCCATGAGGATCGTCGCACCTAACAGGGCCTGCTTGGCCAGTGTTGTCTTGTAAGATTTCTTGGTCACTCGAGCCCCCGCGTTGCTTGCGTGAAAGCCTTCTCGAAGCGACATCCCCGTCCCTGTTTGCCTGCTTTTGCAGGAGCACGCCGACCCTTTGCAGGTCTGGCGCCGAATCATTCCCTCACTTCAATGGCAGCCAAGAAGGCGGCCGAACTCTTTTCCGCACCAGATGACCAAAAAGGCAATTCGACCTGAAGGACCCATCATCCAGAAATACTAAAAAACATCGATATTGCGCGACTTCGGAACGATCTTCCGAAAACGCACAAACTACCTTCCGCACGAACGCCGCCGCGCAGAGTACTCATGCCAGACAATAAGGATGCCTAGCCTGAAATTTCGTTGTTGCTGCCGCATAGCACTATCACCTTTGCGACATTTCAGTTACGCTATCGATATTACATAACAGGTCAAGCGTAATAATTCGGCGCCGACCCGGTATTATCCGGCTTTCGCTGCAGTGCGGAATTCCTTGATTTTTTGGTGTGCAAGCGCCGCATTCGTGCGCTCGGGCAGCACACCGGAGCTCAGATGACGTTGCGCGAAATCAACACAATCACCCGGAATCCCTTGCCTGATTCGCGAACCACTGTGGGTTTTCCCCAAAGTGGTATTACGTTTTTTCCGAAACGTAACATTTTGCCATGGACAAGCGGCATCTTTCTCGCAATGCTGCACTGCGAAAGGAGACAGAATCGTGTCAGCCACCTCCCCCGCCAGGCCTGCCCGGGCGTTAACCGGTTCGCTCCTTGCTGCGGCACTTGCCGCCACGCTCGCCCTTGGCGGCTGCTCGGGCGGCAGTGCTCCCACTGAAAAGAAGACCGAATTCAGCATCGGCTGGTCGATCTATGCCGGGTGGATGCCTTGGCCGTATGCGCAGCAGGCCGGCATCGTGAAGAAGTGGGAAGACAAGTACCACCTCAAGATCAAGATCGTGCAGGTCAACGACTACGTCGAATCGATCAACCAGTACACCGCCGGCAAGCTCGA
>NZ_JAIXPP010000080.1 GCF_027486195.1 Novosphingobium sp.
ACAAGTTTCGCTTGCCCCCGGAACCGTTCAGAGTCGCTGACACGCTTTTTTGTGGAGACAGCAGGACAATTCGGGCAGATGCATGTCGTCCCCGCTATCCACAGGGCCAACTAACTACCACCATCTGATTCAAAAGAATCTATAGATTAGATCTGGACCGATGCACTGATGCCAAGCCCTGCCGAAAAGCCGCTTCTCGCCACCCTCAAGGGGGCAAATCTTTCCCGCCGTCCGATCTGGCTGATGCGCCAGGCAGGGCGCTACCTTCCTGAGTATCGCGAACTGCGGGCCGAGAAGGGCGGATTCCTCGCATTGGTCTATGATTCCGAGGCTGCTGCGGAAATCACGCTGCAGCCGCTGCGCCGGTTCGGTTTCGACGGGGCGATCCTGTTCTCGGATATCCTGATCGTGCCCTATGCGATGGGTCAGGATCTCCAGTTCCTCGCCGGCGAAGGTCCGGCGCTTTCCCCCCGCCTGCTAGATGCGGGTCTGGAGACGCTCAGGAGCGTCGCTGAGCGCCTCACGCCGATCTATGACACCGTGGGCCTGGTCAGTGCCGCCCTGCCGCCTGAGGCGACCATGCTGGGCTTTGCAGGCAGCCCCTGGACCATCGCGACCTACATGGTGGCTGGCGAGGGCAGCCGTGACCAGCACGAGACCCGTGCACTCGCCTATCGCGACCCGGGTGCCTTCCAGGCGATCATCGATGCGATTGTCGATGTGACGGTCGAATACCTCAGCGGCCAGGTGAAGGCCGGCGCGGAAGGTCTGCAGCTTTTCGACAGCTGGGCCGGCAGCCTTGCTCCCGCCGAGTTCGAACGCTGGGTGATCGGCCCCAATGCGCGGATCACCGAGGCCATGCACAAACTGCATCCAGACGTTCCGATCATCGGCTTCCCCAAGGGCGCGGGCGAGAAGCTGGCGGCTTATGCTGAGGGCACCGGCGTCGATGCCATCGGCGTAGACGAGACGATCGACCCGGTCTGGGCGGCGAAGACCCTGCCCGCGGGCCTGCCGGTGCAGGGCAATCTCGATCCGCTGCTGCTGCTGGCAGGCGGGCCGGCACTGGAAGAAGGCGCACGGCGCGTGCTCGACGTGTTCGCCGATCGTCCGCATGTGTTCAATCTGGGCCACGGCATCGGGCAGTTCACGCCGATCCCGCATGTCGAGCGCTTGCTTGAAGTGGTGCGCGGGTGGTCGCACTGAAGCGTGCTGGCGGCGGGGTGAACCGCCCCAAATCTCAAGTTCCGGACGGGCTGCGAAAGCGCTAATCTTCGCAGAATGATGCAGGTGATCGCGATGCTCTATCTCTGGCTCAAGGCCGGCCATGTCATTTTCGTGATCTTCTGGATGGCGGGGCTGTTCATGCTACCGCGCTTCTTCGTCTATCATCAGGAAGCGCCCGAAGGATCGCCAGAAAACGCGATCTGGATCGACCGCGAGCGCAAGCTGATGAAGATCATCATGTGGCCGTCGCTGTTCGTTGTCTGGGGCTTCGGCCTGGCGCTTGCGGTGAGCGGGGAATGGTTCACGCAAGGCTGGTTTCATGCGAAGCTCGCGCTTGTGCTGGTACTCAGCGGTTATCACCTGTGGCTCGCCACCTATGCCGCCAAGCTGGCGCGGGGCGAGCGGCAACTGACCGGGCGCCAACTGCGCCTGCTCAACGAGATTCCAGGCGTGACCGCAGCGCTGATTGTGGTGCTGGTGATCGTCAAGCCGTTCTGATCAGGCTGTTCGGGGCTGGGCCGTTCTTTGATTGACGCACTCGGTGGCGGAGCCTAAACGCGCTGAGCATACCGGTTTGGCAGCGCGATGACGCCCTGCCCCCATTGGTCCGCTTTCCCCAAGCCCAACGACCATCCGGCGCGCGCGATTGCCCCTATTCGGATAAAGAAAAGATGCATCTCAAGGAACTGAAGAAGAAGACGCCCGCCGAACTCGTCCAGATGGCCGAGGAGCTCGATGTCGAGGGTGCGAGCACGCTGCGTCGGCAGGATCTCATGTTCGCCATTCTCAAGGAAGTGGCGGAAGACGGCGAGGAAATCCTCGGCATCGGCACGATCGAAGTGCTGCCGGATGGCTTCGGCTTCCTGCGTAGCCCCGAGGCGAACTACCTCGCCGGCCCGGACGATATCTATGTTTCGCCCAACCAGGTCCGCAAGTGGGGCCTGCGCACTGGCGATACCGTGGAAGGCGAGATCCGCGCCCCCAAGGACGGCGAGCGCTATTTCGCGATCACGCGCCTGATCAAGGTCAACTTCGACGAGCCCGATGCGGTTCGCCACCGCGTCAACTTCGACAACCTCACCCCGCTCTATCCCAACGAGCGCCTGCGGCTCGATACGCTTGACCCCACCGTCAAGGACAAGTCGGCCCGCGTGATCGACCTCGTCAGCCCGCAGGGCAAGGGCCAGCGCGCGCTGATCGTGGCGCCGCCGCGCACCGGCAAGACCGTGCTGCTGCAGAACATGGCGAAAGCGATCACCGACAACCATCCGGAAGTGTTCCTGCTGGTGCTGCTGGTCGATGAACGCCCCGAGGAAGTGACCGACATGCAGCGCAGCGTGAAAGGTGAGGTGATCTCCTCGACCTTCGACGAGCCTGCTAGCCGCCACGTGCAGGTCGCCGAAATGGTGATCGAGAAGGCCAAGCGCCTCGTCGAGCACAAGCGCGATGTCGTGATCCTGCTCGATTCGATCACCCGCCTCGGCCGCGCCTACAACACCGTGGTGCCGAGCTCGGGCAAGGTGCTGACCGGCGGTGTCGACGCCAACGCGTTGCAGCGGCCCAAGCGCTTCTTCGGTGCCGCGCGCAACATCGAGGAAGGCGGCTCGCTTTCGATCATCGCCACCGCGCTGATCGATACCGGCAGCCGCATGGACGAAGTCATCTTCGAAGAGTTCAAGGGCACCGGCAACTCGGAAATCGTGCTCGACCGCAAGGTGGCGGACAAGCGCATCTTCCCGGCGCTGGATGTGGGCAAGAGC
>NZ_JAIXPP010000018.1 GCF_027486195.1 Novosphingobium sp.
CAAGTTCTACGCCTCGGTCCGCCTCGACATCCGCCGCACCGGCCAGATCAAGGACCGCGACGATATCGTCGGCAACGCCACTCGCGTGAAGGTCGTCAAGAACAAGGTCGCCCCGCCGTTCAAGCAGGTCGAGTTCGACATCATGTACGGTGAGGGCATTTCGAAGATCGGCGAGATCCTCGATCTCGGCGTCAAGGCCGGGATCGTCGAGAAGTCGGGCGCATGGTTCAGCTACGATTCGATCCGCATCGGGCAGGGCCGCGAGAACGCCAAGACGTATCTGCGCGAACACAAGGAGCTTTGCGACAAGTTGGAAGCCGCGATCCGCGGCCAGACCGACAAGGTCGCCGAAGGGCTGATGGTGGGTCCGGACGCGGACGACGACATCTGATCCTTCAGGCGGCGGGGGCACCCCCATTGCCTCCGCACCCGCCGCCAGTCCAAAGACCGGCGCGTTCCCGGGAAGGAACGCGCCGGTTTTTGTTTGGGTGAGGGAAGGCCTTGCCACGGATGCCAAGCGCGGCGTCCTTCCAGCCCAAGCGCGCCTTGCTTCCAGCCAGGTCAGCCTTACGCTCACCAGACACTTTCGCGCCTCGGCGAAAACACCTAGCGTCGGCGCAACCACCGGCATCGGCCGGAACCCTCGGAAAGGAAGCCTGATGTCGATCATCCTCCACCACCTCAACAACAGCCGTTCGCAGCGCATTCTCTGGATGCTGGAGGAACTGGGTGTTCCCTATGAACTCAAGGTCTATCAGCGTGATGCGGAGACCAATCTTGCTCCTGCGGAATTGAAGGCCGTGCACCCGCTCGGCAAGTCGCCGCTGCTTGAGGTCGATGGCCGGGTGATCGAGGAATCAGGCGCAATCGTGCAGTACCTGTGCGACACCTACGGTGACGGCAAATGGCAGCCCACGCGCGGTACTGACGACGCGCTGCGGCATAACGAACTGATGCACTTCGCCGAGGGCTCGGCCATGACGCCGATCCTCCTCAACCTCTATGTCTCGCGGCTTGGCGAAGCAGGGGCGCCGCTGCGGCCGCGCATCGACGAGCAGCTTGCGGCACATTTCGGCTACCTTGAGCAGATCCTGCGGCCCTCCGGCCATTTCATCGGTGATGACTGGACCGGCGCAGACGTGATGCTCAGCTTTCCCGCCGAAGTCGTTGTCATGCAGGGCATGGGCGATGCCTTTCCGAAGCTTGCCGCCTTCGTCGCGGCGATCCATGCGCGCCCGGCATGGCAGGCGGCACGTGCCAAGGGCGGCCCCTATTTCGCGACCTGACCCGGATAGCCGCATTAACGCTTGCCGGGTCGGGCCCCGGCGCATAGCCTGCATGGCATGACGGGTGCGCAAGAGTGGCAGGGCCGGGTCGGCCAGAATTGGGCGGCAGAGTGGGAGCGGACCGACCGCAGCTTTGCCGCGCTTACGCCCTATCTTCTGGCGGCCATCGCTGCCGAACCCGGCAAGCGGGTGATCGATGTGGGCTGCGGCGCGGGCGAGCTTTCGATCGCGGTTGCAACAGCGCGCGCCGATGCACAAGTTACCGGGGTAGACATCTCCGGTGAACTGATCGAGGCCGCGCGGCACCGCGCTGCGGGGCTGACCAATCTCGCGTTCACCGTGGCGGATGCTTCGGCCTGGGAGGCGGACGGTGCGGCACCCGATCTCTATATCTCGCGCCACGGGGTGATGTTCTTCACCGATCCGCCCGCGGCCTTCGCCCATATGTCGGCCAGGGCCGCGCCGGGCGCGCGCATGGTGTTTTCCTGCTTCCGCCCTGCCACAGAGAACCCCTGGGCGCTGGAGATCGCGCGGTTGCTGCCGCCTGCAAAGCCTGGGCCTTCGGTCGATTTTCCGCCCGGTCCCTTTGCCTTTGCCGATCCCGATCACGCGCGGCGCTGCCTCAAGGGCTGGCGCGACATCCGGTTCGAGCCGCTTGATTTTGCCTATGTTGCGGGATCGGGCACCAACCCGGTCGCGGACGCGCTTTCGTTCTTCAGCCGGATCGGCCCCGCTGCGGCCGCGATCCGGACCTTGCCCGATCAGCAGCGCGCCACCTTCGAACGGGCGCTGCTGGAGCTTGTCCAGTCGCGCCATGTCGGCGGGCGGGTGTGTTTTCCGGCGGCGGCCTGGCTGGTGACGGCGACAGCCGACAACCAGTGAAGGCCTGCGACATGGGGACAAGCGCACGGCATTAGCTGAAACGTGCTTGTTCCGCGCCGAGCGCTCGCCTAATCGGCTTGTCATGACTTCGACGAACGAAATCCGCCGGTCCTTCCTCGACTACTTCGGCTCCGCCGGGCACGAGATCGTGCCTTCCGCCCCGCTTGTGCCGTATAACGATCCGACGCTGATGTTCACCAATGCGGGCATGGTCCCGTTCAAGAACGTCTTCACCGGGCTCGAGACGCGTGCGACCAAGCGGGCGACGTCTTCGCAGAAGTGCGTGCGCGCTGGCGGCAAGCACAACGATCTCGACAATGTGGGCTACACCGCACGGCACCACACGTTCTTCGAGATGCTCGGCAATTTCTCGTTCGGCGACTATTTCAAGGATCAGGCGATCACCCACGCCTGGACGCTGCTGACGCGCGAGTGGGGCCTGACAAAGGACAAGCTGCTCGTCACGGTCTACCACACCGATGACGAAGCGTTCGACCTGTGGAAGAAGATCGCGGGGCTTTCGGACGACCGCATCATCCGCATCCCGACGTCGGATAACTTCTGGTCGATGGGTGATACGGGGCCGTGTGGGCCGTGCTCTGAGATCTTCTACGATCACGGCGATCACATCTTCGGCGGCCCTCCGGGTTCGCCGGATGAGGACGGCGACCGCTTCATCGAGATCTGGAACCTCGTGTTCATGCAGTTCGAGCAGGCCGCAGATGGCACCCGCTCGAACCTGCCGAGCCCGAGCATCGACACCGGCATGGGCATCGAGCGCATTGCTGCGGTGATGCAGGGGGAGCATGACAACTACGACACCGACACGTTCCGCGCGCTCATCGCGGCTTCGGAAAGCCTGACGGGCACCAGGGCCGAGGGCGCCAGCCGCGCGAGCCACCGCGTGATTGCGGACCACCTCCGTTCGTCGAGCTTCCTGCTGGCCGATGGCGTGCTGCCGAGCAACGAGGGCCGCGGCTATGTGTTGCGGCGGATCATGCGCCGCGCCATGCGCCACGCGCATCTGCTGGGTGCGAAGGAACCGCTCATGCACCGTCTGGTGGGTTCGCTGGTGACCGAGATGGGCCAGGCGTTCCCCGAGCTTGGCCGTGCGCAGCCGCTGGTGGAAGAGACGCTGCTGCGCGAGGAAGTGCAATTCCGCCGCACGCTGGCGAACGGGCTCAAGTTGCTCGACGAGGAAGCAGGCGATCTGGGCGAGGGCGACAGCCTGCCCGGAGCGACCGCGTTCAAGCTCTATGACACCTTCGGCTTCCCCTATGACCTGACCGAAGACGCGCTGCGCGCGCGCGGGGTGAGCGTGGACCGCGCCGGGTTCGAGGCGGCCATGGCGCAGCAGAAGGCGGCGGCCCGCGCGGCCTGGAAGGGCAGCGGGCAGACCGCCGACAGCGAAGTGTGGTTCGACATTGCCGAGCGCGAAGGCGCGACCGAGTTCACCGGCTATACCGCCAACATCGGCGAAGGTGTGGTCGTTGCTCTGGTGAAGGACGGCAAGGAAGTGGCCGAGGCGGGGGCGGGCGAAACCATCACCGTGATCACCAACCAGACGCCGTTCTATGCCGAAAGCGGCGGTCAGATGGGCGATGCGGGCACGATCAGCACCAATGAAGGCCTGCGCATTGCAGTGAACGATACGTCCAAGCCGCTGGGGCGCCTGCATGCGCATCAGGGCATGGTCGAGGCGGGCTCGATCAAGGTGGGCGATGCGGTGCAACTTGCCATCGACGCGATGCGGCGTGATGCGACCCGCGCAAACCATTCGGCCACGCACCTGCTTCACGAGGCGCTGCGCCGCCGGCTTGGCGCCCATGTGACACAGAAGGGCTCGATGGTTTCGGCCGAGCGGTTGCGCTTTGACTTCTCGCATCCGGCGGCGCTGACGGCGGAGGATATCGCGGCCGTCGAAGATGAAGTGAACGCGGAAATTCTTGCCAACGCGCCGGTGACGACTCGGCTGATGAGCCCGGAAGACGCGATTGCGGCGGGCGCGATGGCGCTGTTTGGCGAGAAGTATGGCGATGAAGTGCGCGTGCTCAGCATGGGCACGGGTGCGCAGCCTTATTCGGTCGAACTCTGCGGCGGCACCCATGTGCGCGCGCTGGGTGATATCGGCCTGCTGCGCGTGGTGAGCGAAAGCGCGGTTTCTTCGGGCGTGCGGCGTATCGAGGCGCTGACGGGCGCAGGCGCGCGCAGCTATCTGGTTGGCCGCGAGGAAGCACTGCGGCGCACGGCGGGCCTGCTGCGGTCCTCGCCCGATGAAGTCGAGGCGCGCGTGGCGGCGCTGGTTGATGAGCGGCGCAAGCTGGAACGCGAATTGGCCGAGGCCAGGAAGGCGCTGGCGCTGGCCGGCGCTTCGGGCGGCGGCGCGGCGGCTGCCCCGGCGGACGAGCAGGTCGGCGGCGTAACGTTCTCGGGCCAGGTGCTCGAGGGCATGGACCCCAAGGAACTGCGGGGCCTTCTCGATCAGGCGAAGACGCGCATGGGCTCGGGCGTGGCGGTGATCGTCGCGGTGAACGATGGCAAGGCCAGCATCGCGGCGGCGGTGACCGAGGATCTTGCGGGCAAGGTCAGTGCCGTCGATCTCGTGCGCGCCGGTGTCGAGGCACTCGGCGGCAAGGGTGGCGGTGGGCGGCCCGACATGGCGCAGGGCGGCGGCCCGGATGGTGCCAAGGCCGCCGAGGCGATCGCAGCGGCGAAGGCTGTCATCGCGGGCTAACGGTCCCGCAGCCCGGCTGCCTTGAGGCGCGGCTTATGGTCGAGCCCGCCATCGCGCATGATCGTTTCGCGCAGTTCGTCGCGCATCTCGTGGATCGAGGCGATCACGGGACCCATCGCAACACCCATGTCGACGAGTACGGCCTCGGAAAGCTGGAGCGAGCTTTCGAGCGTCTCGGGCACGGCGTCGCTGGCACCGGCGCGATAGAGTTCGGCGGCGTGATCGGCATCGCGGGCGCGCACGATGATCGGAAGGTCGGGGTGCGCGGCGCGGAGACGGCGGACGGTGCGGCTGACGAGAACCGGCTCGTCCATGGTGACGATAACCGCGCGGGCGGATTCGAGGTGGAGCTTTTCGAGCAGCGCGGCGTTGGCGACATTGCCGTAGATCACCGGTTCGCCCGCGCCGCGGGCCTGCGTGACCAGCGCGGGATCGGCATCCAGCGCGAGCCAGGGGACATCGTGCCGGGCCAGCATCGCGCCGACGAGGCGCCCGACACGGCCATATCCGAAGACGAGCGCCTGGCCGGTCGCGTCACTGGGGGCTGCAGCGGCGCGGGCATCGCCCGGGCGGTCCACCGCGCTGGCGATGCGGCGGCCCAGCATGGCCAGCAGCGGCGTGAGGGTCAGGCCGAGTGCGGTGACGATCTGCCAGAACTGGGCATTCTCGTGACTGACCAGCCCTGCGGCTGCGGCGGCGGTCAGCACGATCAGGGTGGTTTCGGACGGGGAGGCGAGGAGCAGGGCGCCTTCGGCGGCGACACCCCGGCTCGCGCCGCCAACGCGCAACAGCAGCGCGGTAACGATCGCCTTGGCCGCGAGCACCGCCGCGACGCCGAGCGCGATCTGGCCGAGTTGGCGCCAGATCTCACCCACGTCGATGCTCATGCCCACGGTGATCAGGAACACGCCGAGCGCGAGGCCCTTGAACGGGGCGGTGAGCGCCTCGACTTCACGCGAGTAGTCGGTTTCGGCGATGAGCAGACCGGCGAGCAGCGCGCCCATGATCGGGGAAAGGCCCGCGCCGGCCGTGGCGAGCGCAGCGGCGATCACCACGAGAAGGCTGAAGGCAAGGAAGAGCTCAGGGCTTTTGGTGCGTGCGGCGCTGGCGAACAGGCGGGGCAAGAGGAAGCGGCCGAGGGTGAGCATCACCACGATGATGATGGCCCCGCGCCAGAGCGTGGCAAAGAGTGCGGCGCCGCTCTCGCCGCCCGGCCCGAACGCGCCGAGGACGAAGATGATCGGAACGAGGGCGATATCCTCGAGCAGCAGCATGGCGAGCGCTCGGCGGCCCACCGGGCCCTGCGTGCCGGCAATGGGCAGGACGAGTGCGGTGGAGGAGAGCGCGAGCGCGATGCCGAGCCCGGCGGCGGCGGAGATATCGTGGCGCATCCCGATGAGTACCAGCGTGAGGAGCGCGGCGCAGAGCAGAAGCTTTGTTGCGCCGAGGCCGAAGACTTGCGCACGCATGGCCCATAGGCGGCCGAACGAGAGTTCGAGCCCGATTTCGAACAGCAGCAGGATCACGCCCAGTTCGGCAAAGGGGGCAATCGCTTCGGGCCGGGTGATCGTGACGTAATAGAGCGCGGGGAACTGGCCGACGAGGCGGCCCAGCCCGAACGGGCCGACGAGCACGCCAACAAGGATGAAGCCGATCACCGGCGTGATGCGCGCACGGGCGAATGCGGGGATGACGATCCCTGCCGCGCCGAGCACGACGAGCACATCGCTCATCGAGGTATTGAATTCAAGATTTCCTGCCATCGCAACATCCTAGCCCGGCTGGCCGCAATGTCATCGGAATAAGGTGTTGATTGCCTGCCCCGCGATGGTGTGGTTAGTCTTGACGCTTGTCCGGTTTCTTGGGGGAAAATCAATGGCGGCGACGGCGTGGCGCAAGGGTCTTGGCTGGGGAATGGCGGCTTGTGCGCTGGCGGGGGCGTTGCCGGCGATGGCGGAGGGAGGTGCGGCCACTGCTCGCCATCCGGTTACGATCGAGGATATTCTGGCGCTGCGTTCGCTCTCGGGGCTTGAATGCGCGCACGATGGCAAGCAAGCGGTCTATGTAGTGGGCGAGGCCGATCTCAAGGCCGACAAGCGCCGCAGCGCGCTGTGGCTGGCCGATCTGGCTGGCGGCGCACCGCTGCAACTGACGAGCGGCGAGGACAGCGCGAGCGCGCCTTCGTTCAGCCCGGACGGCAAGTCCATCGCGTTCCTGTCCAAGCGCGGAAAGGACAAGCTGGCGCAGATCTGGCTGCTCGACCGGCGGGGGGGCGAGGCGACCAAGCTGACCGACGTGAAGGGCGAAATCGCCGGATTCCGCTGGTCACCCGATTCGAAAACACTGCTGCTGGCGATCAGTGATCCCGCGGCCGAGCCGCCGAAGGACGATCCGGAGCGGCCGCTCCCGGTGGTGGTCGATGATGTGAAGATCAAGCAAGACGGCGTCGGCTTCATTACGGCGGAGACGCACACGCACCTTGCGCTGTTCGATGTAGCAGCGCGGACCGAGACGCGGCTGACCGCTTCAGATTCGTTCGACGCGGGGACGGCCGAGTGGTCACCCGATGGCAAGTTCATCGCCTATATCGCTGATCACACGACGGATTTGTCCGGCCTTGGGGCGCAATGGCTGACGGTAATCGAAGCGCGGGCCGGTGCAGCGCCAAAGGTGGTGGCGAAGTTGAACGGTGCGCCGGGGCAGACGCTGCTGTGGTCGGCCGATGGCACGAAGATCACCCATCTGGTGGGGCCGGGCGGCAAGGTGGACCAGTATGGCCAGCCGCATCTCGCGGAAACCGTGGTCGCCAGCGGGTCGACGCGGATTTTGCCTGCGACAGCCGGGATATTCGTGAGCGCGCCTGTATACCTTGGTGGCGGGCAGATCGGCGCTGTACTCGCCGAGGACCGGCATGAAGTACCTGCGGTGGTCGATGCCAAGGGAGCGCTGCGGCGGCTGAATGACGGAACGCTTTCCGTGCTGGCGCAGTGCGGTTCGGCTGTGCCCGGGGCGGCGCGGGCCGTGGTGGCGAGCGGAGACGGTAAGCCGGCCGAACTCTATGTGCTTGATGCCAAAGGCGGGCTCAAGGTGCTGACATCGCACAACAAGGCGGTGGCGGACCGGGTCGCCTGGGGCAAGGTGGAGGACTATGCGGCGACGGCCAAGGACGGCAACGAAGTCCACGGGCTGCTGCTGCATCCCGCAGGCATGGCCGCTGGGGCCAAGGTTCCGACCCTGCTGTGGATCCATGGTGGGCCGAATGCGCAGGATATCCACGCGGTCGACGGTTACACCATGATCGCCGACCTGCTGGCCGCGCAGGGCTATGCGGTGCTGATGCCCAACTATCGCGGCTCTTCGGGCCGGGGCGATGCCTATTCGGCGGCGATTGCGGCAGATTGGGGCCAAAAGGATGTGGCCGATCTCCACGCCTCGCTCGATTGGGCGGTGGCGCAGGGCTTTGCCGATCCGGCGCGGCTGGGCGCGGGCGGCTGGAGCTATGGCGGCATCCTGACCGACTTCCTGATCGTGCGCGACAACCGGCTCAAGGCGGCGTTCAGCGGGGCGGGCGAGGGCAATATCTTCGCGCTGTTCGGGGTGGATCAGTATGTCCAGCAGTACACGCAGGAACTGGGCACGCCGTGGAAGGAGCCCGAATTGTGGACGCGCCTGTCCGAGCCGCTTTTCCATGCCGACCGGATCAAGACGCCGACGCTGTTCATGGGCGGGATTGCCGATGACAACGTGCCGCTGATCGGTGGTCAGCAGCTCTACCAGGCGCTCAAGATCACCGGCGTGCCGACCCGGCTGGTAGGCTATCCGGACGAAAACCACGGGATCGCTCGGCCCAGCTTCCAGCGCGACCGGCTGGAGCGGATCGTCGACTGGTTCAAGCAGCATCTGAAGTAGGGCGGCCAAGCTGTTGACTGACATTGGTGCGATCGTTGCCGAGATCACGGCTGAGATGCGCGGCGCGACCGAGCGTGGGCGGGTGGCGGACTATATTCCGCCGCTGGCCTGCGTTTCGCGCGACCGGTTCGGAATCGCCGTGGTCATGGCCGATGGCTCGCTTCATCTGGGCGGCAATGCCGAAGAGCCGTTCTCGATCCAGTCGGTCTCCAAGGTCTTTTCGCTCACCCTGGCGCTGGGCATGGTGGGCGATGCACTGTGGAGCCGCGTGGGGCGCGAGCCATCCGGCAGCGCGTTCAACTCAATCGTGCAACTGGAAACCGAGCAAGGCATTCCGCGCAACCCGTTCATCAATGCAGGCGCGATCGTGGTGGCCGATGTGCTGCTGGCTGGCGGCACGCCGGCAGAGGCGATTGCAGGCGTGTTGCGCTTTGTCCGCACGCTGGCTGGCGACGAGACGATCACCATCGACGCCAAGGTCGCCGCGGCGGAACTGGCGACGGGCTATCGCAACATGGCGCTGGCGAACTACATGCGTGCGTTCGCCAATCTGCAGCACCCGGTGGAGCAGGCGCTGGGCGTCTATTTCCACCAGTGCGCGCTGGCGATGAGCTGCCGCCAGCTGGCGATGGCGGGCCGCTTTCTGGCGCATGACGGGCGCGATCCGGCGACGGGGCGCTGCATCGTGACGCCCCAGCGCGCGCGGCGGATCAACGCGTTGATGATGCTGTGCGGGCACTACGACAATTCGGGCGAATTCGCCTTCCGTGTCGGCCTGCCGGGCAAATCCGGCGTTGGCGGGGGCATCCTCGCGGTGGTGCCGGGCACGGCGAGCATCGCGGTGTGGTCCCCCGGTCTCAATGCCAAGGGGAACTCGCAGCTTGGCGCACTGGCGCTCGAGCGGCTGGCGGCGAAGACGGGCTGGTCGGTGTTTGAGGCCAGCCACAGCTAATTCGGGGAATAGCCCCAAGGCGGGACTCGTATTCCGCGCGGGCGCGTCTTATTTCCCGCTCCCACTGGAGGATTTCATGGCTACCACGCACAAAACCCGCATGCTGATCATCGGTTCCGGCCCGGCCGGGCTTTCCGCCGCCATCTATGGTGCGCGCGCAGGGATGGAGCCGATCGTGGTGCAGGGCCTGCAGCCCGGCGGGCAGCTGACGATCACGACCGACGTCGAGAACTATCCCGGCTTTCGCGATGTGATCCAAGGGCCTTGGCTGATGCAGGAAATGCAGGCGCAGGCCGAGCATGTCGGCACGCGGATGCTGTGGGACACGATCACCGAAGTGAGCCTCGACGGCCCGCCGTTCCGCGCGCACGGCGATAGCGGCGATGTCTATGAAGGCGAGGTGCTGGTGATCGCGACGGGCGCGCAGGCGCGCTGGCTGGGCGTGGAAGGCGAGCAGGAGTTCGGCGGCAAGGGTGTTTCGGCCTGCGCCACCTGCGACGGGTTCTTCTATCGCGGCAAGAAGGTGGTGGTGATCGGCGGCGGCAATACCGCGGTCGAGGAAGCGCTGTACCTCACCAACCATTCGCCCGAAGTGACGCTGATCCACCGCCGTGACAGCCTGCGCGCCGAGAAGATCCTGCAGGACCGGCTGATGAGCAATCCGCGCATCAAGGTGCTGTGGAACAAGGCTGTCACGCGCTTTACGGGCGCGGCGGGCGGTGTGCTCGAAGCAGTCGAACTGGTCGATACGGAGACGGGCGAGGCCTCTTCGCTTGCGACCGATGGCGCATTCGTGGCGATCGGCCACGCGCCGGCGACCGAGCTGTTCAAGGGCAAGCTGGAGCTCGACGAGAGCGGTTATATCGTGGTGCAGCCCGGCACGCCAAAGACGGCCATTCCGGGCGTGTTCGCCTGCGGTGACGTCATGGACCACACCTATCGGCAGGCGGTGACGGCGGCGGGCACGGGGTGCATGGCGGCGCTCGATGCCGAGCGGTTTCTGGCCGAGCATGCCTTTGCCGCAGCGCAGGCGGTGGCGGCGGAGTAGGCTACTTCAAGGTCTGATACAAACCCACACCTCGCCACCCGCGAGCGTAGCGAAGCAATCCAGAGCGCCGTGCACTATCGCTCTGGATTGCTTCGCTACGCTCGCAATGACGAAGGTGGGTAGTAGCGAGCCAGCCGCTTAGCGCGCCGCTTCGGCCAAGCGCTCAAGCAGCCAGTCTTGCGCTTCATCCCCGGCGAAGCTGTGGCCGCTGCTGCTGTGGCGCTGGATGCGCGGATCGCCCGCGGGCCACACGGCTTCGAACATCTGCGCGGTGCGGTCGCCGGTGGCGAGGAGGATCGTCACGGGTCCGCCGAATCGCGCCAGGCTCCCGGCCATGGTTTCAACCAACGAGGATTTGACCGGAGCTGAAGCTGCTTGGCGAAGGCCCCGCGCGAGCTTGGCAAGGTTTACCCCGCCGGTAAGCAGGCGCAGGACTTCGCGCGGATTGGAAAGCTTGGCGAGATAGCGCTGGCGCAAGGCTGCGGGCGGGGCGGTGTCTGCCTCATCCGTTTCCAGCGTCCACGGATTGGCGAGGACGAGGCCGTCGAGCCCGATATCAGCCGCGTGGAGCATCAGCGCGGCGGCGGCGTCGCAGTTGCCGAAGGCGATCACGCGGCGCAACGTGGGCACGGCGGCGCGGAAGGCGGCGAGGGCGGCGGCGATGTCTTCGCGGGTGTGCTGGAAGCCGGGATCGGTGCCCTCGCTTTCGCCAACGCCGCGGCGATCATAGCGGAAAACGGGCACGCCAGCGGCGGCGAGGCGAGCGGCGATACGGGCCTGTCCGCCCCAGCTGCCGGAGCGGATCTCGCGCCCGCCGGTGACGAGCAGCACGCCGGTGGTGCCGGTCGCTGCCTCGATGTCGAGCGTGCCGACGAGGGTGTCCGGGCCGCAGGGGAAAGTGAAGTGGCGGCGCATCAGGCACTTGCCTCGGCGGCAATCAGGCGGGCGAGGGCGGCGGACTGGGCCGGATCTTCGCCCGGTTCGCTGCGCAGCCAGAGGGGCCTGCCGCCGAGGTCGGACTGGCGGATCACGCGCTGGCCTTCGTCTTGCGGCACGGCGGCATCGAGCCCGGCAACGAGCGCGGCAGAGAGGCGGTAACCCGCGAGTTCAAGGCCGTGGTTGCGGCCTTGTTCGAGCAGATCAGTGCTGTTCTCCTCTCGCCCCGCTTCTTTCGCCGCGAGCACGCGGGCGCGCAGGAGCTGGCGCAGGATCGCGCTGCCCTTCTGGGGTTCGAGCACCCAGCCGGGGAGGCTGGTCGGAAACACCAGCGCGCCGCCGCGCAGCGCGAGGACATGGGTGGCGGCAAAGTGCCGGGCCGCAGCGGCCATCGCATCGCGCCAGCTGCCGAGGCTTTGTGCGGGGAAGGCCTGCGCGCTTTCGTTGCAGCCGGGCAAATCGGGAAGCATCGAATCGATGCCGAGGCCGTCTAGCCGGCACTGCGTTTCGATCAGCATGCGCCGGGTGCGGTTCATCTCCTCGAACAGCGGGGGTACGATCAGCAGGCGGACCGGGCGCGCGCGGTCGAAGACCACCGCATATTCATCGGCAATGCCGGAGGGACCGGGGCAAGGCCAGGTTGCCGGCATGGGCTTTGGCTCAGGCCTCGCCGCGTTTGCGGGTGATGAAGGTGAGGAGATCACCGTAAGTGCCGAGCATGTCGCCATCGACCTCATCATCGTCAATCACGATGTCGAAGCGGTCCTCGATCTCGGTGAGGAGCCCGGCGACGGCCATGGAATCAAGTTCGGGCAGGGCGCCGAAAAGGCCGCTGTCCGCCGTCATTGCCGCAACGCGCGCGGCGCCAAGGCCGAGCACATCGTTCAGCAGGCTGCGCAAGTCGGTGTCGGTCTGATCGGTCAACGTCACGGATAAGGCCTTGTGATGAAAGGAATGGCGCGCGCTTTAGCCAGCGGCCTGCGGCGAAACAAGCGCCGGATTTGGGGACGGACGCAGCATCCGGCGTTTGACGGCACTGGCGACGAGGCGGGCGAGCGCGGGCCAGTGGCCAACGGCGGCGGGGCGATAGAACCGGAGCGCGAAGCGTGGGCGCTGCGCTTCCATCCAGTCGCGTTTGTAGGGATCATTGCCGGTGCCGAAATCGACGGTGTGGACGTGGTCTTCATCGATCACATGGCGGAACAGTGCTGCGGTCAGCAGGGTGCCGGGGGAGTGAGCGCGGTGGGCTTCATCGTGCGCGAGCTTGTGGATCCACGCTGTGCCGCCCTCGACCGTCCAGAACTGGGCGGCGACAGCCTCACCATCTATTTCTGCAATCCCCATGCGCAGCGCGCCTGCGGCGCTTTCGGCCTGCGCGAAGGCGCGCAGGAAGGCGGGGTTGCCCTCCTCGGGCTTCCAGCTCTTGGCGTAGATCGCTTCGTAGGCAGCCCAGTCGGCCGCGCTGAAGACGGTCTCGATGCGCAGCGAGACTTTGCCGCGCGCGGTCTTGCGGCGGACAGTTTCGCGCAGTTGGCCGGGGCGGGCCGCCCAGTATGCGGCAAAGCTGCGGCCCTTTAGCTCAAGGATATGATTGGTATCGCACGCTTCGGCGACGCCGATCCAGCCAGCGGTGCGGAAGGCCCTGGCAAGCGCTGTGGCTTCGGCCTCGGGCATCGGCGCGAGTTGCGCGGCGCCGATGGGGGCGAGGCTGCGGGCTAGCGCTTCGAAGAGTTCGGGGGCGCGGGCGGCATCGTTGGTGAGCGGGCGGACGAAGAAGCTGTACCATGTGCCCAGTGGCGCAGCGCCGCCGGGGCTTGTCCGAAACGGCAGGACGGCCAGCGCATCGCCATCGCGGGCAATGGCGAGCTTGCAGGCGGTGCCGGGAAGGCAATGCTCTGCAAGGATCACGAGCCAGTCCAGCCGGTCGAACGGCGCGCTGGCGGGCGAGCGGCCAAGCAGCGCGGCGAGCGCCGGGTCGGCTTGCGCTTCCCGCAAATCAGCGTGATAGACCGTCACACCCAAGTCTTCGTTCCTGCCCCAGATCCTGCCATCTTGCCCGAGAGAGCCGCTTGCCTGCAGCGCCCGATCCGACCGTATACCCGCTTGATCACCTTGCGCTGAGGGGGCAGCCTGATGCGCCCGCGCTGGTCTTCAAGACGTATACGCTTAGCTACGAGGCGTTAAATCGGCGTTTAGGACAACTGGCGGCGTGGCTTGCGGCGGAAGTGCCGGAGCGGGGGGCACGCGTGGCAACCTGGCTACCCAAAAGTGAGCTTGCCTGCCTGATGCCCTTGGCGGCGGTGCGGGCGGGGCTGGTGCATGTGCCGGTGAACCCGCTGCTCAAGCGCGGGCAGGTGGCGCATATTCTGGCCGACAGCGGCGCGCGGCTGCTGATTTCGAATGCGGGGCGGCTGGCGACGCTGGAGCCAAGCGATCTTGCCGAAGCGGAGGCGCTGGAGGAAGGCGCGGCATGGGCAGCGGCAGAAGGATTCGCGCCACTGGCACCATCTGAGGCCGCCCCGAGTGATCTGGCCGCGATCCTCTATACCAGCGGTTCGACCGGGCGGCCCAAGGGCGTGATGCTGAGCCACGCCAACTTGTGGCTCGGTGCGGTGAGCGTGGCGCATTACCTGGGCGTGGGTGGGGACGACCGCGTGCTGGCAGTGCTCCCGCTGGCGTTCGATTACGGGCAGAACCAGCTGCTTTCGACCTGGTATGCGGGCGGCGCGGTGGTGCCGCTCGATTATCTTATGGCGCGGGATGTGATGAAGGCGGTGGAGCGCCATGACGTCACCACGATTGCCGCGGTGCCGCCCTTGTGGCTGCAATTGACGGAGCTGGATTGGCCCGAGGCGGTGGCGGCGAAGCTCAGGCGGCTGACCAACAGCGGGGGCGCGCTGACCGAGCCGTTGGTGCGGGCGCTGCGTTCGCGGTTTCCGCAAGGCCGCGTGTTTCCCATGTACGGGCTGACCGAGGCTTTCCGGTCGACCTATCTTGATCCGGCGCTGGTTGATGCGCATCCCACTTCGATCGGCGCGGCGATCCCGTTCGCCGAGGTCATGGTGGTGGCCGATAACGGGCTTGAGGCCGGGCCGGACGAGGAGGGCGAACTGGTCCATGCCGGGCCGCTGGTGGCGCAAGGCTATTGGCGCGATGCCGAGCGGACGGCGGAGCGGTTCAAGCCGGCGCCCGTGTTCTCCCGGATGGGCGGCATGGCAGTGTGGTCCGGCGACCGGGTGCGACGCGACGCGGCAGGGCTGCTGCACTTTGCCGGGCGGCGCGATGCGATGATCAAGACCAGCGGCAATCGGGTGAGCCCGCAAGAAGTGGAAGATGCCGCGATTGCGACCGGGCTGGTGGCGGAAGCTGTGGCACTTGGGATTCCCGATCCGGCGCTGGGGCAGGCAATCCACCTTGTGGCGCGGGCCAAGGGTGATCCTGCCGAAGCCGAGGCGGCGCTGCCCGCCGCACTGGCCCGCGAACTTCCCGGCTTCATGGTGCCGCGCGTGATTCACTGGCGCACGGAAATGCCGCTCAGCCCAAATGGCAAGCTCGACCGGACCGGTCTTTACCAGGAATTATCGGCCACTGTGCCAAAAGGCTGAAGCATGAAGCCGCTTGGCCCCATTCCGCCCGGATTTTCCGCGATCGATGGCGAGCTTGCCATCGGCGGGCGCAAGGCGTCCGAACTGGTCGCCGAAGCCGGATCGCCGCTGTTCGTTTATGATGCGGCGCTGATGACGGCGCGGGTTGCAGCCTTGCGGGCGGCGCTGCCGGACCGGCTGGGGCTGCACTATGCGATGAAGGCCAATCCCTATGGACCAGTGCTGCGCCATATGGCGGGGCTAGTCGACGGGTTCGACATTGCCTCGGGTGGCGAGCTGCTCATGGCCGAGGCGGCGGGCGTGCCGGCGGAGCGGATCAGCTTTGCGGGGCCGGGCAAGCGCGATGCGGACCTCGCGGCGGCGATTGCGCGCGAAGTGACGCTTAACCTCGAATCCGCGCGCGAGGCGGAGCGGGCGCTGGCGATCGGCGAGCGGCTGGGGCGTGCGCCAAGGCTGGCGATCCGGGTCAATCCCGATTTCGATCTCAAGGGATCGGGGATGAAGATGGGCGGCGGGGCCAAGCCCTTTGGTGTCGA
Source organism: Novosphingobium sp. (assembly GCF_027486195.1). Taxonomy (GTDB): domain Bacteria; phylum Pseudomonadota; class Alphaproteobacteria; order Sphingomonadales; family Sphingomonadaceae; genus Novosphingobium. The sequence continues at coordinate 15,889 of NZ_JAIXPP010000018.1, forward strand.
TGCGGCGGAGGTGCCCGCGCTGGCGCGGCGGATCTTATTTTCTGGTGCCGAGTGGCGGGGCCTGCACATCTATGCCGGGAGCCAGACGCTCGATGCTGCCGCGATTGCCGAAATGCAGGCGGCAACCTTGGCACTGGCCGCGCGACTGGCAGAGGAAAGCGGGGCCGTGCTGCCGGCGTGCAACCTTGGCGGCGGGTTTGGCATTCCCTACTTCCCGGGCGATGCCCCGCTTGATCTTGCCGCAGTGGGGGCCGCACTGGGCGCGCAATTCGAGGACCTGCCCGAGGTGCTGGCAGATACCGCGTTCAGTATCGAGCTGGGGCGCTATCTCGTTGGCGAGGCTGGCGTTTATCTGACCCGTATCATCGATCGCAAGGAAAGCCACGGCGAGGTCTTCCTCGTCACGGATGGCGGGTTGCACCACCAGTTGGCAGCGAGCGGCAATTTCGGAACGGTGGTGCGGCGCAACTACCCCAGCGCGATTGCCACCCGGTTCGGCGCGCCGGTAGAGGAAGAGGCCAGCATCGTCGGCTGCCTGTGCACTCCGCTTGACCGCTTGGCGGACAAGGGTGGCTTTCCGCGCGCCGAAGAGGGCGATCTTGTCGCGGTGTTTTGCGCCGGTGCCTATGGCGCGAGCGCAAGCCCTATGCATTTCCTCGGGCACGGCCCGGCGGCTGAACTGCTTGTTAACGCAAGGCCCTGATTCGTAGGTATTAACCTTTAGCCAGGGCGCCGTCCCGTTTCGGGACTTTGGCGGAAATGCGCTTGTGCGGGTGCGGTCAGGCGCATCAGTACTAACGGTATCTTCACCCTTTTTGGCGATAGCTCGGAAGTCATGGGAGGTCCCTGTGGTCCCGCTGCGGGACGAGCAGGACAGCCAGCCCAGTGCGCGCAAAGGACGGTCAATGCCCAAGAATACGCGTATTACCTGCCTGCTGGCCCGGTCGCTGACCGTTGCGGCCACGCTGAGCCTGTTGCTCGGCGGCTGTGCAGGTGGCGGCGGCGGCGCACAATTGCCGCCCGCGTCGTTCGTGGCGCTGCAGGAAGGCCCGGGCGAGGAATACGTGATCGGGCCGCTCGATGACCTGACCATCTTCGTGTGGCGCAATCCCGAACTGGGCGCTTCGGTGCAGGTGCGGCCGGACGGGCGCATCACTACGCCGCTGATCACCGACATGCCGGCGGTGGGCAAGACCCCGTCGATGCTGGCCGAGGACATCAAGCTCCAGCTTTCGCAGTACATCCAGGAGCCGATCGTCTCGGTCATCGTCAACAAGTTCTCCGGCACGTTCAGCCAGCAGGTGCGCATCGTCGGCGCGACCAGCAAGCCGGCCTCGATCCCCTATCGCGCCAACATGACGCTGCTCGACGCGATGATCGCAGTGGGCGGCCTTTCCGAATACGCCGCGGGCAACAAGGCGCGGCTGGTGCGCTTCGACAAGCAGACCGGCACGCAGAAGGAATACGGCGTGAAGATCGGCGATCTGCTGCGCAAGGGCGATACGCGCGCCAACGTGATGCTCATGCCGGGGGATGTGATCATCATCCCGGAAAGCACGTTCTGAGGATGCTGGCCGCATGACGAGCATCTACGAAGAAGTGCGCATCGCGCTTTACGGCATCTGGCACCGGCGCTGGCTGGCGCTGGGCGTCGCGTGGCTGGTCTGCCTGCTTGGCTGGCTAGTCGTGGCGACAGTGCCCAATACCTACGAATCGAAGGCGCGCATCTTCGTCCAGATCGACGATGTACTCTCGGACCAGATCGGCATCGGCGGCGACCGCAAGCGCGATATCGAGCGGGTGCGCCAGACGCTGACCAGCTCGGTCAATCTCTCCAAGGTCGTACGCGCCACGCGGCTGGGCGACAAGGTGACGTCCGACAAGCAGATGGAAGCCGCAGTCGCAGGGCTGGGCAAGAACATCAAGGTGGTGAGCCAGCAGGACAACCTGTTCGAGATCACCGCCTATTCGGGCAGCAAGGCCTATTCCGATGTCCAGAACGCCAAGCTGGCGCAGGACATCGTGCAGAAGATGATCGACATCTTCCGCGAGGAGAACCTTGCCGGCGGGCGCGGCGAGATGAGCGACACGCTGGCTTTCATGGACCAGCAACTGGCCGACCGGCAGAAGGATCTTGAGGCAGCAGAACAGAAGCGCCAGGCCTTCGAGGCGAAGAACGCCGAGATGATGCCGGGCAATGGCTCGCTTTCCAGCAAGATCGAGGGCGCACGCGCCGAGCTGCGCGGGGTCGAGTCCGATCTGCTCGCAGCGCAAAGCGCACTCGCTTCGATCCGCGGGCAGCTTTCGGGTACGCCGCCGACGATCGTGATGCCCGGCGCAAGTGGCGGTGCGCGTGGCTCGCTGGCGCAGGCCCAGGCCGACCTCAGCTCCATGCGCGCGCGCGGGCTGACCGACAGCCACCCGGACGTGATCGCCCTGAAAGCGCAGGTTGCTGCACTTCAGCGTGCGGCGGCTGGTGACAGCGGCCCCGGAGGCATGCCCAACCCGGCCTACTCCTCGCTCCAGTCGATCAAGGCGGATCGCGAGGCGAGCATCGTCGCGCTGCAATCGCGCCGCGGCTCGCTCACACAGGAACTCGCCCAGCTGACGGGCCGCCAGTTCAGTGAACCTGGCCTTGCCGCCGAGGCCGCCCGCATCAACCGCGACTACGACGTGCTCAAGGAGCAGTACGACAAACTGCTGCGCGACCGCGAGCAACTGCGCCTGCGCGGGCAGGTCGAGACCGAACGCAACGCGGTGAAGTTCGAAGTGATCGATCCGCCAACGACGCCGCGCAAGCCTTCGGCGCCGGACCGGCCGATGCTGCTGTTCCTCGTGCTTGTCGTGGGTGTCGCAGCGGGCGGCGGCAGCGCCTTTGCCTTGGGCCAGCTGCGCTCGACCTACGCAACGACAGGGCAGCTTGAGCGCGCGACGGGCATGCAGGTGGTCGGCTCGGTCACGCTGACGCTGACGCGCCGTGCGCGGGCCCAATACTGGCGCCAACTCAAGTGGTTTGCCGGCGGCGTCGCCAGTCTCGCCTTCGTGCTGGTCGTGCTGCTGGCGGTCGAATTCATGAAACGCGGCATGGTCGCCTGAGGGAATCCGAGAAGATCATGACCGAACAGAGCAAGATCCCGCTTCCCAAGGACACCTCCGAGGCCCGCTCGCTGATCGAGCGCGCGGCGGGGACCTTCGACTTGCGCGCCTTTCAGGCGCCGGTAGCGCCGAAACTGCCCGAACCGCGCGAGCGGCCCCCGATCACTTCCGAAGCGGCAGAACCTGCGCAGCCGGTGCAGCGCGGTGCCGCGCCGACGCATCCGGCCGCGCCGCCGCCTGCTTTCGATGGCATCCCGGCGCGGCAGGCCTTTCGCGGTGCGTTCCACCCGGTCGACCGCAAGCATCTGCGCGAACAGTGCCTGATCGAGCCAGAGGGCCCGGTGACCGGCCTGCTGGAGGAATTCCGCATCGTGAAGCGCCAGCTCCTGATGACGGCGGCGGATTCGCGCGCCGGCAGGGGCGCGCGGCATGGCGAGCGCATTCTGGTGTGCTCGTCGCATCCGGGTGAGGGCAAGACCTTCTGCGCAGTCAATCTCGCGCTGTCGATGGCGGCGGAGAAAGACACCGAAGTGCTCCTCGTCGATGCCGATTTCGCGAAGCCCAGCGTGCTTTCCGCGCTGGGCCTGCCGGGTGGGCGCGGGCTGATGGACGCGCTGGCCGATCCCGCCATTGCGGTCGAGGACTGCATCATCGGCACCGACATTGCCGGACTCTTCGTGCTGCCTGCAGGCAATTCGACCGGGCATGACACCGAACACCTGGCCTCCGCCTATACCGCGCAGGTCCTCGACCGGCTGACCTCCCAATCGCCCAACCGTATCGTCATCTTCGACAGCCCGCCGGTGCTTGCGGCATCGCCCGCGTCCGAGCTTGCCCACCATGTCGGCCAGGCGCTGATGGTGGTGCGCGCCGATCAGACCGGCGAGGCCGCGCTGCGCGATGCTGTGGGCATCCTTGCGGGCTGCGAGGACATCAAACTGCTGCTCAACTGCACCCGCTTCTCACCCACTGGGCGCCGCTTCGGCTCCTACTACGGGTACAAGGAATGACCATGGCGCGTACCTCGACCCATGTGTTCGTGGCCAGTGCGCTGGCAATGCTGCTGCTCTCCGGCGCGGCACATGCGCAGTCGCTGCCTTACGGCGATCCCGGCGACAGCGAGGGGATCTCGAACGGGGACGGCGCGCCCTCGGGCGGCGATTCGGCCCGCGGTGGCGATTCCCGGCGCGGCGGACGCAGCATGGGCAGCGCGGGCGGTTCCGCCCGGGTGAAATTCCAGCCTTACATCGAGCTCAGCCAGAGCGTGCTTGCCCGCCTTGAGCCGGTGCACGATGTGCTGACCTATTCGAGCGTTGCGGTCGGCGTCGACATGTCGCTCGCGGGGCGGCGGACCGAAGGCGCGGTCTCGGTGCGCTATGAGCGGCGCTTTGCCGAGAGCGGCAACATCGTCAGCAACGATACGATTTCGGGTCTTGCCCGCGTGCGCCACGATCTCATCCCGCGCGAACTGACGATCGAGGCGGGCGGCCTTGCCACGCGCACCCGGTTCGATGCGAGCGGTGCTTCGCGTCTCGGCTCGGTGGAAACGGGTGACCGGGTCGCGCAGGTCTATTCGCTCTATGCGGGCCCTGCGGTTTCGACCCATGTCGGTGAAGTCGCACTCAAGGGTTCCTATCTCGTCGGCTATACCAAGGTGAACACGCCGCGCCTGCCGGTGACAGGGCTGCCCCCCGGCCAGCCGCAGCCGCAGGGCGACATCTTCAATCACTCGGTGGCGCAGTCCGCGCAGGTCTCCGCCGGGGTGGCGCCGGGCACGGTGCTGCCGATCGGCCTCACCGCGAGCGCCGGCTACAACCAGGAAGACATCGCCAACCTCGACCAGCGCGTGCGCGAACTGCGCGCGGGCGTCCAGGCGACGCTGCCGATCAATTCGGAACTGGCGCTGATCGGTGATGTCGGCTGGCAGGACGTGAAGGTTTCCTCGCGCGATGCGGTGCGTGGGCCGGGCGGCGTGCCGGTGGTCGGCAGCGACGGCCGCTATGTGACTGACAAGTCCAAGCCCCGCCAGATCGCCTATGACGTGACCGGGCTGACCTGGGATGTCGGCGTGATGTGGCGCCCCAGCCGGCGCACCTCGCTGAGCGCCTTCGTCGGCCGCCGCTATGACAGCATGACCTATTACGGTTCGCTCTCCTACACGCCCAACGCGCGCAATGCGTTGCAGATCGACGTGTTCGATGCGGTGAGCGGTTTCGGATCGACGGTGGGCAACGCCGTGCGCGGCCTGCCGACGGACTTCACGGCGGATCGCAATCCGTTCAGCGGTGATATCTCGGGCTGCGCGGCGGGTGCGCAGAGCGGCGGCTGTGTCAACGGCGCGCTGGGTTCGATCGCATCGGCGGCGTTCCGCAACCGGGGCGTGTCGGCATCCTACAGCCATCAGCTCGGCAAGCTGCGCATGGGGCTGGGCGTGGGTTATCTGCGCCGCAAGTTCATCGGCGCGAACGGCACGGTGCTCGCCTCCGCCAATGGCCGCACGGATCAGACATTCTACGTGAACGGGCAGATTTCAGGGCCGATCGACCGGCTCACTTCCTTCACCGTCGCGGTCTACGACAGCTGGTACAAATCCGGTGTTTCGGATCTGGCCGACGTGAATTCCATCGGCGTCAACGCAGGCCTCACCCACCAGTTCACGCAGCGGCTGGTCGGCAATGCCGGGGTCGGGCTCGATGCGCTCAACCGCAAGGCTTTCGCTGACGATGTGATCGCCACCGGTCAGGTCGGCCTGCGCTACAACTTCTGATAAAGGGCGTCCCCCAAGATGTACGATACGTTCTACCAGCTGACCGGACGGCCTTTCCAGCTTACCCCCGATCCGGAGTTCTATTTCGAGAGCGGAACGCACCGCAAGGCATTGTCCTACCTTGGTTATGGCCTTGCACAAGGTGAAGGCTTCATCGTCATTACCGGGGCCGTGGGGGCGGGTAAATCGACGCTGGCCGCGCATCTCCTGGCCACGATCGACCGCCAGCGGCTGACCGCGGCGCAGATCGTGACGAGCCGGCTCGATGGCGGCGAGATGGTCCACATGGCCGCGCGCGCGTTCGGGATCGCCGTGAGCGGGCACGACAAGGCGAGCGCGCTCGGGCTGATCGAGGCGTTCCTGCACGACGAAGCGCGCGCCGGCCGCCGCTGCCTGCTGGTGGTGGACGAGACGCAGAACCTTTCGATCGAGGCGCTGGAAGAGCTGCGCATGCTCTCCAACTTCCAGCTGGGCGCGCATCCGCTGCTGCAGATTCTGCTGCTGGGCCAGCCCGAATTCCGCGATCTGCTGCAGAACTCGCCGCGGCTGGAGCAGCTGCGCCAGCGCGTGATCGCGACGCACCACCTTGAGGCGATGGAGCCCCGCGAAGTCGGCCCCTATGTGATGCACCGCCTGGCCTGCGTGGGTTGGAGCGGCAACCCGGCGTTCGAAGAACGCGTGTTCGCCGATCTTGCCCGTACCACCGGCTGCTTGCCGCGCCGGATCAATCAGGTGGTCGGCCGCCTGCTGCTGATGGGCGCGGTCGAGCAGAAGTCGCAGATCGACAGCGCCATGCTGGCCGAAGTGATTGCCGATCTGGAGCGCGATGGCACGCTGGCCGATCCGGCAGCACCCGCACCTGCGCCCGCTCCGCTGATCGCGCCGGAAGCGCCTGCAGCATCGGTCGCCGCCATTCCCGCTGCCGCGATTGCCGGTCTTGCAGGCCTTCAGCAAGCCATTTCGGGACATGCCGAGCAGATCACCGAACTCCAGAAGGCCGTGCTCGAGCTGGCTGACATGCCGGCCCAGCCGATGGTGGTTACCGCCACGGACGCGCGGTTCGAGACGCTTGAAGCCATGCTCGGCGCGCTGCAGCAGCGGATCGTGGCGCTCGAAGCACGCGGCGCGGAGCAGGAACAGGCGATTCGCCATGTGCTGACAATGCTGATCGAGTGGCTCGAAAGCGAAACGCCGCGGCGCGCGGCCTGAAGGAGCGATGGCGCCATGTCCCGCCCCGATCTTGGTCATCCGCAGCCCTCGGGTGCCGTGCTCAACGGCATGTCGGTCGATGTCGAGGACTGGTTCCAGGTCGGCGCGTTCGAACATGTGATCGGGCGCGGTGAATGGGACGGGCTGGATCAGCGCGTCGAGGCGAACTGTGACCGCGTGCTCGCGCTGTTTGACGAGGCCGGTGTCAAGGCGACATTCTTCACGCTCGGCTGGGTAGCGGAGAAGCACTCCGCGATGATGCGCCGGATCGCCGCGCAGGGCCACGAGATCGCCAGCCACGGTTGGGACCACAAGCGCGTGTTTGCGATGGGCGAGGTGGCTTTTGCCGAGGATATCGCGCGGGCGCGCGCCGTGCTGGAAGATACCAGCGGCAGCGCGGTGACCGGCTACCGCGCGCCGAGCTTTTCGATCGATGCGCGCACGCCCTGGGCACACGAAGTGCTCGCGCGGCACGGCTATGCCTATTCCTCCAGCGTCGCGCCGATTGTGCATGATCACTATGGCTGGCGCGAAGCGCCGCGCTTTGCGTTCCGCCCGGTGGCAGGCTCTCCGCTGGTCGAAGTGCCGGTGACGACAGTGGAACTGGCCGGACGGCGCATGGCGGCAGGCGGCGGCGGGTTCTTCCGCTTGCTGCCCTATGCTGTCTCGTACTGGGCGGTAGACCGGGTCAATCGGCATGAGGGGCGCCCGGCGGCGTTCTACTTCCATCCGTGGGAAGTCGATCCCGATCAGCCGCGCCGAACCGATGCGCCGCTGCGTTCGCGCTTTCGGCATTACACCAATCTTTCGGTCATGGCGCCCAAGCTCCGGAAGCTGCTCGGCGCGTTCCAGTGGGGGCGCATGGATGCGGTGGTTGCTGCCGAGGCCGCGCGGCTTGATGCCGAGCAGGTTGCGGCATGAACGCACCCTTTCGGCCGTCGCTGACCCGGGTCCGCCTTGCCGATCCGGGAGATCGGGGCGCAATCGTGCGCTTTGTGGCGGAGGCTGACGGCGCGACGCCGTTCCATCGGCCTGAATGGCTGGATGCGGTGACGTTCGCGGCAGGGCATCCGGCGCATGTTCTGCTCGCCGAGCGCGAAGGGGCAATCGCGGCGCTGCTGCCGCTCCATGCCGTGCATTCGCCGCTGTTTGGCCGTGCACTGGTCTCGACCGGATTTGCTGTCGGCGGCGGTCTGTTGGGCGATGCGGACGCTGCGCCTGATCTCTTTGCAGCGGCCACCGAACTCGCCCGGCGCCTGACTTGCCCGACCGTCGAACTACGCGGCGGCACGATGCCGGAGGATTCTGCCTGGCACATCAAGCGCGACAGCCACGCCGGTTTCGTCGCGCCGCTTGCTGTGGATGACGAGGCGCAGCTCACATGGATCCCGCGCAAGCAGCGCGCCGAAGTGCGCAAGGGGCTGGGACACGCGATGGAGATTCGCGTCGGCCGCGATAGGCAGGACCGGGACTGGCACTACGCCGTCTATGCCGAATCCGTGCGCAATCTGGGCACGCCGGTGTTTCCGCGCGCCCTGTTCGAGGCGGTGATGGATGCGTTCGGCGAGGATGCCGACATTCTGACCGTGCTGCACGAGGGCCGCGCGGTGGCGTCGGTGCTCAGCCTCTATCATCGCGGCGCGGTGATGCCCTACTGGGGCGGCGGGGTGCATGCAGCGCGCGCGCTTCGGGCGAATGACGTCATGTATTACGCGCTGATGTGCCATGCGCGGCGGAAGGGCTGTGATCGCTTCGATTTCGGGCGCTCCAAGACCGATACCGGCGCCTATGACTTCAAGCGCAACTGGGGCTTCGCGCCGCAGCCGCTGAGCTATGCCGTGTGGAGCGCCGATGGCGCACCGCCGCGCGATGTCAATCCGCTGAGCCCGCGCTACAAGGCGAAGATCGCGCTGTGGCAGAAGCTGCCGCTGGGCATCGCCAACCGGATCGGGCCGTTCATCGCGCAGGGGCTCGCATGAGCGAGGTCCTGTTCCTCGCGCACCGTGTGCCCTTTCCGCCCGACCGGGGGGACAAGATCCGCTCCAACCACCTGCTGCGCCGGATCGCGGAAATCGCGCCGGTGCATGTGGGCGCGCTGGCCGATGATGCGGCGGACCTCGCGCAGGAAGGCGCAGTCGCCGCGATTGCGACCAGCCACTGCATCGTGCGCCGCAGTGCGCCGCTTCCGCTCGCAGCACTTGCAGCACTGGGGCAGGGGCTGCCGGTCAGCCTGGCCGCGTTTGCCTCTGCCAAGTTGCAGCGCTGGGTGCATCAATTGCTGGAGACCCGCCCGATTTCGGCGATCTTCGTGTTTTCCGGGCAGATGGCCCAATATGTGCCGCCAGAGTTCCGGGGGCGGGTGGTGATGGATTTCGTCGACGTCGATTCGGCGAAGTTTGAAGCCTATTCCCAGACCGGCGCGCTGCCGCGCCGGCTGCTCTATGCCCGCGAGGCGCGGCTGCTGCGCCGGTTCGAGGAACTGGCGGCGCGCCGCGCGACAACGAGCCTCTTCATCAGCCGCGAGGAGCGCGCGCTGTTCGAAAGCCGGCTGACCGGAAGCGCGCGGCCAGATGTGCGCGCGCTGGGCAATGGCATCGATACCGAACTGTTCGATCCGGCGATGGTCGAACCCGCACCGGAACTGTCGGGCGAAGGCCCCGGCATCGTGTTCACCGGGCAGATGGACTATCCGCCCAACGTGACTGCGGTGGAGCTCTTCGCGCACGAAGTGATGCCGCGCATCCGGGCGGTCCATCCGGCGGCGTGCTTCGCCATCGTCGGCCGTGCGCCAACGGCTGCGGTGCGGGCGCTTGAGGGGATCAATGGCACTTTCGTGACCGGCGCTGTTGCCGATGTGCGACCGTGGTTGGCGGGGGCTGATCTGGTCACCGCGCCGCTGCTCATCGCGCGCGGGGTGCAGAACAAGGTGCTCGAGGCGATGGCCATGGCGCGCCCGGTGCTGCTGACGCCTGCTGCGGCGACGGGCATCGGCGGGGCCGACGGGGAGCACTTCGCGCTGGCCGAGGCACCCTTGGCACTAGCGGATCGCGCGCTGGCGCTGCTGGCGGACCGCGCTGCGGCCGCCGCCCTGGGCGCTGCGGCCCGGCGCTTCGTCGTGGCCGAATGCGGCTGGGACCGCGTGCTGGCGCCCTTGCGCGAACTGATCGCCGGTCCGCTGGAGTCTGCGGCCGATGCTGCCTGAAAGCGCGCTTCCGGCGCGGCCCCAAGGCCTGCTGACGCGCCTGTTTGCGCGCGTGCCGGGCCACTGGCGCGCGCCGTTGATCCGGCTGGCCGCGGTGTGGCTGGCGCTGATCGTCCTGTTCCTCGGCGATTGGCGCGACATGGCCTGGCAGTGGTGGGAGAGTTCCACCTACAACCATATCCTGCTCATTCCGCCGATCCTCGGTTGGCTCGCCATGCAGCGCGGCGCCGAAACCGCTCAGATCGTGCCGCGTGCCTGGTGGCCGGGTCTGATCGTGACGGGCGGAGCGGTGTTCCTATGGGTGCTGGGCGACTTTTCGGGGCTCAATCTGGCACGGCAGCTGGCGGTCGTGGTGATGCTGCAAGGGGCGGCGCTGGCGCTGCTGGGGCCGCGGGTCGCTGCCGCACAGCTCTTTCCGCTGGGCTACATGCTCACGCTGGTGCCTTTTGGCGATGAGCTGATCCCGTTTCTCCAGATGATCACCGCCAAGCTGACCATGCTGCTGCTGGCGCTGAGCCAGATCCCGGCAACGATCGACGGCGTGTTCATCACCACGCGCTTCGGCTACTTCGAAGTGGCGGAGGCCTGTTCCGGGGTGAAGTTCCTGATCGCGATGCTCGCCTATGGCGCGCTTGTCTCCAACGTCTGCTTTGCGAGCTGGCGGCGCCGGGCGGGCTTCATGGCGCTGTCGCTGGTGGTGCCGGTGCTTGCGAACGGCGTGAGGGCGTGGGGTACGGTCTATATCGCCAGCTGGCGCGGGATCGAATTTGCCGCAAGCTTTGACCACATCTTCTATGGCTGGGTGTTCTTCGCACTGGTCATGGGGCTGGTCATGGCTGTTGGTTGGCGGTTCTTCGACCGCAAGATCGATGCGCCGCTGGTCGACGGGGCGGCCATTGCAGCCTCACCGCTGCTGGCGCGGCTGGAGCGCATGGCACTGCCCACCACGGCTGCGCTTGGCGGGATCGCCGCCCTCGCTCTGGCGGGCCTTGCCTGGAGCGCGGCGGCAAGCCGGATCGCAGCACCCATGCCAGACCTTATCGCGCTTCAGACAGTACCTGGCTGGCAGTTCGACAACGGCAGCCCGAACTCTGAGTGGCACCCGCTCCACGGCGGCGCCGATCACCGGCTGGTGGCGCGCTACACCGATGGCAAGGGCCACGTGGTCGATATGTCCTTTGCGCTCTACGCCGCGCAAGGCGATGGCAAGGAGGCCGGGGGCTTTGGCCAGGGCGCCTTGCCGCTCGGCAGCCGCTGGGCGTGGGAGGAGCCGGGCCCGGGCTTTGCCGATGCCCGCAGCGACGTGATTCAGGCGCCGGGCCCGATCCACCGCCTTGCCGTGACCTGGCTGCGCAGCGGTGATCTGCTGACAGGGAGCAACACCCGGCTCAAGCTCGCCAACATGGAGGACCGCCTTCTGCTGCGCGCGCGCCCGACGATGACCTTGATTCTTTCCGCCGAGGCCGGCGAGGGCGCGCCGCCGCCCGATGAATCGATCCGCAGCTTCCTTGCCGCCACCGGCCCCATCGCGCCGTGGATGGACCGCACGGCGCGCGTCCGGTAAGCGCTGGCTTATGTGCGGCATTGCCGGGATCTTCCATACCGAGGGCCTGAAGCCCGTCGATCCCGACCGGGTCGCGCGGATGTGCGCGGTCGCGGCGCATCGCGGGCCGGACGGGCAAGGTGTCTGGACCGCGCCGGGGGTGGGGCTTGGGCACCTGCGCCTTGCCATCATCGACCTTGCGGGATCGCCGCAACCGATGGCCTCGTCCGATGGTGCGGCCATGCTGGTGTTCAACGGCGAGATCTACAATTTCCGCGAGCTGCGCCGCGAATTGCAGGCCGAGGGCGCGACGTTCCGCACCGACGGTGACAGCGAGGTGATCCTCGCGGCCTGGCAGCGCTGGGGGGTGAACTGCCTGCCGCGCCTCCACGGCATGTTCGCCTTTGCGCTCTATGACCTGCGGCAGCGCACGCTCTTGCTGGCGCGGGATCGGCTGGGCGTGAAGCCGCTCCATATGGCGACGCTGGCCGATGGCAGCGTGATCTTCGGGTCCGAGCTGAAGCAGCTCCTCGCGCACCCTTCGCTGCGGCGCGAGATCGATCCGCTGGCGGTGGAGGACTACCTCACCTGGGGTTTCGTGCCCGATACGCGCGCGATCCTGAAGGGCGTGGAAAAGCTACCGGCCGGGCACTACCGCCTGCTGCGCCACGATGCCCCCCCGCCGCCGCCGGTGCAGTGGTGGGACGTCTCGTTCGAACGCCGCGAGCGTGGGAGCGAGGCCGATCTCGGCGCACACCTGCTGCACCACCTGCGCGAGGCAGTGACTTCGCGCATGGTCGCCGACGTGCCGCTGGGCGCTTTCCTTTCGGGCGGAGTGGACAGCTCCAGCGTCGTCGCGCTGATGGCCGAGGCGAGCCGCGAGCCGGTCAAGACCTGCACGATCGGTTTCGATGTGAAGGCGCTCGACGAGACCGAGTATGCGGGTCGCATAGCCGCGCAATATGGCACCGAACACCATCAGCGGATCGTCGGCGCGGAAGACTTCGCGCTGGTCGACACGCTCGCGGCGATGTTCGACGAACCGTTCGCCGATGCCTCTGCCTTGCCGACCTACCGCGTCTCGCAACTGGCGCGCGAACATGTGACCGTGGCGCTATCGGGCGACGGGGCGGACGAAGCCTTTGCCGGATATCGCCGCCAGACCTTCCAGCACCGCGAGGAGCAGGTGCGCGCCTTCCTGCCCGCTGCGGTGCGCCGTCCGCTGCTGGGCGGGCTCGGCGCAGCTTATCCGAAACTGGACTGGGCCCCGCGCCCGCTGCGCGCCAAGACCACGCTGCTCAGCCTCGCTGGGACCGGCGAGGAGGGCTATGCGCGCGCTCTGGCGGTGACCGGGCCGGAACTGCGCATGGGCCTCTATTCCGACGAATTCCGGCGCCTGCGCGGCGAATATCGCGCCGAGCAGCCATTCGTGGAGCTGATGCGCGGAGCGCCGGCGCGCAGCGGGCTGGACCGGGCGCAATATGCCGATCTCAAGTTCTACCTGCCCGGCGATATCCTGACCAAGGTCGACCGCACGAGCATGGCGGTGAGCCTTGAGGCGCGCGAGCCGCTGCTCGATCATCGCCTGATCGAATTCGGCGCGCGCCTGCCCGAACGGGTGCGCGTGCGCGGGCGGACCGGCAAATGGCTGATGAAGGAGGCCATGCGGCGCTATCTTCCCGAGGATATCCTGTTCCGGCAGAAGATGGGCTTTGTCACCCCCATCGCCGCGTGGCTGCGCGGGCCGCTGGCAGGAGAGGCGCGGCAGGTGGTTTCTGGCGGCACTCTTGCCCGCACGGGCTGGTTCGACACCGCCCGTCTGGCGGCTTTGGCCGAGGCGCATATCGCCGGGACGAGCGATCACAGCCGGTTGATCTGGCAATTGCTGATGCTGGACCGAAGCTTGAAGATAATCCTTTAAAAACAGATTATTAAAGGCGTGCACGGCTGAATCCGTTTGTCGAATATTAAACCTATATAAACCATTTCGGACTATGGCCGGGTGTCACCAACCCTAATTGGGCGGTCCATGCGGCGGGTTTTGCGATCAACATTGGGTTTTTCCCTGCTGGCAGCGTTGCTCCTCGCAATGTTCGCCACGGGAGAGCCGTTGGCGCATTCCTACTGGAATGTGGTGTTCAAAAGCCTTCGGCGTGACGCTCCCACGAACACCGTGCTGCTGACTGTGGATGACCGCAGCGGGTGGACGACTGCCGAACAGGCCGATCTGCTGAACAAGCTCCGCCGGCAGATGCCGCGCCGGGTCTTCTTCGATGCGGCCATTCCGGCGGGAGAAGACAAGGCTGGCGACACCGCCTTGATGCAGGCACTGCAAAGCTACGATTCCGATATTGCCGTTGTCGCGCGCGCCGAGAAGATGGACGACTTCGACGATCACGCCTTCACCTTGCCATCGGCACAGGTGGTGAGGAACACGAAGGTCGTGGCGTCCGCATGGCGCTCCAATTTCGTCTACTATGCGATTTCCGCACCCTACACGGTCACGATCCATGGCCGAGAATATCAGACATTGGGTGCGGCGCTGGCCGGCGTGCAGAGCGGCTTCGAATCCGACTACTATCCAGATTTTTCAATTGATCCCCAATCAATTCCCCGGGTCCGCTCGCAGGACATTCTGAGCGGGGCACCCCTGCCATCCGGCCTTGCCGGGCGTACGGTGATCGTGACCTCGCCGGAACGGGTTCCGTCGATCCGGTACTTCGGCCACCGGCTGGTTCCGGCCGTCGCGCTCGATATCGCTGGTGCGGCGGGGCTGTCCCTGCCGTTCTCGGTGTCATTCGGCCAGAAGTTCGGTTCGATCCCCATGCTGCTGTTGGCCGCGCTGCTGGTGGTGCAAGGCGCTCGGGCAAAGCGGCGCGCCAAGCTGGCATGGTACGTGGCGACCGTTGCCACGATCATCGGCCTGCCTGCTCTTTTGCGCACACAGGGTATCGTATTTCCGCCGGACTGCGCGCTGATTTTCATCTCCGTCTATGCCGCGCTGCGACTGTGGCAAAAGCGGGCACGGCGAATCCAGCTGACGAGCGCCGCCGGCCTGCCCAACCTCCTTGCATTCACCAACGGCACGATGCCGGTGGGGGCGGACATGGTCGTGGCAGTTGTCGCGCGGTACGAGGAAATGCTCGCCACCTTGCCGCATGAGCTGCACGGCGAATTTGCCCGCGCCATCGCAAGACGCATAACCGCCGGTTCCGGAACGGACACGATCTACCATGGCGAAAGCGGCCAGTTTGCCTGGTCCGAAGAAGCGCGTCCGCTCGAAACGCAGCTCGACCACCTCGAAGGGCTGCGCGCCCTGTTTGCCTCGCCGCTCCAGATCGGGGCGCATACGTTCGATACGAACATCCATTTCGGCCTCGATCGCAACGAGGGGCTCGATGTGCCGACCCGGCTCAATTCGGCTCTCGCCAGCGCCAACCAGGCCATGGCGAGCGGCCGATCGATCGAGATGTTCGAGGCCAGCCGCCTGGCGGAGGCGCCGTGGGAGCTTTCGCTGCACGCGCGGATCGAGGAGGGCCTGCGCAACGGCGAGATCTGGCTCGCATTCCAGCCGCAGTTCGACCTGACCAACAATCGCATCTGCGGGGGCGAGGCGCTGATCCGCTGGAACCATCCTACACGTGGCGCAATCGCGCCCGATGCCTTCATTCTTCAGGCAGAACGCGCCGGCCGAATCGATGCCCTGACCTACTGGGTGCTCGATCTGGCGATCACCGCGACTCTGGCGCTCAATACGCGGGGACCGCGGTTCCAGATGAGCATCAATCTTTCGGCGCAGATGGTCGACAAGCCTGATCTCGTCAGCAACTTTTCCGAGATCGTGCGCCGCCGGGGTATCGATCCTGCGCTGCTGACGGTCGAGATCACCGAGACTTCCAGTGTCCGGAACCGGCCCGCAGCCTGCCAGAATCTGGCACGTCTGCGTGAACTGGGCTTCCGCCTTTCCATTGACGATTTCGGGACAGGCGAGGCGAGCCTTGCCTATCTGGCCGACTTGCCGAGCGACGAACTCAAGATCGATCGGCGATTTGTCGCCCGGATGATCTCGAGCCCGCGCGACCGGATCATCGTCGCCAATACCATCAGTCTTGCTCATGCACTGGGCCAGAGGGTCGTCGCCGAGGGTATCGAAGACGCGCCGACGCTCCAACTCCTGCGCGACCTCGGGTGCGACTGCGCGCAGGGTTATCACCTCGGCAAGCCGATCGCATTTGCCGAATTCGAGAAGGATTACGATGCCAGTCTGAGGCAAGGACGGCGATCCGTTTAGACGTTGTTAACCAAACCCATTAGTGATAAAAGCGTGCAGTCCACTTTTCGGGAGGCACTCATGCTTTGGCACTGGCTTTTTAAGTGATCGAGCCAAGATCACCGGTTTCCCGGTGGTCTTGCATCGTGAATGGCGCGAATCGCTCAATATGAGCGCTCAAGGTGCAACTGCCTTGGGCGCTCATATTTTTTGTTCGGGTCACGCAGACTGACTTTCGAAGCGGAAGACGGTTAACGCAATCGCTTCGGATTTGGAGCAATTTGCTCTAGCTGCGTACGCAGCGGCGAAAGTTCAGGCTTCGCCGTGGCCCATTGCGAGATACTCGCGGCTCTGCATCTCGATCAGGCGGCTGACCGTACGCTCGAATTCGAATCGGCCGTCACCCGCAGGGTAGAGATCCGCTGGCTCTGCATCGGCGGTCGCGATCAGGTTAACCTTGTGCTCGTATAGCGCGTCGATCAGCGTGACGAAGCGCGCGGCCTCGTTGCGCTGATCTGGCCCGAGCTGCGGGATGCCGACCAGGATCACCGTGTGATAATTGCGCGCGATGGCAAGATAGTCCGCCGCGCCGCGTGCTTCGCCGCATAGGCGCTTGAAGCTGAACACGGCCACGCCTTTGAGGCTCTTCGGCACGTGCAGCACCCGCCCGCCGCCAAGATCGAGCGAACCGGTGGGTACATGCAGACTGTCCTCCGGAGGATAGTCCGTCATGCGGAAGAATGCCTCGCGCACCGCGGCCGTTGCCTCGGGGCCATTGGGCACGTGCCAGGTGCCGACACCCTGCATGCGGACCATGCGGTAGTCCGTGGGGCCGTTGAGCGCGATCACCTCGAGCCGGTTTTCAATCAGCGCGATGAAGGGGAGAAAGTGCTCGCGGTTGAGCCCGTCCTTGTAGAGCTCGCTCGGCGCGCGGTTCGATGTGGTGACGACGGTGACGCCGAGATCGGCAATCAGGGCGGTGAACAGGCGGCCCATGATCATCGCATCGGCGCTGTTGTTCACCACCATCTCGTCAAATGCGAGGACGCGCGCTTCGGCCGCGATGGCAGCGGCGACCGGGGGAATCGGGTCGCCACGCTCCTTCTGGCGCTCGACGCGCAGGCGGGCATGAACGTCGAGCATGAATTCGTGGAAGTGCGCCCGGCGCTTGGGGCCTGCCTCCAGCGTATCGTGGAACAGGTCCATCAGCATCGACTTGCCGCGCCCGACTCCGCCCCACATGTAGAGGCCGCGCGGCGGGGCAGGGGGCTTGGCTCCCAGCAGGCGGCCGACGAGGCCGGGCTTTGGGCCGGGCCGCTCCAGCTCCTGCTGGAGCGAATCGAGCCGCGCGGTTGCCGCAGCCTGTTCGGGATCGGGTTTGAGTTCGCCAGCCGCGACAAGCGCGGCATAGCGCTGCAAAAGGCCGCTCATCGCGCCGAGGGCTTGCGCACGGTTCCATTGAAGGCGGCGACGAGATGGTCTTCCTGCACCACCGTGCCGCGCAGGAACAGGAGGCGGCGCGTTTCGCGCAGGACTTCGACCACGGCATCAAGCGGCTTGCCGACAATGCCGGCACCGATGAACTGGGTGGAAAGATCCAGCGTGACCGAACCTGCAGCATCGCCATCGATCGCGTGGCGCATGCAGGCGAACAGTGAGACGTCGATCAGCGAAAGCGTGATGCCGCCGTGGACCGCATCGAGCAGGTTGCTGTGGCGGCGCTCCGGAAACATGCGCAGCCGCACCGCCGGGCCGCCACCGGGCAAGTCCTCGCGCCGCACCAGCAACCGGCCCATGACATAGGCATTGAACCGGTCCTGATCCTTCAGGTCCCAGGTATACCAGCCGGGATGGTCCGCAGCGGGGCCATAGGTGAAGGCAGCGTTGTCGACGGTCATATCGGTCGGGGACATGTCAGGCGCGGGGCCGGATGCAGGTCAGAGCGAGCGCTCGACCTGCATCTTCTTGATTTCCGCGATCGCGCGCGCAGGCGAGAGGCCCTTGGGGCAGACGTTGGCGCAGTTCATGATCGTGTGGCAACGATAGAGGCGGAAGGGGTCTTCCAGCTCGTCAAGCCGTTCGCCGGTCATCTCGTCGCGGCTGTCGGCCAGCCAGCGGTAGGCCTGGAGCAGGATGGCCGGACCGAGGAACTTGTCGGAGTTCCACCAGTAGCTGGGGCACGAGGTGCTGCAGCAGGCACACAGGATGCATTCGTAGAGGCCATCGAGCTTTTCGCGCTGCTCGGGGCTCTGCAAGCGCTCCTTACCCGAAGGCGTGGGCGAGACAGTCTGCAGCCAAGGACGAATCGAGGCGTACTGCGCGTAGAAGTGGGTGAAATCGGGAACGAGATCCTTGATCACTTCCATGTGCGGCAGCGGGGTGATGCGAATCTCGCCCTTGAGGTCCGAAATCGCGGTGGTGCAGGCAAGGCCGTTGCGGCCGTTAAGGTTCATCGCGCACGAACCGCAGATGCCTTCGCGGCAGGAGCGGCGGAAGGTCAGCGTCGGGTCCTGTTCGCCCTTCATCTTGATCAGCGCATCAAGCACCATCGGGCCGCACTGGTCGAGATCGATCTCGAAGGTATCGTAGCGCGGGTTCTCGCCGCTATCCGGATCGTAGCGATAGACCTTGAACTTCTGGATCTTCCCTTGCGTGGCAGCCGGGAAGTGCCGCGACTTGCCATTGACCTTGGAATTCTTCGGAAGCGTGAAGGTCGCCATCGAGCCGTCCTTGTTGATCAGATACGTTGATCGGGTTCGAAAAAAGGATGAACAGTCCTTAGCGAAACCGTGGCCGTGGGCAAGGGGGCAGGGGGGCATTCGCACCCTGTCCAAGGTGACAGGTAATCCCTTGTTCTGTGTCCGTGGATGACGGCACCGGCCCACAAGTGGCAACAAGCACTGGGCACAAACGAAAGGGGCGGGGAACCGAAGTTCCCCGCCCCCGAACGTTTCGCTTGCGCGAAGCTCTTAGAGCTTGCCGTCCGAAGCGTTGTTCATCTGGGTCGAAACCAGGTTGAACG
>NZ_JAIXPP010000122.1 GCF_027486195.1 Novosphingobium sp.
AACCGTCAGCGGGTTGTGGGACCTGATCGGCAGGCTCGTCGACATCTTCCAGCCAGACGAATGCGCCAACTACTTCAAATCATGCGGCTATGAACCGGAATGAACGGAAACCGCTCTAAAGCTCTTTCGGCAACCAAAACAAGCATAAGGATGCGGTGCCCCGGACCGGTAGGGTGAAGCCTTTTGAGCTGGGGGCACGGATTGGTCGGGTCTCATTCGCAAGACTTATTGCCAAAAGCGCGATCCTGCCAATCCTCACCCCACCCTATAAACCGCCAACCGCACCGTGTTCCCCACCTTGCCGCCATCGGCGACATAGATCGAGCGCGCCACCCACGCGTAGTCCGGATGCCCGCTGTCGAGCCGGATCGCGGTGCGCATATAGTATTCGGAAGGCGGCACCGCCTCCCCCGCTACGATTCGCGCCGCAACTTCGGCGGAGGCGTGGCGGATGCCCTGGCTCACCACTTCGATCACCGCGCCGTCATCAGTCTGGATAGCATAGCGCGCATCCAGCTGCGCCACGCCGCCTGCCTGCACAGTCTGCCAATCCGCGCCCACGTTCAGAATGCGGCCTTCGATCCGCGGCCCCCTCGCCGTCCCGCCGACAATCGGAATGATCCGCCGCGTGCCCGAAAGCGCCGTGCCCATTTCGTGCGGGGGCGAAAGCTCAACCACCAGATCGCAGATGTGTTCCAGCGTAATCGTCATGCCAAAACCCTTGCCCCCGCCGGGATCGTCGGCGGCGCGGCGTTGAGCTGCTCTTTCGCAAAGCCCGCCGCCTTCTGATAGGCCAGCATGAACGCTGCGCGTTCTTCCGCCGGGATCACCGCGTCGATATCGTCGAACTGCCCGCCGCAGCGCTCGTCCACCATGTTGAGCAGGCCGAACGGCCCCGCCCCCCGGTTGCGCATCGCCACCGCACCGATGGGGGCGCACAGCTCGGCATCGAACGCGGCAAGGCTCGCCGTGGTCACCCCCTGCTGCGTCATGATCCGCCCCAGCACGCGCGCGTCGATGATCGCCTGCGAGGCGCCGTTGGAGCCCGTAGGGTACATCGGATGCGCTGCATCGCCGATCAGCAGGACCGGCCCGTCCACCCATGTCGGCAGCGGATCGCGGTCGATCATCGGGTTTTCATAGGCCACGTAAGACCCTGCCAGCAGCGCAGGCAGATCGAGCCAGTCGTAGACAAAGCCCTCGAACTCATGCGCAAACTCGGCCAGCGCCACCGGGCGGAACCAGCCCGATTGCGTCCAGTCATGGCTCGCATCAAAGGTTTGTTCGGCAATCCAGTTGATATCGGCAAGGCCCTGCGCATCCGGGTGCGAAATCGGATAGAGCACTACGCGGTGCCGGCTCGTCCCCAGCCCCACGAACGAGGAGCCGCTGCGGATCGGAACTCCGCGCGCCGTGCCGCGCCACATGATCGTCCCGCCCCAGTGGATCGGCGGCTGATCCGGATGCATCTGCGCCCGGATCGCCGAATGGATGCCGTCCGCGCCGATCAGCAGCGCGCCGCTGATCTCCTCGCGCCCGCCATCCGCCCGCTCGACTAGCGCCGTCACGCCGCCATCGGCGTCCTTGCGGTATCCCGAAACCCGGCACCCCAGCCGCACCACATCCGGCCCCAGCCGCTCCAGCACCGTCCGGTAGAGCAGCATATGAAACTGCCCACGGTGCACCGCATACTGGTGCCAGCGATACCCTGCGAGCTTGCCGCGCGGCTCGGCATAGATGTCCTTGCCATTCAGCCCCACCAGCGCCCATTCGCGCGCCGGGATGCCGACTGCGTCAAGCTCCACCTCGCCAATGCCAAGGTCTTCCAGTTCGCGCACAGCATTGGGCTGCAGGTTGATCCCCACCCCCAGCGGCTTCAATTCGCGCACGCTTTCGAGCACCGTGCAGCGCACGCCGATCTGGTGCAGCGTCAGCGCCAGTACCAGCCCGCCAATGCCGCCGCCCGCAATCAAGACCTCGTTCTGGGCCATCCATTCCCCCGAATGTTATGTTCCATAGCGGCGCTACAGGCTCGGCTTCGGCGTTGCAACGGCTCTCACTTGTCCGCGCTGTAGGGCGGCACGGTCTCCGCCAGCGGATCGAGCCGCACTGTCAACGCCGTCCCCAGCGCCGCCACCAGCAGCACCGCCGCCACCATCCGCACCGTCCGCGCGCTCAGGCCGTCCCACAGCGGCAGCACAGCCAGCACCGCGAGCGCTAGTGGCAGCGCGGCCGCCATCGGCAGGCTGGGCCCCACGCCCTGCATCACGAAATGGCCCATCGAGATCATGTAGCCGATCACCGGCGCGCCCAGCGCCAGCGTGACCAGCCGCCCGCCCGCACTCTCGCCCGCCGCCATGGCGAGCGCCGCCAGCATGACCGGCAACACCACGATATAGGCCGCCGTCGGTGCCAGCGCTTGCAGCACCAGTCCCAGCAGGAAGAGCGGCAGCGCCGCGCCCACCAGCCCCGCCGGCTTGGCCCGCCATGCCCCCAGCGCCAGCAGGAACGCCGCCAGCCCCCCGCACAGCGCCATCACTTCCAGCCGCGGGATCGCCGCCAGCCGGTCATAGTAATTCACCTTGTTCGGCCCGATCGAAAGCGCGTTCACCGCCCACAGCATCACCCCGGCGAGCCCGATCAGCGCCAGCATCCGCGCAGCACCCGCCAGGCCATCCCTCCAGCCGCCGCCACGCCGCGCGGCAAGGCCGAGGCACACGGCCCCCACCGCCAGCATCGCCCAGCCTACCCATGCCGGATAAACCACCAGCGCAAAGCCTAGCGCATCGAAGAACACCACGTCCGGCGCCCTGCCCGGCAGCGGTTCCGCCACCAGCAGCGCCCGCGTCAGATCGAGCACTTGCGCGCCCATATCCTGCAGCGCGCCCTGATCGAGCGCATCGGGGGTCGCCTTGGGCGAGTGATAGAGCTGCGGACGCCCGATGAACGCGAAGTTGTAGCCCGTCCATGGCCCGCCACGCGTCTCGGTCAGGTCGGTATCGTTGGGCAGCACCTTGTAGATGAACACCGCGAGGCTGGAGCCGCCGGGCCGCGCGATCGCCCCCGCCGCCCGCCCAATCGCGGCGCCGTTGTCCGCCGAAGTCTCGAACAGCGTCGTCCGCCCACCGCCGCCGCGTGCCTCCACATTGATCACCGCGCCGACATGCGCGCGCAAGGGATCGGCGGTAAAGAAGTGCCGCGCCCCATCGAGCCCCAGTTCCTCGCCATCGGTGATGAGGACGATGAGGTCGCGCGCAGGCTGCCCCCCGGCCCTCACCGCCCGAACCGTCTCCAGCAGCGATGCAACGCCTGCGGTATCATCCGCCGCCCCCGGCGATCCGCCCACGGTATCGTGGTGCGCCATCAGCAACACGGAGGGCAGGCTGCGGTCCTTGCCCGGAAGCACCCCGATCACATTGGTGAGCACCGGGGCCGGCACGTCCTTCCCGCTCCACCAGGCCAGCCGCTTGGCGCTTTCAGGCGGCGCGGTGAACGGCGTCTCGTGCACCGCCATCCCCATTGCCGCCATCCGCCCTGCGATATGCGCGCGCACGGCGGCGTTTTCGGGCGAGGCGGCAAGGTGCGGCCGGGCCGCGATCATGCGCACATCGGCCATCGCGCGCCCGGCGGCAAAGACCTGCGGCGGCGCATCGGCCCCCACCGGCGCAGGCGGGGTCGTCGCGCGAATACCCAGCAAAATGCCCAGCACTAGCGCCGCCAGCAGGATCAGCCGTTTGCTCATGTTCTCTCCCTCTCGTTTGCAACCAAGCCTGATCGAAAGGTTTGCGCAAGATGCATACCCCCCAGACCTGCCACAGACGGGCGGAGGGGTTCTTCCTTGTTATTATTTTTCCTAATATTGCACTTAAGGCAATCGCACGCACTGGCAAAGCTCGGCCAACCCTCCTAAAGCGCTCTGGACACACGAATCCCCCGGCTCAGGACCACCCTCCGCCCATGCGCATTGCCATCGCCTCAGACCACGCCGCCTTCGATCTCAAGGCCGAACTTGCCGCCCATATCGCCGCACTCGGCCACGAAGTGCTCGATCTGGGGCCGGAAAGCGCCGCCAGCGTCGATTATCCCGATTATGGCTTCAAGCTCGCCGAAGCCGTCGCCTCGGGCGCGGCGGAGCGCGGCGTTGCGCTGTGCGGTTCGGGCATCGGCATCGCCATCGCGGTCAACCGCCACCCGGGCTTGCGCTGCGCGCTGGTCAGCGAACCGCTCTCGGCCAGCCTCTCCCGCTCGCACAACGATGCCAACGCCATTGCCATGGGCGCGCGGCTGATCGGCCCGGAAATGGCCAAGGCCTGCCTTGAAGCCTTCCTCGCCGGTGAATTCCTCGGCGGTCGCCACCAGGGCCGCGTCGACAAACTTGCCTGCCCCGCTTTCGCAAAGGAGCCCTGCTGATGAACGTTGCAGCCCCCTCACAGGAAATCCGCAAAGCCGGCTTTTTCACTGAACATCTCGCCGCCGCCGATCCCGAAGTCTTCGCCGCGATCCGGGGCGAGCTGAACCGCCAGCAGACCAAGATCGAACTGATCGCGTCCGAGAACATCACCAGCCTCGCCTGCCTTGAAGCCGCCGGTTCGGTCTTCACCAACAAGTATGCCGAAGGCTACCCCGGCAAGCGCTACTATGGCGGCTGCGAATATGCCGACGTCGTGGAAACGCTCGCCATCGAGCGCGCCAAGGCGCTGTTCGGCTGCGAGTTTGCCAACGTGCAGCCCAATTCGGGCAGCCAGATGAACCAGGCCGTGTTCCTCGCCCTGCTCCAGCCGGGCGACACGTTCATGGGCCTCGATCTCAATTCGGGCGGCCACCTCACCCACGGTTCGCCGGTCAACATGTCGGGCAAGTGGTTCAAGCCGGTCGCCTATGGCGTGCGCCGCGAAGATCACCAGATCGACATGGACGCGGTTCGCGCCACCGCGCATGAACACAAGCCAAAGCTCATCATCGCCGGTGGCACCGCCTATTCGCGTGTGTGGGATTGGGAAGCCTTCCGCACCATCGCGGACGAGATCGGCGCGTACCTGCTGGTCGACATGTCGCACATCTCCGGCCTCGTGGCTGGCGGCGCGCATCCCTCGCCGATCCCGCATGCGCATGTCGTCACCACCACCACGCACAAGTCGCTGCGCGGCCCGCGCTCGGGCGTGATCCTCACGAACGACGAGGCACTCGCCAAGAAGATCAACATGGCGGTCTTCCCCGGCATGCAGGGCGGCCCGCTGATGCACATCATCGCCGCCAAGGCGGTCGCCTTTGCCGAGGCGCTCAAGCCCGAATTTGCGGCCTATGCCCACCAGGTCGTCGCCAATTCGCGCGCATTGGCGGCCAGCCTGCAGGAAGCCGGCCTCGGCATCGTCTCGGGCGGCACCGACAACCACTCGATGCTGGTCGATCTCACGCCCAAGGACGTGACCGGCAAGGCTGCCGAAAAGGGCCTCGACCGCGCCTGGCTCACTTGCAACAAGAACGGCATCCCCTTCGATACGCGCTCGCCCTTCGTCACTTCGGGCATCCGGCTCGGCACCCCCGCCGGCACCACCCGCGGCTTCCGCGAGGACGAGTTCCGGCAGATCGGTGCCCTTATCGCCGAAGTCGTCGATGGCCTTTCGCGCAATGGTGATGAAGGCGATGGCCAGGTGGAACAACGCGTGCGCGAGCGGGTTGAAGCCCTGTGCGCCCGCTTCCCCATCTATCCGGAGCTTTGAACCATGTCTGACAACAACGATCTTCTGGGCCGCGCCCAGACTGAAATCAGCGGCATGGCGAAGCAGGGCATGGACCACCCGTCGACCAAGCCGGTCCTGATCGGCGCGGGTATCGGCGCAGTGGCGGGCGCGCTGCTCCCGTTCGTGTCGCTGCCCCTCGGCCTTGCCGTCGGCGCAGGCTATGCCTTCTGGCAGCGCATAAAATAATACCGCATGCGTTGCCCCTTCTGTGCCCATGAAGAGAGTCAGGTAAAGGACAGCCGGCCGAGCGAGGACAACACCTCGATCCGCCGGCGCCGCCAGTGCGAAGGCTGCGGCGCGCGCTTCACCACGTTCGAGCGCGTGCAGCTGCGCGAGGTCATGGTCGTGAAGGCGGGCGCGCCGGGCGGCGAACCCCGACGTGAGCCCTTCGACCGCGCCAAGATCGAACAGTCCGTCGCGCTCGCCTGCCGCAAGCGCCCGGTCGCGCCCGAACGTATCGAACGCCTCGTCTCGGGCATCCAGCGCCAGCTCGAAACGCTGGGCGATGCCGAAGTCGAAAGCCGCCAGATCGGCGAAATGGTGATGGAAGGCCTGCGCCAGCTCGACAGCGTCGCCTACATCCGCTTCGCATCCGTCTACCGCGATTTCACCGAAGCGCGCGATTTCGAGGAATTCGCCAGCACCGTGCGCGAGGTCGGCGGGAAGTGACTGCAAACCCCGTTATCGTCCTCGTCCGGCCCCAGCTCGGCGAGAACATTGGCAAGGCCGCGCGCGCCATGCTGAACTTCGGCCTCACCCGCATGCGCCTCGTCGCCCCGCGCGATGGCTGGCCCAATCCGAGCGCCGGCCCTGCGGCAGCCGGTGCAGACATCGTGCTGGCGAACGCCGAAGTCTACGAAACCCTCGCCGAAGCCGTCGCCGATTGCGCGCATGTCTACGCCACCACCGTGCGCAAACGCGGCGTCACCAAGCCTGTCCTCACGCCCGAGGAAGCCGCGAAGGAAGCCGCCACCGCCGTGGGCGGAACCGCCTTCGTCTTCGGCCCCGAGCGCTCCGGCCTCGAAACCGATGACGTCGCGCTTGCCCGCAGCATCATTACCGTGCCGATCAACCCCGAATTCGGCTCGCTCAATCTCGCGCAAGCGGTCATCCTCTGTGCCTACGAATGGTCCAAGCACGCGCCCCAGGCCGGCCTCACACAGCCGCCAGCCGAAGACCCCCTCCTCCCCCCTGCCCCGCAGGAGGAGCTCGAAGGCCTCATCGGCCACATCACCGGCCTCCTTGAGCCGCGCGGCTACTTCGAACCCTACAGCCGCGCCGACGTGACCCACCGCACCTTGCGCACCATGTTGACCAAGCCGGGCTGGAACCACCTCGAAGTGCGCACCATGCGCGGCGTGCTCACCACCCTCATGCGCAAGCCCGGCCCGAGGGAGAAATAGGGACTGTCCCTATTTCCATATTGGTTCGCGCAGAGATCGCCGAGTTCGCAGAGAGAGCCGAAGTTGGCTGCGCCGAAGGTCTTCAACCCGTCTCTGCGAACTCTGCGATCTCTGCGCGAACCATCTCTTCCTGCTTCTCTGCGCATCCACGCAGGAAACGCACTCCCGCCTTGACATTCCCGCCAATCGCTGGTCTAGGCGCGCCTTCGCAATTGGCCCTGCACGCCCGGTGAAGCAGTGGCCGCATGCCCCGTAGGGGAACATGGTGCGGTTCCGGGTCTACGAAACGCCGGCCTCAAGGCTGGTTCCCATAGGTCGGCTCAGGCTGGCCGCATAGCAAATTGAAAGGACTTGCCATGTCGAAGCGCAAGGCATCGAAGCACAAGATTGACCGCCGTCTTGGCGAAAACATCTGGGGCCGCCCGAAGAGCTCGGTCAACCGCCGCGCCTATGGCCCCGGCCAGCACGGCCAGCGCCGCAAGAGCAAGGTGTCGGACTTCGGCATCCAGCTGCGCGCCAAGCAGAAGCTCAAGGGCTACTACGGCGACGTTACCGAAAAGCAGTTCAAGCGCACCTATCAGGAAGCCGCGTCCATGAAGGGCGATACCGGCCAGAACCTGATCGGCCTGCTCGAACAGCGCCTCGACATGATCGTCTACCGCGCCAAGTTCGCGCCGACGATCTTCTCGGCCCGCCAGATCGTCAGCCATGGCCACATCCGCGTCAACGGCGTGAAGTGCAACAT
>NZ_JAIXPP010000079.1 GCF_027486195.1 Novosphingobium sp.
AGGCACTGCGGCATCGCTTGCAGTCAGCCCAGCAGCAAGGCTTGAAACCCGAACATGGCATCCCGCGCCGACAACATCGCCAGCACGCTAAACCTGGCCAATTTCTCGAAGGCGACCGAACTCAAGTCGCGCATCTGGTTCACTGTGGGCGCGCTCGTCGTGTTCCGCTTCATGAGCTTCGTGCCGCTGCCCGGCGTCAACCCGATGATCCTGGAAGAGCTTTACAAGCGCACACAGGGCGGTGTTCTCGATATCTTCAACGCCTTCTCGGGCGGTTCGCTGCAGCGCATGAGCCTCATCGCGCTCGGCGTGATGCCCTACATCACCGCCTCGATCGTCGTGCAGCTCGCGTCCTCGCTCCATCCCGCGCTTGCCGCGCTCAAGAAGGAAGGCGAAAGCGGGCGCAAGAAGCTCAACCAGTATACCCGGTACGGCGCAGTGTTCCTCACCGCGATCCAGGGCTGGTTCCTCGCAGTCGGGCTTGAGGCATTCAGCGCCTCGAGCGGCCTGCAGGCGGTGGTTGATCCCGGCTACCTGTTCCGCGTCGGTGCGGTGATCAGCCTCATCGGCGGCACCATGTTCCTGCTCTGGCTGGGCGAGCAGATCACCAGCCGCGGCATCGGCAACGGCACCTCGCTGATCATCATGGCCGGCATCGTGGCGCAGATGCCCACGTTCTTCGGCAACCTCTTCGAACAGGGCCGCACCGGCGCGACGAGCCCGATCTTCATCGCCGGCATCGTCCTGTTGCTCGTTGGCGTCGTGATCTTCATCTGCTTCTTCGAGCGCGCCTCGCGCCGCCTGCTGATCCAGTATCCCAAGCGCGTCACCCAGCGCGGGATGATGGCAGCAGACCGCAGCCACCTGCCGCTGAAGCTCAACACCGCAGGCGTGATCCCGCCGATCTTTGCCAGCTCGCTGCTGCTGCTGCCGCTCACGATCACGCAGTTCGCCGGCCGCTCGGTCTCGCCCGATAGCACCATGGGCCAGATCATCGTCGGGCTGAACCAGTACCTCGGCCACGGCAAGCCCGTGTACATGATCCTCTATGCGCTCGCGATCCTGTTCTTCAGCTTCTTCTACACCGCGATCGTGTTCAATCCGGAAGAGACGGCGGACAACCTCAAGCGCAATGGCGGGTTCATTCCCGGCATCCGTCCCGGCAAGAACACCGAGAAGTATCTCGATTACGTGCTGACACGCATTACCGTGCTGGGCGCGGCCTATATCACCACGGTCTGCGTGGTGCCCGAGGCGATCATGGCGGAAACCGGCATGGGTTCGCTGTTCTTCGGCGGCACCAGCCTGCTCATCGTGGTCAACGTGACTGTGGATACGATCACTCAGATCCAGTCGCATCTGCTGGCGCACCAGTATGGCGACCTCATCAAGAAGGCCAAGCTTAAGGGGCGCACGCGCTGAACGACGGTCCGCACCTCTGCTTTGAGCAGGGTCGGACGGTGAGGCGGGCGGTTAAGAGGGGATTGCAGGCGTGAACATCATCCTGTTGGGGCCGCCGGGAGCCGGCAAGGGTACCCAGGCGCAGCGGCTTGTCGAGCGGCATGGCATGAAGCAGCTCTCGACTGGCGATATGCTGCGAGCCGCTGTCAAGGCGGGCACGCCGGTCGGCCTCAAGGCCAAGGCCGTCATGGAAGCGGGCGAGCTCGTCTCGGACGAGATCGTTTCGGCTCTCATCGGCGATGAACTCGATGCCATGCCCGCCGGTATGGGCGCCATCTTCGATGGCTACCCGCGCACCGCGCCGCAGGCGGAATCGCTCGATGCCATTCTCGCCTCGCGTGGCCGCACGCTCGATCACGTGATCGAGCTCGAGGTGAACGAAGACGCGCTCGTTGAACGCATCACCGGACGCTACACCTGCGCCACTTGCGGCAAGGGCTATCACGACACGTTCGAGAAGCCCGCCGTGGAAGGCACTTGCGACAAGTGCGGTGGCCATGAGTTCAAGCGCCGCCCGGACGACAACGAGGAAACCGTGCGCACGCGCATGGCCGAATACCGCGCCAAGACCGCGCCGATCCTCCCCATCTACGAAACGCGCGGCATCGTTGCCCGCGTCGACGGAATGGCGGATATGGACGCCGTGACGGGTGCCATCGAGGCCATTCTCGTATAAAGACTTACGTCGGGGCACCTATTCAGGTGCAAAGGCGGGGGTTTTGGACATGCGGGACATCGGGCGTGGGCTATGGGGCATGGGCCTCATCGTGGCTGGGCTCGCCCTTGCTGCCCCTGCCGCCCATGCCGAGGTAGTCTCCCGCACCGAGACGGGCTTTGTCGTTCGCCTCGCCAGCGAGGTCTCCGCGCCGCCCGCCGAGGCGTGGAAAACCGTCCTCAGCCCTGCGCAATGGTGGCAGAGCCAGCACACCTTTTCGGGCGATGCGGCGAACCTCAGCCTCGATCCGCAAGTCGGCGGCTGCTTCTGCGAAGTCCTGCCGCGCCCCGATGGCGCTCCAACCACCCAGAAGCCCGGCGGCGTGCAGCACATGCGCGTGATCTATATCGAGCCCCCCCGCGCGATGCGCCTCGTCGGCGCGCTCGGCCCCCTGCAGAGCGAGGCGCTTTCCGCGACAATGACGATCACGGTGAAGCCTACCGAGAAGGGCTCGCGCATCCTGTTCGAATATGTCGTTGGCGGCTTCATGCGCTACAAGGTCGACGAGATCGCGCCCGCGGTGGATCGCATGCTGACAGCGCAGCTCGCCAGCCTTGCCGGCAAGCTCGGACCGATTGCCGATCCGGCACCGAAGCCCGCGCTGGAAGGCGATGTCGCAACCAAGGACGAACCCGCGCCGCCAGTCGCGCCGCTCAAGGGTGCGGAAACATTCAGCCTGCCGCCCAAAGGCGGCAAGCCTGCGCCAAAGGGCGCGGCCAAGCCTGAGGCAAAGCCGGTTCCCAAGCCTGAGGCAGCACCTGCTCCCGCACCCGCCACCGCCGCAACCAAAACCGCCGCGACTCCAGCACCTGCCACGAAAGCGCCGGTCAAGGCGGGCTATCTGCCGCCTGCAAAGTCTGTCGCAAAAGCCCCTGCCAAGACGCCGGCAAAGGCTGCCGCCAAGCCGGGGACCAAACCTTCGACCAAGCCTGCCGCCAAGGCGCCTGATCCGGAGGCCGATGCCCACCGCGATGCCAATGCCGCCTTCGATGCGGCGTTGGGGGCAGCGCCCGCTCCTTGATCGCGGGCAAACACGGCGCTGAAGCGGGTCACCCCAGCCGCATGCTCCGCGCCCGCGCCACTAGCGCAGCGCCTGCCGCGGCGAGGGAAATCGGGATCAGCAGCGCCACACCCGTGGCATAGCTCCCCGTCGCATCGGCCAGCAGGCCCCAGGTGATCGGACCGAAAAAAGCGCCCCCTTGCGAGATCGTGTTGCCCATGGCGAGGCCCGCCGGCCGGTCGCCCTCGGGGATCAGGCGGCTGATTACTGCCAGCGGCAGCATCCCGGCGGTCTGTGCGGCCGCGATGAACACCACATAGCCGCCGATCGTGCTCGCGCCTGATCCGCCCAGCCACAGCAGCGCCAGCCCCGCCGCCGCCAGCACCATGAAACCTGCATAGGTCACCAGCGTGCGCGCCGTGGTGCGCCCCGCCAGCGCGCTCACCGACAGCAGCCCCAGCGCGATCGCGACACCGCCAACTGCGACCACCCGGCCCACGCCCGCCGTATCGAGCCCGGTGCCTTGTGCCAGCAGCTTGGGCGCGGAAAACACGATCGCGTTGATCGCTACGTAGTTGAGCGCATTAGCCCCGCCCAGCAGCAGCACGAACGGATTGGTCAGTGCGCGCAGGAGGTTGTGCGAAGGCGCCCCCGCAGTTGCCGCCTCGCGCCGCAAAACGCCGTTCAGCCAGGCACGTTCCGCATCAGTCAGCCACGGCGCGGTTTCCGGCCGGTCTGGCAGCGCGGCGATCAGCACCAGCGCGAGCAGCACCGACGGCACCCCTTCCACGATCAGCAGCCATTGCCAGCCCTGAACGCCCATCGCACCGTCGAGCGCGAGCAGCGGTGCGGCAATGCTGCCCATCACCACGTAGGAAAGCGGCAGCGCTATGTAGAACCGGCTGATCGCCCAGGCGCGGTGCTCGCCCGGAAACCAGGTGGAAAGGTAGAGGATCACGCCCGGATAGAAGCCCGCCTCCGCTACGCCCAGCGCAAAGCGCATCGCATAGAACTGCCAGGGCGTGTGGACGAAGGCGGTGAGGATCGAGATCAGCCCCCAGGTGAGCATGATCCGCGCGAGCCAGACCCGCGCTCCGAACCGCGCAAGCAGCAGGTTGGACGGCACTTCGAGCAGCGAATAGCCGAGGAAGAAGGCCGAGGCGCCAATCCCGTAGATCGTTTCGCTGAAGCCGAGGTCGGCATTCATCGTCTTGGCGGCAAAACTGATGTTCGAACGATCGACCACCGCCACAAAATAGCTCAGCAGGATCAGCGGCAGCGTGCGCCAGGCAATTTTGCGGAACAGCGTACGCTCGTTCACCTCAGCCGCCATGCACGATCGCCCCCGCCTTGTCCCGCCGCAACGCTAGCAGGGCAGGTCGAAACAACAAGCAGGCGGGACCATCAGATTGATCCGATCCAGCAGAGACCTTTGACCTTGTCCGGCCAATACGGTATAATCCACATCATCATTGCACGGCCGTGCCTTAGAGGCGCGCGGGCCACGCTTTGGCGCGTCTTAGTGGTTGACGCTTAATTCGAATCGTCCTAAGCGCGCCATTCACTCGATACGGCAAGGGCTTTTGCGTCGGTTGGGAATCCATGATTTTCTTGGGTTTCTTCTGGCGAGGCTGCTTTCGTGCAACCGGGTGAATCGCGATGAGATGGGGTTTGGCCCGGCGCTTTCAGCGCTGCCGCCTTCGCCCTGTGGAGCATGGAGAAACAAGTGGCTCGTATTGCCGGGGTCAATATCCCCACCAACAAGCGCGTGATCATTGCGCTGACCTACATTCACGGAATCGGTGCGCACAAGGCCAAGC
>NZ_JAIXPP010000072.1 GCF_027486195.1 Novosphingobium sp.
ATCCATGATGTCTCGCGGCTGCGACGAATCGTGGTTGACCGTGCGCTCAAGCCGCTCGGGCTAACGCGCTCGCAGTGGTGGGTTCTGGCTTTCCTCTCGCGCCGCGACGGCATGACCCAGACCGCACTCGCAGCCGACCTTGACCTGACCAAGGTAGCGATCGGCGGCCTGATCGACCGGATGGAATCCGGCGGTTTTGTCGAACGGCGCGCTGACGAGCGCGATGCGCGCGCACGCCGGGTCTTCCTCACCCGCGCCGGGCTGAAGCTGGTCTCGACCATCCGCGAAAGCGTTGACGCGGTCGAGGCCGACATTCTGGCGACCGTCAGCGAGGATGAACTCGACGCTGCCGCGCTTGTGCTCGTGAAAATCAAGAACCGCCTGCTCGATCTGGCTGGCGGAGAAGCAGAGGGCGGACAGGACTTCGATCTCTGACCGCCAAGTCCGAATGGAGGAATACGTGAGAGGATTGGACGGAAAGGTCGCCATTGTCACCGGCGGCGGACAAGGCATTGGCCGCGCCTTGACACTGCGGCTCGCGGCGGAAGGCTGCAAGGTCGCGATCTTCGACCTCAGCATGGCAGCGGGCGAAGAGACCGCGCAACTGGCGGGTGATGGTGCCACCATTCGCACATGGCAGCTTGATGTCAGCGATCTGCCCGCCGTTCAGGCCGCTGTCGAGGCGGTCGAGGCCGAACTGGGCCCGATCTGGACGCTGGTCAACAATGCCGGCTGGGACCGCCCTGCCCCGTTCCTCAAGACCACGCCCGAATTCTGGGACAAAGTCATCGCCATCAACCTGACAGGCAACCTCAACACCCACTATGCGGTGGCCGGAAAGATGGTCGAGCATGGCGGCGGCCGCATCATCAACATCGCGTCAGATGCCGCCAAGGTCGGCACCGCGATGGAAGCGGTCTATTCGGCGTGCAAGGGCGGCCTCATCAGCTTTACCAAGTCGATCGCCCGCGAACTCGCGCGCAAGAACGTGCTGTGCAACGCCGTGTGCCCGGGCCCGACCAACACCCCGATGATGGCCGAAGTCGCCGGCACGGGCCCCGAGGCCGAAAAGTGGAAGGCAGCGCTTGAGCGCGGCATCCCACTCGGCCGCATGGGCGAGCCCGAGGACTATGCCGGGATCGTCGCGCTGCTCGCCTCGGACGACGGCGCCTACATTACCGGCCAGGCCATCTCGGTCTCCGGCGGCATGAACATGGTCTGATCGGCGCGAAGACCGACCGCAGGCCAAAAGATAACAGGAAAGGATGCCCAATGAGCAGCCCCGAATTCGAAGACATTCTCTATGAAGTGCGCGGCCGCGCCGCATGGGTCACGATCAACCGTCCCAAGCTCTACAACGCCTTCCGCGCGCAGACGATCGAAGAACTGATCGCGGCGTTCAAACTGGCGGCCGATGATCGCAATGTCTCGTCGGTTGTGCTGACCGGCGCGGGCGACAAGGCCTTCTGCACGGGCGGTGACCAGAGCGCGAAGGACGGCCAGTACGATGGCCGCGGCATTGTCGGCCTGCCGATCGACGAGTTCCAGTCGATCATTCGCGACATTCCCAAGCCCGTGATTGCGCGCGTCAACGGCTTCGCGATTGGCGGCGGTAATGTGTTTGCCACGCTCTGCGACCTCACCATCGCGGCCGACACGGCCAAGTTCGGCCAGGTCGGCCCCAAGGTCGGCTCGGTCGATGCGGGCTGGGGCACCGCGTTCCTTGCCCGCCACGTCGGCGACAAGAAGGCGCGCGAAATGTGGTTCCTGAACCTGCAGTACTCGGCGCAGGAAGCGCTCGAGATGGGCCTCGTCAACAAGGTCGTTCCGACCGCCGAGCTCGACGCAGCGGTCGATGAGTGGACCGAGATGCTCGGCCAGCGTTCGCCTACGGCGCTGGCGCTGGCCAAGCGCAGCTTCAATGCCGACAGCGACAACATTCGCGGCATTTCGATGATGGCGCTGAATTCGGTGAAGCTGTTTTACGACACTGAGGAATCGAAGGAAGGTATGCGCGCGTTCCAGGAACGGCGCACGCCGGACTTCCACAAATACGTCAAGTAACCGGACTGGGGCGCAGCAAATGACCAAGCGCCAGCTGCGCCCCGGAGACTTAGCCGGCGTTTTGCCACCTGGCGGGCACACGCTGGTCTCCTCCTGCTCGGCGGAATCCGATCTGCTGATCGCCGAGGTTGCCGCCGCCGGTAGAGCACTGGGTGCCATGACGTTCACTGGCATCTTTGTCCCCGGACTCAACAAGGCGGTCTGGCGCGCAGGGCATGACGCGCGCGTCCTGACATTTTTCCAGACGCCGGAACTTCGCGGCGAAGGGGCGCGCAGCCAGTTCCTGCCGCTGTGCTATCAAGACATCCTGGCGCTCTATCGCCAGCAGAAGCCGGCCGCAGCGCTGTTCATGTGCAGTCCGCCCGATGCCGAGGGAAATTGCAGCTTCGGCGCGGAAACCGGGTTTATCGCGGCCCTGTGGCGCGAGATTCCGGTGCGCATTGCCCACATCAATCCGCTGATGCCGCGCACGCCGGGTGATCCCGGCATTCCACTTGCAGAGCTGACCGGCTGGTACGAGAGCGAGCAGCCGCTGCGCACGATGGCCAGCGGAGAGGACGCGACGAGCCTCGCTATCGCCGCCCACGTCGCGCCGCTCATCCCCGATGGGGCGACGGTTCAAACCGGGCTCGGCAAGATACCTGATGCCGTGCTCCGCGCGCTCACGGGCCATCGCGGCCTGCGGCTCCACACGGGCCTCATCGGCGATGGTGCGTTGGAACTCGTGCGCTCGGGCGCGATGGCAGACGGCCCGTCAGCACTGGTCGGGGTCGCGATCGGCAGCACCGCGCTCTATGACAGGCTCGGCGATCCCCATTTCCAGTTCCGCCCGGTCAGTGTCACCCACGATCCGGCAACGCTCGGCGCAATCGAGCGGTTCGTCACGATCAATTCAGCGATGGAAGTCGATCTTTACGGACAGATCCATGCAGAAGCTTCGGCGCGGGGGTTCCTGTCGGGACCCGGCGGCGGGGGCGACTACGCGCGCGGCGCAAGGGCCGCAGGCGGTCTGAGGATCATCGCGCTGCCGTCGGAGACAGGGACTGCCAGCCGCATTGTTCCGGCAGGCGGAGGGCACGGTCCGGTTTCGCTCTCGCGTTTCGATGTCGATGTGGTCGTAACCGAACATGGCGCGGCGGATCTGCGCAATCTGGGGCACGAGGCGCGCGCGCAGGCGCTGATCGGCATCGCCGCGCCCCATACCCGCGAGACTTTGGCCCGGCATTGGCGCGATGCCATGCAGGCCCTGCAGGAGAGTTGAACGTGGCACAGCACAAAGTCATCATCAGCTGCGCGGTTACGGGCTCGATCCACACTCCGTCGATGTCACCGCACCTTCCCGTCACCGCGCAGGAGATTGCCGAAGCCGCGCTCGGCGCAGCGGACGCTGGTGCGGC
>NZ_JAIXPP010000056.1 GCF_027486195.1 Novosphingobium sp.
AGCCACCAGACACAATTTGGCGGACAACCATCGATCCCCGATTTTCCTACCGGGGGACATGGCGTCCGTCTATGTTGGCGACCGGTGGAAGAAGAAGCAAAACCGCATCTCCCTGCCGGTGAACGGGCATATATGGAGGGGGTTCCGACCCGTCAACGGCTTTCTGCATTTTTTCTGCAACAAGTCGCAGACCGCCCGAAAACACGAGACTTTGCGAATGTTGCGCAGAGGTATGAGATCGACATCCCCCCGAATCGTCCTCCTGATTTGCGCGGATGTGCGAAGAATCGCATCCGAATCGCGTTCGTAAGCGAAACCTTAAGCGCCTCGGGTCTAGTCCGGATCGGACATGACCAGCGATTCCACCGACGCGACCCAGCCTGCGGCCATGCCGGGCACGGAGGGCGCCCCCTCCCTGCGCGCGCGTGCCGGAGCCCGCGTGTCCGTGATCGTGCCTGCCTATGGTGTCGCGCATCTGCTGGGTGAGGCGCTGACCTCCCTTCGGCGGCAATCGTTCACGGAGTGGGAATGCATCGTCATTGATGATGGTGCGCCGGATGACGTGGCAGGCGCCGTCGGCCCCTTCCTTGCCGATCCGCGCATCCGCTTTCTCGCCACTATGAACCAGGGCGTATCGACCGCGCGCAACACGGCGATCGCGGCCTCCACCGCGCCGCTGGTTGCTCTGCTCGATGGCGATGATCTGTTCCGCCCCGGCTACCTCGCCTCGGTTGTTCCGATTCTCGAGGACGATCCCGGCGTCAGGCTCGTCACCTGTAATGCGCTTATCTTCGGTGCCGTCGCGCGGTTGCGCACCTGCGTTGAGCAGCCCCAGCCGACACACGGCACACTTGCCCAAGTGCTCGATCGTTCCTTCAACGTCTATATCGGCACAACGTTCCGCCGCGCCGACTTCGATGCGATTGGCGGTTTCGATACGCGCATGGCGCAGTCGGAAGATTTCGATCTCTGGGTGCGCCTCATGATGCTCGGCGGCACGGCCCGCTATATAGACGCAGTGCTCGGCGAATACCGCGTCCGCCCCGGTAGCGCCTCGGCCAATGCGGGGCGCATGCTGCTCGGCAACATCCGCACCTATGAAAAGGCCCGTGCCGCGCTGCCCGCCGATGCGCCGGAAATCCCGCTGCTCGACCGGCTGCTGTTCGAAAGCCGCGCGGCGCTCGATTTCGAGCATGCTATAGATTGTATCGTTGATGGCGATACCCGGCGCGGGCTCGAGGCACTGCGCAACGCGCGCGGGCAAGTCGCCGGGCTGACCTGGCGCCTGTCCTTCACCTTGTGGCAGCTCTTCCCCGCGCTCGCGCGCCCGATGCTGCGCTGGCGCCGCCGTGCCCACAGTCGTGGGGCAGCCGGCTCTGCGGTCTATCCCAGCTTCCTAGAGTCCGAAGGTTGAGCTTGACCCGCACCGACCGCCTCCTTGCAGAGCTCGCCGAGCAGCCGCCTGTCATGTCCGTTCGCACGGCTGCTGCCTGGGCGCTGGTCTCGCAATACACTTCCTTCGCGATCCAATTTGCCACCAGCGTCGTGCTCGCGCGCTGGTTCATCACGCCGGCAGAGCTGGGCCTGTTCTCGATCGCCTTCGCGGCGATCACGCTGGTCGCCTTCCTGCAGGACTTTGGCGTCACCCGCTACATCAACGGTGAGCGCGATCTCACGGCGGACAAGCTGCACACCGCCTTCACCATCTCGGTAGCCTTCGCCTGGGGCATCGCGCTGCTGGCGATCCTCGCCTCCGGACCGATCGCCGACTTCTATCACGATCCCGCGATGCGCCCAGTCGCGCTCGTCATCGCCTGCTCTTATCTGCTTGTGCCCCTCGCAATCGTTCCGCAGGCGACCTGCCAGCGGCGGATGGACTACAAGTCCAACACCATGATCGAGGTCGGCTCCTCCGCCGCCAATGCCGGCGTGGCGATCACGCTGGCGCTCTTCGGCTATGGCGCGCTCGCGCTGGCGTGGGGCGCCTTTGCCCAGCAGGCTGCGCGGCTCATCGTCAGCCAGTGGCGAGCCGGCCTCATGCTACCCTGGCCGCTGCGGGTGGAAGGCGCGGCCCCCGTGTTCCGGCTCGGCGGCACCAACAGCGCGCAGGCTGTGTGCAACTCGATCACCGGCCGCGCGCCCGAACTCGTCATCGGCCGCCTGATCGACAACGCCGCCGTCGGCCTGTTTGCCCGCGCTTCCGGACTCGCCCTGCAACTGCGTCTGCTCGTCGCGGGCGCGGTGACCGGTGTGTTCTATCCCGCCTTCCGCCGCGTGCGCGATAGCGGAGAGCCGCTCGGCCCGCCCTACCTGCGCGTGGTTGCAGCTTATACCGGTGTGACCTGGCCGGCGATGGCGGGCATTGCGGTGCTGGCCGAGCCGATCATCCACCTTCTCTATGGGGAGCGCTGGCTTGCCGCCGCGCCGCTGCTCGGCTGGGTGGCGCTCTCGCAGCTCTGCTATGTCGCCCTCCCGCTCAACGGCGATCTCCCGCTGCTTTTGGACCGGATGCGCAGCCTCATCCGCCGCAATGTGCTCGAGACTGCCGCGTCGGTGCTGCTCCTCGCGCTCGCGGCGCCGTTCGGGCTTATCTGGGTTGCCATTTCGCGCTTTGCCCACGGCCTCGTGTTCATGGTCATCTACGCCCCGTTCATGCAGGAGATGCTCGGCTTCCGCTGGCGTGATCTGGCGGTGATCTACCTGCGCAGCCTCCTCGCCACGACTGCGGCGATCGCGCCGGTGCTGGTTGGCTATCAGCTCTGGGCTCCGGCGGCAGAGGCCGGCGCGATGCAGATGCTCGTCACCGCCGGCGCGGGCGCCCTGCTCTGGTTCATCGCGCTCCGCCTTATCGGCCACCCGCTGTTTGCCGAGATCATCGGCCTGCTGGGCGAACTTCTCGGCGCGCTGCGACACCGCCGCGCTCAGCCCGCAACACCCTGAAATCCATAGGCAGCGCCGCAGGAAAGGCGTATGCGTCTGCGCAGGAGAAGGACGCCATGGGTCTGCTCGCAATCCTTTCAGCCGGCGCGCTTGCGCTGGCGACGCCAGCACCGCTGCCTCCGGTCGAGACAGGTCCCGGCGGCATCGACATTGTGAAGGCCGATATCGACCGGCACGACCGGATGACCGTCCCCGTCCGCATCGGGCACAATGGCGGTCAGGCCGGCCCCTACGATTTCCTTGTCGATACGGGCGCCGAGCGCACCGTCCTTGCTCGCGATATCGCCACGCGGCTCCAGCTGCCGATGTCGGGCAAGGGGCTCCTCATCGGCATCGCCGGCACGCAAAGCGTCGACCTTGTCGAGATCGACGAGATCAACCTCGGCCGCCGCAGCTTCTACGGCCTCACCGCCCCGCTGCTCGAAGGCTACAACATCGGCGCAGACGGCATCATCGGGCTCGACAGCCTGCAGGACCAGCGCGTCCTCCTCGATTTCGCCAAGAAGCGCATGAGCATCGGCGATGCGATCCAGCTCGGCGGCAGCCGCGGGTTCGAGATCGTGGTGCAGGCGCGCCGCCGCTCGGGCCAGCTGATCATGACCAACGCCCTGATCGACGGCGTGCGCACCGATATCGTGATCGACACCGGTTCCGACACCTCGATCGGCAACCGCGCCCTGCAAAAGGCGCTGGCCCGTCGCCACAAGGGCGAGACGACCGAACTCCAGTCTGTCACGGGGCAGACGATCATCGCCGATCTCGCAATGGCCAAAACCGTGAAGCTCGGCACGATGACGATGAGCAATTCGATGCTCGTCTTCGCCGACACCCCCGCCTTCGACAAACTGGAGCTGGTCAAGCGCCCGGCGATGTTCATGGGCATGAACCAATTGAAGCTGTTCCGCCGCGTCGCCATCGATTTCTCGACCAAGCGGATCCTGTTCGATCTGCCCGACAACGCCGAGATTCCGATCCGGTTCTGAGGCGCGCGCGTCCGCCGGTATACTGAGCCCATCACTGAGCTCGCTCACCCTGAGCCTGTCGAAGGGTGCTGGCGCGACGGTCGTGCACGACGCTTCGACCAGCACAGCATGAGCCGGATCGCGATTTGGCACCCCATTCCCACTGGCGAAACCCGCCAAAGCCCCTATCTGGGAACCATGCCGCCAGATACCGCAACCAACAATGCCGATGCCCGCCACGATGGCTGGGGAACGCTTCGCCGCTTCCTGCCCTATCTCTGGCCCCGCGATAATCCGGCGCTGAGGGCGCGGATCATCGGCGCCACGCTGCTCATCCTCGCCGCCAAGGCGACCACGCTTGCGCTGCCCTATGCCTACAAGCGCGCGATCGATGCGATGAGCCTGCCGGGCACGACGCCGGGAACGGCAGGCGGCGCCTATGCCGTCGCGCTGGCCTTCGTGCTCGCCTATGCGCTCGGCCGCTTCTCCGGCGTCGCCTTCGACAACATGCGCAACATAGTGTTCGAGCGCGTCGGGCAGGACGCCACGCGCGCTCTGGCGGAGGACGTGTTCAGCCGCCTCCACAAGCTGTCGCTGCGCTTCCACCTCGCCCGCCGCACCGGCGAAGTTACCAAGGTGATCGAGCGCGGCACCAAGAGCATCGACGTGATGCTCTATTTCCTCCTCTTCAACATCGCCCCCACGGTGATCGAGCTCGCTGCCGTCGCGATCATCTTCTACATCAGCTTCGGCTGGCCGCTGGTTGCCGCGACAGCTCTCGCCGTCGTGCTCTATGCCTGGACCACGCGCACCATCACCGAATGGCGCAATGCCCTGCGTGAAAGCATGAACCGGCTCGACGGGCAGGCGATGGCCCGCGCGGTCGATTCGCTGCTCAACTATGAAACGGTGAAGTACTTCGCCGCCGAAGCGCGCGAGGAAGCCCGCTACGCGCAGGCCACCCGCGCCTATGCCGATGCCGCGGTGAAGAGCGAGAACTCGCTCGGCCTGCTCAACATCGCGCAGGCGCTCATCGTCAATCTGCTGATGGCGGGCGCGATGGCCTACACCGTGTGGGGCTGGGCCAAGGGCCACCTCACGGTCGGCGACGTCGTCTTCGTCAACACCTACCTTACCCAGCTATTCCGCCCGCTCGACATGCTCGGCATGGTCTACCGCACCATCCGCCAGGGCCTGATCGACATGGCCGCGATGTTCAAGCTGATGGACGAGCCGCAGGAAGTGGCCGACGCGCCGGGAGCCCCAGCACTCCTCGTCCGCCAGCCCGCGGTCGTGTTCGACAACGTCACGTTCGGCTACGATCCTGATCGCACGATCCTCCACGGCCTCACGTTCGAGATCCCCGCCGGCAGCAAGGTCGCCATCGTCGGCCCCTCGGGCGCGGGCAAGTCGACCATCGCGCGCCTGCTGTTTCGCTTCTACGATCCGCAAGCCGGCCGCATCCTGATCGACGGGCAGGACATCCGCCTCGTCACCCAGAAGTCCCTGCGCGCGGTGCTCGGGATCGTTCCGCAGGATTCGGTGCTGTTCAACGATACCATCGGCTACAACATCGCCTATGGCCGCGACGGCGCGATGCTGCCTGATGTCGAAGCCGCCGCCCGCGCCGCTGCGCTCATGCCGCTGATCGAACGCCTGCCCAAGGGGTTCGAGACCGAAGTCGGCGAACGCGGCCTCAAGCTTTCGGGCGGCGAAAAACAGCGCGTTGCCATCGCGCGGACGCTGGTAAAGAACCCGCCCATCGTCCTCTTCGACGAAGCGACCAGCGCGCTCGATACCCGCACCGAGCAGGACATCCTTTCCACCATGCGCGGGCTTGCCGAACAGCGCACCACGATCTCTATCGCGCACCGCCTTTCGACCATCGCCGATTCGGACCGCATCTTCGTGCTCGATCAGGGCCGCCTTGTCGAAAGCGGCGGCCACCTCGAACTGCTCCGCCGCGATGGGCTCTATGCCGAAATGTGGAACCGGCAGGCCGCCGAACAGGGCGATCTCAGCGAAGCGGCGGAGTAAGGCACGCGGGCGATGCTTACTCTCGCCCTGCTCCTCCTGGCCGCACAGGTCGAACCGCCCGCCCCGGTCCCCGCCCCGGTCCCCGCCGCGCCAGTCCCCGCCGCGCCGGTTCCTTGCGCCACCAATGGCGGCCTCCTCCCCGGCTCAGGCCTGTGCCGAACCGATGCACTCACTCGTCTACCGCGCAGCGAATGGACTGCCCCGCAAGGCTGCGACGTAACTGCGCAGGAAGCCCGGCTCACCGGCGGACGCTGGCTGCTCTACGCCGCCTTGCGCTGCGGTGAGAAAAGCGTCCGGCTGGAGGTGACACCGCAGCAGGGCGGCGCCCTCGTGCTGCGCTACGCGGAAACCGCCCGCAATCCGGAACTCATGGGCCGCAAAGCGCTTACCATCGTCGAGGGCCACCCGGCTGCAGAGCATCTCGCGGTCTACACCCTCGTCATTGCCGGCCTGCCGCGCGAACAGGCCCAGCGCTGCGCCCTGCGCACGCCGCCTGCGCCCGGCTACCCCCATGACGCGTTCGTCTTCGATCTGCCCGCCACCGAATCGCGCCAAA
The DNA here is from genome assembly GCF_027486195.1 of Novosphingobium sp. Taxonomy (GTDB): domain Bacteria; phylum Pseudomonadota; class Alphaproteobacteria; order Sphingomonadales; family Sphingomonadaceae; genus Novosphingobium. Next base: position 6,496 of record NZ_JAIXPP010000056.1, read on the forward strand.
GTGCCGCGCTCGATCAACCCTGCGGCCCCTACAGCCGCTCCGCCTGGCCCGACACCTACTGGCGCCTGCTTGGCGGCATTGGCATCTTCTACCAGTCGAATGGCGAGAGGCCCGAGTTCGATCCCGCTAGCCTCACGGTCTACAAGCCGGGCAGCTGATTCTTCACCCCGCCTGCCAAGCGTCCCTCACTTCACCACGTCAGCCTCATGCCACACCACTGCCTGCGCGGCCTTCATGCAGCCGCCTTCCTCATCCCAGGTGATCGTGGGCGATCCATAAAGCCGCCATCCCTGCATCAGCGCATCGGAAACGCGCTCGCAAAAGGCGCGGTCGTCCTTGCCGGTGAGAAGGCGGTAGATCGGGCGGTCTTCAGGCGTCGTGTACATGTCCGCACCATAGGGCAATAAACCCGCCCGCGCACCGGCAATCCTTGCATTCCCCATCACTTGGGGCAGGCTCTGCCCTGCGGAGGGCATCGATGGGCGGCATGACGGCAAACGGTACAAGCGAAAACAGCGATCTGTTCGGCCAACCCAAGGGCCTATGGGTCCTCGCCGGCACCGAACTGTGGGACCGCATCTCGTTCCACGGCATGGTCGCGATGCTCGTGCTCTACATGACCGGCGACTTGCTGCTCGATCCCGCCCGCGTCGCCACTGTCATCGGCTTCCCGGCCTTCCGCGCCTTTCTCGAAGCCACCTCCGGACCGCTCGGCGCGCAGGCGCTCGCGCTCCAGACCTTCGGCTACTACTACGCCTGCGTCACCGGCTTGCCCTTGCTCGGCGGCTGGATCGGCGACCGCGTAACCGGCCGCAAGCTTGCCGTCGGCGGCGGTGCTGCGCTGATGACGGCGGGCCACTTCGCGCTCGCCTTCGATCGCACCTTCCTCATCGCGCTGGTCCTCCTGATGTGCGGCGCGGGGCTGCTGCGCGGCAATCTCTCGGCGCAGATCAAGTCACTCTATGCCGATGGCGACCCGCGCGAGGTCAACGCGTTCCAGTACTACTACCTCGGCATCAATTTCGGCGCAGCCGCCGCACCGATTCTCAGCGGTAGCGTCGCCGCGATCTGGGGTTGGCACGCCGGTTTTGCCGTCGCCGGCTTCGGCATGCTGATCGGCCTCGTGGTCTATCTCGGCGGCGGCCGCTGGCTCCCCGCCGAGCAGCAGCGCGCCCGCCAGCCCTCGGGCGAGCGCCCACCCCTCACCCCCGGCGAACGCCGCCGCGTGGTGGGTCTCCTCCTCATCTGGCCACTGGTGGTGGGATACTGGACGGCGCAGGCGCAGATCTGGAACGTCTACAACATCTGGCTACGCGACAGCGTGGACCTGAATGTCGGCGGCTTCTCCGTTCCCGTCCCGTGGTTCCAGTCGCTCGATGGGCTTGCTCCGGGCCTGTTCATCCCGCTCGTCCTGTGGATCTGGTCGATGCAGGCCAAGCGCGGACGCGAGCCCGATGTGCTCACCAAACTCGCCATCGGCAGCGTGATCTTCGGCCTCAGCGTGGGTCTGCTCGCTGCGGGGCCGCTCCTCGCCAACGGCGCAGGCCGCGCCCCCATCGCGCTCCCGCTGCTCTTCCACGTGACCTCGAATTTCGGCGCGATGTACTACGCGCCCGTCATCCTCGGCCTCTACGGCACCCGCGCCCCGCAAAGCCTGCGCGGCACGCTGGTCGGTGTCTGCATGCTCGCCGTCGCCGCCGGGAGCATCCTGAGCGGCTGGATGGGCGGGCTTTACGAAAGCATGGGACCCGCCGGCTTCTGGTTGCTCAACGCGGCGATCTGCACCGGCGCCGGGCTCGGCATCCTGCTCGGCGCGCCGCTGCTTGGCCGCCTGCTCGCGCAGGACGAGGCCTAGAGGATATACTTCGATAGGTCCGTATTCCCCGCCAGCCCCGCCAGCTTGCCCGCCACATAGGCCGCGTCGATCGTCACCGTCGTGCCGCGCCGGTCCTCGGCCTCGAAGCTCACTTCCTCGAGCAGCTTTTCCATTACCGTCTGCAGCCGCCGCGCGCCGATGTTCTCGACGCTCTCGTTCACTTGCGCAGCCGTGCGCGCCACCGCGCGGATCGCATCGGGGGTGAAGTCCACGGTCACCTCCTCTGTGCCCAGCAACGCGCGGTACTGCTCGACAAGGTTCGCCCGCGTCGAGGAGAGGATATGCACGAAGTCATCCTCGGTCAGAGCCGTCAGCTCCACCCGGATCGGCAGGCGCCCCTGCAGTTCGGGCAGCATGTCGCTGGGCTTCGCCACATGAAACGCGCCCGAGGCGATGAACAGCACGTGGTCGGTCTTCATCGGCCCGTACTTCGTGGCAACGGTCGTGCCCTCGATCAGCGGAAGCAGATCGCGCTGCACACCCTCACGGCTCACCGAACCGCCGCGCACGTCGCTCACCGCGATCTTGTCGATCTCGTCGATGAACACGATGCCATTGGTTTCGGCATTGATCAGCGCCGCGCGCGCGACATCGTCCTGATCCATGCGCTTCTCGGCTTCTTCGTCGACCAGCTTGTCCCAGGCATCCGCTACCCGCAGCTTGCGCCGCTTCAGAGGCTTCTGCCCGAAGGCCTTGCCCATCATCTCGGACAAGTTGATCATGCCGACACCGCCCTGCATGCCGGGAATTTCCATGGCCTTTGCGGGCTGGTCCTCTACCTCGATCTCCACCTCGACGTCGTTCATCGCACCTTCGCTGATCCGCTGGCGAAAGCTCTCGCGCGTCGCCTCGCTTGCGCCGTCGCCCACCAGCGCCTTCAGCAGCCGGTCCATCGCCGCCTTGCTCGCCGCCTCGCGCACCGCCTCGCGCCGCCGATCCTTCTCCAGCCGCACCGCTTCCTCGACCAGATCGCGCGCAATCTGCTCAACATCGCGGCCGACATAGCCGACCTCGGTGAACTTGGTCGCCTCCACCTTCACGAACGGCGCTTCGGCCAGCTTCGCCAGCCGCCGGCTGATCTCGGTCTTGCCGCAGCCCGTCGGCCCGATCATCAGGATGTTCTTCGGCGTCACTTCATCGCGCAGTTCCGGCGGCAATTTCTGCCGCCGCCAGCGATTGCGCAGCGCCACCGCCACCGCACGCTTGGCATCGGCCTGGCCGACAATATGCGCATCAAGCGCGGCAACAATGGCTTTGGGGGTCAGGGTTTCAATCATTGGATACCTCTTGCTCTCTCCCCTTCAGGGGAGAGATACGAAGACTTGGCAGCTTGCTGCCTAGTCGGAGTTGAGAGGGGACTGCGGCGCTTGCCCCTCTCCCAACCCTCTCCCCTGAAGGGGAGAGGGCTAGTGGTTTGGGGTTCAAATCTCTTCGACCGTCACGCGGTCATTGGTGAAGACGCAGACTTCCGCCGCCACCTGCATGGCCCGCCGCGCGATTTTCTCGGCATCGTCCTCGTAAGGATCGAGCGCCTTGGCGGCCGCCAAAGCATAGTTCCCGCCAGAGCCAATCGCTGCGATTCCGCCTTCGGGCTCCAGCACATCGCCGTTGCCGGTCAGGATCAGCATTGTCTCGGCATCGGCAACGATCATCAGCGCTTCAAGGTTGCGCAGATACTTGTCGGTGCGCCAGTCCTTGGCAAGCTCCACTGCCGCGCGCATCAGCTGCCCCCGATGCTGCTCCAGCTTGCGCTCCAGCCGCTCGAACAGGGTGAAAGCATCGGCGGTCGCTCCAGCAAAACCGGCGATAACCTTGCCTTCCCCGATGCGCCGAACCTTGCGCGCATTGGGCTTCATCACGGTGTTGCCCATGGAAACCTGCCCGTCACCGGCGATGACGGTGCGGCCATTCTTCTTGACGCCGATGATCGTGGTGCCGTGCCACGCCGCGAGCCCGTGGGCTGAATGTCTGTCGTTCATGCGCCAGATATGGGGCGCACAAAATGCGGTTCAAGCGGGAGTCTTCTGCAGGCCTGTCGGCCTGAAGCGGCACCGGCCCGCTCCCCCGCCCGGCCACCCAACGAAATTGTACGCTGTGGGTGGCCGGGCGGGGGAGCGGGCCGGTGCCGCTTCTGTTTCAGCTAGGCTGAAACAGCAAGTAATCAGCTTCCGTTCGGCCCCGAACCCGTCGGCCCGCCGCCCTGGCCTGCCTGCCCGGGAATCGCGCCGACCGAGCCGATATTGCCGAACAGATCCTCGAAGAAGCTGCGCGTCCGGCCCAGCGTCGGGGTCTTGTGGCTATCGGGATTGAGCGCGACGACCTTCTCCATGCCGCGCCGCTCGACGGTCGCGACATTGCCCTTCTCGTCGAAGCTCACCATCAGCACGTTCTGCGTCTTGGCCTGCGGGCGCTTGAACGGGCGCTGCTTGGTATCGATCGATACGTAGTACCAGATCTGCTTGCCGAACTCGCTCTTGAAGGTCGGCTGTCCCAGCGAGCGCTCCACCGAAGTGCGGTTGTCGATCCCCGGCTGCACCGAACCCGTCAGCGCCGGATCGATCAGATAGCCGCGGTGATCCTTGATGCTGGCGCAGCCGCTGGCCATGAGCGCAAGCGCACCAAGCGCTGATGCCGCCCGCAGTTTCGTGTTCCAGCCCTTAACCAGCATGCGTCACTCCGAATTGGCCGGGCCGCCGGCTCATCGCCGTGCCCATCGGGGCGTTTGCCAATTGGCCCGCGCACCCTATATCGCCGTCTATCGCCACGTGCCTTACGGCGCACGGCGCGTTACTGCAATGGCGGACAGGCGCTTTCCCCGCCCTGAACCGCGCCGCAAGCCAAGAAGGAAAATCCCGCCCATGTCGCTCCTCGCCCGTCTGTTTGGCACCCGGCAAGACGATCGCGATACAGTGCGCGAGCTGTGGCACCGCGTCGTCGCCATCGCGCGCGAAAAGGAATGGTACCGCGATTGCGGCGTCGCCGATACGCTGGCGGGCCGGTTCGACATGATCACGCTGGTGCTCAGCCTCGTCATGCTGCGCATGGAGCACGAGGAAGCGCTGATCGCGCCTTCCGCCCGCCTCACCGAGCTGTTCGTGGAAGACATGGACGGCCAGCTGCGCGAACAGGGCGTGGGCGATGTCGTGGTCGGTAAGCATATCGGCAAGCTGATGGGCACGCTCGGCGGGCGCCTCGGCGCCTACCGTGCAGGGCTTTCAGGCGGTGAGGATGCCATGGCCGAAGCCGTGCGCCGCAATGTCACGCTCACTTCTGGCGCCGATCCGCTGGTCGTGGCGCAGCGCGCCCGCGCCTTTGCGGCCGGCCTCGCGCTCGTCCCCGGTTTCCGCGTGCTGGCGGGGGAAATCGGGCGATGAGCGCGCCCGCGCCGGAGTACAGCTACCCGGTCGATCTGCGCCAGATCACCGATGCGCCGCTCGTCCTCGTGCCCGATGAAGCCGCGCGCCGCCGCCTCGCGGGCCGCTTCGGCATCACCGCAATCCCCGCCATGGAAGCCAATGTTCAGTTGGTGCGTGAGGGAGAGCGGGTCACCGCCACCGGCCGCCTCGTCGCCGATGTCGTGCAGTCCTGCCGTATCTCGGCCGAGGACTTCCCCGTCCATATCGACGAGCCTGTCCACTTGCGCTTCGTGCCCCCGGTGGGCGAAATCACCCCGGACGAGGAAATCGAACTCACCGCCGATGCGTGCGACGAGATCGAATATGAAGGCAGCGCCTTCGATCTGGGCGAAGCTCTGGCCCAAACTCTCGCACTCGCCATCGATCCCTTCGCCGAAGGCCCGAACGCCGATGCCTTCCGCGCCGAACACGGCCTTGCCGGTGAAACCCCCATCGGGCCTTTCGCTGCGCTTGCCGCGCTCAAGAAGCAGGACTGAGCGCATGACGGAAAGCGGACCCCGGCGAGGCCCCGGCCAAGGCCACCGCGACCTCACCAAAGGTCCGATCCTCTCGACCCTCCTCATCTTCTCCGCGCCCACACTCGCCTCGAACATCCTTCAGGCGCTCAATGGCTCGGTCAATTCGGTGTGGGTGGGCCGTCTGCTTGGCGATTCCGCGCTGGCCGCCACCGCCAACGCCAACGTCGTGATGTTCCTCGTCTTTGCGGCCGTGTTCGGCTTCGGCATGGCCGCCACGGTCAAGGTCGGGCAGGCGTTCGGAGCCGGGCAGGTCGATGCCGCGCGTCGCACCTTCGGCAGCGCGATCGGCCTGTGTCTTGGCCTCAGCCTCGTCCTCGCGCCGCTGGGCTGGGTGCTCACCCCGCATCTTCTCCATGCGATGCGCACCCCGCCCGAGATTTTCGACTATGCGCTGACCTACCTTCGCCTGATCTTCGTCGCGATGCCCGCTTCCACGATTACAGTGATCGTCGGCATGGGCCTGCGCGGCGCCGGTGATGCGCAAACCTCGCTGCGCTTCATGATCGTTTCGGTCGTGCTTGATATCGCGCTCAACCCGCTGCTGATCGCCGGGTTCGGCCCCATCCCGCCTCTCGGCATCGCCGGTTCCGCGCTTGCCACGGCCATCGCGTCCTATATCGCCGCGCTCGGGCTCATCGTCTTCGTCTACGCGCGCAATCTGCCGCTGCGCCTGCGCGGACGGGAGCTCGCTTATCTCATCCCCCACCCGGCGGAGCTGCGCTACATCCTCGTCAAAGGTCTGCCGATGGGCGCGCAGATGCTGATGATTTCGGCTGCGGGCATCATCATGATCGGCTTCGTCAACCACGAAGGTGCGGTGACCAGCGCGGCCTACGGCGCTTCGCTGCAGGTCTGGACCTATCTCCAGATGCCCGCGATGGCGATTTCCGCGGCGCTCAGCGCGATGGCCGCGCAGACCATCGGCGCCGGGCTCGGCAACCGCCTTGGCAAGATCACCCGTGCCGGCCTCATCCTCAACACCACCATTACCGGCACGATGACCCTGCTGCTGCTCGGGTTCGATCGCCCGGTGCTCTCGCTGTTCCTCGGCCCCACCAGCCCTGCCGTCGATGCCGCGCGCCACATCCAGTTCCTCGCCAGCTGGAGCTATGTCTTGTTCGGCATGACGATTGTCCTGTTCGGCACGATGCGCGCCGGCGGCGTGGTGATCGCCCCGATCATCGTGCTCGCCATCGCGATGTACCCGGTGCGCATCGGCTTCTATTTCGCCGCCTATCCTGCGCTGGGCCCCGATGCGCTCTGGCTCTCCTTCCCGGTCGGCTCGGCCGCCGCGACGATCATGGCCACCATCGCCTACCGCCGCCCCGGTTGGCGAGCGAAGGCCCGCGCGGTCGACGAGGCCGAATGCAGCGAGGAATCGCAGGCGGACGGCGATTGCTCAGGCCGCATGGCGCCGGCGCTCTAAACGTCGGCAGGCAAGGGCTGCTATAGCCCTTGCACCCCACATCCCACCCTCGTCATTCCCGCGAAGGCGGGAATCCAGAGCGGCAGACGCTGCGGATTGGATGCTGGATTGCCGCCTTCGCGGGAATGACGAAAGGAGGAGGTGAGGAGGACCGCAGGCCCTCCCAAACCGTCAGCGCGACTGCGCGCGCCAACGCTGCACTGTCCGCTCCACGGCCATTTCCTCGCCGCCCGTCTTGCCCCACAGTTCGGAGAACGAGGGGTCCGCCGAAGCCGGGCGCAGATCGTTATGCAGTTCGTCGAACGCCACGCGGATCGGGATTGAAACGCCTTCGCCGCAGATGATGCACTCGCGGTTGCGCAGCGCCGGGATCGAATCGAGGAAGCCGCGCGCGCCTTCGGGCATCGCTGCCTTCACGAAGGCCTGATCGCGCTCGTTGTTGAGGCGCATCGCGATGATCGTGCCGCACTGGCTGAGCACGCCTTCGGCAAGGTCCGAAGGGCGCTGCGTGATGAGGCCCAGCGAAACGCCGTATTTGCGGCCTTCCTTGGCGATGCGCGAAAGGATGCGGCCCACGGACGAGCCGTCCGAGTTCTTCTCGGCCGGCACGTAGCGGTGCGCTTCTTCGCAGACCAGCAGGATCGGCCGGGTCTCCTCATCACGCGACCAGATCGCATAATCGAACACGAGGCGCGAAAGCACCGCGACCACGGTCGAGGTGACTTCCGAAGGCACGCCCGAAACGTCGATGATCGAGATCGGCTTGCCGTGCGAGGGCAGGCGGAACACCCGGCTGATGAACTCGGCCATGGTATCGCCTACCAGCATGCCGGAGAACATGAACTGATACCGCGGATCGCCGCGCAGTTCCTCGATCTTCGTCTTGATCCGCTGATAGGGCACCGAATTGTGGCCCTTGTCGAGCTTGCCCATCTCGTTGTTGAGAATGTTGATGAGATCGGAAAGCAGATAGGGAATCGGCGAATCGACCGTAATCTTGCCGATCTGTTCGGCCAGGCGATTGCGGTGGCGCGCCTGCAGCAGGCACTTGCCGAGAATGTCCGAATCGATCTGCCGGTCCGTCCCTGTCGAGGTGAGGAAGACTTCGCAGCACTCCTCGAAGTTCATCAACCAGTACGGCATGTTGAGGTTGTTGACGTCGAGCAGCTGGCCGTGGTTGCGGAAGGCCTGCATGTACTCGCCGTGCGGGTCGATCATAACGATATGACCTTCGGGGGCCAGTTCGCAGATGCGGTGCAGGATCAGCGCGGCGCTGGTCGATTTGCCGGTGCCGGTCGAACCCAGCAGCGCGAAATGCTTGCCCAGCAGCGCATCGACATAGAGCCCGGCACGGATGTCGCGCGTCGGGAACACCGTGCCGATGGTCACGTTGGTGCGCCCGTCCGAAGCGTAGATCTGGCGCAAGTCGGTGCTGGTCGCGGGATAGATCGGCGAGCCCGGCACCGGATAGCGCGTGACACCGCGGCGGAAACCGTAGATCTTGCCGGTCAGCCGCTCCTCGTCGCCTTCGCCGAGGAAATCGACAGCTGCGATGATGACGCCGTCGTTCCCGGCGGTCATGTCCTGCCGCTGGGTGCGCACGCTGGCCAGCAGCCACCCGGTGCCGACTCGGACCTTGAGCTGGCTGCCCACCTGCCCGGCGAGCGAGATCGAAGGATCGCCGTCCGCCATGCATTCTTCCAGCCGCGTCAGGTCCAGCGCGATCGAGCTGCCCGCGCCCGACACATCGAGCACATAGCCGATGGGGCGGCGAGCATTGTCGGTGACCGGGCGCGGCGCACCCCGCGCGTCGCTGCTGATTGCCGGACGCGCACCGTTCGCCGCGAGGTCGGCGGGCGTTGCCCTGCCGGCGCCCTCAAGGCCGTTGATGCTCATATCGCTCATTGCCACCTGATCCCCGCCTGAGAAGGCTTCGTGTAAGCAAGACCTAACCTTGGACGGTTAAAAACTGGCTAAATATTGAACTGGGCAGGATTGCTGCCAGCCGCCCCCGGGCGGTTCCTAGACCAGCGCAAACAGTCGGCCGGCTATCCAGCCCATCGAGATCGAGACGATCACCGCAAACAGGCCGTAGAAGAACCCGTTGCGCTCGGCATTATAGGCAACCACCCGCTCGAAGCCCTCTTTGCTCACCGTCACGCGCGAGATCGCCGAGGCAACCACCCGCCCGTCGCGCACTGCGAAGGTTTCGGCGGTATAGGTCCCCGTCTGCACGCTGGATGGCAACGAAATCCGTGCCTGGTAAAGCACCTGCCCGCTGATTTTCACCGCCCCCTCGTTCTCCTGATAGAGCCCTTGCCGCCGCATCAGATCGACAAGGCCTTCGGAAAACCGCTTTTGCTCGGCCGGATCGATCACCCCCACCGGCGAAAGCTGCAACCATTTGAGGCCCATTTCATAGATCGCCGCCGTCTTGCCATCGACCAGCGATGCCACCGGGTGCGAGGACGCAAGCGCATAGAAGCTCGGCGCGGAACGGAACTCGGTGCTGTCGGCATTGACCCAGATGCCCGCAACCTTGCGCTTCTCGCGCACCACGATCGAGCGGGCGGGTCCTTCCAGCAGGACGACGATCTCGTAATCCCCCGCCGCCCGCGCGCCTTCGGGGGTCAGGATCGCACCGAACAGCAGCAGGTCGGCCCCGGTAAAGCCCTGGCGCACCTGAATCTCGTGCTGCGAGATCTCCGGCACGAGGATGGGATTTCGCGCACCCGTGCAAAAGGCCAGCACCAGCAGCAGTGCGGCAAGGCGCGCGATCACCGCGTCACCCCCGTCATTGGGTCACCACCGTATAGATCTCGTCCGGCCGGTAGCCGAGCCCGAGCGCCATGCGGATCGCGACGCCCAGCACGATAATGGCAAGAATCAGGCGCAGATGTTCGGGCTTGGCCTTCTGCGCAAACTGTGCGCCGACTTGCGCGCCCGTCACCGAACCGATCAGCAGCATCACCGCCAGCACGATATCGACCGCGCGCGTTGTCAGTGCGTGCATCATCGTGGTCGCCATGGTCACGAACAGGATCTGGAACAGCGAGGTGCCGACCACCACCGTCACCCCCATGCCGAGGATGTAGAGCATGGCGGGAACGAGGATGAACCCGCCGCCGATGCCCATCAGCATCGTGAGAATGCCTGTGAACATCCCCAGCAGCAACGGCGCCAGCGGCGAGATGTAGAGCCCCGAGCGATAGAACCGCCAGCGCAGCGGCAGGCTGGCGACGAGCGGATGATGCCGCCGCTTGCGCGCAGGCAGCGGCTTTCCGCTGCGCTCGGCCCTCAGCGCGCCGAGGCTTTCGTGCGCCATCAGGGAGCCGATCCCGCCGAGCATCAGCACATAGAGAATGTTGATCACCGTATCGATCTGGCCGAGCGCTTGCAGCAGGCGGAACAGCAGCGCGCCAAGGCCCGTGCCGATCACGCCGCCTGCCACCAGCACGCCGCCCATCTGGTAATCGATCCCGCCGCGCCGCGCATGGGCAAACGCGCCCGAAACGCTTGCGCCCGTCACCTGGCTCGCGGCGGAGGCCGCCGCCACGGTGGGCGGCACGCCGTAGAATATGAGGAGCGGCGTTGTCAGGAAACCGCCGCCCACGCCGAACATGCCCGAAAGCAGTCCCGTCAGCGCACCCAGCGCAACGATGACAAGGCCATTGACCGAAAGATTCGCGATGGGGAGGTAGACATCCATCCTGACGGAGAGGCTAGCCGTTCCGCCGCCACTTGGAAACGTTGGCGCGGCGGTTTTTCCCGATCAGAATCCCGCCGCCACCGTCAGCGCCGGTCCCGATCCCGGCTCGGCTCGTCCGGCAACGCGAAAGCGCCAGTCCACGCCGACCCTCACGCCGATCCGCCGCGATGGCGGGCCCACCATGGTCCGCAACTCGATGCGCGGCCCCACATCGAGCCGCGCTGCCCCGCGCTGGCCGCCGCTCCAGACCCCGCCACCTGCGCTGACCTGCGCGCCGAGCAGCGGGCGCATCACCCGGCGCTGCAAGCTTGCGGAAAGGTCGTAGAACGGCGTCGCACCGCGCCCACCAGCCCAGCCGCCCTGCGCATAGGCCTCGGCCTCGATCCCCAGAGGCAGGCGCAGCGGCGGCAGTTCGGTCACGGCCATCACAACCGGACGCGTCCGTGTCTGGCCACTCTGCTCCTGCAGCCGCCATTCCCCCAGCACGGCAACCGGCAGACCCCGCAGCGGACGGACCATGAGGCCCAGCGCCGCTTCGTTCTGGCGCACCCGGTTGCCGAGCGCGCCCGAAACCCTGACGTAGGCTTGCGGCCGCAGCGCGCTCGCCGGCGCGAAGGCATAGCGCACCACGGCACCGGCCTGGCTACCGCCATAAGCCGCAGCCCCGGCTACCAGCGCCGGCGGCTGATCGCCCGCGCGCACCAGGAGCCAGCCATCAGCGGACCAGCGACGCATGCGCGGCTGCCCCTGCGCGCGCCGAGTTTGTTCGGCTTCGCGGCGCGGCCCAGCGACATAGGCCACGCGCGGCCTGCGGAGGTCCTCCCCGCCCGTCTCCTGCACCTGATAGGCGGCGACTAGTTCACCTGCGGCCATATCCGCCCCGGAGCGCGGCAAGAGCCCGGCGTGCCGGTTCTCCACTGGCCGACCGAAATCGGCAGCGCTCGTTTGCGGATAGCGCCGCACCCCGGCAGTGCCGGTGCGACGAGGCATGTTCGGCACGGCCAGCGTGGCAAGGCCGGCGTTGTGTCGGCCCGGTCCAGCCGAAGCGCCGGGCTGCAGCGCAAGTGCGGGCGGGCGCAGCGGCGGCGCAAGGCGGGCGAGCTGCGGTTTGTCCGCCGCGAGATCACCCTCCAGCGCGATGAAGGTCATCCGTATGGAGATCCAGACGGCAAGGATCAGCGCAAGCGCAATGACCGGCTGGCCGCGCGAAATCCTGCTCCCATGTTCCACTATGCTGCCGCGCGGCGTCATCCCGGCGCCGAATTCAGCGAACCGGGGCGAGCGCGGGATGGCTCAGGTGAACGGTATGGTCCCACTTGACCCGGCCGCTGTGAAGCGAAACGAGATAGGCCGCCAGGGCGCGCCGACCGGCCATGATCGCGATCACATTGGCCAATGGCATCCGCAGCACGGCCATGATCCCCTCGCCCAGCGAATACTCATGCGCCGTGAACACCGCGCGCAGCAGGCAACGCCAGGCAAGGCCAGCAAAGTTGGCTATCAACAGCACCTCCAGCAGCGGATCGATCGGATGCGGCTGATAGAACCCCAGCTGCGAGGCAATGAACAACACAGGCGAAATGATCAGCAGCATATAGGCCGCTGCCAGCACGATGGCGGTCAGCGGCGCGCGGCGATCGCGCAGCCGCATCCACAGTTCGAGCGGGCGCCCATCCCAGCCCAGCCGGTCCCAGCCTTGGAACGCAATGCCATGCATCCACCGCGTCTTCTGCCGCACGGAAGAGCCAAGGCCGGCGGGAAAGAACTCGCGCGTCGCCACCAGCTTCCCTTCGCCATCGCGCATGCGCACGAACTTCGCCGCCCCGCCGATCTGCCTGACAAGCAGGCCGCACTCATAATCCTCGGTCAGGCATTCGGCGGCGAACGGCGCCTCCGTCCCGCGCCGGGCCGCGATGGCTTCCACCGAAGCGCGGCTGAAGGCGCAGCCCACGCCCGCCGAAGGCAGGCCGACGCCCAGCCAATCGCGCACCACCATGGCCTTGCCGTGGGATTCGGCGAACTCGTCGCAATAGTGGCCAGCGATCCAGCGCGATCCCGCTTGCGGCTCGGGCCGAACCGGCAGTTGCACGAAGTCGGCATCGTCGAGCCCGCGATCGAGCAGCGCGAGGGCGGCGGGATGAACCATGTCCTCCGCATCGTGCAGGATCACGCTGCGCGCGCGGAAGCCGCCGCGCGTTTCGTCCTCGATCAGCGCGGCATAGAGCCGGTTGAGGCAATCCGCCTTGGTCGTCGGGCCCGCGCAATCATGCACCACGATGCGCAGCCGCGGATCGCGCGCCGCCGCCAACATCGCCATCAGCGTCGCGGGATCGTTGCGATAGCATCCGGCGTAGATGCGCAGGTCCTGCTGCGGCCAGACCCTGAGCGTGTGCGTCAGCATCGCGCCCACCACGGCCGCTTCGTGCCAGGCCGGAACCAGCACCGCGGCAACCCCGCGCAAAGGGGCGTCGCAGTCCACCGGCGCCTTGCCGGTGTGGACCCTGCCGGTCAGCCGCAGCCAGAGCCACAGGAGGTCGATTCCGAGTTCATCGAGGGTGCCCACCGCGAACCAGATCGCAGCGAACAGAAGAAGTTCATGCTCGGCACGGCCAAGCCACTCCAATGCCGTGTAAAACGGCGTCATTTGCTTGCCCTCGCGCCGAAAGAGGCACTATCCCTTAGGTTCAAATTACGCCCGAATACCTAATGTGGCAACGACACCAGACCTAAGGATTGGTTCGAGAATGGCGAGAAACCTTGGTTCTGGCGGGCTTCGCAGCAAGCTGGCAGCGAGCGAGGCGGCACCGGGTCTGGTGCTCATGGCCTGCGCTGCGGTGGCGCTTGTTCTGGCCAATTCGCCGCTCGCCCATGCGTGGCACGATCTCTTCCTCCATCCGCTGCGGTGGAGCCCGGTGGCCCGGCTCGAGAACCTGCACGAGTGGATCAACGATGGCTTGATGGCCGTGTTCTTCCTTGTCGTTGGCCTTGAAATCAAACGGGAATTCATGATGGGCGCGCTGGCTGACAACGCCCGCCGCCGCCTGCCCGTGATCGCAGCCTTCGCCGGCATGGCGGTTCCAGCCCTAGTCTATATCGGCGTGACAGGCGGCCAACCGGACCTCCGCAATGGCTGGGCCATTCCCGCCGCAACCGACATCGCCTTCGCGCTCGGCGTGCTGGCCTTGCTGGGCAGCCGAGTCCCGCCCTCGGTGCGGCTCTTCCTGCTCACGGTTGCCGTGGTCGATGATATCGGTGCCATCGCGGTTATCGCGGTGTTCTACACGGCCTCGCTTCAACTGGGCTGGATGATGCTGGGTATCGCGCTTTTCGCGGCAATGGTGGGGCTGAACCGATTCGGTGTGCGCGCGCTGCCGCCCTATCTGGTTCTGGCGTGGGCGCTATGGTTCGCGGTGCTGCATTCTGGCATCCACGCGACGGTGGCGGGCGTACTGGCCGCCTTCACCATCCCGGTCGCCCTCGATTCCCATGGGGACAGCCCGCTGCTGCGGTTGGAGCACGCCTTGGTGGGCGTGAGCGGCTTCCTGATCGTCCCGCTGTTCGGCCTTGCCAATGCCGGAGTGGCGCTGGGTGCGGGGGATCCGCTCGCGCCCCTCCCGCTGGGGATCGCGCTGGGCCTGATCGCGGGCAAGCAGGCCGGGGTCATGCTCGCGGTGCTTGGCTGCGAGCGGCTCGGCATCGCCGCCCGGCCCGCCGGCGCATCTTTCCTGCACCTCTGGGGCATGGCGCTGCTCTGCGGCATCGGCTTCACGATGAGCCTGTTCATCGGCGCGCTCGCTTTCACCGCTGCGCCGCAATTGGTCGAGGATGCCAAGCTCGGCGTGCTGGGCGGCTCGCTCATTTCGGCGCTGGCGGGGGCGGCGGTGCTGCGCATGGCCCCGCGCGTGGCGGCAGACTGATCGAAAATCGCGATCACCCTGACCCGGATTCCGGGTGAAACATCCCGGCCGAACGGGTGTAGTAGGGACCGCAACGCAGACTCGCACCGAAAGGACGAACGTGATGCCCGGCGACAACGCTTCCAAGGCCCTGATCGATACGCTCAATGGCCTCCTCGCTGATTACTTCGCGCTCTATCTCAAGACCAAGAACTACCACTGGCATGTGAAGGGCCCGCAGTTCCACGATCTGCACCTCCTGTTCGATGCGCAGGCCACCGAACTCTTCGCGCTGACCGACGTGATCGCAGAGCGCGTGCGCAAGAACGGCGGGGATACGCTCACCTCGATCGGCGCCATCGCCGGCCGCACCGCGATTGCGGACGACGACCGCAGCGGCGTCGATGCCATGGCCATGGTCGCCGCGCTGCGCGACGACAACGCGGCGCTGGTCGAGCGCATCCGCGCCGCCAAGGCCGCCGCGACCGAAGCGGGTGACAACGCCACCGAAGGCATGGCCGATGATTGGACCGATCAGGCCCAGCAGCGGGTGTGGTTCCTCAGCTCGATCCTCGGCTGACAGGCCTGCGATTCCGGTGTTTTCCCACCTGCCGCCCCCGCTGCACCGGGCGCTGCTGCGGATCGGCCAGCCGATTCGCCTGCGCTTGTGGGGCCTGATGCAGCGGGAAATGCGCGGGTGCGGCGTGCTTGCCTTTGATGGCAATGGGCGGCTGCTCATGGTGCGCCACAGCTACCACCAGCAGGATCGCTGGCTGCTGCCCGGCGGCGGGCTCGCGCGCGGGGAAGATCCGGTGGCTGCGGGCACGCGCGAACTGCTGGAGGAAGCGGGCTGCCGGCTGGCGGATGGCGTGTGGATCGGCACCGATCTGCGCCGGATGCCCGGCGGATGGCTCAACCGGATCGAGCTTATCTCGGGCCTCAGTGAAGGCACGCCCTGTGCCGATGGGCGGGAAATTGCCGAAGCGGGCTGGTTCGCGCTGGACGCCCTGCCGCCCAGCACCGGCGAAATTGTCCACACCGCTCTCGGCATCTGGCGGCAATGGCAGGCCTCAGAACGGTAGGCTGCCTTGCCCGGCTTCGTCCGCGCCCGCCGGAACCGGCGTGCTGCCCTCGCCTTCCAGCGCCGACAGCGTCAGCCCCATCAGCCGCACCGGCTGGTCCAATGGCAGCAGCGCATCGAGCAAGGCGCGCGCCGCCTCGGCAAATGTCTGCTCGTCCGCCACCGGCCCAGGCAGCGATCTGGCGCGGGTGATCGTACGAAACCCGGTGTCTTTGAGCTTGAGCGTCACCGTCCGCCCTTTGGCCCCGCTGCGCTCGATCCGCTCCCACACGATGCCGATGATCCGCTCCAGCGCTTCACGCAGCGCGGGGCCGCTGCCGATATCGCGCTCGAACGTCCGCTCGCCGCCCACCGATTTGCGCGGCCGGTCCGCGCGTACGCGGCGCAAATCGATCCCCCGCGCGGCGCGGTAGAGATAATCGGCCTGGCTCCCGAAATGCTGGCGCAGGAAGGCGAGATCGTGCCGCGCGAGATCGGCGCCAGACTCGATGCCCAGCGCTGTCATCTTTTCAGCGCCGCGCGGCCCCACGCCGTGGAAGCGCTTAACCGGCAGCGTGGCGACAAACGCCGCGCCCTCGCCCGGCCGGATCACACATAGGCCATCGGGCTTGTTCTGGTCGCTGGCGAGCTTGGCGAGGAACTTGTTGTACGAAACTCCCGCGCTCGCGGTCAGCCCGGTATCGGCGCGGATGCGCGCCCGGATCAGCTCGGCAATCCGGGTCGCCGATCCGATCCCGCGCAGATCGTCGGTCACGTCGAGATAGGCCTCATCCAGCGAGAGAGGCTCAACATGCGGCGTGAAGTGCAGGAAAATGGCGCGGATCTGCCGCGAGACAGCCTTGTAGACTTCGAATCGCGGTGGGCAGAAAATGAGGTCTGGGCAGAGCCGCGCCGCCCGCACCGATGGCATGGCCGATCGCACGCCGAAGACCCGCGCCTCATAGCTCGCTGCCGCCACGACCCCGCGCGCAGACGAGCCGCCGACCGCCACCGGCTTGCCGCGAAGCGCCGGATTGTCGCGCTGTTCCACACTCGCGAAAAAGGCGTCCATATCGATATGGATCACCTTGCGCAGACCGGTGGCGGTCTCCTCATCGTCCAGATCGGTGGGCGGCAGCGCGGACATGGGAGGCACCCTACCCCTTTTCGCAGTGCAGCATAAAGCACTGGGAACAATTCCCCGACCTGCCTATAGGCTCCCGGCATGACCATGTTCTCATCCGCACCAACCCGCCCGCCCGGCTCTGCCCGCATGGGCCCGCGCGAGTTCGTGGTGCTGATGGCCATGTCGATGGCACTCCAGGCCCTGGCAATCGATGCCATGTTGCCCGCGCTGGCCGGCATCGCGCAGGAACTTTCGATCAGCGATCCCAACCAGCGCCAGCTGATTGTCGGGGTGTTCCTGATCGCCAGCGGGCTTGGCGCGCTGCTCCCCGGCTCGCTGGCGGATCGCTATGGCCGGCGCCCGGTGCTGCTGGGCAGTCTGGTCCTCTACATCGCGCTTTCCATCGGCTGCGCGCTTGTCACCGATTTCAACACCCTGCTCGTGCTCCGCGCCGCACAAGCGCTCGGCAGCGCCGGGCTTTCGGTCCTCCCCAGCGCGATCATCCGCGATCGCCATGGCGGCGATGCCATGGCGCGGCAGATGTCGACGATCACCGTGATTTTCATGATGGTGCCGATGGTCGCCCCCAGCATCGGCCTTGCCGTGCTGCTGGTGGCAGGCTGGCGCTGGATCTTCGCGCTCCTCGCCGTCATGGGGCTGATCGTCGGCCTGTGGGTCTGGACTCGGCTCGAAGAAACGCTCGATCCCGCCAACCGCCAGCCGATCCAGCTCGCGTCGATCGCAACCAACATGGTCACCGCCGCCTCTGATCGCGCCTCGTTCGGCTATGTCATCGGCGGGGGTCTCATCCTCAGCGCGCTGTTCGGTTATGTGAACTGTGCGCAGCAGTTGGTCGGTGAACACTTCGGCGCGGGCGCGTGGTTTCCGCTGATCTTTGGCGCAACCGCGCTGTGCATGGCCTTCGCCAGCTTCTTCAACTCGCGCATCGTCGAACGCTTCGGCGCCCGGCGGGTGTCGCATGCGGCGGTGCTGATCTCGATCGCACTCAGCGTGCTTCAGGTCTGGCTGGCCAGCCGCGAGCGCGAGGAACTCATCGAGTTCATGCCGGTGATCGCGCTCAACATCTGCATGGTCGGCTTTATCGGCGCGAATTTCAGCTCGATCGCGCTGCAACCCTTTGCCCACATGGCGGGTGCCGCCAGCTCGGTTCAGGCGTTCCTGCGCATGGTCATCGGCTCCGGTCTCGGCATGGTGATCGGCCTTGCCTACGATGGCACCGCCCGCCCGCTCGCGCTCGCCTTCCTCGGCTGCGGTCTCACCGCGCTGGTGCTGGTGCTGTGGAGCGAACAAGGCCGCCTGTTCCGCCGGATCAACCCGCGCGGCACGCTGCGCGAAGTGCCGCTACCCGATACCCACTGCTGAGGCGGGACCGAGCAGCCCGGCATAAAGCCGCAGTGCCTGCGCGGCAGGCTCTGGCCGGCCGAAGTGATAGCCCTGCATCAGATGAATGCCGAGCGCCCGCGCGGCATTGGCCTGCGCCTCGCTTTCGACGCCCTCGATCGAGCAGCCGATGCCCAGCTGCCACGCCAGCGCCACGATCATGCCTGTCACCGCCCGCGCGCCCGGATCGCTCGAAAGCGCCCCCACCAGCGCACGGTCGAGCTTGATCCGGTCGAGCGGCAGGTCGCGCAATTGCGACAGGCTCGACCAGCCCGCGCCGAAATCATCGAGCGCGATGCGGAAGCCCTTCTCGCGCAAAGCCACCAGTTGCGCCGCTGCGCGCTTCGGATCGATCTGCAGCGCCCGCTCGGTCACCTCAAGCATGACCGACGCCGGGTTCGCACCCGCGTCGGCAACGATTTGCGCAATCGTCTCGGCAAGCCCCTCGCGCACCACGTCGCGCGCGGCGAGGTTGATCGAGACTTCGAGGCCGGTTTCCCAGGGGCGGCATTCCGAAAGCGTGCGCGCCAGCACCAGCCGGGTCAGCTCGCCCGTGCGGCCGGTCGCATCGGCAATCGCTAGGAATTCGCCCGGCGCCTGCCACTCGATCCCGTCGGGCGACCAGCGCGCGAGCGCCTCCATGCCCACCACGCGGCCATCGCGGCAATCGAAGATCGGCTGATAAAGGAGCCGCAACCGGTCCCCGAGCGCGCAATCGTTGAACTGGCGCATCACGGCAATGCGCCGATGGAGCGCCACTTCGTCTTCCGGCCCGAACGCGACGATGGCGCCGTCGCCCAACTCCTTTGCCTTGTAGAGCGCCGCGTCGGCGCGTTCGAGGCAAGTCGAGGCCGTATCGCCGTCGGCGCGGTAGAGGCCGATCGAACCATAAAGCCGCAGCGTTGCACCATTGAACGAGATCGGCTCGCGGATCGCGAAGGAAAGCGCGCGCGCCGCCGCCGTCACCGCATCGGCATCGCAGGCACCGTCGAACAGGATGGCGAATTCGTCACCGCCCAGCCGGCCATGCGCGGTCACGCATTCGATCAGGCCGATGCGCTGGTTCACTGTGCGCAGCACGTGATCGCCGGCGGCGTGGCCGAAGGTATCGTTCACATGCTTGAACCCGTCGAGATCGAACAGCGCCAGCCACGGCCGGATCGCATCTTGCGGCTCGGCGAGATGCTCCTCAAGGCAGGCGAGGATAGCGCGGCGATTGCGCCCGCCGGTCAGGTGATCGACCGTCGCCTGCCGGTAGTGCGCGCTCGCCAGTTCGGCGGTCTGCCGCTCGCGGCGCACCAGCAATTGGCGCGAAAGCTCCAGCCGCACGAAATCGCGGTGCTGGATCTGGGTCATCGCCAGCAGGATCGCGGTAATGAACACCTGGGCCAGCGCGATCGCCGGGGCATTGGGATGGCCCGTTGCCAGCAGGAACAAGCTCCATGGCAGCGTGAAGGCCATGCCGAGCCGCAGCGCCGTCTGCGGCGAATTGGCCATGCCGAGCACGGCGGAGAACATCGTTACCGCAATGACGAAATGGAGCAGTTCACGCTGGCCCGAATCACCATAGGGATAAAGCCCAAGCGACCATGCCACGAACACCAGCGCCGCCCAGCCGCCCAGCCGCTGCATGCCCTGCAGATCGGCGCGCAGTTGTTCGACCGGCCGGGTCGCGACCTTGTTCGGCAGCCAGTGCGAGGCGCGTTGCACGGCAACGATGCTCATGACAGGCCCCGCCAGGACCAGACCCAGCGGCGCAGAGCCATGGAAGCAGGCCGCCACGAGCAGCGTGTTGAAGATCACCACCAGATAAAGCAGCGGTGCACGGTGGGACACGCTCAGCGCGTAAGCTTCGGTAAACGCATCGCCCGGGCGCTGCTGCCAGTGGCGCCCATAGCAACGCAGGCTGCGGACAAAACCGCGCAGCCTGCGCCGAGCGCGCTGATGCACACCGGATGAGGGACTGCCACTAGCCATCGCGGCGGTTTACGGCGGTGAGAGTTAACGCCTTCTCAAGGTCCGGGGCGAATTATCGATGGAACTGGAGAACTTTAACACCCGCAATGGAGGAATTTCGCTCCGAAGTGGGTTTACCTCGGCCCCTCTGTCAGTGCCGCAACCAGCGCCTTGACCTTCTTCTGCCGCCACTGCGGCAGCGGGGCCACCAGCCAGTAGGAACGGCGGCAGCAGACCGGCTCGCCCAGCGGCACGACCCTGCCCGCCGAGATCGCGCTTTCGGCCAGCATGAGCGGCACTCGCGCCTTGCCGAGCCCGGCGGCTGCCGCGCTGATCGCCGTGCCCCCGTCGCCGACCGAAAACTGCGTCTCGCGCGCCGCGCCATCAGGATTGGGGCCCTCGGGCGCGGGATCGCCCGGCCAGGCGATCCACGGCGCATCCTCCCCGCTACCCGGCCCAGTTCCCGGGGCCGCGACGATCTGCATCAGCGGCTCGCCCAGCGCGATACCTTCGAGATCGCCAGGGCCTTCCGCCCAGCGCACCGCAAGGTTCAGATTAGCCTCGGTAAAATCAAGATCGCCATCGCTGCCGACGAGCGCGAATCGCAAGCCCGGATTGGCAAGGCGGAACGCAGCGAGGCGCGGGCTGAGCCACGCGGCAAAGAAATCGCGCGGGCAGGCCACCGTATAGACATGGCTCGATTGCCCGGCCTGCATCGCCTGCACGCCTTCCTCGAAGCGCAGGAACCCCTCACGGATTGCATCGAGCCCGGCCGCCGCCTCGTCCGTCAGCACCAGCCCCTTGGTGGTGCGGCGAAACAGCACGACGCCGAGCAGGTCTTCCAGCGCGCGGATCTGCTGGCCGACCGCCGCCGGGGTCACCGCCAGTTCGTCCGCCGCGCGGGTGAAGGAAAGGTGCCGCGCCGCCGCGTCGAGCACGCGCAGGCCGTTCAGCGGCAGATGGGTCCGCTTCATGCTAACTGATCAGTTCGCGGTCGCGGGTGCGGCAAGCGGGAAGTAGGGGATTGCCACGTCCACCAGCGAGCCATCGGCCCGCTCCATCGTATAGTGGCCTTCCATGCTGCCATGCGGCGTGCCGAGCGGGCAGCCCGAAACATAATCATGGGCCGCACCGGGGGCGAGCAGCGGCTGTTCGCCCACCACCCCATCCCCATCGACGAAGTTGATCATTCCCCGCCCATCGGTGATGCGCCAGTGCCGCGTAAGCAGGCGTATCGGTTGGTCTGAGCCGTTTTCGATCCGGATATGATAGACCCAGAACCATTTGCCGGCATCGATGCGCGACTGTTCGGGCAGGAAATTGACAGCGACGCGCACTGTCACTCCCTCCGTCACGGCAGCATGCTGGAAGAGCTGTTTCATAGGAAACAAGCTAACCCAGATTGGCGGCGGTTCCAACGGTGGATTCATCCATTGATCTGCTTGCTGCAACCTGTGGCAATCTCCACACGGGTTATCACCATGCTCATAAGGGCCCCCGCCATCATCTGCGCCTCGCGTGCCCACGGCGAGCATGGTGCGGTGGTGCGCCTGCTGACGGCGGACCACGGCCTGATCGCCGGATACGTTGCCGGCGCGCGCGGGCGGACGCTGCGGCCCGTGCTGATTCCCGGCAATCTCGTCGCCGCCGAGCTCAATGCGCGCACGATGAGCCAGCTCCCTTCGGCCAAGCTGGAGCTTGTCACCAGCCGCGGCCCCTGGCTCGGTGAGCCGCTGGCGAGCGCGGGGATCGGCTGGGTCACCACGCTCACCGCGCAGAGCTTGCCCGAGGGCCAGCCCTTCCCCGGCATCCACGGCGCGCTCGAAGCCGTGCTCGATGCGATCTGCCATGCTCCCTCGGCGCGCGGCTGGGCCCGTGCCGTCGCCGCCTATGAAGCGCTGCTGTTGCAGGAGATCGGCTATGGCCATGCCCAGCCGCCGCCGGCCGAAGAGCCGTGGGAAAGCCTGCTCGCCCGGCTCGATCGGCAGGGCCTTTCCCTCGCGAAGCACCTGCTTGCCGATCCGCGCCGCGATGGTATGGCGGCGCGCGCCATCCTGATCGAGCGATTCAAGCGGATCGATGGCGGCGCGCAGTGATATTCCAGGGATGGTTCAGATGAAGATTGCAGTTCTGCCGGGCGACGGCATCGGCCCCGAAGTCACGCGCGAAGCGCTGCGGGTTCTCGATGCACTGGATCTTGGCATCGAACGCGAAGAGGCCCTTGTCGGCGGCGCGGCTTATCACGCCACCGGCCATCCGCTTCCGCCCGAAACCCTCAGCCTTGCCGAAGCGTCTGACGGCGTGCTGTTCGGCGCGGTCGGCGATCCCACCTGCGATGCGCTGGAGCGCCACCTGCGCCCCGAACAGGCGATCCTCGGCCTGCGCAAGGCCTTGACCTTGTTCGCCAATCTGCGCCCGGCCAAGGTCTTTGCGGGCCTCGAAGGCCATTCCGCGCTGCGCCCCGAAGTTGCCGGTGCGATCGATCTCCTCATTGTGCGCGAACTCAACGGCGACGTTTATTTCGGCGAAAAGGGCTTCCGCACCACCGCCAGCGGCGAACGCGAAGGCTGGGACATGATGTCCTACAGCGAAAGCGAAGTGCGCCGCATCGCGCATGTCGCCTTCCGCGCGGCGCAAGGCCGAGGCGGCCGCCTCTGCTCGGTCGACAAGGCCAATGTCCTCGAAACCTCGCAGCTCTGGCGCGATGTGGTGATCGAAGTCGCCAAGGAATACCCGGACGTTACGCTCGAACACATGTACGTCGACAACGCCGCGATGCAGCTGGTCAAGAGCCCCGGCCAGTTTGACGTCGTCGTCACCGGCAATCTCTTCGGCGACATTCTTTCGGATCAGGCCAGCATGTGCGTCGGCTCGATCGGCCTGCTCGCCTCGGCCTCGCTCGGCGCGCGGCAGACGGCGCACGGCACGTTCGGCCTCTACGAACCGATCCACGGCTCCGCGCCCGATATCGTCGGCAAGGGCCTCGCCAACCCCATCGCCACGATCCTGTCGCTCGCCATGTTGCTGCGCCACTCGCTCGGCCTGGCGGATGCGGCAGACCGCATCGAAGCCGCCGTCGCGCGCACTCTGGCCGATGGCATTCTCGGCCGCGATCTGGGCGGGAGCGCGGGAACGACGGAAATTGGTGACGCGGTGCTCGCAAGGCTGTAAGCGCGCGCTCCATGCTGCAACTTGCTGTCATCCTTCCCACGTTCAACGAACGCAAGAACATCGCGCCCATGGTCGAGCGGCTCAGCGCCGCATTGGGAGACATCGCTTGGGAAGCGATCTTCGTCGACGACAACAGCCCCGATGGCACCGCCGAGGAAGCGCGCCGCATCGGTCGCGACGATCCGCGCGTCCGCGTGATCGAGCGCATCGGCCGCCGCGGCCTTGCCTCTGCCGCGATCGAGGGCATGTGCGCCACCGCCGCGCCGATTGTCGCGGTGATGGATGCCGATCACCAGCACGATCCTGCGCTTCTGCCCGGCATGTACGAAGCGGTTCAGGGCGGCGAGTACGATGTCGCCTATGCCTCGCGCTTTGCCGAGGGCGCCAGCACCGAAGCCTGGGGCCGGCCCGACCGCGTCAAGGCCTCGGGCCTCGCCAACCGCATCGCCCGCCGCGTGACGGGCGTGCAGCTCTCCGATCCGATGAGCGGCTTCTTCATGCTCCGCGCCGAAACCTTGCGCGCCGATGCGCACCGGCTTTCGGGCGTGGGCTTCAAGATTCTGCTCGATATTCTCGCCACGGTCGATGCGCCGCTGCGCGTCAAGGAATTCCCCCTGAACTTTGCCGCCCGCGCCGAAGGCGAAAGCAAGCTCGATCGCACGGTCGTCTTCGAATTCCTGATCGGCCTCTACGACAAGTGGCTGGGCCGCATCATCCCGACCCGCTTTGCCCTGTTCGGCACGATCGGCGGCCTCGGCGTGATCGTGCACATGGCGGTCCTCGCCTCTGTGCTCGGCGCGTTCGGCCAGAAGATCCTCTACCACAACTGGTCGGACCAGATCGAATTCATCATCGCGCAGACCTCGGCAGCGGTGGTGGCGATGACCTTCAACTTCATGCTCAACAACGAGCTGACCTATGCCGACAAGCGCCTGCGCGGCTTCGTTCCGCTGATGCGCGGCTGGGCCAAGTTCGCGCTCACGTGCTCGGTCGGCCTCCTCGCCAACGTCGGCGCGGCCGCCGCGTTGATGCGCATGGGCTTCCATGCCTATCCGGCCGCCATCGTCGGCATAGTCGTCGGCTCGGTGTGGAACTTCGCGCTTTCCAGCAAGTTCGTCTGGGGCAAGTACTGATCTGAAATCCTCGTCATTATCCCGCAGGGGCAAATGGTGAGGATCGAAAGTTTCTCCACTACGGCTGTGTTTTCCGATAGCCTCGCTTCCGCAATGACAGCTCTATATATATCGTTGCTGCCTTATGGCATTCGCGATCATCAGGGCTAACTTCCGACGTAGACGCATCCTGCTTTGTGCAGCGGCGATCGCGATGGCTGCGCTTGATCTGTGGCTGCTGCTGCCGCCGAAGGCTGCTGAGCGACCGATCAGCATCAAGATCTCGTTTCCCTGGCTTTATCCAGACCGCCCCCTTCCACAGAGCTTCCCGGCCCAAGAAGCCATTTCCGGCTTCCATGTACCGGATGAGGGCGCTCAGGATCTCCCGCCTCATCGCGAAATAGCGGATGCATCGCATGTTCTAGCGGACGACGTAGCAACGCTTGGTGGCAATGCTACTTACGGCAGGGCGATGGTGGCGATGCGCGCTTTTGCAGAAAATGGTAACTGCCTCTTCGGCATCCTGCGCAATCCGGACTCAGATACAGTGACGCCGCGCATCACCTGGATGGAACTGGAATGGGTGCGCAGTGATCGCGGCACGCATTTGCGATGCGCGAACGATCCGGAATCCTACATGTTTCAGATACCAAGAACTGACTGACAGCAACCCTAGCCGCGTTATGAGGCTGCCGGCCTACCGCCAGCTATCGAGCCACGTATAATCCCGATACGAGAGCTTCCCCGGCAGCGCCGCAGCGGACAGGATCGGGTAAAATCCCACAAACAGCATCGCCGAAAGCACCACCGTCAGCGCCCCCGGCAAGCGCCGACCCTGCTCCCACCACCCGGCCAGCGCCAGCGCCAGCGCCGCCATCAGGAACACGCTGGCCAGCGTGTAGTGGTAATAGAACTGCACCGGCTTCCCGTTGATCGCCCAGAAGATCAGGCTCGCGATATACAGCACCACCACCGCGCCGCGCAGCCGGTCCCCCTTGCGCACCCCGGCCCACAGGCACAGCAGCAGCGCCGGCAGCCCGGCGAGCATCGTGAAGGGATTACCCAGCATCAGCACCCCGCGCTGCGCCCCGTCCCACGGGGCGTAGAAGAACCAGATCGGGCGGATGTTGAACACCCATTGCCACCATCGGCTCTGATAGAGATGCGGCTTCACCACGCTGTCCTGCAGCTTGAGCATGTAGCTCTGCCACGGGATCAGCCCTTGCACGGTCAGCGGCTGCACCTTGTAGAAGAATGCTGGCGCGAACGTCGCGAAATAGGCCAGCAGCGGCACCACGCCGAGCCAGAGCACCGCCTCCAGCAGTGAAACGCCCGGCACCGGCCCCATATCCCTTGCGATCAGGAACGCGCGCCGCCGCCCCGCCAGCGCCCACCAGCGGTCCCACGCGAACAACAGCCCCGGCAGCGCCAGAATCGGCGCCCCGTTCCACTTGCCGCCGAGCGACAGCCCCAGAAATACCCCGCACAGCGCCAGATGCAGCCTGCTCCCCTTGCGCCACGCCACCGCCGCCTGCCAGAACCCCAGCGCCAGCATACTCGCCATCGCCATATCGAGCATCGCGATCCGGCTCAGCACGAACCACAGGAAATTGGTCGCAAACAGCAGGCCGAACAGCAGCGTCGCGCTTCGCGAAAGGCTTGCCCACCACATCGCGCGCATCGCCGCGAAAAGCCCCAGCGTGCCCAGCAGCGCGTTGGGCAGCCGCCAGCCGAACGGGTTGTCGCCGGCCGTCAGCATGCCCAGCGCGATGAATTCCTTGCCCAGCAGCGGATGCTCGGGATTGAGTCGGCTGGTGAGGTCGATCAACCGCCGCGCGGCAGGCAGGTAATGCACCTCATCGAACATGATCTTAGAAGGCGTGCCCAGCCGGTGCAGCACCAGCACGAGGAAGGCCAGCGTGATCGCAACGCACCACACCAGCGGATCGCCTGTCGTGCGGCGCGGGCCGGTAAATGGCGCGGTTATGCGGGAAAGCAAGGACATGGGCCGGGCGCGCATACTCCGTTCCGCCCCCCAAGGGCAATGGTCCGGCTTGCACCGCCGCCCCCGCAAATCTAAGGCACAGCGCATGAAACGCACCACCGGTCAGGACCGCTCGATCACCGCCAACTGGCGCACCGCAACGCAGGCCGTGCGCGGAGGCACCTGGCGTTCGGAAATGGGCGAGACGTCCGAAGCCCTCTTCCTCACCTCTGGCTATTCCTATGATAATGCCGCCACGGTCGCCGCGCGCTTTGCCGGTGAAGACGACGGGATGACCTATTCGCGCCTGCAGAACCCGACTGTGCAGATGCTGGAAGAGCGCATCGCCCTCCTCGAAGGCGCCGAAGCCTGCCGCGCCCAGGCTAGCGGCATGGCCGCGATGACCACCGCGCTGCTCTGCCAGCTCTCCGCCGGAGACCACATCGTCGCCGCCAAGGCCGCGTTCGGCTCGTGCCGCTGGCTGGTCGACAACCTGCTCCCGCGCTTCGGCATCGAGGGCACCACGATCGACGCGGGCGACAACGCCGCGTGGGAAGCCGCGATCCGGCCCAATACAAAGGTGTTCTTCTTCGAAAGCCCGGCGAACCCGACGATGGACCTCGTCGATCTGGAGTTCGTCTGCACGCTGGCCCGCAAGCACGGCATTACCACCGTCGTCGACAACGCCTTTGCCACCAGCGCGCTCCAGCGCCCGCTCGATTTCGGCGCGGACGTCGTCGCCTATTCGGCCACCAAGATGATGGACGGCCAGGGCCGCGTCCTCGCCGGTGCGGTCGCGGGCTCGAAGGAGTTCATCGATGGCAAGCTCCTTCCCTTCCAGCGCAACACCGGGCCCAACATCGCCCCGTTCAATGCCTGGGTCGTGCTGAAGGGCCTCGAAACGCTGGACCTGCGCATCCGCCGCCAGAGCGAAAACGCACTGAAGGTCGCGCAATTCATCGAAGGCCGCCTGCCCACGGTGCGCTACCCGTTCCTGCCCAGCCACCCGCAGTTTGCCCTCGCGCAAAAGCAGATGCAGGCGGGCGGCTCGATCATGAGCCTCGAAGTGCCCGGCGGCCGCCCGCAGGCGCATGCCCTGCTCGATGCGCTGAAGCTCATCGATATCTCCAACAACATCGGCGATTCGCGCTCGCTGATGTGCCACCCGGCCTCGACCACCCACCACGGCGTCGGCCCCGAAACCCGCGCCGATATGGGCGTGACCGAGGGGATGCTGCGGCTCAACGTCGGGCTTGAAGACCCCGATGACGTGATCGAGGATCTGGATCAGGCGCTGAAGACAGCGGGGCTTTAAGGAAGAGCGTTTCTCGCGGAGACGCAGAGGAAAAGAAGACCGTAGAGATGCCGCTTGGAACCCCGGCGTCAGCCGGAGAATAGAAGGCGGCGTCGATCATGAGAGCGGCTTCGCTGCGCTGCACGACCTCTTCGCGACCTTCTTTTCCTTTGCGTCTCTGCGAGAAATCTCTTCCTCGCGAAGCCCTCAGCCAGCCAACTTGGCCTCAAGCGCCTCGATCCGGGCCTTGAGCGCCTCGGCTTCCTCGCGCGCGGCGGTGGCCATGTCCTTCACCACCTCGAATTCCTCGCGGCTGACAAAGTCCATGCCGCCAAATGTCTCGCGCAGCTTCTCGCGCGCGGTCTCGCCCGCTTCGCGACCCATGCCGGCGAGAGTGCCGGCGGCGCTGTTGAGCAGCTTGACGAAATCGGCGATCATCGGGTTCTCGGACTGCATGACGTGGGCCTTCTGCACGAATTCACTGCACCGCAGATGGCGCTTCACGCCGCGCGGCGCAAGGCGTGAACCCGGGCAATTTGCACGCCGGCTTTATCAGATCTGCACGCGTACCGCCGCGCCCGATCCTGCCGCGCCATCGGCCAGCGGATTGAGCGCGAGGAACTGGTAGTTCAGCACCGAGGCAAAGCAGATCCACGCGAGATAGGGCAGGAGCAGTGCCCCGGCCGTGGGCCGCACGCGCCAGAACAGCAGGATCATCGCCAAGGTGAGCACGATCATCACCCCGATGATCGCCAGCGCCCCGGTCATCCGGTGCATCGCAAAGAAAACCGGGCTCCACGCAAGATTGAGCGCGAGTTGCACCGCGAAGACCGTGACCGCGATGCCCCGCCCCGGCGCACCGCGCGCGGAGGCGACCATCGCGAGCGAGACTCCGATCATGACATAAAGCAACGACCAGACGATGCCGAAGGTTGCCGGCGGCGGATAGAGCGCGGGCTTTACCAGCGCTGCGAACCAGGGATTCTGCGGCCCCGCATCGGCCACAATGCTGGACAGGAACCCGAGACCGAGCACGGCTGGCACCGTGAACAGCGACCAGCGCAGCAGGCTGGCACGCAGCTGGGCAGGTGAAGCGAGATAACGCATGTGCTCGAAGTGTCCCCAGAGAGGCCCGGTAAATAGCGATTCGTTGCCAAGCCTGACGGGCCGATATTGGCCGGGTGGTGACGACTAGGCAATCTCCGCAGGGTCCACCTGCTCCAATGCGGGACAATCTCCGATAGCGCCGCCGCCCGCGGCACCCGGGTGAAGTGCCGAAATGAGAAATTCCACGTTGCCTTCGGGGCCGGTGATCGGGCTCGTCGTGATGCCCTGAACCTCCCAGCCCTCGCCTTCCAGCCAGTCGTGCACTTCGCGGCAGACGCGCGCGTGCAGGGCCGGCTCGCGCACCACGCCGCCCTTGCCCACCTCGCCGCGCCCCACTTCGAACTGCGGCTTGATCAGCGCCACAACCCGCGTCGGCCGTGCCGCCAGCGCCAGCGGCACTTCCAGCACTTTGCGGAGGCTGATGAAGCTCGCGTCGCACACCACCCAGCTTGCCGGCCGGTCGATCTGAGCCGGGGTCAGGATGCGCGCGCTGGTCTGCTCGAGCACGGTCACGCGCGGGTCCTGCCGTAGCTTCCACGCCAGCTGGTTCGTGCCCGAATCGACTGCGAAGACATGCGCCGCGCCGCCCGTCAGCAGCACGTCGGTAAATCCGCCGGTTGAACTGCCGATGTCCATCGCGGTCACTCCGGCCGGATCGAGCCCGAAATGCGCCAACGCGTGCGCCAGCTTGATCCCCCCGCGCGAAACCCAGGGATGATCGCGCCCGCGCACCTCGATCGGCGCATCGGCAGCCAGCGCATGGCCCGCCTTCACCAGCTTGGTCTCGCCCGAATAGACGTGCCCCGCCAGAATCAGCGCCTGCGCGCGGGCGCGGCTCTCGGCCAGGCCGCGCTCCACCAGCAACTGGTCGATGCGCACCTTTGCCTTGCCGGATGGCGATTTGCCCGGTGTTGATGCAGAGCTTCTTGAGGTCACCGCCGCTCTCTTCCATACCCGGGGCATGAAGATCAACCTCGCGGCCCTGCAGATCGCTTCTGTCCTTGCCCTCGGAGGCTGCACGGTCCTGCCGCCGCAGCCCGCCCCCGCACCGCGCGGAGGCACCGCTACGCCCGCGCCAAAGCCGCAGCTGCCCGCACCGCCGCCGCGTCCCTCGCCGCCGCAGCCCCAGGCTCCGCGCACGGATGCCGCCAACTGGCGCGATCTGCCGCAAACGCCCGGCAGCTGGACCTACAGCGCCGATAACACCGGCAGCGCGGTCCGCTTCGGGCAACCCGGCGCAGCGCCGCTGCTGGTGATCCGCTGCGACCGCACCCGCCCGGCCATCATCGCGCAGCGCGCTGGCTTCGGCGCCGGCGCCGTGCCTGCCACGATCACCACCAGCAGCACCTTGCGCCGCCTGACCGCCACACCCACCGCCAGCGCAGCCCAGAACGCGGCTGTTCCCTTCGAAATCACCTTTGCGGTGCGCGATCCGCTGCTCGATGCAATCGCCTTCAGCCGGGGCCGTTTCATGCTCGAAATGGGCGGCGCGCAGACGCTCGTGCTCCCCGTCTGGTCCGAGGTTGGCCGCGTGATCGAGGATTGCCGCTGAAGGGAAAGCGCCTTGGCGGACTTATCCACCAAACCAGCGCGAAGGACCAATTCTGACCGCAAAAAAATTCAATGCAAGTCTTGTTCTTGGCCCCGTGATGAATCACATTCTCCACAAGGCCGGTACAGGGCTGCAATCCTCCGGTCGAGCCGCACACCGATGTCAACCAGATCGGAGAGGCGGCATTTTGGCTCAACAGCGCGAAAGGAGGTGATCCGATGTCTCATGGTTCAGCAGAGGGGTCGGCATTGCGCATCGCGGAGCATTATCGCTAGTTTGTTCAAGCGATAAAGGCACCGTGGGCGG
>NZ_JAIXPP010000029.1 GCF_027486195.1 Novosphingobium sp.
GCAGCTGGTGATCTGCAAGTTCAGCACCGGGCGCAGCAAGCTCGTCACCGCCGTCGATCACCGCAAGATGGAGCTGACGGCGCACGGGCAGATGCGCGTGGCCCGCGGTGAGCGCGAGCGCGATCTGCGCGGCGCCGATCTTCGTGCCGGGGGCCATCAGGACATCGCCGCGGTGGAAGTCCATGCCAGCTGGGCGGATATGGCGGTGCGGGGGCTCGGGCGGCGTGCCGGTGAGGGTCAGGCTGTCACCCTCGCGCGCGGCGTCTTCCTGAATGAGGACCGTGTCTGCGCCAGCGGGGACAAGCGCGCCGGTGCTGATGCGAGCCGCTTCGCCGGGGCCGACTGTGCCGGAGAAAGGCCGTCCGGCCGCGCTTTCGCCGATCACGCGCCAGGGGCCGGGCAGATCGGCGGCGCGCAGGGCGTAGCCGTCCATCGCAGAGACATCGGCGGCGGGCTGGGTGCGCAGCGCGGTCAGCGGCTCGGCGAGGTGGAAGCCCAGGCAATCGGCAGTGGCACGGTGCTCGATCGGCAGCACCGGGGCAATCGCCATCAGGCGGCGCTGCGCTTCCTCAAGCGCCAAGGGCGGGTTGGGGCGCTGCGGCGTCTGCGGTTCGCTCATGGCGCGCGCCAGTCGCCCGATTTGCCGCCGCGCTTCTCGATCAGGCGCACGCCATCGATCACCATGGCTTTGTCGATGGCCTTGGCCATGTCGTAGACCGTGAGGAGCGCGACCGAGACGGCGGTCAGCGCTTCCATCTCGACCCCGGTGCGCCCGGTGAGCGAGGCGGTGGCGCGGGCCTCGACGCCGTCTTCCACAAAAGCAAACTCGACACTGACGGCATCGAGCGCCAGCGGGTGGCAGAGCGGAATCAGCTCGGCGGTACGCTTCGCCGCCATGATCCCGGCGATGCGCGCCACGGCGAGGACGTCGCCCTTGGGCGTCTTGCCATCACGCAGCGCGGCGAGCGTGGCGGCATTCATGCGGATACGCCCGAGGGCGACGGCGACGCGCTGCGTCTCTGCCTTGCCGCCGACATCGACCATGCGCGCACGGCCTTGCGAATCGAGGTGGGTCAGCTCGCTCACAGGTGTGAAATCCAACAGGTTGCCACAGTTGACACAGTCCTGAGCGAAAACTCGGGGGCCGGAGATGCGGGGCCGGCGGAAGCTTCAGGAGCCAAGGAAATGCGCGGTTTCATGCGGCGGTGATGCCATAGTGGCGCGGAGTAGGACAGACGCAAAAACGTCAGGCCAGCGCCAGCATGACGGCAGCTTCGGCATGAAGGCGGGTCGTGTCGTAGAGTGGCACCGGGCTGTCCTCGGGGCCGATGAGAAGCATGATTTCGGTGCAGCCGAGGATGATGGCAGTCGCGCCGCGTGCGGCGAGGCGCGCAATGACGCCGCGATAGGCTTCGCGGGAACTGGGCTCGATCCTGCCTGCGACCAGTTCCTCGTAGATCACGCGGTGGACCTCGGCGCGGTCGTCTGCTTCGGGGATCAGCACTTCAAGGCCGTGCTGCTCTTCGAGGCGCGCGCGGTAGAAGGTCTGTTCCATGGTGAAGGCGGTGCCGAGG
The DNA here is from genome assembly GCF_027486195.1 of Novosphingobium sp. Taxonomy (GTDB): domain Bacteria; phylum Pseudomonadota; class Alphaproteobacteria; order Sphingomonadales; family Sphingomonadaceae; genus Novosphingobium. The sequence goes on from NZ_JAIXPP010000029.1 coordinate 1,575, forward strand.
AGGCCGACCCTCGCGTGCCCATCGGCCTTGAGCGCTGCAGCGCAGGGATCGACGATGTGGAGCAGCGGCAACGCGCTTGCGGCCTCGATGGCAGGGGCGGACTTGTGCACGGAATTGGTGCAGATCAGCAGGAGTTCGGCGCCCGCGGCCTCGAGACGGCGGGCGGCATCGACCATCAGCGCATCGAGCGCGTGCCACTCGCCAGCCGCCTGCAACGCCGCGATCTCGGCAAAATCGAATGACCACAGCGCCAGCCGGGCGGAGGCCTTGGGTCCCAGCCGGTCACGCACGCCCTGATTGATCAGGCGGTAGTATTCGGACGTGCTCTCCCAGCTCATCCCGCCGATAAGGCCCAGCGTTTTCATGCGTGTCGTCATCGGGGCCTTGCCTTTGCGAGAGCGATTCCGGCGAGGTTCTGCGCGCGCTTGATCCGCCGGATGCGTATACGGGTGAAGCGCGCGGACTGTTCCTGAAAGCGGCCATGGAACCCCGCGAAAGCGGGGCGGGGCTTCAGAGTACCGCTGGCCTGCGCAACAACCAGCGCGGAATCGCCGAGCAGGACGATATCCGTCGCGCCGAGTTCGCCCGCCACATCAAGCGCGTCGAGCAGGGCCTGCCATTCGGCCTGATCGTTGGTGCCGTGCCCGATGGCAGGGCGGTGCCAGACCTGCCCGCGCGCGGCGACGGCGGTCTCCATCATGCCGGGGTTTGGGCGGCAGCCGCCGTCGAAGAACAGCTTGAGCGGGCCTTCAGGCACCGAGGAGGACGCGGGTGGCGGCGGTCACGTCGTCATGGCGCATCAGGCTTTCGCCGACAAGGAAAGCCTTGGCGCCTGCTGCCGCGAGCGTCAGCACATCCGCGTGCCCGCCGATGCCGCTTTCGGCGACCAGCAGCGTGCCTTCGGGCGCGAGCGGGGCGAGGCGAGCAGTGGTGCCGAGATCGGTGACGAAGCGCTTCAGATCGCGGTTGTTGACCCCGATAAGGCGCGACTGGAGGCGCGCGGCGCGCTCCATTTCGGCCTCGTTGTGGACTTCGACGAGGACGTCCATGCCGTGTTCGCGCGCGGCCATTTCGATTTCGGCCATCTGGCCATCATCGAGCGCGGCGACGATGATGAGGATCGCATCCGCCCCGATGGCGCGGGCCTCGGCGCACTGCCACGGATCTACCATGAAATCCTTGCGCAGCACCGGCAGGGCGCAGGCAGCGCGGGCGGCGATGAGGTAATCCTCGTGGCCCTGGAAATAGGGCGCATCGGTGAGGATCGAGAGGCAGGTGGCGCCGCCTGCCTCGTAGGCGCGGGCATGCGCGGGGGGATCGAAATCGGCGCGGATCAGGCCCTTGGAGGGGCTGGCCTTCTTGATTTCGGCGATGAGGGCAAAACCGGTTTCGGCGCGGGCGCGCAGGGCCGCTTCAAAGCCGCGCGGGGCAGTTTGTTCGGCAGCGCGCGCGGCAAGATCGGCGAGCGTGGACGCGGCCTTGCGGACGGCGACTTCCTCGCGCTTGGTCGCCATGATTGTGGTGAGGGTGTCGGTCATTTGAGGGCAGCGATCCAGCAGTTGAGGAGCGCGTTGGCAAGACCTTTGTCGATGGCTTCGGCGGCTTCCTCTACCCCTTCGTGCCAATCGGCCGCCTCGCCCGCGATCATCAGCGCGGCGGCAGAGCTGAAAAGGACGGCGTCGCGGTAGGGGCCGGGTTCGCCTTGCAGCAGTGCGCGCAGGGCGGCGGCGTTGTAGGCGGGATCGCCGCCGCGCAGCGCCTCGACCGGGGCACTGGCAAGGCCGGCATCGGCGGGCGTGACGCGGCGCATCAGGACGTTGCTGTCCTTCACTTCGGCGAGTTCGTTACCGCCTGCAAGGCTCAGCTCGTCGAGCCCTTCGTCGCCCGAGACGACAAGGCTGTGCTCGGTGCCGAGGCGGCGGATCGCCTCGGCGTAGATCGGCACATAGGCGGGCCGGGCGATGCCAACGAGCTGGCGGCGAACCCTTGCCGGATTGGCGAGCGGTCCCATGAGGTTGAAGATCGTGCGGCGGCCGAGTGCCTTGCGGATCGGCGCGATGCGCGCCAGCGCCGGATGGTGCTTCTGCGCAAAGAGGAAGCAGATGCCGAGATCGTTCAGCGTGAGTTCGGCGGTTTCGGCGGCGCGGTCGAGATTGAGGCCGAGCGCTTCGAGGGTATCCGCCGCGCCCGCCTTGCTGCTGGCGGCGCGGTTGCCGTGCTTGGCGACGGGGACGCCGCAGGCCGCGACGACGAGGCTGACGGCAGTCGAGACATTGAGCGTATGGTGGCCATCGCCGCCGGTGCCGCAGACGTCGATGGCACCCTCGGGCGCGCTGATCGGGATCATGCGGGCGCGCATGGCGCGGGCGGCGCCGGCGATCTCGCTGGCGGTTTCGCCGCGTTCGGTAAGCGCGACGAGGAAGGGGGCGATGCTCTCGTCCGGCACGGTGCCATCGAGGATCGCGCTGAACGCGGCCTCTGCCTCCGCTTCTTCAAGCGGCGTCGGAGCAACTTCGGGTAGCGAGGTCATGCAGCGAGGTGGGTGGGCATCTTGGCGGTGATGCCGCACATCTTCAGGAAGTTGGCGAGCAGTGCGTGGCCATGCTCGGTCGCGATCGATTCGGGGTGGAACTGCACGCCGTGGATCGGGAGCGAGGCGTGGCGGAAGCCCATGGCGTGGCCGTCGTCCGAGGTGGCGTTGATGACGAGGCTCTCGGGCACGTTCTCGACCACGAGGCTGTGATAGCGCGTGGCGGTGAAGGGCGAGGGGAGGCCGGCGAAGAGGCCGGTGCCATCGTGCGTGACGGGCGAAGTCTTGCCGTGCATCAGCCCGCCGCGCACGACCTGCCCGCCGAAGTACTGGCCGATCGACTGGTGGCCAAGGCACACGCCGAGCAGCGGCACGCCCGCATCCGCCGCCGCGCCGACGAGATCGAGGCTGATCCCCGCCTCGTTGGGCGTGCAGGGGCCGGGCGAGACCAGGAACCCTTGCGCGCCGGTCGAGATGGCCTGCCCGGCGGACATCGCATCGTTGCGCACGACCTCCACCTTCGCGCCCATTTCCATGAGATAGTGGACGAGGTTCCAGGTGAAGCTGTCGTAGTTGTCGATGACGAGGATCATTTCGGGGTGCCTTACTGGCCGAAGCGGGGTTCGGATGCGACGCGGAGGGCCTCGCGGGCGGCGGCGAAGAGCGCGCCGGACTTGGCTTCGCATTCGCGCTGTTCGTATTCGGGGATGCTGTCGGCCACGATGCCAGCACCCGCTTGCACATGGAGCACGCCGTCCTTGAGCACGCCGGTTCTGAGGACGATGCAGCTGTCGACCGAGCCGTCGGGGGCGAAATAGCCGACGCCGCCGGCATAGGCGCCGCGCGTTTCGGGTTCGAGTTCGGCGATGACTTCGCACGCGCGGACCTTGGGCGCGCCGCTGACGGTGCCTGCGGGGAAGCCTGCGAACAGGGCATCGACCGAATCGGCGCGGGCGGTGTCGAGCTTGCCGACCACGTTCGAGACGATGTGCATGACGTGGCTGTAGCGCTCGATCGTGTAGCTCTCCGTCACCTTGACCGTGCCGGCGGCGGCGACGCGGCCGACATCGTTGCGGCCGAGATCGAGCAGCATCAGGTGTTCGGCGCGTTCCTTGGGATCGGCGAGGAGGCTTTGCGCGTTGGCGCGGTCTTCGGCCTCGGTGCTCCCACGCGGGCGGGTGCCGGCGATGGGGCGGATGGTGACTTCGCCGTCGCGGATGCGCACGAGAATCTCGGGGCTCGAGCCGATCAGCGCGAAGCCGGGGAGATCGAGGAAGTAGAGGAAGGGTGAGGGGTTGATGCGGCGCAGCGAGCGGTAGAGCGCGGCGGGCGGCAGCGGGAAGGGCACGGTGAAGCGCTGGGCGAGCACGACCTGGAAGATGTCGCCCGCCTCGATGTACTCCTTGGCGCGCAGGACCATGCGGGCGTAGTCCTCAGGCGCCATGACTGCCGTACGCTCGCCCGGTTCGGCCGCTTCGAGGCGCGGATCGGCGGGAACGGGATCAGCGAGGCGCGCCAAGGCTGCGTCGATGCGGTCAGCGGCAGCGGCGACGAGGCGTTCGGGCGCGCCCTGAGCCGTTGGGCTGGAGGGCCAGACCGGGGCGACGGCGATCAGTTCGTCAGAGAGGCGGTCGAACACGAGGACGACGCTGGGGCGGACAAAGAGCATGTCCGGCAGTTCCAGCGCGCTGGCGGCGGCGCGGGGGAGCTTTTCGACGAGGCCGATGGTTTCGTAGCCGAAATAGCCCACCAGGCAGGCGAGCGACTTGGGCAGGCCTTCGGGCACATCGATGCGGCATTCGCCGACGAGGCTGCGCAGGGCGGCAAGGGCGGGCTCGGGATGCGGGGCAAAGGCATCGCGGTCGGTCTGCCAATGGCGGTTGATGACCGCCTCGCTGCCTTCGGCGCGGAAAACGAGATCGGGATCGAGCCCGAGCAGGCTGTAGCGCCCGCGCACTTCGCCGCCTTCGACCGATTCGAGGAGGAAATCGCCCCGGCCCGGCACCATGAGCTTGAGCGCGGCGCCGACCGGGGTTTCGGTATCGGCGATCAGCTTGCGCCAGCCGAGTGCGGAACGGCCGGCGGCCAGCGCGGCGCGGGCGGAGGTGCCGCCATCGGGCAGCAGGCCCGCGATGCCGGGCTCCATGATGTCCGTCGCCGCCGCCACGGCCTTACTGGCCGCCGATGAGCTGCGTACGCAGCGCCGAGATGGCGGCATCATTGCGCTTCACGCCGACTGCCTCGCGCACGGCGGCGCGCAGTTCGTCGACATATTCGCGGCCGGTGAGCTGGCCCAGTTCGATGCGGGCGCGGGCGACGAACGGATCATCCGCCTTGACCGCACCCGGAGTGACCTTGCTGAGGACCACGACGAGGAAACCGGCCTTGTCCGGCGCTTCGAGCTTCTTGGCCGTGCCCTGCGCCATCTCGAACATCAGCTGGAGCGTGGCGGGGATCTTGGGCTGCATCGCGTTGAGCTGTTCGCGCGGGATGTTGACCGGCTGCGCGGGGGGCACGGCGACGCTGAGCGTCTTGATCGCCTCGGCAAGCGGCACCTTCTTCGCGAGCGCCGCCATGAGCTTGTCGGTAGCCGCCTTGGCCGCGCCATAGCCGCGCGAGGTCTGGAGATCGGCAGCGACCTTGTCCTTCACTTCGGCGAGCGGCGGCGGGGCGGCGGGGGTGATCTGGCCGACATCGAAGATCACGTAACGTTCGCCCGCCTTGATCTCGGCGACCTGCGGTTCACCTTCGCGCTCCATGCCGAACGCGGCTGCCAGCAGCGGCGTGACATCGGCGTTGGGCTTGATATCCGGACGGCCGGGGACCGTGCCGTTGGCCTCGAGCGGATCGGTGGTGATCACGGTGAGGCCCGCGCTCTTGGCCACATCGCCAAGGCCGGTGCCGCTGCCGAAGGCCTCGTCGAACTTGGCCGAGAGGTCCGCGAGCGCGGCCTTGCGCTTTTCTGCGGCGATCGCCGCGACGATTTCGGCGCGTGCCTGATCAAGCGATTTGCCCGGGGTCTGGATCACGCTGTCGATCCGGATCACATACCAGCCCAGTGCGCCCTTGGCGGGTGCGGCGAGGGCGCCCTTGGCCGTCGTGAAGACGGCAGCGGCGACAGCAGAGGAGGCTTCGCTCTCCAGCGTCGCGCGCTTTGCAGCAGGGATCTTGCGGGCCGAGAGGCCCTTGGCGGCAGCGGCAGCTTCGATCGACTTGCCACCCGCGATTTCGGCGGCGAGCGCCTTGGCGGCGGGCTCGGTCGGGACGATCACCTGCGTGAAGGCGCGGGTTTCGGTCGAGGCATAGGCGGCGGCGTTGAGCTTGTAGCGCGTGGCAACTTCGGCATCGCTGGGCGCGGGCACGTTCTTGATCGAGGACTCGTCAAAGATCGCATAGCGGATCGTGCGGCGTTCCGGCCGCTGATAGCGCGCGCCATTGGTCTTGTAGTACGCGGCAAGATCGGCATCCGTGGGCACCGTCTTGGGGGCGAAGGCGGACGAGGGGATCAATTGGACCGCACCCTCGCGCGTTTCCTTGAGCACTGCGGCGTAGCGCAGCACCACGCTCTGCGGCATCGTTGCGCCGACACCGGCGGGGATCAGCACCTGACGCGCCATCAGCCCCTTGGCAACATCGTCGCGCAGCGCGGCATCGGAAATGCCCTTCTGGCCGAGCAGCGCCTTGTAGGCGGCCTGGCTGAACTTGCCGTCCGCGCCCTGAAAGGCGGGCATCTTGGCAATCTCGCTGTCGATCAGGCGATCGCTTACCCCCATGCCGACCGCGCTCTGGCCCGCCCACTCCATCAGCGCTGCGCGGTCGATCAGGCTGTCGACCACCTGTTCGAGCGCGCCTTGCGCGACGAAGTCCTTCATCGTGACCGTCGGGCTATCGGCGCGGGCGTTTTCGAGCGCGTTGCTCATCGCCTTCTGCACATCGACCGTGCCGATGTGCGCTGAGCCGACCGTCACCGCGCGGTCAGAATTGTTGGCACCGCCGAATTTGGCCCCGGAAATGTCAGCCCCCGCAAACGAGAGCGCGATGAGCCCGAGGAACACCATCGCGATGAGGGCGCCGATACGGGACTTGGTCAGAGAGCGGATTAAGCCGAGCATCGGGGCCTGTCATCAGTAGTGAGGGTTAGCAGCAATCAGGACGGATGGTATCCTTGGCGCGCATTAGGGGGCAAAGCAAATTCCCGCAATGGTCTGCGCGGCTTGATGGCCGCGCGGCCCACTCCGCCGGGTAGCCATGTCAGGGCCTCCTACTAGTTATAATCACCGGCATTGCGTTAGACGCGCTTTGCAAACCCTGCCGGGGTTTGATAGCGGCCCGGACATGATGAGGAATCACCCATTGATCGTGTGCAAGGTCCTATGAGCCAGCGTCCCTACATCGTCGGCAACTGGAAGATGAACGGTAGCCGGGTCATGCTCGCCGAAGCGCGGGCGATCGACCGCGCGGCGCAGCGCTATCCCGATGTGGAAATCGCGCTGGCGCCGCCGTTTCCGTTCCTTGGGGCCCTGCGCGAGGCAGTGAGCGCGATCGGCGTCGGCGGGCAGGATTGCCACACTGCGGCCAAGGGCGCGCATACCGGTGACGTTTCCGCCGCGATGCTGGCCGATATCGGCGCAGACTTCGTGATACTGGGCCACAGCGAGCGCCGCCGCGACCACGGCGAGGACGACGCGCTGGTGCGCGCCAAGGCCGAAGCCGCGCTGGCGGCTGGCCTCAGCGTGATCATCTGCGTGGGCGAGACGCTGGAAGAACGCGATTCTGGCAAGGCTGAGGCGGTCGTTTCCCGCCAGGTCGAGGGTTCGGTTCCGGCGAGCGAAAGCGCGGCGGTGGCGGCCGGGCGGCTGGCGCTGGCCTACGAGCCGGTCTGGGCGATCGGCACGGGCCGCGTCGCTGCGGTGGAAGATGTGATCGCCATGCACGCGGCGGTGCAGACGCGCCTTGCCGCGATTTTCGGCGGGGAAGCGGACAAGGTCCGCATTCTCTATGGCGGCTCGGTCAATGGCGAGAACGCCGCCGGGTTGCTCGCGGCGGCGGGCGTGGGCGGTGCGCTGGTGGGCGGCGCAAGCCTGACCGCCGATGCCTTCCTGCCGATCGTGGCCGCAGCCTCGAAGCCGGAAGACTGAGCGGCGCGCAGGTGACCGGGCATGCTGCGCCCTTGCGCAGGGTGACCGGGTATGCTGCGCCCTTGCGCAGCGGGTCCCGTCGCCCTAGATGCGGCGCATTCTTTTCAGGCAGATCGCGATGTCACTCTTCATTTTCCTTACCGTCGTGCAGGCGCTGGTGGCTGCCGCGCTTGTCGGCGTGATCCTCATCCAGAAGTCGGAAGGTGGCGGCCTCGGCGTTGGCGGCAGCCCGGCGGGCTTCATGTCGGCGCGCGGCGCGGCCGATTTCCTGACCCGCGCGACAACCGTGCTGGCGACAGCCTTTGTCGGCCTCAGCATCGTGCTGGCAGCGCTGGCGGTGGGCACGACCTCGGACCGCGAGATCGACACCTCGCTTCAGCGCACGGCCCCGGCCGTTCCCGCGCCCGATCCACTCGCACCCGCGCAGGGTGTACCGGCGGCTGGCCCGGCGCAGGCCCAGCCTGCACCGGCGGCACCTGCTCCGGCGGCGCCCGGCAAGACTGCACCGGCCAAGAGCGCTGCGCCTGATCCGCTTGCCGGCGGCGCCAAGCAGTAACGCATAACCGCCGGATTTTCCGGCAGCATTTTCGCGGTGTTCCTGCCCGCCTTGCGGCGGACGGGAACACTTGTTCGTGTACGCCTGCTCGATACGCCTGTGGATTGCCAGCCGGAATCCGGCGCTGACCGCTTGCGTATCCGGAGCTTCAGACGATAAGGCTCTCCTCCCATGGCGCGGTTCATTTTCATCACCGGCGGCGTGGTTTCCTCGCTTGGCAAAGGCCTCATGGCAGCGAGCCTCGCGGCCCTGCTGCAGGCGCGTGGCTTCCGCGTGCGGATCCGCAAGTTCGATCCCTATCTCAATGTCGATCCGGGCACGATGAGTCCCTATCAGCACGGCGAGGTCTTCGTGACCGACGACGGCGCGGAGACGGACCTCGACCTCGGCCACTACGAGCGCTTCACCGGGGTTTCGGCGCGCCAGTCTGACAACATCACCTCGGGACGCATCTACCGCGACATCATCGCCAAGGAGCGTCGCGGCGATTATCTGGGCGCGACGGTGCAGGTGATCCCGCACGTGACCGACGCGATCAAGAACTTCGCGCGCGACGAGACCGACGACCTTGATTTCGTGCTCTGCGAGATCGGCGGCACGGTCGGCGATATCGAGAGCCTGCCGTTCATCGAGGCGATCCGCCAGATGCGCAACGAACTGGGGCGCGAGGCGACCTGCTTCGTCCATGTGACGCTGGTGCCCTATATCGCTGCGGCGGGCGAGCTGAAGACCAAGCCGACCCAGCATTCGGTGCGCGAGCTGACGGGCCTTGGCATCCAGCCCGATATCCTGCTGTGCCGCTGCGAAAAACCGCTGCCGGACAACGAGCGCGCCAAGATCGCGCTGTTCTGCAACGTGCGCAAGGAAGCGGTGATCCCCGCGCTCGATGCGCAGAGCATCTATGCGGTGCCGCTGCAGTATCACGGCGAGGGGCTCGATTCGGAAGTGCTGCGCCATTTCGGCCTTTCGAGCCCGGGCCCGGAGCTTTTGCGCTGGACCGATATCGTCGACCGCCACCAGAACCCCGAAGGCGAAGTGACCATTGGGGTCGTCGGCAAATATGTCGGCCTGCAGGATGCCTACAAGTCGCTGAATGAAGCGCTGGTCCATGGCGGTATGGCCAACCGCGTGAAGGTCAATATCCGCTGGATCGATGCGGAGATCTTCGAGAAGGACGATGCCGAAATCGCAGCGCATCTGGAGCCGATGCACGGCATTCTGGTGCCTGGCGGGTTCGGCGAACGCGGGACCGAGGGCAAGATCGCCAGCGTGCGCTTTGCGCGCGAGCGCGGCGTGCCGTTTTTCGGCATCTGCCTTGGCATGCAGATGGCCTGCATCGAAGGCGCGCGGAACCTCGCGGGGATCGCGGGCGCAGGCTCGACCGAGTTCGGGCCATCCGAGGAGCCGGTGGTGGGCATCATCACCGAGTGGATGACGGCCGAGGGACTTGAGACGCGCGCGGCGGGCGGCGATCTTGGCGGCACGATGCGGCTTGGCGCCTATGAGGCGCAGCTTTCGGGCAACAGCCATGTCGCACAGATCTATGGTGCGGACGCGATCAGCGAACGGCACCGGCATCGCTATGAAGTCAACGTCGCCTACCGCGAGCGGCTGGAACATGAAGGGCTCGTGTTCTCCGGCATGTCGCCCGACGGGCTGTTGCCGGAAATCGTCGAGCGGCCGGACCATCCGTGGTTCATCGGGGTGCAGTTCCATCCCGAACTCAAAAGCCGCCCGTTCGAGCCGCATCCGCTGTTCAAGAGCTTCATCACCGCCGCGGTGAAGCAGGCCAGATTGGTCTGAGGGCCACGTCTGACCGGCGGGCGGCGTCACAGGGGGACATGCGATGGACGCCGCGACACTTGCCCAGACCCTGACCGCGCCGAGCCTGCTGGCCGGGTGTTCGAGCGAGGAACTGGCCGATATCGCGGCGCGCGGCACGGTGCGCAGCTTCAAGCCGGGCAGCGCGATCATCCTGCAGGGCGATCCCGGCGATACGCTGTGGATCATGCTGAAGGGCCTCGCGCGGGTGAGCATGGTGGCGGCGAACGGGCGCGAGATCGTGCTCGATTATGCCGAGCCGGGCGCGGTGCTGGGCGAGATCGCGTTTCTGGATGGCGGCGAACGCACGGCAAGCGTCGAGGCGATCGAGCCGGTCGAGGCGCTGGGGTTGACGCGCAGTGCCTTTGCCGGGATCGTCGGCCAGCATCAGGGGCTTGCCATGCGGCTGCTGCAGGCGATGGCGCGGCGGCTGCGGCAGAACAACACGGTGATCGAGGCGGACCGCGCTTATTCCACGGGGCCCCGCCTCGCGCGCTTCCTGCTGCGGCTGATGATGGGCGGGGAGGAGGAAACCCGCCTCAAGATCGCGCTCAGCCAGGGCGAGCTGGGCAGCTTTGCCGGGATGTCGCGCGAGCAAATCAACCGGCAGCTTTCGGCCTGGGCGGACGGCGGGATCGTGGCCTTGAAGGGCGGGCGCGTGGCGGTGCTCGACCGCGAGGCGCTCGTCGATATTGCCGAGGCCTGGTAAGCGTATACGAATGCCGTATGGCCTCACCGGCAGGGGGCTGTAACCAAGGCGGCATGATCCGCCAACTCACGCTTGCCGCGCTGCTTGCGCTTCCCACGCTGGCCCATGCAGCCGCGCCGTTGCCGATCACGGATGGGGTGAGCGAGGTGCGCCATCCGACATGGTCGAAGCGGGCGACGATCTACGAGGTCAATATCCGGCAATATACGCCCGAGGGCACTTTCCGCGCCTTCGAGAAGCACTTGCCGCGCCTGCGCCGGATGGGCGTGGATGTGCTGTGGATCATGCCGGTGAACCCCATCGCGAAGAAGGAGCGCAAGGGCTCGCTCGGCAGCTACTATGCGGTGAACGACTATCTGGCGGTGAACCCCGAGTACGGCGACATGGCCGATTTCAAGCACCTTGTGGCTGAGGCGCACCGGCAGGGCTTCAAGGTCATCCTCGACTGGGTGGCGAACCACACCGGGTGGGACCATGTCTGGACCCGCGAGCATCCCGATTGGTACAAGCGCAATGCAGCGGGGGCGCTTGAGGGCTATCACTACAAGGACCTCAGCGACGGCCACGAGGAAGTCTGGGCCGATGTGATCGGGCTCGACTACAGCAAGCAGGCCGTGCGGGACGGCATGATCGGCGCGATGAAGTTCTGGCTGACCGAGACCGGGATCGACGGCTTTCGCTGCGACGTTGCGTGGACGCTGCCGGTGGCGTTCTGGGATCAGGCACGCCGCGAGCTTGATGCGGTGAAGCCGGTGTTCATGCTGGCCGAGGCCGACACGCCCGAAATGCAGGCGCGCGCCTTCGACATGACCTACGACTGGAAGCTCTACCACCTCCTCATCGATGTGGCGAAGGGCAAGGCGGATGCGCGCGATCTGGCGAAGCTCTACACCGCGCCGCCGCGCCGCTATCCGGCGGGCGCGATGCGGATGACCTTTACCAGCAACCACGACGAGAATTCGTGGAACGGCACCGACAAGGAGCTTTACGGCGAAGGCGCCGATGCCATGGCGGTGCTGGCGGCAACCTTGCCGGGCATGCCGCTGGTCTACAGCGGGCAGGAGGATGCGCTGAACAAGCGGCTCAAGTTCTTCGACAAGGACCCGATCCAGTGGGGCAAGTTGCCGCGCGAGGGGTTCTACCGCTCGCTGCTGGCGCTGAAGCACGCGCATCCGGCGCTTTCGAGCGAGCATGTCTCGGGCAATCTCGAGATCATCGAGACCGGCAATCCCAAGGTCTTCGCGTTCCGCCGGATCGCGGGCAAGGACCGGGTGCGCGTCGAGGTCAATGTCTCGGCCGAGGCGCAGAGCTATAGCGTGGGGGGCAAGGCCCGCAGCCTTGCGCCATGGCGCTGGGCGATTTCGGCAGCGCGCTGATACGCAAAAGGGGCAGCCCTTTGCAGGACCGCCCCTTCCGCTGGAGAGAACGGGTTTGGTTATGCCGCTGCGCTGGCGTCGCCATCGACCACGGTTAGCGGCTTGGCAGTGCTGCCGCCGATCAGCACCTTCTTGGGCTTCATCGCTTCAGGCACTTCCCGCACGAGATCGATGATGAGGAGGCCATCGGCAAGGTCGGCGCTATCGACGCGGACGAAGTCGGCCAGTTCGAACCGGCGCTCGAACGCGCGGTTGGCGATGCCGACGTGGAGGAAATGGCCGTCCTGCGCTTCGGCGCGCTGGCCCTTGATCACCAGCAGGTTCTGCTGCGCAGTGATATCGAGATCCTGCGGCTTGAACCCGGCAACGGCGAGCGTGATGCGGTAGTTGTCCTCACCGCGGCGCTCGATGTTGAACGGGGGGTAGTTGTCACCGGCATTGGCGCGGGCCTGGCGTTCGAGCAGGTCGAACAGGCGGTCAAAGCCCACGGTCGAGCGGCGGTAGGGGGTGAAATCGAAACGTTCCATGTGAGCAATCCTCTGGTTTGAGCAATCTGCAACCTGGCCGGACCCGAATTGGCGCCCGGCCGTTCACTTGTGGTCACGCCCGCCTTGCGGCGCATGACACGAACAACCATGTGTGTTAGTGATTTTGCGTTTTCAAGAGGTACCCATGAGCGATCCTGCCACCCCTGCTGCTGCCCCGGCCGCTACGGTCGAAATCTACACCAAGTGGGGTTGCCCCTATTGCAGCCGCGCGCTGGCGCTGCTCGGCCGCAAGGGCGTGACCCCCACCGAATACGACATCACTTTCGGCGGCGAGAAGCGCGCCGAGATGCTGGCGCGCGCGCCGGGCGCGATGACGGTGCCGCAGATCTTCATCAATGGCCAACTGGTCGGCGGCTCGGACGATCTCGCGGCGCTAGAGGCGGCGGGCAAGCTTGATCCCATGCTTGCGGCATGAGCGCTGACACGCGGCGCATTGCGCTGCTGCAGATGACGACGGGCATCGATCCCGCCGCCAATGCCGCCACCATGGCGCGTGCGGCGCAGGATGCGGCGCGGGAAGGGGCCGTCATGCTGTTCACCCCCGAAATGTCCGGCCTGCTCGATCGGGACCGGGCGCGCGGGTCGGTGCATGTGGTGCCCGAGGCGGAAAGCCCGGTGCTCGCCGAAGTACGCAATGCAGCAGCTAAAGCGGGCATCTGGGTGCATATCGGCAGCCTTGCGGTGAAAGCGGAAGGCACGCGCTGGGCCAACAGGGCCTTCGTGATCACCCCTGCGGGCGAGATTGCCGCGCGCTATGACAAGATCCACATGTTCGATGTCGATCTTGCGACCGGAGAGACCTGGCGCGAATCCGCCGCTTATCAGCCCGGCGAGGCGGTGGTGACGGTGGAGACCCCGCTCGGCCGCCTTGGCCTCGCGATCTGTTATGACATCCGCTTCCCCGCGCTGTTCGAGGCGTTGGGCCAGCGCAAGTGCGACATCATTGCCATTCCGGCAGCATTTACCGTGCCGACAGGCCGCGCGCACTGGCACCTCATGCAGCGCGCAAGGGCAATCGAAGCAAGTGCATTCATCGTCTCTGCCGCACAGGTCGGCCGCCACGAGGACGGACGCGAGACCTATGGCCATAGCCTGGTGGTCGATCCCTGGGGCGATGTGGTGCTCGATATGGGTGAGCAGGGCGGTATCGGCTTTGCCGATATCGACCTTGCCCGAATTGCCGAGGTGCGCGCGCAGGTGCCCAGCCTTGCCAACCGGCGGCCCATTCCTACATCGTGGGCACCATGATTGTATTCGATCTTGAATGCCGCGCGGGCGGACACCGGTTCGAAGGGTGGTTCGCCAGTTCCGATGATTTTGCCGGCCAGCAGGCGCGCGGGCTGGTCACCTGCCCGGTCTGCGGCGCGCCCGAAGTAGACAAGGCGCTTTCCGCGCCGCGCCTGACGCGCAAGGGCAACCAGCTGCCAGCGCTTCCGGCGGCGCCGCGCCCCGATGCGCCGCAGCCGGTTGCCAACGGGCCGCTGCCGCCCGAGGCGGTCGCCATGCTCAAGGCCGTTGCCGCAGTGCAGAGCGAGATGCTCAAGTCCTCGACCTGGGTGGGCGAGAAATTCGCCGAGGACGCGCGCGCCATGCACTATGGCGAAAAGGATCCTGCGATGATTCACGGCCGCGCGAGCCGCACCGAAGTGCAGAGCCTGATCGAGGAAGGCGTGCCCGTCGCACCGGTGATCGTGCCCGTGGTGCCACCCGGCGAGGTGAACTGACTGCCCGCGATTGCCAGACGCCAGCCTGCCCCTTAAAGGGCAAGGCGGGCGCCCGTAGCTCAGCCGGATAGAGCACCAGATTCCTAATCTGGGGGCCGTGGGTTCGAATCCCGCCGGGCGCACCACCCTTTTTCGCGGCACGTTGCCCCGGCGATCACACGCCGACGCGGTCTCTCAGGTATGTCAGGTACTGGCGCATCGCCTCCATCGCCTCGTCGTTGATGGCGAGGAGATCGCGGCGGCGGTCGAGCGGATCGGACCAGCGGCGGATCAGGTCCATGTCGACAAGGCTGCGGATCTGGCGCAGCGCGGTGCTCATCGGCACGCCAGCGGCCTGGCACACGCTCGAGACCGGAACGGTCTTTTGCTCAAGCCGGGCCGAGGTAAGATCGAGCAGGATATCCCACATCGGATCCGAAAACAGGGCGGGATTGAGGAACTGGCCGCGCTGTTCGCGCATGCGCACGAGCTTGCGGGTGATCTTGAGCAGTTCCCCATCGTCGACCGGGGCGAGTGGGGCGGCGAGGGCGGCGGGCTGGCCCGTTTCGCTGACAGGGGCGCGCAGGCTGGCGCTGAGCGCGGCGAGCGAGCGTTCGCCGCACAGCCGCAGCCACTTGCGCATGGCGCGGCGCAGCGCGGCGGCCAGATCATCGCGCGAGACCGGTTTGGTGAGGAAATCGGCCGCTTCGTTGCGCATGGCGGCGACGGCGACGTCGATGCTGCCGAAACCGGTGATCACCAGCGTGACCAGCGGCCGCTGCGAGGCGAAGCGCGAGGAGAGTTCATCGAGCAGCGAAAGCCCGGTCATGCCCGGCATCTGCACGTCGGTCACGACGATGCCGATGGTCTCGTCCTCGGCGATTGCGCGCAGAGCAGAAGCCGCATCGAGCGCGTAACTGCACTGGTACCCAAGCAGGTGCGCGGCTTCCACGACCTCCTCGGCCGTTGCCCGGTCATCATCGACGACAAGGATCCGGCACTGTGCATTATCCCGCTCTGCAATCGCCCGTGCGTTCATGACCCTGCGTTGTATATCGTTTGTAGGGGGAATTACATCCGCATTGGAATTTGTTCCCGCCAAAGCTGCGCATGTCGAATGCAATCACATCAATCAACGCCAGATTGGTGCCAATCTGGCACCGATCCTGATCGATTGGCTTACTGGTTATGCTTACGGCTACTGTTAAGCTACCGCATATGCTTATTATTCCGTGATCAGTGCACAACGTGCGGCGGGCGGTCGCTTCAGGGGGACATGAGCGCGCATGGCAATCGAGGATGTAAGCCAGATTTCGAACTGCCTGCACGAGCTTCGTCAGCCGCTCAATGTGATCGGTCTTGCCACGGGCAATCTCCGTTCGGCGCTGTGCCCCGGTCTCTCGCCCGAGCAGGCCGAGTACCTGACTGCGAAGCTTGACCGCATCGACGAGCAGGTGGCCCGGGTCGCCACGCTGGCCGACCGCATGGCTGAGGCGGCACAGGAAGCGGTCCTCGCCGCGCGGCAGGCCTGAAGCGGAGCGCGACGTTCATGTATGGAATGGCACACCGCGCCCTGCGGCAGATGATGCTCGATCGGCTCGGTCCTTCGGTTTGGGCCAAGGTCGAGCGCGAAACGGGAACCGGCCCGGCCGATCTCATCAGCCTGTGCGTCTATGACGACTCCAAGACCATTGCGCTGATATCCGCTTCGGCCGCGCACCTCGGCATGGAGGTGGACGAGGCGCTGCGCGTGTTCGGGCGCTATTGGGTGCGCTTTGCCGAATTGAGCTCGTTCGGTCCGATCATGGACTTTACCGGGCAGGACCTCGTCACCTTCATCAACAACCTCGACCGCATGCACCGCTCGGTAGTGCTGGCGATGCCCGATGCGCGGGTGCCGTCCTTCACGCTGATCGACGAGACGCGCGAGCGCCTGCTGGTGCGCTATCGCTCTGACCGCACCGGGCTGGAGACATTCGTGATCGGCCTGCTCGAAGGGCTGATGGACCGGTTGAACGAGACTGGGACGGTTGAACTGGTCGATCGGCCAGGCACAGCGATCGACTTCGCCATTCATCTCGACCGGAGCTAAGCAGCGATGAAGCCGGTTGTCACGATCCGGGAGTCGCAGCTGGAGGCTCTGTTCCGCGCCTACATCAAGGTGGACGCGGCACTCGTCGTGCGGGGCCTTGGCCCGTTCTATCACAACCGCGATACCGCCGTGATCCCCGGCGCGCAGATCGCGGAGCTGTTTTCTCTGCGGCATGACCGCGACGACGAGCACGCGCCGCCGCTCGATGTCGCGATCCCGGCGATGGCGAATACGCCGGAGCGGTTCGAGCTTTTCTGCAAGCGCAAGAACATCCGCCTTGCGGGTATCGTGTTCTCGACCGAGGACGGCGGCTATCTGCTCGCGCTCAATATCGTGCCCGAGGATTTCATCATCGAAGGGCAGGGGCTGCATATCTCGGATTTCTCGCAGATCGATGCCTCGGTTCCGGCGCTGACGCTGATCGGCATGCAGCGTGCCCTGCTGGCAGAGGCGCGGCAGGCGGCGATCGATCTGGCCAATGCGCAGTCCGAGGCGCTGGAACTGCTTGACCGCACGCAGCGTCTCGGGCGCTACATCGTCCATGACCTCGCCAACTATCTCTCGATTATCCGGCTCAATGTGGCGAACCTCGCGCGGTCAGGCGGCAGTGCCGAGGCGGGCAGGGCCGCGATCGAGGCGGCGACACGGCATGTGGGCGATCTCGTGCTCTCGCTGGAGCGTCTGACCGGCCACCGCGACGTGGAAGCGGCGCCGCTTCCGGTCGACCAGACGATCCGATCGAACCTTGCCTTCCTTGCCGCTGCGCTGCCGGCCGATTTCTCGCTCGATTTCATCGGCAGCGCGGCGCAGGCGGCAGTCCGCGTCGGGCGCACCGAACTCATCACCATGCTGACCAACGTGATCGTCCATGCGCGCGGCGCGATGCCCGATGGCGGCTCGATCACGATTTCGACCTATCGTTCGGATAGGGGGCCGACTGACGAAGCGGACATGCCGGGCGAAGACTGGATCGTGATCAAGGTGATCCATGATGGCCCGGGGATCGACGAGGAAGCCGTGCGGCTCATGCTCGATCCGCAGGTGCTGGCGCGGCCCGATGGCGCGGATTTTCCGCTGCGCTCGGTCCGGACCTGGGCGCGTTCGATCGGTGGAGATGCCAGGATCACGGCGCTGCCGGAGACGGGAACCGACATCTGCATCTACTTGCCGATCAGCCGAGATACCGACGAGGCGGAGCCGCTCAGCGCGCCCATGCCCGGTATCGCGAGACAGCGGACGGCGCGGACCTTGCGGGTGCTGGTCGTCGAGGACGAAGTCCACGCGCTTGACGCCGTGGTCGAGATCCTGCGCATGGACGGCTATAGCGCCACTCCCGCTTGCAATGCGGCGGAGGCGGTCGAGGCGCTTGCGAACGGCGATTTCGATATCCTGCTGACTGACGTGGTGATGCCCGAGCGCAGCGGAGTCGAACTTGCCCATGAAGTGGAGGCGCGGCATCCGCGCATCGGGATCATTCTGATGAGCGGCTATCTGCCCGACGAAAGCCTGCTGCAGCCGCACTGGAGCATGCTGCGCAAGCCGCTTGATCTCAGCCTGCTGTCGCATGCGCTGTCGGCGGCCCACGCGAAGCTCGCGGATAGCGCTACAGCCTAGGCGTCAGGTCCGCCTTTGGTGCGATCTGCCTGTTTTGTAACTGGCCGATCAGCGTATCGACCGAGAAGGGCTTTTCGAGCAGCGGCCAGGCAAGATTGGATTCGGCATGCCGCGCGGCATTGCCCGACATGACGATCACGCGCATGCCCGGATCACCCAGCGCGGCCTGCCGGGCAAGCACGGTGCCGTCTTCGCCATTATCGAGCAGCAGATCGCAGATCAGCACGTCGAACTTCTGGCGTGAAAGGGCCTCCAGCGCCTGATGCGAGGTGGTGAAGCCGGTCGGCAGGTGGCCGGCAAGGCTGAGCGTTTCGACCATGCCGCTGAGGAGATCGGGCTCGTTGTCCACGATCAGCACGCGCAGCTTGGCGGGCTTCGGCGCGGGCAGCGCAACCGGTGGCGGGCGGCTTCCGGCAATCACTGCGCCGGTTCGCGCCGGCAGCACGATCTGGACGGTGGTGCCTTCGGAGTTGCTGTTGAGCACGCGGGCGGTGCCGCCATGATGGACGGCAAAGCCGAGCACCGCCGCAAGGCCGAGCCCGGTGCCCTTGTTGGGGCCTTTGGTAGAGAAGAACGGCTCGAATGCACGTTCGCGCACATCCTCGGTCATGCCGGTGCCGGTGTCGGCAACTTCGACGATGACCAGCGGCGCGGTGCGCAGGCCGGCAGGCAGGCCTTCGCGGCTGGGGCAGCCATCGGGGGCGTCGCTGAGCCAAGTGCGCAAGGTGAGCACGCCATGCTCGCCCATTGCATCGCGGGCATTGATGGCAAGGTTCACCAGCGCATTGTTGAAGCCGGCGGGATCGATCTCGACCGGCAGCGGCATGTCCCAAAGCTGCACCTGCACATCGATACCGGGGCCGACTGCGGCGCGGATCAGCGCGATGAGGCGCAAGGTCAGGCTGTTGACGTCGGCCACTTCGGGGATGCCGCGCGGGTGGCGCGCGATGCCCAGCAGCGAGCGCGTGATATCGACACCGCGCAGCGCCGCCTGGGCGATCAGGCCAAAGCGGTCGCGCGCGGCGTCGCTTTCAGCTTCGCGTCCGCCGATTTCCGCGTGGGTCGCAATAATGCCGAGAATGTTGTTGAAATCGTGGGAAAGCTCACCGGAGATCTGGCCGATCAGCTCCATCTTGCGGCTGTTCAGCAACTCGTTCTTGGCCTCGATCATCACGAGCCCCTGCGCGAGGCTGACGCTCATTTCCTCGAGAATCCGGATCTCGTCATCGGCAAACGCGCCCGGCTCGTCGGAATAGAGCGTGAGCGTGCCGAACGCGCGCCTGTCGTGCATCAGCGGGAAGGCGGCGATCGCCTGAAAGCCCCGGCTGAGCGCTGCCTCGCGCCAGGGCGCCAGTTCGGGATCTTCCGCCACGGAAAGGGAGACGGACACCTCGCCCTCGCGCATTGCTCTGGCCGTGGGGCCCTGGCCGAGCACCGGATCATTGGGGCGGATATCCAGCGCGGTGATGTAGTCCGCGTGGCTCGTGGCATGCGCGGTGACCCGGATCTTGTCGACCGGACCGATTTCCCGGAGCCCGATCCACGCTGCGGCATAGCCTTCGCCGTCGATGAGGCTCTGGCAGACCAGCTTGTGCAGTTCGGAGCGCGATTGCGCGCGCGAGATCGCGGCATTCACCAGCGCGAGGGCCCTGAGCGCACGGCGATTGCGCATCATGCTGGCGTGGGTGCGGCGCTCTTCGGTGACATCGGTGGCAAAGCCGATCCAATAGCCGGTGCGCTTGCCCTTGAGTTCGTGCGGGTAGAACTTGACGTGCATGACGCGCTCTTCGCCCGAGGCGGTCTTCATGCGGAACTCGGTTCGGAAGGTTTCGAGCCCGGCCTGCCCGGCCCGGATCTCGCGCCGCACGCGCTGGCGATCTGCGGCATGGACGGCGTCGAGCCGCGACTCGGCGGCCTGGAACAGGGTGAGGGCATCTTGCCCCCAGACCTGTTCATATGTGGCCGTGGCAAAGGCGGTCTCGCCGGAAGGATAGGCCTCGATCCAGATGATCTGGTCGATCGCATTGGCGGCAATGCGGGCGACATCGAGCTGGCCGAGCAGCTGCGTGCGCACCACCAGCAGATGGACGACACCCCAGACGAGCGCGACGAAAGCGAGTGCGATCAAGGCCAGGGCCGGAAAACTGACGGTCGCCCGCAGCTCGGCGATCACCAGAACCGCTGCCAGTGCTGCTGCTGCGGGCGGCCAAACCCGCGCATCGATGCGCCTTTCAGCCATTGTCCCCACGCCCCCTTATGGCGCCTATACGAACGGCGCTTGCTATTGTGGACCGGTTAACCCGGTTCAGGTGCCTTGCCCCCCGACATGGCGATCTGCATAACCAGACTACGCGTCTCAGGTTTGAACCGCAAACCTCTGATATGTGTTAACCCGGTTGCGAGTGCAGGGCCGGGAAGGACGGGGAACTCGCCCCTCCCGGCTCCGAGGTCGTGACCGTATGACGCGATCGCCCGCTCGCAACGGATGCGATCATCACGGGCAACGTCCGGCAAGGGTTGCGCCCGCTGTCAGGTCAGTGACGGAGGCATTGCGCTCGGACATGGTGCATGGCCGGGCGTCGCTCTTCTGTTCTTGGCGCGCAACACTTGGGGACGGTTGCGCGCGAATCCTTCGGCAGGTTGCTCTGTGCGACCCGAAGGGGTTACCGGGAAACGTTCCTCATTTCAGCGAGGTAGGCCTCATCGACAGCAGGTGCCGTGCGCCAGGCGATTGTGCCGCTGCGGGTGATTACCTTGCTGCAGAAGCGGCACCGGCCGTAGAGGAACAAGCCGTTCGTCCTGATCACCGCATCGGGCGCGTGGCGATCGAGAGTGCGGCATACCAAGACGCTCACCCCGCGCGCCACTGCGCCCGGAAGGCGATCAAGCATAGGCCGGGTTTATGGCGAACTCTTCGCTCGCAGGCTGGAATTCGCCCGAACTCAGCGCGATCACGATGGCCTGCGCGGTGTTGCGCACGTTGAGCTTTGAGAGAACGTTGCGGCGATGGATGTCGACCGTACGAGGGCTGATCGAAAGCTTGGCGGCGATCCGTTCAGTGGTGCAGCCATCGATGACTTTGCCCAGAACCTGGCGTTCGCGGGAGGTGAGCATGGCGACCTTTTCCTTGGCGCGGCCACCCATGACCTTGGCGGGCTGGCTGCGGCGCAGATCGTCCTCGGCGCGGCGAATGGCGCGGTCGAGCAGGCCGGGCTCCGATGGCCAGACCACAAAATCCGAAGCGCCTTCGCGGATGGCGGCAACGGCCTTCTCGAAACCGGCATTGCACGAGAACTCGACCTTGGCCGAAACCGGCGCGCGGTCGGCCCGGTACTTATCGATCAGCGTGCGGCACGAAGACTCGTGCCGGAACAGGAAAATGACGGGGCGATCGATTTTCGCGGGGAGCTCACCAACATCGTTGAAGACAATGCTGCGAATGCCCAGCGAGCCCAGATTATGCGAGATCTCGGCCCGCAGATGAACGCTGTCTTCAATGACATAAACTACTGTTCTATCGTTCATTTCCCTGACCCGTGCAGAAGTTCACTAGTAAGGGTTGCCTACTTGGCTTTGCCGGGAGTCACCATCGATAACGGTGCCATTGCGGCAGCGAGTTTGGCTCAATTGCTGCCAAGGAGAGGGAAATAATCATTTTGGTGGAAAATGCAGTGTTCTGATCTGCCAAGGGATTTCTGCCCGGCGGCCGGGACGGCTTCAGAGGCGGCGCAGCAGCGCCACGTCGGGGCGGTGATCGCTGACGCGGTGCTTCGACTTCACTTCCCAGCTCGCGTTGCGATCAGCAAGATCACGTAGCCGCTGCAGGGTATCCATCATGACCGCAAGATTGATCGCTTCCTCGAACTCGACGCCGAAGATCTGGTCGTTTGTCCAGCGCACATTGGCCATGACCGTGCGGTTGTCGGGCAACTGGATCTCGGCGAACTCGCCGACGAGGGGCGGCAGGCCCTTGCATGTCGCGCACAGTCCGCGCGCCGAGATGTTGCGGATGACGATCTCGAAGCCCGGCAAGCGGTCGGTCTGCATGTGCCCCTTCAGCAGCCGGCGTTCGCGGTTGTCGCGCGGATGTTGAGGCGGACTCTGGTGCTTCACGGCTGGCTCCATCGGGCTTTTGCGCTTGGTGTGGACGGATGATGCTGGCTTGGTTTCTGGCGGGCGAGGGTCAGAGACGGAGCGGATTATCTGGATGTCGGCTCAATCCCGCCGGCAAGTTCATGTATTCGGCGAATGAATCCGGCCAGATGCCTGGGTAATCACGCTGGATGAAGTGCGCGCATATACGCATCGTGGTGGCGATATTCGGTGCAATGACCGGAGCGTTCTGTCGGCATGGCGTTCTCTCCATCGTTGCAGGAGAGGTACGGGCGAGGTGTTAACGCGTGTTTGGAATGCGGGTAACCAATTAGGCCGAGTTTGCCGAAAAAAGTGCCGCGATGGCGAGAGGGGGGTGGCGCGCCCTGCAGGATTCGAACCTGCGGCCACCGGCTTAGAAGGCCGGTGCTCTATCCAGCTGAGCTAAGGGCGCGCACTGTGGACCCTTGGAGAGTTACCTCTGGCCGTGCCTCATAAGGCCGCTTTGCCTGCCGCGCAAATCACGATAGCAACGCAAACCATGAACCAGCACCGCATCGCACGCATTGAAGGCAGCGCCGGCGCCCGCCGCCACTTCCGTTTCTTCGATTATCTCATGGCCGCGTTCGTCGCGATCCTGCTGCTGTCGAACCTGATCGGGGCGGCCAAGCTGACCACTGTGGGCGGCTACACGTTTGGCGCGGGCATCCTGTTCTTCCCGGTGTCCTACGTGCTGGGCGACGTGCTGACCGAGGTCTACGGCTATGCCCACGCACGGCGCTGCGTGTGGGTGGGCTTCTTCGCGCTGCTGTTCATGGCCTTCATGAGCTTCGTGGTGGTGGCCATGCCGCCATCGGAGGGCTGGGGCTGCGCTTCGAGCGGCGATCCGCGCTTTGCCGAGATCGTGGCGAAGACCTCGGCCGGGGCGGTGTGCCAGACGACCTATGATTCGGTGTTCGGCAGCACCTGGCGCATCGTGATCGCTTCGGTCACGGCGTTCTGGGCGGGCGAGTTCGTCAATTCCTTCGTGCTCGCGCGGATGAAGGTGTGGACCGGGGGCAAGTACCTGTTCACCCGCACCTGGGGTTCGACGATCTTCGGGCAGGCGGTGGATAGCGCGCTGTTTTATCCGATCGCTTTCCTCGGCACGTGGCAGACGGCGGACGTGATCCACGTGATGTTCACCAACTGGGCGCTCAAGGTGATCTGGGAGATCGTGCTGACGCCGGTGACTTACGCAGTGGTCGGCTTCCTCAAGCAGCACGAAGGTGTCGACGTGTTCGATACCGACATCAGCTTCTCGCCCTTTGCGAGCGCCGAAGACGCCTGATGATCTACATCGTCCTCAATGGCGGGGCGATCCTTGCGGCGACCATCATGGGGTTGGTACTGGGGACGCTCTATCAGGTCGCGGTGGATCGGCGTCGGATCCTTGGGCCGGGTTGGGCAGGGACGCTGGTGACGGCATTCCTCGCCGAGGCTTGGCTCTGCGCGATTCTGGCGGGCGCACTGATCCTGGCGCCGCCCAAGGGCAGCGTGTGGACGATGACGATCGGCAGCGCGGTGGTCATCTGGCTGGGCTTCGTGGTGCCGAGCCTTGCCGCGTCCTACCGCATGCGGGCGCTCGCGGGCCGTACGGCGCTGATCGATTGCGGATACTGGCTGGTGGTGATGCTGGAGCAGGCCGTGGTGCTGCGCCTGATCGGGCTGGTGCCGCCGCCGGTGTAAGAAAGCACCTGCGGCGCGCGCGTTCAGAGCTTCGAGAAGGCGCGCATCCAGTGATGTTGGCACGGGCCATAATTGGCGAGCAAGGTGGTGATCCAGCTGCCCATCGCACCTTCGACCGAGAGGCATTCGCCGAAATTGGGGTCGAAAGAGTAAATCTGGTTGTCAGCCTTGCCGAGGCGGCCGGTCTTCATCTTGCGGAAGAAGGCGATCGTATGCGCCCCTCCCGAAGCGCCCACCACCGAGCCTGAAAACCAGAAGCTGTAGATCACCCCGGCAATGCTGGTGGTGTTGAGGCCATCAAGGAACTGTGCCTGCGTATAGCCCTCGTATGGGACGACATCCTCGACAAATTGCAGGCCGCGCCAGGCTGCCACGCCTTTGTCGGCGGCCTCTGCGCTTTGGCGGGTCCATTCATTGCCGAAGATCGTCTGCGTGACCATTGCCGCACCGCCTTTGCCCTTGCTCAGAGCGGTCATCCGCTTGGCCGCATTGGCTGGCGTGGAATCGGCATACATCGCGGCGATCCATTGCAGCGAGAAATTGTGGCAAGCGCCCTGCGTGGCAGCGGCATTGGCGGAGCCCGCCATGACACCGACCTGAGAAAAGGGAGCGACCAGATCTTGAACGGCCATGCGAGGTTACCTCCAGCGGATGCAATCGAAACCATGAAGTTCGACTCTACGGGAGTCCGATATTGGATAGCAATTCTGCTGCAAGATAACCATCAGCGCGAATGAAAATTGTCAGGTCATGAATTCACACGCTTTTCAGGTTTCCCTAGTGGTAACCACGGCGCGCTTGGAGGGCCTACGCGGAAGGAGGCCATGACGCCCGGCCTGATCAAACAGCCGATCCCCACTTGCACGACGTGCAAATGGGGAGGCTGGGGGGATGCTGGTGGGGCGGCTCAATCTGCGATCAGGCCGATGGCAAGGTAGATCAGGATCAACGAGCCGAAGCCGACCAGCGTGCCGATCAACCAGGCGACGCGCACCAGCGTGACGTCGATCCCGAAGTAGTCGGCAATCCCGGCGCTGACGCCCATGATCTTGCCGCGCTGCTTGTTGAGGTGAAACCCGCGAGGGGCGGACGAGCGGACTGCGTGGTCCTCGAAGCGCAGGTCGCTCATGCTGCGTACACCGAGCTGACGGTGGCGGTGTGCAGCGGGCTCTGGACCGGGCTGGTCACCGTGCCGCTGACGAGAGCGAAGGAGAGGGCGATCGCGGCGGCAGCGCTGAAGATCGGGGCGGTGAAGTTGCGGATGGTGGTCATGTGGTGGTTCCCTTCTTTGGTCAGAGTGTGGCGCCGTCCAGTCTGTCCGGCGTATGCCAAGAGCTTTGCATAGGCCGTGCCAAATGCGAGAAATGGCGGAAATGCTCGGTTTCTGGGTTCCCGACTAACTGGTTCTGCTTATCGTCGTGCCAAAGTATGGGAAATTTCACCGACTTTCAGGCGCGGCCTGTCGCACAATCTTGGCGCTTGCCTTTTTCGGGACGTGCGCTTAGGGCGAATTCATCCCGACATTGTGAAGGCAAAGTCCGGGCTGGCGCCGAAAGGGGCCGGCACCAGACCCGATGCCTTTGCTGCGCTGGGCCTCAGGAGCACGCATGAACGATATCGCACGGATTACCGAGATCGCCGGAGAAGAGGCTGCCAGCCTCGGCTTCGATCTCGTGCGCGTGCGCTATTTCAAGGGCGGCGAGATCGGTGATGAAGAGCACACGCTCCAGATCATGGCCGAGCGGCCCGAGACCGGCCAGCTGGTGATCGACGACTGCGCCGCGCTTTCGCGCCGCATGTCCGACCGCATCGATGCGCTGGAGGAAGCGGGTGATGTGCTGATCGAAGAGGCCTACCGGCTCGAGGTCAGTTCGCCAGGGATCGATCGCCCGTTGACCCGCGCAAAGGACTTTGCCGCCTGGACCGGTCACGAAGCGCGGATCGAGCTTGCCGAGCTGCTCGAGGGCCGCAAGCGTTTCCGGGGTGACCTTGCCGGCTTCGATGCCGCTGCACAGATGATTTCGATCGAGGACGATGGCGTGGTATACAACGTGCCATTCGATCTCGTCGCCAATGCCAAGCTTATCCTGACCGATAAGCTGATCGCCGCATCGCGGCCGCTGGATACCAGCGGCGTGGATGACATCGTTGAGGAACAGGAAGACTAAGCCATGGCCAGTGCGATTTCCGCCAACCGCGCCGAGCTGCTCGCGATCGCGAACTCTGTCGCGACCGAGAAGATGATCGACAAATCCATCGTCATTGAGGCGATGGAAGAAGCGATCCAGAAGTCCGCGCGCAACCGCTATGGTGCCGAGAACGACATCCGCGCCAAGCTCGATCCGCGCACCGGCGATTTGCGCCTGTGGCGCGTCGTCGAAGTGGTCGAAGAGGTCGAGGACTACTTCAAGCAGATCGATCTTAAGGCAGCTGACAAGCTCCAGCCCGGCGCGAAGGTCGGCGACTTCCTGGTCGATCCGCTGCCCGCCGTTGAGCTGGGCCGCATCGATGCGCAGTCGGCCAAGCAGGTGATCTTCCAGAAGGTCCGCGATGCCGAGCGCGATCGCCAGTACGAAGAGTTCAAGGACCGCGCGGGCGAAGTGATCACCGGCGTGATCAAGTCGGTCGAGTTCGGCCACGTGATCGTCAACCTCGGCCGCGCCGAGGGTGTGATCCGCCGCGACCAGCAGATCCCGCGCGAAGTGCCGCGCGTGGGCGAGCGCGTCCGCGCCTGGATCATGAAGGTGGAGCGCCAGAACCGCGGTCCGCAGATCTTCCTGAGCCGCGCGCATCCTGAATTCATGAAGAAGCTCTTCGCGCAGGAA
>NZ_JAIXPP010000055.1 GCF_027486195.1 Novosphingobium sp.
GTCGTCACCGGCTCCATCGCCGAGATGATCGGCGGCGGCGTCACCCCCGGTGGCACCAATATCAAGCGCTTCCTGCCGCGCACGATCGACGAGGATCAGTGGCAATCGGCGGACCGCGCGCTGAGCTGGCTGTGGACCGAGTTCGGCCCCAAGGCGATGCCCGCCCCCAAGGCGCGCAAGGAAGGCGAGAAGCCGCGCGTCAATATCATCGGCCCGGCCTACGGCATGTTCAACATGGCCTCGGACCTTGCCGAAGTGCGGCGCCTGATCGAAGGCCTCGGCGCCGAGGTGAACGTGGTGTTCCCGCTAGGCTGCCACCTCGCCGATATCCGCAAGCTGGCTGATGCCGACGCCAACGTCTGCCTCTACCGCGAGTTCGGCCGCAATCTGTGCGAAGTGCTCGAGCGGCCCTATTTCCAGGCGCCGGTCGGCCTCACCTCGACCACGCGCTTCCTCGAGGCGCTCGGCGCATCGCTCGGGCTTGATCCCGAACCCTTCATCACGCGCGAGAAGCACACCACGATCAAGCCGCTGTGGGATCTCTGGCGTTCGGTGACGCAGGATTTCTTCGGCACGGCAAGCTTCGGCATTGTCGCGAACGAGACCTATACCCGCGGGATCCGCCACTTCCTCGAAGAGGACATGGGCCTCCCATGCGCCTTCGCCTTCTCGCGCAGTGCAGGCGTGAAGCCGAAGAACGAGGATGTGCGCGATGCGATCCGTGCGGGCGCGCCGATGGTCGTGTTCGGCAGCTACAACGAACGCATGTACCTCGCCGAATGCGGCGCGCGCAGCATCTACATCCCGGCAAGCTTCCCGGGCGCGGCAATCCGCCGGCACACCGGCACACCCTTCATGGGCTATTCCGGTGCGACCTACCTGATCCAGGAAGTGTGCAACGCGCTGTTTGACGCGCTGTTCCACATCCTGCCGCTGGCCACCCAGCTCGATGCAGTGCCCGCCACGCCGGCGCGCCTCCACCGCGAGCTGCCGTGGAGCGACGAGGCCAAGGCAAGGCTCGACGAACTCGTCGAAGCGCAGCCGGTCCTCATTCGCATCTCCTTTGCCAAGCGCTTGCGCGATGCGGCGGAAGCCGCCGCACGCCGCGAGGGCGAAAGCCTGGTCAGCGCCGACAGGCTGGCCGATGCGCTGCTCGGAGCATCTGCTCCATGAGCCGCGCGAACCCCATCACCCGCTACCCAGCGGGCACCACCATTCCCTCGGCTTCGGCCGTTGGAATATCGCCGGGGGGCGATCGCCGCCTCTCGCTTTGCACGTCAATACTGGAGATGCAGATATGAGCGATGATCGCCTGGGGCTCAGGACCTACCTGACGCCTGAAGAAGCCAAGGAATTCCACAAGCTGTTCATGAGCAGCTTCCTCGGCTTCACCGCCGTGGCCGTGGTTGCCCACGCGCTCGTGTGGTCGTGGCGTCCCTGGATTTCGTAAGAAATCCACCGTCACACCTACCGCGTTTGGCCATAACGGCCACCCGGCCTTTTTTTGGCCGAACCTGAACGACCGCGCCGCATTGGCGCTTTCACAAGGACAGATACCATGTGGAGAGTCTGGCTTATTTTCGATCCGCGCAGGGCCCTCGTGGCACTTGCCGCCTTCCTGTTTGTGCTGGCAATCGTGATTCACTTCATCCTGCTCAGCACGCCTCGCTACAACTGGCTCGACGGCCCGCACACCGCGGCTCAGGCAGCCCCGGCTGCAGCCGCAGCAACGCCCTGACCACCTGCAAGGCAAGAGGCGGCATCCCACCACACGTGGACATGCCGCCTCCGGCACTGCCGGGGGGAACCGGTTGATTTTCCATGTACTTGTGCCCGCCAGGCTTGGGCGGGGGAGGATAGAGCCATGGCGCTCCTCAGTTTCGAGCGGAAGTATCGCGTGCGCGGAGGCACGTTGATCGGCGGGGACCTTTTCGACTTTTGGGTCGGCCCGTTCTACGTTGGGTTTTTCGGAGTGATCACGGCGATCTTCGCCTCACTCGGAACAGCCCTCATTCTCTACTGTGCCTCACAAGGCGGCACGTGGAACCCGTGGCTGATCTCGATCGCCCCGCCTGATCTCAAATACGGCCTGGGATTTGCCCCGCTCAGTCATGGCGGATTCTGGCAGGTGATCACGGTCTGCGCGATCGTATCGTTCACATCGTGGGCGCTGCGAGAGGTCGAAATCTGCCGCAAACTCGGCATGGGCTATCATGTGCCCATCGCCTTCGGGTTTGCAATCTTCGCCTACGTTTCACTGGTGGTGATCCGTCCGGTCTTGCTGGGTGCCTGGCACTTCGGCTTCCCCTACGGGATCTTCAGCCACCTCGACTGGGTGTCGAACACCGGCTACCAGTACCTGCACTTCCACTACAATCCGGCGCACATGCTGGCGGTGTCGTTCTTCTTCACCACCTGCCTCGCGCTCGCATTGCACGGCGCGCTGGTGCTGTCCGCGGTCAATCCCAAAGAGGGCGAGACCGTCAAGACGCCGGAATACGAAGACACCTTCTTCCGCGATCTGATCGGTTACTCGATCGGTACCCTGGGCATCCACCGCCTGGGCCTGCTGCTGGCGCTCAACGCCGGCTTCTGGAGCGCGGTCTGCATCATCATCAGCGGCCCGCTGTGGACCCGCGGATGGCCCGAATGGTGGAACTGGTGGCTCAATCTGCCGATCTGGTCGTGAAGGAGGACTAGCCATGGCTTACCAGAATATCTTCACCCAGGTTCAGCTCAGCCATGCCCCGGAAATGGGCATTGGGATGAAGCCCGGCAGTGATCCTCGCGGCACCGCCGTAGGGTTCAACCACCTCTTTGGCCGCTTTGGCCAGGCCCAGCTCGGCCCGATCTACCTTGGATGGACGGGGCTCCTCGCCCTCCTGTGCGGGTTCATCGCGTTCGAGATCATCGGGCTCAACATGATGGCATCGGTGAACTGGAACCCCATCCAGTTCGTCCGCATGCTGCCCTGGCTCAGCCTCGAGCCGCCGGGGCCGGAATACGGCTTCTCGCCCATCGTTCCGCTCGCCAAGGGCGGCTGGTGGATCCTCGCCGGCATGTTCCTGACGCTCTCGGTCCTGCTCTGGTCGATCCGGACCTATCGCCGGGCCCGCGCACTCGGCATGGGCACCCACGTGTTCTGGGCGTTCATGTCAGCGATCTGGCTGTACCTCGTGCTCGGCTTCATCCGGCCCGCCTTCATGGGCAGCTGGTCTGAAGCGGTGCCCTTCGGCATCTTCCCGCATCTCGATTGGACTGCTGCGTTTTCGATCCGCTATGGCAACCTGTTCTACAATCCGTTCCACGCCCTCTCGATCGCCTTCCTTTATGGCTCGACCCTGCTCTTCGCGATGCACGGCGCAACCATTCTGGCAGTCGGCCGCTACGGCGGTGAGCGCGAGATCGAGCAGATCACCGATCGCGGTACTGCATCGGAGCGTGCGGCCCTGTTCTGGCGCTGGACCATGGGCTTCAACGCCACGATGGAATCGATTCACCGCTGGGCATGGTGGTTTGCCGTGCTGACCACGCTGACCGGCGGCATCGGCATCCTGCTCACCGGCACCGTTGTCGATAACTGGTACCTTTGGGCACAACAGCACCACTACGCGCCGGCCTATCCCGACACCGGGGTCGTCGATCCGGCATTGGGGAGCACGGGACAATGAGAAGCACCATGCTACTGCGCCTCGGCGCGGTCCTCGCCGGCGCGGCACTGCTCGGTGCCTGCCAACTGGAAACCAAATCGGTCGCGCAGAACGGCTATCGGGGCACGGGCATGGACCAGATCCATCTCGTCTCCGACAAGAAGAAGGTCGGCGAGGTTCCCCCGCCGCCCTACGACCCGCCGAAGCCGGGCGGGAAGCCGGCCCGCGAAGCCTACCAGAACGTCCAGGTTCTGGGTGACATCTCGGAGGACGAGTTCAGCTACACGATGGCCGCGATCACACAGTGGATCGCACCGGAGCAAGGCTGCAACTATTGCCACAATCCCGCGAACATGGCCTCTGACGAGCTCTACACCAAAAAGGTCGCGCGGCGGATGCTGCAGATGACCCGGAACATCAACACGGGCTGGACACAGCACGTGAAGCAGACCGGCGTCACCTGCTACACCTGCCACCGCGGACAGGCGGTGCCGAGCGAGAACTGGGCGCTGCCGGCAAAGGGCAATCCGGATACCATTCTGGGCAACAAGCATGGCCAGAATGCACCGCTTGCCACGACAGCCTATTCCTCGCTCCCAAACGAGGCGTTTGCCAAGTACCTGCTTGATGCGAAATCCAGCAACATCCGGGTGCAATCGAACTATAGCCATCCTTCGGGCTATGCGGCGACGGCCAACAAGACGACCACGATGGAAACCGAGGGCACCTACAGCCTGATGATGCACACCTCCTCGGCGCTCGGCGTGAACTGCACGTTCTGTCACAACGCCGGCTCGTTCCAGGCCTGGAACATGAGCACGCCCAAGCGCGTTGGCGCCTGGTACGGCTACCGCATGGTGCGCAACATCAACGGCGAATACATCGGCTCGCTTGCCAGTGTGTTCCCCAAGCACCGGCTGGGACCGCAGGGTGATCCGCTCAAGGTCAACTGCGCAACCTGCCACCGCGGCGTGAACAAGCCTCTGGGCGGCGTCTCGATGGTCAAGGACTACCCGGCCCTGCGGCCGACCGGTCCGATGATCACGGCAGCGGCTGCTCCTGCCCCGGCAGCTCCGGCTGCGGCGGCAACCAAGATGCCCTGACCCCGGTCAGGCAACACAACACCCCCGCGCACGCAACCGGCGCGGAACACCTGGCCCCTGCGATCCCACTCGGATCGCGGGGGTTTTCTTCTTGTGGGTGGGGCTACTGCGGAAAGAAGTGCAGCATAGCGGGCATCAAGCCTTCTGGCGTGACAACCGCGCTGTTGCCGACCTTTGACGATGCGTTAGCCTGAATCATGCGTGACGTTCACCACATGCAGATCAGTGCGATCCTTCGCGGCGATTCCATCCGCTGGCATCTTCTGGGCTTGGTGGCAGGTCTCGGTCTGCCAGATTGCTGGATCGCGGCTGGATTTGTAAGGAATGCGGTCTGGGATGCCCTGCACAATCGCGCACCACGGCCACCTCTGTGTGATGTCGATGTGATCTGGTTCGATCCAGACCGCAGTCAGGAATGGCATGATCGCAGTCTTGAAGATGCTCTCCGCGTTGCTGCGCCTTCCATTGACTGGTCGGTGAAGAATCAGGCGCGGATGCACACCCGCAACAACGATCCCCCCTATCAATCTGCAACCGACGCCATGCGGTATTGGCCTGAGACAGCGACAGCCGTGGCTGCGAGGCGCAGCGGGAGGGATCAGATCGAGATTGCCAGCCCGCTCGGCCTGGATGATCTCTTCAACTTGGTGCTCCGGCCGACGCAGAGGTTCATAACTGAAAAACTGGCCATCTACGACGAAAGGATCAGTTCAAAGGACTGGACGACAGAGTGGCCGTTGCTAGCCTGCACGAAACCGCTCGCTAAATAACCTCGGTTCTTCTGACTACTGGCCGCAGCTGTGGTACACCTTGTGCGGACACGTTACTGCCGCAGAGCTGCCTTAAGCGTGCAGGCTCGTGGTAGGTGCTACCGTCGCTCTGGATTCCCGCCTTCGCGGGAATGACGAAGGTCAGGTGGCCCATCCGGTATTGTTGTGCTCTACCGCCCCCTGCCCCGGCGCAACATATCCGCCAGATGGACCGGAAACGACGCCGCCAGCGGCAGCGCGATCCACGGCCAGCTGGCGCCGACCAGCGCGGCGCGCAGGCCCAGCATCATGCAGGCGCCGGGGAGCAGGAGCAGCGCGACATCGATGGCGGGGCGGCCGGCGCGCATCAGGAGCAGCGCCTCAACGGCCAACACGGCGAGCACGAGATCGGCGGCGTGGCCGCTGGCGAAGAAGGCGGCAAGATTAGGCATCACATGGTCTGCACTGTTGCGCCAGCACCCTTCGACAAGCTCAGGGTGAGCGGGGTTTTTGGAGCGACCGTCGAGATCAGAACGGCCCGTTGAGCTGGATCACCTGCCAGTTGAGTGCGCCCGCGACCGAAACCCACGCCAGATACGGCAGGAGCAGCAGCGCCGCGCTGCGCGAAAAGCGGCCGCAGGCGAAGATCAGCACGATGATCGAGAACCATAGCACCGAAAGCTCGACAAAGGCCCAGTCCGGCCGGCGCAGCTGGAAGAACAGCACTGTCCAGCTGACATTGAGCGCGCCGTTGATCGCGTAGAGGCCGATCAGCGTATCGGCTGAACGGCTATCGGGCGCGGCGCGCCAGGCGTTGACACCCGAAGCGGCGATCAGCGTGAAAACGACTGTCCAGATCATGCCAAGGGCGGGCGGCGGCGGGTTCCAGCTGGGCAGGCGCAGGCTCAGATACCAGCCGGTCGTGTCCGTCATCGTGCCGCCCACCCCGGCAACCACGATCGCCGCAATCGCGGCAATGGCAATCGGCAGTCCCCAGGGCCTGTTACCCATGGGAGCGTTCAAGGGTGCGCTGCCCTGAGGCCAAGGAGATGCGCTGTGTCTTTCAGGAAGATCCTGAGGTGCGCCATCGGATCGGCGCGGACCAGCTTCTTGTTCATGTAGGCCTGCCAGGTCAGCTTCTGCACATCGGGATCCGCACACATCGCCACGAAGCGTTCGCGGCGCTTGTCACTGGAATACCAGAAGTATTGCATGATCCCCAGGATCAGGAACACCCGGCCATGTTCGCGCATGAAAGTGCGCCGCGCTGCCTTTAGCGCGCTCGGCTTGCCGGTGAGCAGGAACTGATGCGCGGCGTTGGCGGCGTGGCGGCCGCAGGTCATCGCATAGTAGATCCCCTCACCCGAGGCGGGCGCAACGACGCCGGCGGCATCGCCCGAGACGAGGACGTCGCGGCCATTGTCCCAGCGCTTCAGGGGTTTGAGCGGGATGGGCGCGCCTTCGCTACGCACCGTTTCGCAATGGGCGAGGCCCATTTCCTGGCGCATCGTGGCGACCGAGCCCCTGAGCGAAAAGCCCTTGTTGGCGCTGCCGACGCCGATGCTGGCGGTTTCGCCATGGGGGAAGACCCAGCCATAGAAATCGGGCGAGACGCGCCCCTGGTAGATCACATCGCAGCGCGCAGGATCGTAGCCCTGATCATTCGCGGGGGGCGACTTGATGATCTCGTGATAGGCGAAGACGCATTTGACGTTTTCACTGTTGGGAATGCTGTCGCGCGCGACGCCTGAACGGGCGCCGTCTGCGCCGATGACCAGCCGCGCGCGGACGCGGTGTTCCGGTCCGCCGCGGTTTTCGCGGTAGACGACCACGGCGCCTTCGGCCCCATCGCGATCAATCCGCTCGAAGGTGCCGGTGCGGCGTTCTGCCCCCACTTGCGCGGCGCGATTGCGCAGCCATTCATCGAACACATCGCGGTCCACCATGCCGACATAGCCGATCTCGCCCACCGGCATATCGACAGCGCGGTCTGACGGGGCGACCATGCGCGCGCTGCGGGCGCGGGCGACAAGGAGGCTGTCGGGAATTGCGAATTCTTCCATCAGGCGCGGGGGGACTGCGCCGCCGCAGGGCTTGATGCGACCTGCGCGGTCGAGCAGCATGACCGAATGGCCCATGCGCGCCAGATCCGCGGCAGCAGTTGCCCCCGAAGGCCCGCCGCCCACCACCACGACGTCGAATTCGATCCCGCTCATGCTTCCGCCTCCCGCAAACTGATTGACGCGCCCTGCCCTGCAATGCGCGCTGCCATGACCGCCGCGGCCATGAACAGCATGGCCTCCAGCGCAAAGATTGTCTGAAAGGCGCCGCCATCGCTTTCCGCGTGGCGTGCCAGATCGACGCCGATTGCCCCGGTGAGCCCACCGAGCCCGAAGGCGACGCCCTGCGCCGCGCCCCACACGCCCATGCGCACGCCGGTATCAGCACCGGACCCGCTACCCGCCAGGCTCATCATCGCGCCGATGGCGGAGACCGCGAACACACCGTTGGCAAAGCCGAGCGCGGCGATATTGGCGGCGAGCGGCCAGCCCGGTCCTACCCCGGCGCCGACCGCTAGGCCCGCGAGCGCAAGCGCCGAGCCGACGCAGCCGGCAGCGATCCAGCCCCGAAGTTCCCCGGCGGCGCGACCAGCAAAGGCGCTGCCGCCGATACCGGCGACGATCATGCCGAGGAGCACGCCGCTGTGCTGGACGGCGGAGAGCGAGGTCGATTGCGCGGGGCTCATGCGGAACACGATCCCGGCGAAGGGTTCGAGGATGAGATCCTGCATCGAATAGGCGAGCATCGAGAGGAACACGAACACGGTGAAGCGCCGAGCTGCGGTTTCAGCGAAGACCGCGCGCAAGGCATCGCCGAAGTTGGTCTGGCTTGCAGGTTCGGGGTTGGCGGCCTGAACGCCGCGTTCCAGCCGGAAGGTGGCGAGCACGGTGAGCACGAGTGCGGAGAGCGCGATGCCGCCCGAGACTTGCACGAGCCGGGCCCACGAGAACGGCTCGAGCAGCGCGCCGGCGGTGCCTGCAGACAAGACGATGCCCATCACCATCATGATCCAGGTAACAGCGGCGGCTGCGGCGCGGCGCTGGGGCGCGACACCGGCGGCGAGGAGCGCAAGGAGCGAAGTGCCTGCCGCGCCGACGCCCGCACCGATCAGGATGAAGCCGAGGAGCAGCAGCGCGTTGGCGGGCAGTTGGGGGAGCGGCAACGCGAAGACCGCAAGCATGGCGCCAAGGCCGAGCACCGCGACGCCGCCGATGATCCACGGGGTGCGGACATGGCCGCGATCCGAGCCATGGCCCCAGACGGGGCGCGCGAGCTGCACGGCATAATGGAGCGCGACGAGTCCGGCGGGTACGGCGGCGGCCATCCCGTATTCGACGACCATGACGCGGTTGAGCAGCGAAGTGGCCAGCATGACGATCGCGCCGATGGAGGCCTGAACCAGACCAAGCCGAGCGATCGAGAGCCAGCCGAAGCCGGAGGGTGTGCCAGCGCGGGCCATCACCAATGGCCGCCAAGGCCGCCGGCGGCTGCCAGCATGCCGAGGACGTAGAGCGTGACGCCAGTCCCGCCATACCACGGTGCGCGTTTGGCCGGGTCGGCGATCAGCTTGGGCATGAGCGCGAACTGCACGGCGAGCACCAACGCAACGATGCCAGCAGAGAGCATGAGGCCTTGCTGCACGAGGTAGATCGCGACGATCACCTGTGCGAGCGCCATGACCCCGCAAGCGAACAAGGCGGCGTTGCGCACGCCGAGCACGACGGGGAGCGAGCGCACCCCGGTCTGCTTGTCGCCCTCTACCGCCTTGAAATCATTAAGTGTCATGATGCCGTGCGCGCCGAGGCTGTAGAGCACGAGGACAACGAGCACCGGCGTGGGCGGCAAGGTGCTGGTCATCACGGCGGCGCCAGTGAACCAGCTGAGACCTTCATAAGTGAGGCCGACGAGCGCGGGGCCCCACCAGCCGCTGGCCTTGAGGCGGAAGGGCGGCGCGCTGTAGGCCCAGGCGGCGGCAAGGCCGACGAGCGATGCGACCATGACCCAGATACCAAGCGCCGCGCCCACCGCGAAGGACAACACCGAGCCAACGCAGGCGATCCAGAGGCCCCAGCGGCCGGGGATGCGGCCCGAGGGGATCGGGCGATTGGGCTCATTGATGGCATCGACATGGCGATCGAACCAGTCGTTGATGGCCTGACTGTTGCCGCAAACCAGCGGGCCGGCAAGGAGGCCGCCCGCGACGATCGCGATCCAATGCCCGGTAGCAGGCTGGCCCGACGACACGACCCCGCACATGAAGGCCCAGATCGGCGGGAACCAGGTGATCGGCTTGAGCAACTCCAGCACGTCACGCGGGGCGGGGCGCCGAATGTCCTTGGCGGTGGCAGGAGCCCCGGGCTGGGCCGAAGTGGCAGGCTGCGTCATACCTCGGAGGGTATGGTTGACACCCACAAGTGTCAATTGATTCTTACACTTGCAGGTAGGTCGCTATTCGCTCTCACCCACGAGATTGCCGAGCCCATAGCGGTGCAGCTTGGAATAGAGGCTCTGGCGGCTGAGGCCGAGGATTTCGGCGGCCGAAGCGCGGTTATCCGAAGTGTAAGCCAGCGCGGCTTCGATGCAGAGACGCTCGATCAGGTCGGTACTCTCGCGCACGATTTCCTTGAGCGAGGCGCGACCGACGAGTTCGGTCAGTTGCTCGACCGAGCGGGGCAGATCGAGCGGCGTGGGCGGCAAATCGCGCAGGCGGCGGCCGATCTCGCGGATCGCGAAGCCATAGCAGGGGTGGTCGCCCGAGGTGCGGACGGCGGACAGCTCCACCGGCTCTTCCAGTTCGGAATCGCGGGCGCGGACGACCGTGCTGACATTGCGAGCAAGGCCGTACTTTGTGAGTTGGCCTTCGATGAGATCGAGATCGATGCCGGGACGACCGACGAATTCGCCGAGCGGACGGCCGCGAATCTGATCGAGCGAGGCAGCGCGCGCCAGTTCGAGGAACGCGATGTTGGCCGCAATGATCCGCATATCGGAATTGGCGACCACGAAGGCATCGGGCATGCGCTCGACAATATCGAGCAAGGTGGCCGCGCCTTCGGTGTTGCGACTGTCGGGGCTACCGAGCCGCACAAGCAGGTAGCGCCCGCCGAGCTGGCGGAAACCGGTGGCGGAGATGGTCAGTTGCTGGCGCGCCCGTTCAAGCTCGACCGTGAGCGGTGAAACCTCCGACGTCGTCAGTACCGCGCCGAGATAGGCGATCAGCGCATCGCGCGAGCCGCGCGCGATGAGGCTGGAGAGCTTGGCACCGACAAGGCTGCCGGGGCGCGCTTCGAGCACCGAATGCGCGGCGGGGTTGGCTTCCTGGATGCGCTGGCTGTCCGCCTCCACCAGCAAGACCGGTTCGGAGGACAGATCGAAGAGCAGGCGATAGCGTGTCTCGATCTGGCGCAGGCGCATGTAGTCCCGCTCGAGCGACTGCTGGGCCTGGAGAAGGCGCTGCTGCAGCACGACCGCATTGCGCATGTCACGCCCGACCGCGATGAGGTGCTTGCTTCCCTCGAGGCGGATCAGGAGATAGCGGACCGGGATATCGCCGGCGCTGCTGGTGTGGTTGATCTGGCGCCAGCGATTGCCCGCGTCACCATGTTCCCCCAGCAACATGTCCTTGACCTTGCCGCGGCTCTCGACCGTGACGATGGCCTCGAAGTGCTGGCCGATCCAGCTGTCGCAGCCCGGAAAGTCCTGCCGATTGGCGGCGACATCGAGGATGTGGCCTTCAGGATCGAGCGCGAGGGTGACATCCCCCGAGGCGATCACAAGGCGCATGGCATCGGCCGGGCCGATACCGTTGAAAGCGGATTCCAACCGTGAAAACGGTGTCTTGTCCGCGAGGGCGCGTTCGGGTTCTACCACGGTGGCGACCGGCCCTAGCCGGCGTTCACGGTCCGGTGCGGAGCCGCGCCGACCAGACGGTTGGCGAGAGCGAGCGCTCCGGGTGCATCAGCCGCCGAGCCATCTGCGCCGGCTTCGAGAGCCATCGCCGGATTGGCATTCACTGCTTGTCCCCCCACCAGAATGCTTACGTCTTGGCACATGGACACGCTGCGGATCGCCTTGACAGTTCTTGCGAGGGACTCGGTAGTAACATCGCAGGAAACGGTCAAGCCGACGAGATCGTAGGATTTGTTGGCAACTTTTGCGACCAGCTGGCGCATGTCCGGGGCGACCAGAACTTCGCTGTCCCACGCGGCGCGGACGAACACTTCGTGCACCATCGTTGCGCCGAAACTGTGCTGTTCGCCCGGAATCGGCGAGAACAGCGCACGGCGCGGTGCGATGAGCGGGCCGGTGATGATCGGGCTGCCCCAGGCAATCTCGCGCATCACTTCCTGAAGGCGCCAGAGGCCAATGGTGACATCGAGGAAATCGCAGAGATCCTCTTCCCACAGGACGCCGAGGCGGCGTGCGGCGGGCGCCAGCAGATCGACGAAGATCGCATCGATACCGACCCCGCGCGCGAGATACTCCTCGACATGGACAAGCAGTTCATCGGCCTGCAGGGTGAGCGGAAGTGCCGAGAAGCGCGCGACATCCTCGGCCGTGATCAAGCTGCTGCCGCTGGCAACCGAGCGACACGGGCGGGTGCGGTGCGCGACCAGAAGCTGGGGGATGATCTCACCCTCGATCAGGGTGCTGATGGCCGAGTTGGAGTTGGCGCTGGAACGCTGTTGACGCCGCGAGCTTCCGCCCCGACCGCCGCCGCTGTTGCCGCCGCCGCTGCCCTTCCGGCGACCGTTCACCGGCACACCGGTATGTTCCTCGTACGCAGCACCCGGGTCCGCCTTGCGGGGCCCCTGGCCACCTTGTGGCCCGCTCTTTCCAACTGCCAAGTCCATGTCAGACTCTCCCGTCTGCCGCGGCAACATGACCACGTGGGGATAGTGGTACAAGACACTCCGACTCTTTCCCGTAGCCAAGACGTACGCCGAATGCCGGACCTTGGCAAACCCAATGATGTCAATTTTTCTTGTCGTCCAATTTTATTGACAGTCCGTTCGAACGAGTCGTAAGCTGCTCGTTGTGAAGAGGATGGGACGCAAGAAATGTCGGAAGCTCGTACGACAGCGCTGCGCGGATTCGGGTCCGGATCGGACCACCGCCTGAGCGCTCGCGGCCCGGCCCGGCCAGCCCGCCCGCTATATACTCCTGAAGAACAGCAACGGCGTGACAACACGGTTTGGACACTGGTCCAGGGCCTGCTGGCGCCGTTCCAGTTCCTTGTGTTTCTGGTCAGCCTCGCGCTTGTGGTGCGCTGCCTGCTGACGGGCGAAGGCGCCTTTGCGGCAGACCTTTCGGTGATCGCGAAGACGCTCACGCTCTATACCATCATGGTCACCGGCTCGATCTGGGAAAAGGTCGTCTTCGGCAAGTGGCTCTTCGCCCCGGCGTTCTTCTGGGAAGACGTCGTCTCGATGCTCGTGATCGCCCTGCACACGGCCTACATGGTCATGCTGGTGGGCAAGATCGGCACGCTGGAAGCACGCCTCGCCATCGTGCTCGCGGCCTACTTCGCCTATGTCGTCAACGCCGCGCAGTTCGTGCTGAAGCTGCGGGCGGCCCGGCTCCAGGCCCAGATGCTCAAGGGAGCCGCCGCATGAGCCCTGCACAAGCACTCGCAGCTGCAGAAACATCACGCGACGGCGGGCTGGAAATTCTGCGCGAACGCGGCCAGCGCGAGGTTTTCTGCGGACTGACCGGTATCGTCTGGCTGCATCGCAAGATGCAGGACGCATTCTTCCTTGTCGTGGGATCGCGCACTTGCGCGCACCTGCTGCAATCGGCGGCGGGGGTCATGATCTTTGCCGAGCCGCGCTTTGCCACGGCGATCATCGAGGAACGCGATCTCGCCGGAATGGCCGATTGCCACGCCGAGCTGGACCGCGTGGTGGACCGCCTGCTGGCGCGCCGCCCCGAGATCCGCACGCTGTTCCTCGTCGGTTCATGCCCGTCCGAGGTGATCAAGCTCGATCTGAGCAACGCCGCGCAGCGCCTTGGCTCCAAGCACGTGCGCAGCGAAGGCCGCGAAGGTGTGCGCATCCTCGCCTATTCGGGCAGCGGGATCGAGACGACATTCACCGAAGGCGAGGACGCCTGCCTGACCACGCTCGTGCCGGAAATGCCCGCCGAAGCGCCGGGCGCGCCGCTCTCGCTGGTCATGGTCGGCACGCTGCCGGACATCGTGGAAGACCAGTTCCTGCGCCTGTTTGCCGAACTGGGCATTGCCCATGTCGGCGTGCTGCCGGCGCGGCGCTCCGGCGGCCTTCCGCCGATTGGCCCCAATACGCGCTACATTCTGGCCCAGCCGTTCCTGGGCGAGACCGCGCGCGCACTGGAAGATCGGGGTGCGGTGCGCATCGATGCGCCCTTCCCGTTCGGCGCCGAAGGCACCGCTGCATGGCTGACGGCTGCCGCCGCCGCCTTCCGAATCGACGAGATGCACGTCAACCGCGTGATCGCGCCGGGCCGCGAGCGGGCCAAGCGGGCGCTTGAGCGTTACGCGCCCACACTGAAGGGCAAGCGCATCTCGTTCATGCCGGACTCGCAGCTGGAAATCCCGCTCGCGCGGTTTCTGGCGAACGAACTGGGCATGATTCCGGTCGAAGTGGGCACCCCCTACCTTCACCGCGCGCATCTCGCCGCCGACCTTGCCCGCCTGCCCGAGGGTACGCGGATCAGCGAAGGGCAGGATGTGGAGCGCCAGTTGGATCGGGTCCGCGCCGACCGGCCCGACCTGACCGTCTGCGGGCTTGGCCTTGCCAATCCGCTCGAAGCCGAGGGCCTTGCCACCAAGTGGTCGATCGAACTGGTGTTCTCGCCCGTGCACGGCTTCGATCAGGCGGGTGACCTCGCCGAACTTTTCGCCCGGCCACTGCGCCGCCGCGATGTGCTGAGGATTTAGGCCCATGCAACTTGCCGTCTGGACCTATGAAGGACCGCCGCATGTCGGCGCCATGCGGGTCGCGACGGCGATGCGCGGCGTGCACTATCTGCTCCACGCGCCGCAGGGCGACACTTACGCCGACCTGCTGTTCACGATGATCGAGCGGCGCAATGTGCGCCCGCCTGTCACCTACACCACGTTTCAGGCCCGCGATCTGGGCAAGGATACCGCGAGCCTGTTCCAGAACGCGGCGCGCGATGCGGTGGAGCGGTTCAAGCCGCAGGCGCTGCTGGTCGGCGCTTCTTGCACGGCAGAGCTGATCCAGGATGATCCAGCCGGCCTCGCCAACAACATGGGCCTGCCCTGCCCGGTCATTCCGCTCGAGCTGCCCAGCTATCAGCGCAAGGAGAACTGGGGCGCGGCAGAAACGTTCTACCAGATCGTGCGCCATCTGGCGGACACTTCGGTGCGCCCCGCCCCGCGTGAAGGCCGCCGTCCGCGCGTCAACCTGCTCGGTCCCGCAGCGCTCGGCTTCCGCCACCGCGACGATGTGATCGAGGTGCGCCGCATCCTCGACCTCCTGGGTATCGACGTTCATCTCGT
This sequence comes from Novosphingobium sp., assembly GCF_027486195.1. GTDB lineage: Bacteria > Pseudomonadota > Alphaproteobacteria > Sphingomonadales > Sphingomonadaceae > Novosphingobium. The sequence goes on from NZ_JAIXPP010000055.1 coordinate 15,065, forward strand.
CGCACCGCAGGATGCATCGCCCGAGGATATCCGCACCATCGGCGCGGCGGACTTCAACATCGTGCTTTATCCCGAGATCGGCGATGAGGCCGCGCGCTGGCTCGACAAGACCTTTGCCCAGCCCGCCATCCGCACCGTGCCGATCGGCGTGGGCGCGACGCGCGCCTTCATCAGCGAAGTCGCCGCGCTGGCAGGCGTCGATCCGGCCCCGGCGCTGAACGACGGTGCCTCACGCATGCCGTGGTGGAGCCGTTCGGTCGACTCGACCTACCTGACGGGCAAGCGCGTCTTCGTGTTCGGCGATGCGACCCATGCCGTGGCAGCCGCGCGGATCGCGCATGAAGAGCTCGGTTTCACGGTCTGCGGAATCGGCTGCTACAACCGCGAATTCGCGCGCGACATCCGTGCCGCTGCCAAGGAATACGGCCTCGAGCCGCTGATCACCGACGATCACCTGACGGTTGAAGAAGCCATCGCCGCCGCCGCGCCCGAACTGGTGCTCGGCACGCAGATGGAGCGGCATATCGCCAAGCGGCTCGGCGTGCCCTGCGCGGTGATTTCCTCGCCGGTGCACGTGCAGGATTTCCCGGCGCGCTTCAGCCCGCAGATGGGCTTCGAAGGCGCGAATGTGATCTTCGATACCTGGGTCCACCCGCTGGTGATGGGGCTGGAAGAGCACCTGCTCACCATGTTCCGCGACGATTTCGAATTCAGCGACGCGGCGGGCCCGTCGCACCTTCACGGCTCGGCACCGGCGCATAGCAAGCCTGAGCCCGTGCTCGCGCCTGCGGGCGATATTCTCATCAAGGAAGAAGCCGCGCCCGTCGCTGCTTCGGACGGCTCGGCCGGCTGGACCGACGATGCCGAGCGCGAACTGCGCAAGATTCCGTTCTTCGTGCGGGGCAAAGCCAAGCGCAACACCGAGAAGTACGCGAATGAAATGGGGCTGGCGGCTATCACGCTCGACACGCTCTACGAGGCAAAAGCCCATTATGCGCGGTAAAGCCCCCGTCACCACCCCGGATACACCGGTGCGCGTTGTCGTCATTACGCTCGACAACCACCTCTCCGGCGCATTCCAGCGCGCGCAGGGGCAGTTCGCGCGCGCCGGGACCGGTGTGTCGATCGGTTTCCATGCGGCGGCAGACTGGGAAGAGAAGCCCGGTTCGCTCGACGCCGCGCGGGAAGACATCGCGCAGGCCGACATCATCCTGTGCACGATGCTCTTCCTCGAGGATCATATCCGTGCGGTGATGCCGGCGCTCGAAGCTCGGCGCGACAATTGCGATGCAATCGTCGGCCTGATGTCGGCGGGCGAAGTGGTCAAGCTCACCCGCATGGGTGATTACCGCATGGACAAGCCCGCAACGGGCATGATGGGCCTGCTCAAGAAGCTGCGCGGATCGGGCAAGCCGGGGGCGAGCTCGGGCAAGGGTCAGATGGCCATGCTGCGCCGCCTGCCCAAGCTGCTGCGCTTCGTGCCGGGCACCGCGCAGGACGTGCGCGCCTATTTCCTGACCTTGCAGTACTGGCTCGCGGGCAGCGACGACAACGTGGTGGACATGATCCGCGCGCTGATCGACCGCTATGCTTCCGGCGAGCGTGCCGCCCTGCGCGGCGCGATGAAGGCCGAAGCGCCGCGCGAATATCCCGAAGTCGGCGTCTATCACCCGGCGATGACCCCGCGCATGGCGGCGAGTGCTGCGGCCCTGCCCGCCAGCGCCACTGCGGGCAAGCGCGGTACGGTCGGCCTCCTCATGCTGCGCTCCTATGTGCTCGCCAAGGATGCGCGCCATTATGACGGCGTGATCGCGGCGATGGAGGCCCGGGGCCTGAGCGTGATCCCGGCCTTTGCCGGCGGTCTCGATGGGCGGCCGGCGATCGAGGCGCTGTTCATGAAGGACGGCAAGAGCACGGTCGATGCCGTGGTGAACCTGACGGGCTTCAGCCTTGTCGGCGGCCCTGCCTACAACGATACGGCAGCGGCCGAGGCGATCCTCGCCAAGCTCGACCGGCCCTATATCGCCGCGCATCCGGTGGAATTCCAGACACTTCAGGCCTGGGGCGCGAACCCGCAGGGACTGCTGCCGCTGGAATCGACGATGATGATCGCGATTCCCGAGCTTGACGGGGCCATCCAGCCGATGGTTTTCGGCGGCCGTGCGGACGGCAGCGGCGAAGCCTGCACCGGCTGCGCCAATGGCTGCACATTTGCCGGTTCCGGCGTTGCAGGCGTGCGGCAGATGGAAAGCTGCGCCGAACGCGCCGAAGCGCTCGCCGCGCGCGTGGTGAAGCAGATCGATCTGGCCCGCGCGGCAGCAGCTGAGCGCCGCATTGCGGTCGTGCTGTTCAATTTCCCGCCGAATGCCGGCGCGGCTGGCACCGCGCAGTTCCTCAGCGTGTTCGAATCGCTCCACGCCACGCTCAAGCGGTTGGCGAGCGAAGGCTACACCGTCGAAGTGCCGGAAAGCGTCGATGCGCTGCGCTCGGCGATCCTGATCGGCAATTCGGCGCGCTATGGCACCGAGGCCAATGTCCACACGCGGATCATGGCCGACACCATCGTCTCGCGCGAGACCTGGCTCAAGGACATCGAGGCTTCGTGGGGCCCGGCGCCCGGCAAGCTGCAGTCTGACGGCAGCGCGGTTCAGGTGCTCGGCGCGCAGTTCGGCAATGTGTTCGTCGGCATCCAGCCCGCGATCGGCATCGAAGGCGATCCGATGCGGCTGTTGTTCGAGGGGCGCTTCGCCCCGAGCCACGCTTTCGCCGCGTTCTATCGCTGGCTGCGCGAGGACTTCCAGGCCCACGCCGTGCTCCACTTCGGCACACACGGCAGCCTTGAGTTCATGCCCGGCAAGCAGACCGGCCTGACGGCGCAGTGCTGGCCGGACCGGATGATCGGCGATCTGCCGAATGTCTATCTCTACGCCGCGAACAACCCTTCGGAAGGCGTGCTCGCCAAGCGCCGTTCGGGTGCGACACTGGTGAGCTATCTCACCCCCGCCCTCACCCGCTCGGGCGTCTACAAGGGCCTCGCCGATCTCAAGGCCTCGGTCGAGCGCTGGCGTTCGCTGCCTCCGGGCGACGAGCAGGCCTTGCTCCTGGCCGAACTGATTGCCGAGCAGGCCGAAGCGCTGGACCTCGATGGCTGCGACGTGCCGGCGCTGGCCGCGCGGCTTTATGAGATCGAGCGCGAGCTGATCCCGCAGGGGCTGCACATCGCCGGGCAAGCCGCGAGCCGCGAAGAGCGCATCGACATGGTGTGCGCTTCCGCCGAAGCGCGCGGCGAACCCCTCAGCCCGGAAGCCGCCGAACTGCTGGTTGATGGCAGGCTGAAGCTCGATACGCCGCTGCTCAAGGACATGGGCGCGCTCAATACCGCGCTTTCGGTCAACCATGAGCTCGACGGCATCGTCCGCGCACTCTCGGGCCGGTTCATCCGCCCCGTCTCGGGCGGCGACGTGCTGCGCGCGCCGGAAATCCTGCCGACCGGGCGCAACATCCACGGCTTCGATCCGTTCCGCCTGCCTTCCGCCTTCGCGGTGAAGGACGGCGCGGAACAGGCGAAGAAGCTGCTCGAACGCAGCATGGCCGACAGCGGCCACCTGCCGCAGACTGTCGCGATGGTCCTTTGGGGCACCGACAACCTCAAGAGCGAAGGCGCGCAGATTGCGCAAGTCCTCGCGCTGATCGGTGCACGCCCGCGGTTCGACAGCTACAGCCGCCTTGCCGGGGCCGAGTTGATCTCGCTCGAAGAGCTGGGCCGCCCGCGCATCGACGTGATCGCAACGCTTTCCGGCGTTTTCCGCGACCTGCTGCCGCTCCAGACCCGCATGCTGGCCGAGGCCGCGCTGCTTGCCGCGAGCGCGGACGAGCCGCTCGAAATGAACTTCGTGCGCGCCCACGCCATCGCGCACCAGGACGAGCATCACTGCGATTTCGAGACGGCGGCGCTGCGCGTCTTCTCGAACGCACAAGGGGCCTATGGCGCCAACGTCAATCTGATGATCGACAACGGCGCGTGGACCGATCCGGACGAACTGGCCGACAGCTTCGAGCGCCAGAAGGGCTATGCCTACGGCGTGAAGGGCGTGCCGATCCGCCAGGCCGCGATCCTCGCCTCGGCGCTGAAGACCGTCGATTGCGCCTATCAGAACCTCGAAAGCGTCGAGCTCGGCATCACCTCGATCGACCAGTATGTCGACGCGCTGGGCGGCATCAGCCGTGCCGTCACGCGGGCCAAAGGCGGCGAGACCGCACCGGTCTATATCGGCGATCAGACGCAAGGCAGCGGCAAGGTCCGCAGCCTGCAGGAACAGGTCGCGCTCGAAACCCGCACCCGCATCCTCAATCCGGTGTGGACCGAAGGCCTGCTGCGCCACGGCTATGAAGGCGTCCGCGCGATCGAGGGCCATGTCACCACCACGATGGGCTGGTCCGCCACCACCGGCGAAGTCGATCCCTGGGTCTACCAGCGCATCAGCGAAACCTATGTGCTCGACGCCGCAATGCGCGAACGCATGGCCGCCCTTAATCCGCGCGCTTCGGCCCGCGTTGCCAACCGTCTCATCGAAGCGGTCGACCGCAAGTTCTGGTCGCCCGACGAAGCCACTCTCGCAGCCCTCCACGCCGCCAGCGACGAACTCGAGGACCGCCTTGAAGGCGTGATCCCCGCGGGCGTCGAAGCCGTCGCGGCATAAAGGAACCCACCCATGGCGCTACTCGATCCCCCTACCCGCAAGCCAGATGGCGACGGGTCCGTGCAGGTCCGGCTCGATCCCGCTGATCGCATCGGCAATGCCAAGGTCTTTGCCGTCTACGGCAAGGGCGGCATCGGCAA
>NZ_JAIXPP010000115.1 GCF_027486195.1 Novosphingobium sp.
AGGTTGTCCATGAACAGCACCGAGCCGAACACCGTGGCCGGAACGCCCGAGCGAAACAGCGCGTTGATGCCCGCCGTGTTGCCGGCATAGGTGAAGGCATCGCCCGGCTTGTCCGGGATCCAGCTCGACGTGTTCCAGACGAAGCGCTTGGCGTCGACTTCCTTCGCCGCCTCGCCGATCCAGCCGGCGAGTTCGGCGCGCGAATCCCGCAGTTGCAGCGGGTGGTTGTAGAACACCGCGTCCGAACCCTCGAGCGCCTTGGTGTAGGTCGACCGGTCATAGAGATCGATCACCCGCGTCTCGATATCGGCGTTGGTCGGCCCGAGATCGGGCTTCTCGTTGCGCGAAAGTGCGCGGACCTGATGACCTGCGGCGACAAGCTGGCGCACCTGCGCCAGTCCCTGCCGGCCGGTTGCGCCCACGACGGATACCAGAGCCATTTCGCATCTCTCCTCTTTGGGTAGAAGCTGCCCGGCTCTCTGGCCCGGTGCAGCCGGAATTTCTGGGCCTAGCTGCGGATTGCGCTGGCCCCGTCGACGTTGAGGTCGGTCCCGCTGGTGAAACTCGAATCCTCGCAGGACAGGAACAGGATCGCGCGGGCCACTTCGTCCGGCTCGCCCACGCGGCCCATCGGGTGCGCGGAGGCCATCACGGCCTCGATCTGCTCAGGGGTCGCGCCGCCGGCGTTGAGGTAGCGGTTGTACATCGGCGTGCGGATCGCGCCGGGATGCACGGTGTTGGCGCGGATCTTCAGCCCCCGCTCGGCGCAATCGAGCGCCACTGTCTTCGTAAGGTGCGTCACCCCAGCCTTGGACGCGCAATAGGCCGCCATGCCCCCCGCTGCGCGGTGCGCGAGCATTGAGCCGATGTTGACGATGGTGGCAGGTTCATCGGATGCCGCAAGCGCCGGGAGCGCGGCACGGCAGCCGTAGAAGCTGCCCGTGAGGTTGATATCAATATGGCGGTGCCAGCTGTCGAGATCGACATCGACAGTGTTCCCCGGCTCGGAAATCCCTGCGATATTGCACAGCGTCGTCAGCTTGCCGAAGCGCGCCAAGGTTGCCGCCACGGCAGCTTCCCATTGCCCCAGATCGCGCACATCAAGCTGCACCGCATCGGCATTGGGGCCGAGCGTCGCGGCATGGGCCTTCGCCTTGTCGAGCTGCAGGTCGCCCAGCATCACGCTGCCGCCCTCGGCCACGAAGAGCGCCGCAACCGTGCCGCCAATGCCTTCCGCGCCGCCCGAAATCAGGGCGACCTTGCCAGTCATCTTCCCCATGCGTCAGCGCTCCAGGATGCAGACACCGGACAGGCCGGGTGCGCCGTAGACATGGCTGTAGGCGGCCTTCGGATTGTTCGGCACCTGCCGCCCGCCGCCACGTCCGCGCAGCTGCACGGTGTTTTCATAGACCTGACGCAGGCCCGAAGCGCCGATGGGTTCACCGCAGGCAAGGCAGCCGCCGTCGGTGTTGACCGGCAGGGTGCCGGTCACCTCGGTGCGGCCCTCGCGCAGCCACTGCTCCTGATCGCCATCCTTGCAGAAGCCGTTCTCGGCCATGTGCATGATCTCGGCGCCGGATTCCGTATCCTGCAGCTGGGCGACCGAAATATCCTCCGGCCCGATGCCCGCCTGCTCGAACGCCGCCTTGGACGCGAGGATCGTGGGCTTGCCGCCGTTCTCGATATCGACCGAGGGCGCAAACACCTCGAACGAACCCGGTGGGCGCGTGCGGACGGCAACGCTGGCGATTTTCACCGCATCGGCGCCCAGTTCGCGCACCTTCTTGCCGCTCGCGAGGATCAGCGCCACCGCGCCTTCTGCGGGCGCGCAGAACATGTATTTGGTCAGCGGGTCATTCACCATCGGCGAATTGAGGATCGTCTCCAGATCGACCGGCGAACGGCGCCAGGCGTGATCGGCATGGACGCCGTTGCGGAACGCCTTTTCGGCCACGCGGCCCAGCGTTTCGCGGCTGATCCCGTAGAGCTGCATGTAGCGCTGGATCTTGAGCGCGAAGAACTGCGTCGTCAGCATCATGCCGGTCTGGCCGTACCATTCGGGCAGGCCGTAATCGCGCGGCTTGGCATTGAACGCGCCGCGCGGGTGCTTGTCGAAGCCCACCGCGAGCGCCACGTCGAACTCGCCCGCAGCAATCGCATTGCGGGCCGAAGCCAGCGCGCTGCCGCCCGTTGCGCAGCCATTCGCCACGTTGATGAAGGGCAGGCCCGTCAGCCCAAGCTCGTTGACCATGATATCCGCGCTGCCCGCTGCGGCCGAACCGCCATAGGCGCAGCCCACGTCGGTCCATTCGATCCCGGCATCGGCCATCGCCTGCCGCACGGCAAAAACGCCCTGATCGCGCCCCGAACGACCATCAGTGCGGCCGAAGGGGTGAATGCCAGCCCCGATGATATAGACGTCTTCCATCACGCTTTCTCCGGACGAAACGCATAAGTTGCGCGGGTCGCGTCAAACGGCGCGACCACGAATTCCATCGGCATGCCGAGCTTCAGGTCCTCGAGCACGCAATCGACGATGCGGGTCTCGACGATCACCTCGCCGGGCAATTCGACATAGCCGAGGAGGTAGGGCTGGAACGGTTCCGGACCCTCAAAGGGTTCCTTGGGCTGGAAATCCTGCCGGGTCCACGACCACAGCGTGCCCTTGCGCGAAAGCCGCCAGGGCTCCACGCCCTCTGCCGCATCGCCACTGGGATAGGGAAACACGATCTTGCCCGAAGGCAGCCGTCCGCCGATCAGCGCGGGTTCCGCCTCGTTGGTCCACAAGTTTTCCGCAATGGGCTCAAGCTGCACTATATTGCCTTTCCCGCTGGGTCGGACCGGTTGTCCCAAGGTCCCGTTGTTGCGAGCATCGTGGCACCAAATCCCGGCACCTACGATCATTGAAAATGGTAGGCAGGCCCCACGCCCCTCCCCCTTTGTGTTAGTCGCCCCCGGCCCCGCGAATGCCTAGCCCTGTTGCAAAGAAGGAGCGGGCGTCTTGGGAGAGCATCGCCACTACCGCCATTTCGTGCTCGCCGTGATCACCTTCGGCGGCATGCTCAACATCGCCGACCGGCTGATCCTTTCGATCATGCTCGAAGACATCAAGCATGCCTTCACGCTGACGGACACGCAAATCGGCCTGATCACCGGCTTCGCCTTCACCGTGCTCTACGTCGTCTGCGGGCTCCCCATCGCCTGGCTGGCGGACCGGATGAGCCGGCCGCTGATCATCGCGGTGTCGATCGCCTCGTGGAGCCTGATGACTGCGCTGTGCGGCGCCGCTACCGGCTTCTGGACCTTCTTCCTCGCGCGGATGGGCGTGGGCATCGGCGAATCAGGCAGCGGCCCCGCCGGCACCTCGCTCCTCACGCAGACCTTCAAGGGCCACGAGCTTGGCCGCGCGATGGGTATCTATTTCCTCGGCCCCACACTCGGAACCGCCGCCGGGCTGATCCTCGGCGGCGTGCTGGCCCATGCGGTCGGCTGGCGGATGACCTTCATGCTGCTCGGCATCCCCGGCATCCTCTTCGCGCTGTTCGTCTTCTTCACGGTCAAGGAACCCGGCGGCCGCCCGATCCCGCCCAAGGTCGGCCTTGCCGAGGGGCTGGCCGCGTGGTCAACCGGAGTGCGCGAACTCCTTGCCAACCGGGTCTTCCTTGCCGCCTCGCTCGCCTTTGGCTGCATGATCGTGACGGGCTATGTCTTCGCCACTTGGCTCGCCGCGATCATGCTGCGGGGGTTTCCGGTCTCCACTGCCGATGTCGGGTTCTATCTCGGTCTGGCCTTCGTGCTGGGCGGCATTCCCGGCCCGGTGCTGGGCGGCTACCTGACCGACTGGCTGGTGAGGCGCGATGCCCGCTGGCGCGCCTGGCTCCCGGCGATCGCCACGCTGGGCTGCCTGCCGTTCTACCTCGCGGCGCTCATGAGCACGCAGTTCTGGGCCTTCCTTGGCCTGTTTTCCTGCGGCTATCTCGTGTTCCTCGTTGCCCAGGCACCCACCGTCTCGCTGATCCAGCTTGCCGTGCGCCCGGATGAGCGCGCGATGGCGATGGCGGTCGCGATGATCTTCAACAACCTCATCGGACAAGCGCTCGGCCTCTTCCTCGTCGGATTTGCCAGCACCAGCCTCACCCCCATGTTCGGCACCAAGGCACTCACCTGGGCGGTGATCGGCGTGAGCACCGCCTTCGCCATCCCTGCTGTGCTGTTCTATCTCATCGCCGCTGGCGGCATTGCGCGGAGTCCCCTCAAAATGATCAATGGCCCCGACTCCCCGCAAGCGTAGACTGACGCCCAAGTCCAAGGGAGAGCGGACAAATGGTTGAAACCAAGACCGGACACGACCGCACCGCCGGCGTGACCTACAACGATGTGATCAAGGCGGACACCGTTCCGCCGCCAGCCGTCTACCTGGAAGATTCGCCCTATCCCGGCGGCGTCACCAAGGTCCCCACGCACCGCTACTGGACCAAGGAAGAGCACGAACGCGAAGTCGAGCGGTTGTGGAAGCGCGTGTGGCAGATGGCCTGCCATGAGGACGACCTCCCAAATGTCGGCGATACCTATGTCTACGAGATCGCCGGCCTCTCCTTCATCCTCGTGCGCAATGCTCCGGGTGACGGCCCCGGCGCGGTCAAGGCCTTCCCCAACGCCTGCCTCCACCGCGGGCGCCAATTGTGTGAGGCGCACAAGAAGGGCCTCAAGGTCCTGCGCTGCCCGTTCCACGGCTGGTCGTGGCATCTCGATGGCCAGCTCAAGGAAGTGCCCAGCCACTGGGATTTCCCCTCGGTCACCGAAGAGGAATACTCGCTCCCCGCGATCTCTGTCGGCCACTGGGGCGGCTTCGTGTTCATCAATCCGGATCCGAACGCCGAACCGCTCGCCGATTTCCTCGGCGATATCGACCGCCACTTCTCGCTCCCGTTCAAGCGCCGCTACAAGGCCGCGCACATGGTCAAGCGTCTGCCGTGCAACTGGAAAGTGGCGCAGGAAGCCTTCATGGAATCCTACCACGTCGTCGGCACGCACCCGGAACTGCTGCCGATGTTCCTCGATACCGGCTCGAAGTACGATGTGTGGCCCAATATCTCGCGCGCCATGTCCGCCTCGGGCCCGCCGAGCGCGCACACCGATCTCGATGCGCCCGATCCATCCGCCTTCCCGGAGGGCCAGGCGTTCACCAGCTTCCGCCATCCCCTCAGCGGCCACGTCTACCGCCGCATCGAGGAAAACCGGGTCGAAGTGACCCGCCCGGATGGCAAGACCGGCCTGTTCGACATGACCGGCGCCCACGTCGAAGGCGAAGTCGTCAGCGCCGACGCGCACATGTGCAACTGGATCGGCGGCAAGATCGCGCCGGGTGACGAAAACATGCCCACCCGCTTCGCCTCGGCCTCGACCGAGGACTTCCGCGCCGATGCCGCGCGCGACCGGCGCGAGCTGATGCGCCCGCAATGGGGCGATGCGATCGATCAGTTCAGCGATGCCGACATGATCGACGCGATCTTCTATTCGGTCTTCCCCAACCTCCACCCCTGGGCGGATTTCAACCCGATCTTCTACCGCTTCCGGCCGGATGGCGACAATCCCGAGCAGTCGCTGCACGAGGTGATGTACATGGTGCAGGTGCCCGAGGGCGCCGAGCGACCGGCACCCGCCAAATGCACCTTCCTCGATCTGGAGGACGACTACACCAAGGCCACCGAGTTCGGCAGCTACCTCAACAAGATCTTCAACCAGGACGGGCTCAACCATGCTGCGGTGCAGAAGGGCCTGCACAATCATCCCAAGGGCGAAGTGATTTTCGCGAGCTATCAGGAAAGCAAGATCCGCGATTTCCACAACAAGCTCAATCTCTGGCTCGACAGCGAAACTCCGCCCAGAAGCCGATAAAAACTAAGCCGGGGTCTCCTCCTTTTGCACGGAGGAGACCCGATTGTGCGCCTGGCCTGAGCGCCGAAAAAGCGGTTCGCCGAGGTCATTCAAATCCTGCCTGACCCTACGGAATCCCTGCGTTTTTGCGGTCACACCGCGCACAAAAAGCAACACTTCGTCACCCTTTTTGATAGTTGCTGTTCGCCCCCCGCACCCTAGCCTAGCATTTGGGATTGTGGGCGCAAAATCACGCAATAACAGCACGATAAACGCCTACTGAAAGTTGGGAGGATTGCTATGGGGTTGAGGACAAACGCGTCGCTGTTTCGCGTCGCGCTTTTTGCAGGTGTTGCGGCGACGTCGCTGACGCTGCCAGGACTGGCGCACGCCGCGGATGCTGCGGCGGCAGAAGCAACGGGCGGTGCCACCGTCGATGATGGCAACGCGATCACGGTTATCGCGCGCAAGTCCACGGAAACGCTGCAGAACGTGCCGGTGACGATCACCGCGATTACCGCCGATGCGATCAACCGCGATCAGGCGACCAAGGCCGAAGCGCTCGGCACGCATGTCCCCACGCTCAACATCTACTCGGGCGGCTCGGGTTCGGGCGGCTCGATCGCGCTGCGCGGCGTCGGCTCCTCGGCAATTTCCGCCGCTTTCGACTCTGCCGTCGCGCTCGATATGGACGGCATCCAGCTCTCCTCGATGCGCCTTCTCCAGGCCGGCTTCTTCGACATCAAGCAGGTCGACGTGATGAAGGGGCCGCAGACGCTCTACTTCGGCAAGAGCGCCACGGCGGGCGTGCTCGGCTTGCGTTCGAACGATCCCACCAAGCAGTGGGAAGTGGGCGGCAAGGCCAGCTATGAATTCGTCGAGGACGGCTATGTCATCGGCGGCTACATTTCCGGTCCGATCACGCCGACCCTCGGCATCCGCGTCGCGGCGCAGTACAACGATATCTCGAAGTACACCCAGATCCAGCCGGGCATTCCGGCCAAGATCCGCAACCGCGGCATGCGCGATTTCAACAGCCGGTTGACGCTGCAATGGGATCCCTCGAGTGCGTTCACCGCGAACCTCAAGGTGAACTACATCACCAACCGCAACGATGGCGCCATCGGCCACCAGGATATCGACTGCGGCAAGAATGGCCGTGCTGACGAAGTCGTGCTGCTGGGCGGCGCTGTCGCAATCCCATCGGGCGCGAACTGCAACATCGGCGACCGCTACTATGCGATCAGCGATCCCTCGCCCACGCAGGCCGGCGGCTATCCCACCGGCAGCGCTGCGGGTGACGGCCGGTATCCGGGCCACCCGTTTGGCCAGACCGATATCTGGCTCACGCGCCTGCGCATGGACCTTGATGTGACCGACAACCTCAAGCTGAGCTCGGTGACCGGCTACTTCGATATCAACTCGGTCGATTCCGATACCTACAGCTCGGTCGGCGTCGGTCCCGCGTTCAATCCGAACGGCGTTCCGCTCAATCTGATCGCGCCGCGCCTTGCCGCCGTGAACACCCCGGGCTCGGCCCAGGGCTTCGGTTCGAGCGACCCGCTCAACGCCACCAAGCAGTGGACCCAGGAAATCCGCCTGACCAGCAGCTTCGACGGTCCGTTCAACTTCATGGTCGGCGGTTTCTACGAACACCGCAACATCGATTTCAACACCTCGCAGCAGGGTGTGAACATCTCGATCATCGCGGCTGATCCGATCACCGGCAGCTCGTTTGACTGGTACAAGAAGCACCACACCACCACGAAGGCTTACTCGCTCTTCGCCAGCGGCAACTACAAGCTGACCGAACAGCTCGAACTTTCGGGCGGCGTGCGCTGGACCAAGGAAGACAAGGTCAACACGATCTCCGTGCCCTATGTCCATGCCTTCCTTTCGGCGACCCCGGCGTTCATCAGCAGCGGCTTCTTCTCGGGCCCGATCCCGTTCAAGGATCACAACGTCTCACCGGAAGTCACGCTGCGCTACAAGGCGAGCGACGACCTCAACATCTATGCCGCCTACAAGACCGGCTACAAGTCGGGCGGCATCGACAACAGCGCGCTGCCTTCGAACAGCCTGCTCGGCTTCAACAACCCGGCCACCCGTGATGCCGTGGCGCAGGGCCTGATCTTCAGGTCGGAGCGCGCCAAGGGCGGCGAGCTTGGCGTGAAGTCGCAGATGGCGGGCCGCACGATCACTCTCAACGGCTCGCTGTTCTACTATGTGTTCAGCGATATCCAGCTGCAGGTGTTCGATGCGACCAAGGTCCAGTTCAAGACGTTCAACGCCTCGGAACTGACCACCAAGGGTGTCGATATCGACTTCTCGTGGCGGACCCCGGTCGAGGGGCTGCGCTTGAACGGTGCGCTCGCCTACACCAAGGCGACCTTCACCAAGCCGCTGGCTTCGGCGATCGACGGATCGCCGCTCCAGGGCCGTGCAGCTTCGCGCGCGCCGGAATGGGCAGGCAACGTCGGGTTCGACTATAACGTGCCGGTCAGCGACTCGCTCCAGATCGGCACCCACTCGAACCTCGCGTTCTCGAGCAGCTACTACACCGACACGACAAGCGTGAACGATCCGATCCAGAAGGGCTGGGCGACCATCGACGGCAGCATCTCGATCGGCGATCCGGACGGCAAGTGGAAGCTGTCGCTGGTGGGCATCAACATCACCGACAAGCGCTTCGTCCAGTCGAGCGGCGCGCGTCCGTTCCTCGCCGGCCCTGGCGGGCTCGGCACTCCGGGTTCGGCAACCTACGTGCCGCAGGGCGACGACCGCAACGTGCTGCTTAACCGCGGCCGCCAGGTCTTCGTGGAAGCCAGCTTCAAGTTCTGATTTCCACACATCGGAACGAAAAGAGGAAAGGCCGTCCCGGGAAACCGGGGCGGCCTTTTTCTGTTTGGGATTGGCCGGGTCAGCGCGATGGGGCTCTGAATTCCCGCCTTCGCGGGAATGACGAGAATTATGTCAAAGTCAGTTCGTCATCCCCGCGCAGGCGGGGATCCAGAGCGGCAAACGCGGCGTTAAAATGCCGTCAGGCAGCCACCACCCGCACCGGGATCGCACTCTGCAGCACCATGCCGGTGATCGGATCGGCATCTTCGGCATCATCGATCAGGCGGTTGGTCGAAGCGCCAACCGTCATCACGTCGTCCTTGCCGGAATCATCGTTGCCCCAGGCGTGCGACATCGAGATCACCCCGCGCCGCACTTTGTCGCTGGCGCTGGCCACCGCGTGGATCGAGGCAACGCGCGAGGCAATCTCGATCACCGCACCATCCTCGACGCCAAGCTCGGCCAAGTCCTCCGGATTGAAGTAGGCCGGGTTGGTCGGCATCTTCTTCTTGAGGAATTCGGAGATGTGCCCGTTGCTGTTGTAGCGGTGCTTGGACCGGCGCGAGATCAGGCGGAAATCGAAGCCGTCCGCCTCTGGCCGCTGCGCCGCATAACCTGCAAACGCCGCCGGCATTTCACCTGCGCCCAGCTGGAACCGGTTTGCTGCATCGGGATCAGCTGGTTCGATCACCGCATGCGCCTCGGGATAGAACATCGCCCCGCCCGGGGTTGCGCTCGCCAGCGAATCCGCGCGCGCCTTGCTCGGCTTGACGAGGCAGCCGTGCGAGATGAGGTCGAGCATGGTCATCTTGTCGGGCACCGCGTCCATCGAGCAGGGACCGCCCGGCAGCTTGAGTTCCAGCCCCAGATGCTTGGCGAGCCACCACAGCATCTCGTACTCGTCCATCGTGTCGCCCGGCGCCGGCACCATCGCCTCGCCGTAATGCGCATAAGGCTCCTCGCAGAACGGCTGCGAGACATTGTTGATATCCTCACGCTCAAGGCACATCGAAGGCGCCAGGATGACGTCGGCGCGCTTGGCGCTGGCCGACATATAGGGATCCACCTGGACAAACATCTCCAGCGTTTCGAGCGCCTTGCGCACCTTGCGCTGGTTGGGGAAGGCGATCTCCGGATTGCCGCCGATCGAGATCAGCACCTTGATCTGGCCTTCGCCGGGAGTGAGGATCTCGTCCGCCAGCACCGGGCAGGGCATTTCCTGCCCCAGCTTGCCGATGCCGCGAATGCGCGACTGGGCAAAGCCTTCGCCGAACATCGGCATCGGCGGCGCGACTTGCGCCTTCTTCGGCCCAGCGGCAAACGGCATGAACACCATCGGGTTCGCCACTTTGTCCCCCGCCTGGTTGAACCGCGCGCAAACCACATTCAGCGCAGTCACGAGGTACTCAGTCAGCGTGCCGCGCCCGGCCATCTCCGGCCCCGTCCCCGTCACCACCCGGCCCTTGGCGGCACGGGCGAACATGCGGGCTGCCGCCACGATCTGCTCCGCCGGAACCCCGGCGCGCGTTTCGGCGAGCTCGGGCGTGAAGTCCTTCACAGCGTCCGCCAGCGCGTCGAACCCGTCGACGTGCGCCGCCACGAAGTTGCGGTCGTAGAGCCCTTCCTTGATGATCACGTGCAGCATGCCGCCCAGCAGCGCCGGGTCTTCGCCCGGCTTCACCTGCAGGTAGAGATCGGCGAGGTTGCCGGTGTCGCTCTGGCGCGGATCGGCCACGATCACCTTCATCCCCCGCGCCTTGGCATCGCGAAGACGGCGTGAGGGCGAGAACGGCGGCACGCCGCCGCCGGGCGTGTAATGCGAGACCAGCGGGTTGTTGCCGACGAACATCACGACGTCGGACTCTTCGAAGTTGTTGCCCCCGCCCATCCACTGGCCGTAGCGCGCCGTGGTGAAGACCTTCGCGGGCTGATCAACCGTCACGCTGGTATAGTAGTTGCGCGTGCCGATCGCCTCGGCCAGCGCGTAGGACGTGCCGAGTACCGCGCTGTTCTGGAACGCATTGGTGCCGCAATAGAGCGCGACGCTGTGCGGCCCATGCTCGGCGATCACGGCGCGGATCTTGTCGGCCACCAGCTTGAGCGCCTCGGCGGTCGAAGTCTCCACGAACTCCCCGCCCTTGACGCCGTCCTTGCGCACCAATGGCCGCAGGTGCCGCTCGGGCAGGTTGTGCATTTCGGGCATCTGGCGGCCCTTCACGCACGTATAGCCATTGAACAGCGGGTTCTCGGGATCGCCCCGCACCGCCGTGACCTTGTCGCCTTCGACATCGACCAGCATGGCGCAGCTGGCATGGCAGAAGCGGCAGAAGGTACGCAGGGTCTTATCGGCCAAGACACGTCTCCCAGTATTTTGAGTGCGGAGGCTATCGGCATTCCTGCCCCCGGCCCACTGATGAAAGAGAGGGGGCCAAAGAACAGATGCGCCGCTCATTTCCGCCAGTGGCCTTGGGGGCGAAAGGCGGGCTTGATGCACGGCAGCCCCAGCCGAAGGACACCGAATGAGCACCGCAAACCGCCACTGGATCCTCGCCCACCGCCCTGTCGGCAATGCTTATGCCGAAGCCTTCGCGCTGGAGACCGAAACGCTGCCCGCGCTTGGCGAGGGCCAGATTCTCGTCGCGAACAAGGTGCTCTCAATGGACAGCGGCACCCGCATGTACATGACCGACCGCGAGGATAGCTACCAGCCCGGCACGCCGCTTGGCGCCAAGCTGATCGGCACGGTGCTGGGCGTGGTCGTGGACAGCCGCCACCCCGAGTACAAGGCGGGAGACCGCGTGCGCTGCTACGGCCAATGGGCGGACTTTTCGGTGGTTGAGCCCGATACGACTTACTGCACGCGGCTGGACGACGCGCATTCCGATCTGAAAGAATACGTCGGCATCTATGGTGCGAATGGCTGGACGGCTTGGGTCGGCGTGGTTGAAACTGGCGCAGTGAAGGCGGGCGAGACTTTCGTGGTCTCAGCTGCGGCGGGCTGCACCGGGCTCATGGCCGGCCAGATCGCCAAGGCGCACGGCTGCCGCGTGATCGGCATCGCCGGGGGCGCGGCCAAGTGCGACCTGCTGACGGAGGAATACGGCTTCGACGGCGCGATCGACTACAAGTCGGCCAATGTCGAAACCGAACTCGCGCGGCTCTGCCCGGATGGCATCGACGTCTATTTCGACAATGTCGGCGGCGAAATCCTCGATGCGGCGCTCGCCAATATGGCGCTGTTCGGCCGCGTCGCGGTCTGCGGGCTCATCACCAACTATATCGCACAAGGCCCCGTGCCCGGTCCCTACCGCTTCGATCAGGTGTTGATGAAGCGCCTGCGCATCGAAGGCTTCTTCTCGCCGGACTTCTACGCCCGCGAGCCCGAATTCAATCCGCAGCTCGCCCGCCTAGCCGCCGCCGGCCAGCTGCGCCTGCCCTTCGAGGTGAGCACGGGCCTAGAGGAAACGCCCGCGGCTTTCACCAAGCTCTTTACCGGGGCGAATGTGGGCAAGGTGGTGGTGGAGCTTTAGCCCAAACCTTCGTCATTGCGAGCGCAGCGAAGCAATCCAGAGCGCAATGCAAGCTGCTCTGGATTGCTTCGCTGCGCTCGCAATGACGAAAGAAGGAGTGCCGGTGCTTCCCTACTGCGCCGTCCACCCGCCATCGACGACAAGTTCCGCACCCGTCACGTAGCTCGCATCGTCCGACGCGAGAAAGGCGATGGCGGGCGCGATCTCCTCCGGTTCGGCGATGCGGCCCATCGGCGTGCTCGCGCCCAGACCCTCCATCAGCGCCTCGACCGAAGTGCCCATGCCTTTTTCCACCCACCCCGCCATGCCTTCCTCAAGCAGCCGCGTGCGCACGAAGCCGGGGTGCACGGAGTTGACGCGGATCGGCATGCGCTTCTGCGCAAACTCGATCGCCACCGCCTTGCAGAACAGACGCACCGCGCCCTTGGAGGTGTTGTAGGCCGAGGCATCGGCAATTCCGACGATCCCCATGATCGAACTGATCGCGATGACCGAAGCACCGCCGCGCGTGGCCCGCCCGGTCTCTTCCATCAGCGCCGCGCAGTGCTTCACGCCGAGGAACAGCCCATCAACATTGACCGCCATGACGCGGTGCCAATCGGCTAGGCTGATCTCCTCGACCCGCGAAGTGCAGTCAGTCCCGGCGTTGGCGACCAGCACATCGAGCCGGCCATGATCGGCACGAACCTGCGCCGCGACCGCCTGCCAGTCCGCCTCCTGCGCAACATTGAGCGGCAGATAATGCGCAGATGGCCCCAACCGGCCGAGCACGGCGACAACTTCCGTCGCGCCGGGATCGGGAAGGTCGGTTAGAACCACTGACGCCCCTTCGGCCAGCAGCCGCTCCACCGCCGCAAGGCCAATGCCGCGCAGCGCGCCCGTCACGAGCGCGACGCGCCCTTCCAGCCTTTGCATCACGCCGTCTTGGGCAGTTCGCCGGAAATGTACTTGTCCATGGTCTTGTGGAACTGGCGGATGCGGGTTTCCTGATAGTGGCCGAGCTCCAGCCGCTTGTTCTTGCTTGCCTTCATGCCCGCCTGCACGTGCGGCAGGTTTTCCATGTCCTGATCGAACACCCCGGCCAGCGCCGCACCGATGAGGTGCGAGGCATAGGTGAAGGGCTCGCCATCCGGGATCATGAACATCTCGGGGCCGCGGCCCGGCTTCTCGCCCTTCTGCGCGCGCATCAGGATGCGCACTTCCATCAGGCAGTGATCGGCATCCTTCCACGGCCGCCAGCGATAGACGATGTTCGGCACGAAGCCGCCCCAAGGCGACCAGTTGGGGAAGATGTTATAGGTCAGGTTGTCGAGCATCTCGCTGTCCGAAGCCTGAGAGTAGTCATGCCCGTTCATCGCCGCGAAGCCTTCGCGGTTGGCCTGCGCCAGCACCTTGCGCGCCAGCAGCGGATCATCCGCATCGAAGCCCATGAGGTCGGTCGGTTCGGCCGCATTGCGCCGACCGCGCCCATCGCCCGCGCCAAGGAACTCGGCCAGCTTGTTGATCACATAAAGCTGATCCTTGCCCTTGAGGTGGGGCGAAAGCGTGCCATTGGGCGTGATCGCCCGGTTCATGTGATCGCCGTAGAGATCGTAGCGCGTGTTGGCGTCCGCCGTGAACGGCAGAATCTGCGGATGCGTGACGACCGAGTGCCACGCTTCCATGAACGCTTCGGAAACGGCCTTCCAGTTCGCTGGCACCACCTTGGCCACCCAAGCACCGGTGGTGCATTCGTCGAGCCGCCAGTTGTCGTAATGCTCGACACCGGGGCCGATCCAGTCGCGGAAGTTGGGCAGATCCTGGTTCTCGGTCACGAGGATGAAGCCCTGCCAGCGCTCGACCTTCAGTTCGGGGAGCGAGAGGTCCTTGTCCTCAAGGTGCTTGAAATCCCACGCGCAGGGGATTTCCTTGAGGCTGCCGTCGTTGTTCCAGGTGAAGCCGTGGAACGGGCAGCGCAGGTTGATCGCGCGCCCGCTTTCCAGCCGCAGCTTGCGCCCGCGGTGGAGGCACACGTTATAGAACGCGCGCACGCCGCCGTCAGGCTGCCGGATCAGCAGGAACGACTTGTCGCCGATCTCGTAGACCACCGTGTCGCCGGGTTCGGGCATGTCCTCCTCGCGCGCGGCGAACTGCCACACGTTGGGCCACATCTTCTCGTCTTCCAGCGCCATGAAGGCGGGGCTGGTGTAGCGATCCGGATCGAGCGGTTCGTCGCCCAGTTCCTGCGTCGATTCCATCACGAGGTAATCGGGCGCGGGCCGCGTATCGACGGCCAGCATGTCGGTATAGGTGATCCCCGGGCAGCGGTCGGAGCGGTCGATCTGGGGGT
Source organism: Novosphingobium sp. (assembly GCF_027486195.1). Lineage (GTDB taxonomy): Bacteria > Pseudomonadota > Alphaproteobacteria > Sphingomonadales > Sphingomonadaceae > Novosphingobium. The sequence goes on from NZ_JAIXPP010000115.1 coordinate 14,578, forward strand.
CAATATCAGCCATGACGTGTCCTGGTTTTGAAGCGCGTCAAGTGGGCGGGTCGAGCATCACGAGACGCAAAGATTTAGCACGACAAACATATTGCCATGCTGACGCCCTCCAACAAGCTGGCGCATTGAATAGGAGCGCAAAAAAGCCCCCATCCGCCGCGTGTTTGCGCGGGACGGATGGAAAATCTGCGCGCCCGACCTATTGCTTTTCGAGCAGCGCCGCGCCTTCGGGAAGCGTCACCCAGTTCTGCTTGCTCGCCGTCCAGAAATGGACGGTGGGCGACAGCTCGTCGGGATTGTCCAGCGTGCCCGCCTTGATGAAGATCATCCCCTGCGCCATCCCGTCCGGCGTTTCGCTGAATACGGGCGAGCCGCATGTGCCGCAGAACTTGCGCATCACCGGGTTGCCGGATTCGCTGCCGTCCTCATAAGTGGTAAGCTCGCCCGAACGCTCCAGCGCGGCGAACGGCACGGCGACGAGGACCGAAAACGCCGTGCCCGCCTGCTTCTGGCAATGGCGGCAGTGGCACACACCCGTCAGCAGTGGCGGCCAGGCGGTTTCATAGCGCACCGCTCCGCACAGGCATCCGCCCGAACGCCGTTCGCCTGTCGTTTCTGCCTCGCTCATCATCCCGTCTCCCCAATTCCTGTCATACCCATCGCACAGCCTTCAGCCCGCGCCATCTCACGTTTCTGCCAGCCCGGAAGCCGTCAGCATGGCCTTGAGCTCCTTCTTCAGGATCTTGCCGTTGGCATTGCGCGGCAGGGTCTCAGCCGTGAAGGCGATCCGCACCGGAACCTTGAACCCGGCCAGCCGTGCTGCCACGAAAGCCTTGAGTTCGTCCTCGCTCGCTGCCGCTCCCGGCGCGAGATAGACGACGGCTGCCGGTTCCTCGCCCAAGGTGCGGTGCGGAATGCCGACCAGCGCCGCGTCGGTCACGGCGGGATGCTCGTAGAGCACGTTCTCGACCTCGATCGAGTAGATGTTCTCGCCGCCCCGGATGATCACGTCCTTGGCGCGGTCGACGATCGTGCAGAAGCCCTCGTCATCCAGCTTCGCAAGGTCGCCAGTGCGCACCCAGCCATCAACGAAGGTCTGCGCTGTCGCCTCGGGCCGGTTCCAGTAGCCCGCCACGATCATCGGCCCGCTCGCCCAGAGTTCACCCACGCTGTCCGGCGGCAGGACCGTCGCCCCGTCGTCGGCGCGGATTTCGAGGCTGGCGACCGGCGCCGGCGGGCCGCAACTGGAGGGCCGGTTGAGGTAGTCCTCAGCCATGTGGTGGGTCACCGTGGCGCTGGTCTCGGTCATGCCCCAGCCGTTGCCGGGAAGCGCGCCGAAGGTCTGCCAGATCGCGGAGACAAGCTCGGGAGCGGAAGGCGCGCCGCCATAGGAAATCGCCTCAAGGGTGGAGAGGTCGAACTTATGGCGTTCTGGATGCTCGATCAGCTGCCAGGCGATAAACGGTACGCCGCCGGTCATCGAAACGCGCTCCTTTTCGATCAGGCGCATCGCCTCCAGCGTATCCCACTTGTGGAGCAGCACGAGGCGGCTGCCGCCCGCGAGCGAGCCCATCAAGGTCGCCGAAAAGGCCGTGGCGTGGAAGAAGGGCACCGCCAGCAGGATCACGCGTGAGCGCGGTTCGGGCAATCCCTCGCCGCGCCGCCTTGCCGATTGCGCGGCGCTCCACGCGCTCGTCATGATATTGGTCGTGAGGTTGCGATGCGTACCAAGCGCGCCCTTGGGCCGGCCGGTCGTGCCGCTGGTATAGAAGATGCCGGCGGGATCATCGCTGGCGATCTCAGCTGGGGGCAGTTCTGCATCAGGCAGCGCGGACCAACTGCCAGGCGCGCCAATCATGTCCTCCAGCCGCTCGGCGCCTTCGCCAGCCCCGCGCGATACGACCACATTCTGCAGCGGCAGTCCCTCGGCGTGGGGAGCGATCCGCGCCCAGCGATCGGCATCGGCGATCAGCAGCTGCGCGCCACTATCCTCCAGCGCAAAGGCCAGTTCCTCGCCCGTCCACCACGCGTTGAGCGGGACGATGATCGCACCGAGTGCGCAGACAGCCATGAACGCCACCGGCCATTCCGGCAGATTGCGCATGGCCAGCGCCACCCGGTCGCCCTTGCCCACGCCGCGCGCAGCCAGCGCCGACATGAGCACCGCGACTGCGCGGTGAAAGGCATCGAAGCTCACGCGTTCTTCGCCGTAGACAAGGAAATCGGCCGGGCCATGCGTGCGCGCCGCCGCCATGACGCCGCGCAGATCGGGCAGCGCATTCTTCCATACCCGCGTCGGCACGCCCCGGATCGTGACGGTTTCCATCTCGAACGGCATGCCCGACGCGCAGAGTTCGGCGCGGATTTCCGGCAGCGTATGCACGGGCCAGCCGGCGGGAATCGCGGGAAGTGCGCCTGTTGGTTCTGGGCTCGGTTCGGTCATGGCATCCTCATGGGCACCGCTCGTATCGGCGGCACCTGCTTGCGGCGAGACTAGAGCCGCGCCCGGTTTGCAGCAAGTGCCCCGAAAGGCCCGGATGCCGTAACGGAAGGCACCGAATCCGGCGGAATTGCTGCATTTTTTCGCCTACGGGCCCCGCGCAAAGCGCTTCCCTGATCCCTCTCGATGACCTAATCCCGCCGCATAAGCAGATTCGTGGGAAGGACGCAGATTTGCCGGAAGCCGAGCACCCGGATGCTGTCACCAATGGCTCTGCCGAAGCGGATATGAGCTTCGGCGCGCTGGCGTCACGGCTCGAACCGCTGGGCAGCGGGCGCTTCAAGCTGGATGGCGCGGCAGGCTGGATGCAGGGCCGCACGATGTATGGCGGCACCGCCGCGTTCATCGCCTATTCCGCCGCGAAGCTGGCATTCCCCGATCTGCCACCGCTGCGCGCCGCGCAAGTCGGGTTTGTCGCGCCGGTGGGCGAGCATCTTGAAGTCGAGGTGGTGATGCTCCGGCAGGGGAAGAGCGTCGCGCAGGTGGAAACCTCGCTCACCTGCGAAGGCGCATTGGCGCAGCGCACGCTCTGGCTGTTCGGCGCTGGCCGGACAAGCAACGGGACCGTCGCGGCCGCCGTGTTGCCGAACCTGATCCCGCCAGAAGATTCCCCCCGCCTCACGTCCAACGACATGGCCCCCGCCTTCACGGCGCGGATGGACATGCGCCGCGCCGATCCGCCCGGCGGTTCGCCTCCGGGCACGATCCGCCGCTGGGTGCGTCTCAAGGATCGCTCCGGCCTCGATCCACAAGCCGAGCTCGTTGGGATCGGCGATGCGCTGCCGCCCGGTTCGGCGCGCGCGATGGAGCGGATGGGGCCGATCAGCTCGATCACCTGGGCGCTGACCATCCTCGGCGAAGTGCCGGAAACGCGCGATGGCTGGTGGCTGCTCGAAACCAGCTCGAACCATATGGCCGACGGCTTCAGCAGCGAAACACTGCGCCTGTGGAACAGCGAAGGCGTGGAAGTGATGCACGGCCTGCAATCGGTCGCGGTGTTCGGCTGATGGAAATTGCCGATCCCGCAGCCCATGGCTTCGATGCCGCCCGCCTCGCCCGCATCGGTGCGTTTCTTGAGGAGCGCTACGTCGCCCCCGGCCTGCTCCCGAATGCCGATCTGCTGATCGCGCGGGATGGCCAGCCCTTCCACCGCGTGACACTCGGCGAAGCCCGCGCGGACGGCACTCCGCTGGCAGGCGACGCGATCTTCCGCATCGCCTCGATGACCAAGCCGCTCACCAGCCTGGCGTTCATGATGCTGCTGGAAGAAGGCAAGGTTGCGCTCGATGATCCAGTCACCAAGGTGATCCCCGAATTTGCCGGGCTCGGCATCTACAATGGCGGCGGCGGCGATGCGCCGTTCTTTCCCACGCGCGCTGCGACCAACCCGATGCGGATGGTGGACCTGCTCACCCACATGTCGGGCCTGACCTACGGCATCCAGAACCGCACCAATGTCGATGCCGCCTATCGCAAGGGCCGGCTCGACGGGCATGCCTCGCTTCCCGGCAACGGCCACTTCATCGCCGAACTCGCCAAGCTCCCGCTGGAATTCGATCCGGGCACGAGCTGGAACTACTCGGTCAGCACCGATGTGCTCGGCGTGATTGTGGCGCGCCTCTCCGGCATGAGCCTCGGCGAATTCTTCGCGAGCCGCATTTTCGCGCCGCTCGGCATGGTCGATACCGGCTTCCACTGCCCGCCCGAAAAGGCGCATCGCCTCACCGACAGCTGGGCGTGGAACCCGCTGGGCGCACCCACGCTGATCGATCATGCGGACAAGTCGAACACGCTGCGCCCGCCCCGCTTCGAAAGCGGCGGTGGCGGCCTTCTGTCGACAACCGCGGACTACCACCGCTTCTGCGCCGTCCTGGTGAGCGGCGGTGTCCCGCTGATCTCGCCCAAGACGCTCGCGCTGATGACCGCGAACCACCTCCCCGGCGGTGCAGACCTGACCACGCTTTCCAAAGCGCTGTTCAGCGAATCCGGCAACGCGGGCGTCGGCTTTGGCCTCGGCTTCGGCGTGGTCGTCGATCCCGCGAAGACGCTGATCCCGGGCACCAAGGGCGAATTCCACTGGGGCGGCATCCATTCCACCGCCTTCTTCATCGATCCGGTGGAAAAGCTGCACATGGTCTTCATGACCCAGCTCTTTCCGTCCTCCAGCTATCCCATCCGCCGCCAGCTCAAGACGCTGGTCTATTCGGCGATGACGCACAGTTACGCCTGATCGCATCCAAGGAGACAACGAAATGTCCGATCCCATCCCCGGCGCCAAGGACCACATCGACGCCGCGCGCAAACTCGCCGCGACGATCGACGATATCCCCTCAGACACCGCTCTGCTGCCCATCAACAAGGTCGGCGTGATCGGGGCCGGCACGATGGGCGGCGGCATCACGATGAACTTCCTGACGGCGGGCATCCCCGTCACCATCGTCGAAATGACGCAGGAAGCGCTCGATCGCGGCGTCGCCACGATGCGCAAGAACTACGAGAACACCGTCAAGCGCGGCAAGATGGACGCCGCCCTCGCCGAAGCCGCGATGGGGCGCCTCACCCCCTCGCTCGATTTCGGTGCGCTGGCCGATGCCGATCTGGTGATCGAGGCGGTCTACGAAAGCATGGACGTCAAGAAGGAGGTCTTCGGCAAGCTTGACGGTATCGTAAAGCAGGGCGCGATCCTCGCCAGCAACACCAGCTACCTCGACGTGAACGAGATCGCCGCCAGCACGAAGCGCCCCGAAGCGGTGCTCGGCATGCACTTCTTCTCGCCCGCGAACGTGATGAAGCTGCTCGAAGTGGTGCGCGGTTCCGCCACTGCCAAGGATGTGCTCGGCACGGTGATGGCGCTCTCGGTGAAGATCGGGAAGGTCCCGGTGGTCTCGGGCGTGTGCCACGGCTTTATCGGCAATCGCATGCTCGGCAAGCGGCAGGAACAGGCCAATGCCCTCATCATGGAAGGCGCGGACTTCGCCGAAGTCGACAACGCGCTCCTCGAATTCGGCTTCCCTATGGGCCCGTTCCAGATGGCGGACCTTGCGGGCCTCGACATCGGCTGGCACCGCGACCCGAACCGCATCGAAACCCTGCGCGAGGCGCTCTGTGCGCTTGGCCGCTGGGGCCAGAAGACCGGCAAGGGGTTCTACGACTACGATGCAAACCGCCAGCGCACCCCCAGCGACGTTACGCGCGGCCTGATCGCCGAATGGGCGGCCAAGGCCGGCAAGCCCCAGCGCAGCATTGATGCGCAGGAGATCCTTGAACGCCTGCTCTATCCCATGATCAGCGAAGGTGCCCTCATCCTCGAAGAAGGCATTTCGCAGCGCGCGTCCGATATCGATACCGTCTGGCTCAACGGCTATGGCTGGCCGGCCTGGACCGGCGGCCCGATGTATTGGGCGAGCCATATCGGCCTTGCCACTGTCGTCGCGGGTCTGGAAAAGCACGGCCTCCCGGTCGCCCCGCTGCTGGCAAAGAAAGCCGCTGCGGGCGAAGCCTTCGACTAAGGGCAGCACCGGCCATGCGCATCGAGGATATCGTCGAAGCCCCGTTCATCCCGCTGAGCGTGATCCTGCGCGCCCATGCGGCCCGGCGGGGAGAGGCCATCGCGCTGGCGGATGAAACTTCGCGCCTGTCGTGGGCCGAACTCGATGCGATGCTCGACCGCGTGGCCGCTGCGCTCCAGCGCGAAGGGGTTGAGGCGAACGAGCCCGTCGCCATTGCGGCGAGCAATTCGGTGAACACCGCGCTAGCCTTCCTCGGCGCCCTGCGCGCCGGGGCCGTCGCCGCGCCGCTCACCTCCACCGCCGCGCCGCCGACGGTGCTCGCCATGCTGGCAGACAGCACCAGCCGCGTGCTGCTGCTCGACAAGGCCATGGCCGAGGGGCTCGCAGACCTGCCCTTCCCGGATCACGTCAAGCGCATCGCGCTCGACGATAGCGATGCGGGCATCCCCTTTTCGGAGTGGATCGCCCCGAACGGCGCGAAGCCGGAAGAGCGCCTCCCTGCGCCGGAAGACCCGTTCAACATCATCTATTCCTCCGGAACCACCGGAGTGCCCAAGGGCATCGTCCAATCGCACCAGATGCGTTATGAATATGCCCGGCGCACGATCATCGGCGGTTATGACGACGATACGGTAACGATCAACTCGACCCCGCTCTATTCAAACACCACACTCGTCAGCTTCCTCCCCACGCTCACCGCGGCGGGCAAGGTCGTGCTGATGAAGAAGTTCGATGCGCGCACCTTCCTTGCCCTCAGCGAGCGAGAGCGCGTCACCAATGCCATGCTCGTGCCGGTGCAATACCGCCGGATCATGGAGCTGCCGGACTTCGACAGCTTCGATCTATCGGCCTACCGGCTGAAGGGCTGCACCTCAGCGCCATTCCCGGCCTGGCTCAAGGCCGATGTGCTGAAGCGCTGGCCCGGCGGCCTTGTCGAAGGCTACGGCCTCACCGAAGGCGGGGCTACGACCACGCTCATTGCGCACAAGTTCCCGGACAAGCTCCACACCGTCGGCCAGCCCTCGCCCGGCCACGTGATGAAGATCATCGACGAGGACGGCAACGAACTGCCGCCGGGCGAAACGGGCGAGATCGTCGGCCGCTCCCCCATCATGATGAACGGCTACCACGGCCAGCCCGCCAAGACGCGCGAGATGGATTGGTTCGACAAGGACGGCGTGCGCTACATTCGCCACGGCGATATCGGCAAGTTCGACGAGGACGGCTTCCTCATCCTGATGGACCGCGCCAAGGACATGATCATCTCGGGCGGGTTCAACATCTTCCCCACCGATCTTGAAGCCGAACTCACCCGCCAGCCTGCCGTGAAGGAAGCCGCCGTCGTCGGCGTGCCCAGCGATCAGTGGGGCGAAACCCCGCTTGCCGTGATCGTGCTAGCCGATACTTCCGCCGATCCCGAAGCAATCCGGCTTGAAGCCAACCGCGCACTCGGCAAGACGCAGCGCATTGCCCGCATCGAAGTGGTCGATGAATTGCCGCGCAGCCCGATCGGCAAAGTGCTGAAGCGCGAGCTGCGCGATCACTTCGGCGGTAACCCGATTGCCCAGAACCCCGTACCCGCATCCGATTCCAAGGAGACCAACCATGCGTGATGCCGTTATCGTTGCCGCCGCCCGCACCCCCATCGGGCGCGCCTACAAGGGCGCGTTCAACGCCACCGCCGGCGCCACGCTCGGCGCGCTTTCGCTGGAGGCCGCGGTCGCCCGCGCCGGGATCGAGGGCGGCGAGATTGACGACGTGCTGTGGGGCTCGGCGCTCCAGCAGGGCGCGCAGGCCGGCAATATCGCGCGCCAGGTTGCGCTGCGTGCGGGGCTTCCCGTCACCGTTTCTGGCATGAGCATGGACCGCCAGTGCTCCTCGGGCCTGATGACCATCGCCACCGCCGCCAAGCAGATCATCGTCGACCGCATGGATGTGGTCGCTGCGGGCGGGCAGGAATCGATCAGCCTCGTCCAGACCAAGGACATGCGCGTCGCCCCTGATCGCAGCCTCATCGCTATGCACAACGCCGTCTACATGCCGATGCTGCAGACCGCCGAGACGGTGGGCAAGCGCTACAGCATCAGCCGCGAGTCTTGCGACGAATACGCGCTGCAATCGCAGCAGCGCACCGCCGCCGCGCAGGCCGCCGGCAAGTTCGATGCCGAAATCGTGCCGACCACCAGCTCGATGGGCGTGCAGAACAAGGAAACCGGCGAGATCACGATGCACGACGTGACGCTCACCAAGGACGAAGGCAACCGCCCCTCGACCACGCTGGAGAACCTGCAGGCGCTCAAGCCCGTGATCGAGGGCGGCATCGTGACGGCAGGCAACGCCAGCCAGCTTTCGGATGGCTCCGCCGCTGTCGTGCTGATGGAAGCTGCCGTCGCCGCGAAGAAGGGCCTCGCGCCGCTGGGCCGCTATGTCGGCATGGCGGCTGCGGGCACCGAGCCTGACGAAATGGGCATCGGCCCGGTCTTCGCAGTCCCCGCGCTGCTGAAGCGCTTCGGCCTCAAGATGGATGACATCGGCCTGTGGGAGCTGAACGAAGCCTTCGCGGTGCAGGTGCTCTATTGCCGCGACAAGCTGGGCATTCCGAACGAGCTGCTCAACGTCAACGGCGGCGCGATTTCCATCGGCCACCCCTATGGCATGACTGGCGCGCGCGGGGTCATGCATGCCCTGATCGAAGGCAAGCGCCGGGGTGCGAAGTACGTCGTCGTGACGATGTGCGTGGGCGGCGGCATGGGTGCGGCGGGGCTGTTCGAGGTTCTCTAGGCCCACCCCCAACCCCTCCCGCAAGCGGGAGGGGAGGAGAAGACCTTGCGCCCTCCCGCTTGCGGGAGGGCGCAAGACTTGGCGAACGCAGTGAGCCTGGTCGCAGCGGGGTGGGTTGCCCGAAGCGCACACCCCGCCTACCCTTAAAACCATGACCGAAGACACTCGCCCCTGGCCGCAGGAAGGCCGCGAACGCCTGATCTACCCTTCGCCCGTCGGCTGGAAGGGCACCGAATTCGTCGACAACGAGGGCGAACTGCTAAAGCGCCTGAACCCGAAGACGGTGTTCATGATGGGCGACAATCCCGCCCTCCCGCGCATGCCCGAACGCCCGCGTCTCATGGATTTCTTCCGCTGCCGCTTCGGCGATATCACCGTGCGGCACCTCCTCGTCAGCGCCAAGCGCGCGCTTGATGACGGGCTGCCGGAAAAGGTCGTGATGGCCTGCCTGCTGCACGATATCTCCAACGGCTGCCTGATCCGCTGCGACCACGGCTACTGGAGCGCGCAGCTGGTCGAGCCCTACGTCGATCCCGAAGTGGCCTTCGCGGTGAAGTACCACCAAGCGCTGCGCTACGTGCCCGATGAAGCGGCGGGCTACGCCTACCCCGAAAGCTACCACGCCTTCTTCGGCCCAGACTATCAGGTGCCGGCCTACCTGCTGCGCGATGCAGAATATGCGATGGGCCACAAGTGGTACGGCACGGCGCGGCAGATGACGCTCTACGACACCTACTTCTTCGACGATTTCCCGGTGGTGGTGCCCGAGGAACTGGAGGACGTGATCGGGCGGAATTTCAAGGAGCCGGCGGAAGGGCTCGGCTTCGATGGCTCACCCACGGCGCACATGTGGCGGACGATGATCTGGCCGAACAACTTCCTTTAGGCCACCCCCGCCTCAACCTTTCCCGCATGCCCGGCGAAGCCCTGCATGCCAAGCCACCACTGCAGCGCAATCACGCCGCCCTTGGCGGGGCGCAGGATGGCGGCGATCAGCGCGGCGGCCATGGTCAGTGCGATCAGCATCATCGCCCACTCCGGCAGGCTCTCGATCTTGCCGAGGCCGATGATCACCGGCGCCATCAGGTGCCCGGTGAGGAGGATCGCGATATAGGGCGGGAAATCGTCCGCCGCGTGCAGCGTCCAGTTTTGCCCGCACATCCGGCAGCGTTCGACAGGCTTGAGCCCGCCAGCGAACAGATGCGTGCCGCCGCAGCGCGGGCACGTGCCGCGCATGCCGCGCAGGATCGCGCTGCTCACAGTGTGCGGCAGGATCGCGGGGTCTAGCGGCAGGGCAGCATTGGGCATGGTGGAACCTCAAAGGTCGAAACAAACGTCGGCTCAAAACATCACTTGTCACCCTGAACTCGTTTCAGGGTCCATCTTTCCGCGCGCAAGGTCAGCGTTCAAAACGCAACGACGCCGCGCCGTGCCCCACCGAATGCACCGTGCTTTAGGGCGCGATGGACCCTGAAACAAGTTCAGGGTGACGAAGTGGGAATACCTGGGAGACTTGGCTACTTCTTCGCGAACGGGTTGGTCGGGCTACGCAAGGTCAGCCGGATCGGCACCGCATCGAAACCCAGTTCGCGGCGGATGCCGTTCACCAGATAGCGCCGATAGCTTTCGGGAAGCTGATCGAGCCGCGTGCCGAACATCACGAAGCTCGGCGGCCGGATGCGCGCCTGCGTGATGTAGCGCAGCTTGATGCGCTTTCCGCCCGGTGCCGGCGGCGGATTGGCGGCGAGCGCATCGTCGAACCAGCGGTTGAGCGCCGAGGTCGGCACGCGCTTCGACCAAGCCGCGCGGATATCGAAGGCGGCGGTCAGCATCTGGTCGAGCCCCTTGCCCGTGCGCGCCGAAACCGCCAGCAGCGGCACCCCGCGTACTTGCGCAAGGCCTTCCTCAAGTGCGGCGCGGATCCCATTGAACAGGCCGGAGGGGTCCTCCGCCACGTCCCACTTGTTGATCGCGATCATCAGCGCGCGGCCTTCCTCCAGCACCATCGAGGCGATCTTGAGGTCCTGATGTTCCAGCCCGCGCGTCGCATCGAGCAGCAGCACGACCACTTCGGCAAAGTCGATGGCGCGGCGCGCATCGGCGACGGACATCTTCTCCAGCTTTTCGACGACTTGCGCCTTCTTGCGCATCCCCGCCGTGTCAATCAGCCGCACCGGGCGGTAGGCGTCGCTCGTCGGATCGAACCACTGCCAGTCAATCGCGATCGAATCGCGTGTGATCCCCGCCTCCGGCCCCGTCAGCAGCCGGTTTTCGCCGAGCAGCTTGTTGATCAAGGTGGACTTGCCCGCATTGGGGCGCCCGACGATGGCAAGCTTGAGGACCGATTCGGGATCGAACTCCTCTTCGTCTTCGATCTCGGCGTCAGGCCCGGCATCGCCTTCGCCGTCCGTGCCTTCGATATGCGGGCGCAGCGCCTCGAACAGATCGGCGAGGCCCTGCCCATGCTCGGCGGAAAACGCCACCGGCTCGCCAAAGCCCAGTGCGAAGGCATCGTAGAGCCCCGGATCGCCCGCGCGCCCTTCGGCCTTATTGGCCATGAGCACGATGGGAATGCGGCTTGAGCGCAGATATCGCGAGATTTCCTCGTCGAGCGGGGTCACGCCCGCGCGCGCATCGATCACGAAAAGCGCGACGTCCGCGCCCACCAGCGAAGCTTCGGTCTGCTGGCGCATGCGGCCCGGCAGGGTCTCGGGATCGAGATCTTCCCAGCCTGCCGTATCGACGATGGTGAACTTCAGGCCGAGCAGATCCGCATCGCCAAAGCGGCGGTCGCGCGTCACGCCGGGCTGGTCGTCGACGAGCGCGAGCTTCTTGCCGACAAGCCGATTGAACAGAGTCGACTTGCCGACATTGGGGCGGCCGATGATGATAACCTGGGGCAACATGGCCCTCCCGTGGCCCCAACGCGCCCGGAACGCAAGCGCAGCGTGGACTCGCCGCGCGCGCCTCGAGGCCGAAATGGTTCGTTAACCAGCTTCGCTTGAGCAGCTTTAACCACGCCGCGGGCAAAGCTGCCTGCATGATCCCGGTACCCCTGCGACTCGCACTCCTCTTTCTGCTCGCAGCAGTGCCGCCCCAGGCGCAGGCACGGCCGATCGCGCCGGATCCAGCCGGTGCGAGCGACGATAACGCCGAAGATATCGGCCGAGATTTCGCCCTGCCCTACATCCAGTGCGTGCCCTATGCGCGCAAGGTCACCGGCATCCAGCTCTATGGTGACGCCCACACCTGGTGGAATCAGGCCGACGGCCACTATGCGCGCGGCTCCCTACCCAAGGTCGGCGCGGTCATGGCCTTTCGCCCTTACGGAGCGATGCAACTCGGCCATGTCGCCGCCGTCAGCCGCATCCTCGATTCGCGCACCATCCTGCTGCGCCACGCCAACTGGTCTCCCATCGAGGGGCGCCGTGGCCAGATGGAAGACAATGTCCGCGCGGTGGATGTCTCACCCGCGAACGACTGGAGCGAAGTGCGCGTGTGGTATGCACCGCTTGGCGGGCTCGGCACGACGCACTGGCCGGTCGAGGGCTTTATCTACAACCGCAAGCCGGCAAAGACCCTCGGACCCAATGAACGGCTGACTGTGCTTGCTTCGGCTGACGCACCCAAGGCCGCCTACACCTCACGCATCGGGCCCGACTTCCTCAAGGGCATCGTTCCCGAAACGAGCCGCACGCCCGCGCGGCGCCCGCTGGCTGCGCGGGAAACGGTGAAGGTCCCGGTCAAGGAAGACCGCACCCTTGCGGTCTCCCCCAACCTGGCCCGCGATCCCATCGGCCGCATCATCGCCAGCCGCGTGCGCTGAGCAGGCCTTCAGACCCACCTTCTCCGGGTGGAGGCCATCAAAGCGTCTTGATGATCGCCGAGAAATCGAGCCCGCCGTTGCCCGCATCGGCAAACGCCGCATAAAGCTCCGCCGCGCGCGCACCCATCGGCACGTCAGCCCCGGCACCCTTGGCCGCTTCCATCGCGAGCTTCAGGTCCTTGAGCATCAGCGCGGTGGCAAAGCCGCCCTGATAGCCATTGTCCGCCGGAGTCGTCGGGCCAACACCCGGCACCGGGCAATAGCTCGTCATCGACCAGCATTGGCCCGAAGCCTTGCTGGAGATGTCGAAGAACGTCTGCAGGTCGAGCCCCAGCTTCTCGGCCATGGCAAAGGTCTCGCAAGTCGCAATCATCGAGGCGCCGAGCAGCATGTTGTTGCAGATCTTCGCCGCCTGCCCTGCACCGCTGTCACCCGCATGGATCACCGCCTTGCCCATCGCGGCCAGGATCGGCTCACCGCGCGCGAAGGCGTCCGCGCTGCCGCCGACCATGAAGGTCAGCGTGCCGCCATTGGCCGCCGCGATCCCGCCCGAAACCGGCGCATCGACCATGGCGTAGCCCGCGTCTGCCGCCAGCGCGGCAACTTCGCGCGCGGTGGCAACGTCGATGGTTGAACAATCAAGCAGCAGTGCGGAAGTCGGCGCATGGCCGATCACATCGGCGGTGTAGACCGCCTTCACGATGGCGCCGTTGGGCAGCATCGAGACGACGGCATCGGCGCCCTGCACCGCCTCCTTCACCGAGGTGTACGTGGCGCAGCCGCTTTCCTTCGCGCGCGCCAGCGCCGCTTCCGCCAGATCGAACGCGTGGACGTCATGCCCCGCCTTGACGAGATTTGCGGCCATGCCGCCGCCCATGTTGCCGAGGCCGATAAATGCGATTTTCATGGCCTTACTTCCCCTTCCACACGCCGGGGCGCTTTTCGATGAAGGCGGCCATGCCTTCCGCCTTGTCTTCGGTCGCGGTGAGGATCTGGAACACGCGGCGTTCGAACAGCAGGCCCTGATCGAGCGTCAGTTCGAACGCGGCATTGACCATTTCCTTGTTGGCGATCACGGCCACCGGCGGCATCGCGGCGATGGCTTCGGCGGCGGCGACCGCTTCGTCGATCAGCGAGGCCAGCGGCACGACGCGGCTGACGAGGCCCGAACGCTCGGCTTCCACCGCGTCCATCATCCGGCTGGTGAGGCACATGTCCATCGCCTTGGCCTTACCCACCGCGCGGGTCAGGCGCTGCGAGCCGCCCATGCCGGGGGCGACACCGAGCTTGATCTCGGGCTGGCCGAACTTTGCGTTTTCCGAAGCGATGATGAAGTCCGCCATCATGGCAAGCTCGCACCCGCCGCCGAGCGCGAAGCCGTTCACTGCCGCGATCCACGGCTTGCGCGTGGTCTTTACCAGGTGGCTGGTCCAGCGCGAGAAGAAGTCGCCGGTGTAGAAATCGGTCGCGGCCTTGTCGGCCATTTCCTTGATGTCCGCGCCGGCGGCAAATGCCTTCTCGCCCGAGCCGGTGAGCACGGCGCAGCGCTGCGCCGGGTCGGCCTCATAGGCCGCAAACGCCGTGATCAGCTCCTCGAGCACCTGCGAATTGAGGGCATTCAAGGACTTGGGGCGGTTGAGCGTGATCAGCGTGACGGCGCCGCGCTGTTCGACCAGAATCGTTTCATACGTCATAGGGGGCTCCATTCTGCGCTATCAGTCAGGGGCGCGAAGATCGCGTCCAGCATGTCTTCGGTCACGCCTTCGGGCGTCGCCGGGTTCCACTTGGGGGCATTGTCCTTGTCCACGATCACCGCGCGCACGCCCTCGGCAAAATCGGGGCGCACCAGCACGCGGCTGCAGATGCGGTATTCCATCACCATGTTTGCGGCGAAATCGGGCAGGGTCAGGCTGGTCGCCAGCTGGCGCAGCGCGACCTTGCATGTCTGCGGGCTCTTGGTGTGCAGTGTCGCGAGTGTCGCAGCGGCAAATTCGCTGCCATCGGCTTCGAGCGCGGCGAGAATGTCTTCGTAGCGGTCCGAAGCGAACAGCCGCGCGATATCGTCCGCCTGCGCCGCGATCTTGGGTTCGGGCGGCACGGCGGCGAAGCTGTGCAGGATCGCTGGAATATCGTCCGGGTTCGCCGCGATCTTGGCCTTCACCTCGGCCAACGCGGCAGACGGCAGGTAATGCGTGGCCGAACCCGCCCAGAGGCATTCGGCCCCGTCCATCCGGGCGCCGGTGAGCGCGAGGTACTGGCCCAGCCGCCCCTTCATGCGCGAAAGGAACCAGCCGCCGCCCACATCGGGAAACAGGCCGATGCCGGTCTCGGGCATGGCGAGGCGTGTGTTTTCGGTCGCAGCGCGATAGCGCGCCGGATCGGCGATGCCCACGCCGCCGCCCATGGTGATCCCGTCCATGAACGCCACGATGGGCTTTTCATAGGTCATGATCAGGTGGTTGAGCCGATACTCGTCGAAGAAGAACTTGCGGCCCGAAACGCCCTCGTCAGTCAGCGCGGAATTGCGCAGAAACGCGATATCCCCACCCGCGCAGAAGCCGCGCCCTTCGGAATGGTCGATGATCACCGCGCCGATCGCGGGATCATCGCGCCACGCTAGCAGCGCGGCGGTCATGCCGTCCACCATCGCCCGGTTGAGCGCGTGGATCGCCTTGGGGCGATTGAGCGAAAGCACGCCCATGCCCCCTTCGGTGCGGACCAGAATATCGTCTGTCATGCAGCCTTCCCCATTTCAAGCGGGACCAGAGCTTCAATAAGATCCCAGCGGTTGCCGAAGGGATCGCGGAACACCAGCACCGCGCCATAGCTTTCGCGCCGCACGGGCGCCTCGATTGTCACGCCTCGCGCACGCAGCGCCGCCTCGCTTGCGGCAAGATCGGAGGTGTGAAGGAAGAAGCCCACGCGCCCGCCCGCCTGTCGCCCGATTGCGGCGGCCTGCGTTTCATCGGCAGCCCGCGCCAGCAGAAGGTTCGCACCCTCACCGATGGAGACGACCACCCAGCGCTTGCCTGCGCCAAGATCGGTGTCTTCGGCCAGATCAAAGCCCAGCGTCCCCACAAAGAACGCCAGCCCCGCGTCGTAATCGGGCACGACAATCGTCACCATGGCGAGGCTGTGCGCAATCATTGGCGCAGCAAATCCCGGCCCACGATCATCTTCATCACCTCGTTGGTGCCCTCCAGAATGCGGTGCACGCGCAAGTCGCGCCAGAAGCGCTCGATCGGATAGTCCTTGAGATAGCCATACCCGCCAAACACCTGCAATGCGCGGTCGACCACCGAAGAGCCGGTATCGGTCGCCAGCTTCTTGGCCATCGCCGAAAAGCGCGTCTTGTCAGGCGCATTGCTCGTCACCTTGGCGGCCGCGAGATAGAGCAGCGCGCGCGCGGCCTCAAGCTCGATTGCCATATCCGCCAACTGGAACTGGGTGTTCTGGAAATCGGCGATTGGCTGGCCGAACTGGCTGCGTTCCTTGGCATACTTGATCGCTTCATCAAGGCAGCGCTGCGCTCCGCCAAGCGAGCAGGCGCCGATATTGAGCCGCCCGCCATCCAGCCCGGCCATGGCAAAGCGGAAGCCGTCGCCTTCCGCGCCGACGCGGTTGGCCACGGGCACTTTCACGTTCTCGAAAATCACTTGCGCAGTGGGCGAGGCGTTCCAGCCCAGCTTGCGTTCCGGCGCGCCGAAGCTGAGCCCCGGCGTGCCCTTGTCGATCACCAGGCACGAGATACCCTTCGGTCCCGCCTCGCCTGTGCGAACCATCGTCACGTAAATGTCGCTCACCCCGCCGCCCGAGATGAACTGCTTGGTGCCGTTCACGACATAATGGTCGCCTTCCAGCCGAGCCGTGGTGCGCAGCGCTGCCGCATCGGAACCCGAGCCGGGCTCGGTCAGGCAATAGCTCGCGATCTTGTCCATCGTGATCAGCGAGGGCAAATAGCGGCCCTTGATTTCCTCCCCACCGAAGCGGTCGATCATCCACGAGGCCATGTTGTGGATCGAGATGAACGCGCTGGTCGTGGGGCAGCCATAAGCCATGGCTTCCATGATCAGCGCCGATTCCAGCCGCCCGAGCCCAATTCCGCCGCTTTCCTCGCTCACATAGATCGAGGCGAAGCCGAGTTCCGCCGCCGCCTTGATCGTATCCAGCGGGAAGCTGTGCTCCTCGTCCCACTGCGCGGCAAACGGCGTGATCGCATCGGCGGTAAAGCGGCGCGCCATTTCCTGAATGGCGATCTGGTCGTCGGTGAGCTGGAATTGGTCGGTCATGCTCTGGCCTTGCATTGCAGGAAGGGTAAAACGGGGAGCCGGCGCGCGGCCTCTGTCGGTCCTAGCCGAAGCGCCGGGGCAGGCAAGGTTTGGCGCAAGCCAGCGCCGCGAACGGTGCGCTCAGCCCGCGAAGGGCGCCCCCGTTTCCGGCTTCGGATGCGGCCAGCATCACGCCTCCATCACCTCGGCTTCGATCTCGACCTTCCATTCCGGACGGACGAAACCCGATACGATGAGCGTTGTCGTCGCGGGCCGCGCCGCGCCAAACCACTTGCCATGGACCCGGGCCACGGCATCGAAATCGGCCCGGTCGGTGAGGTAGATGCAGGTCCGCACCGTGTCAGCGATATCGCCGCCAAGGTCGGCAATCGCCCGCGCCACGATCGCGCAGCAGCGCTCCATCTGCGCCGCCGCGTCGCCGGTCGTGGTCGATCCATCCGGCTCGATCGGCGCCGTTCCAGCCACCATGATCTGCTTTCCCGTGCGGATTGCCCGGGAAAAGCCGATCACCGGTTCGAGCGGCGAACCGCTGGAAACGCGCGACTTGGACAAGGTTTACGCCATCGTCGGGATAACAAAGGCATTGCCGCTATCGGGCAGCCCGTCCGGCCAACGCTGCGTTACGGTCTTGACCTTGGTCCAGAACTTCACGCCTTCCATGCCGTGCTGGTTGGTGTCACCGAAGGCCGACCGCTTCCAGCCGCCGAAGGTGTGATAGGCAACCGGCACGGGGATCGGCACGTTTATGCCGACCATGCCGACATTGACCCGCGCTGCAAATTCGCGCGCCGCGTTGCCGCTGCGGGTGAACAGCGCCACGCCGTTGCCATACTGGTGCTTCGAAGGCAGCGCGAGCGCTTCCTCGAAGTCCTTCGCGCGCACGATCTGCAGCACGGGGCCGAAGATCTCGTTCTGGTAGCTTTCCATGTCGGCCGTGACGTGGTCGATCAGCGTCGGGCCGACGAAGAAGCCGTTCTCATGGCCCTGCAAGGTGAAGCCGCGCCCGTCGATCACGATCTCGCCGCCCTCCGCCTCGCAGCGGTCGATCCAGCGCTCGATGTTCGCCTTGTGCGCGGCGGTGACGACCGGTCCGTAGTGGCAATCGGCATCTGTTGAAATGCCGACGCGCAGCTTCTCGATCGCCGGGATCAGCTTGGCCTTGAGCCGCTCGGCGGTTTCCTCACCAACAGGCACGACCACCGGCAGCGCCATGCAGCGCTCGCCCGCCGAGCCGAACGCAGCACCCGCCAGATCGTTGACGACCTGATCGAGATCGGCGTCCGGCATCACGATGCCGTGGTTCTTGGCCCCGCCCATCGCCTGCACGCGCTTGCCGGCGGCGACGCCGCGATTGTAGACATAGTGCGCGATATCGGACGAACCGACGAAGCTCACCGCGCCGATCGCCGGATGGTCGAGGATCGCGTCGACCATTTCCTTGTCGCCATGGACGACCTGGCAGATGCCTTCGGGCAGACCTGCCTCAAGGAACAGCTCGGCAAAGCGCACCGGCACCGAAGGATCGCGCTCGGAAGGCTTGATGATGAAGGCATTGCCGGTGGCGATGGCGACGCCTGCCATCCACAGCGGGATCATGCCGGGGAAGTTGAACGGGGTGATGCCTGCGCCGATACCGATGGGCTGGCGCATCGAATAGATGTCGATGCCCGGCCCGGCGCCTTGCGTGTATTCGCCCTTCAGCACATGCGGAATGCCGCAGCAGAACTCGATCACCTCGAGCCCGCGCTGGATATCGCCCTTCGAATCGGCGATCACCTTGCCGTGCTCGGAAGAGAGCAGGCGCGCCAGTTCGTCGATATTTGCCTCGACCAGCCGCTTGAATTCGAACATGACGCGGGCACGGCGCTGCGGGTTGACCGCGGCCCAGGCTGGCTGCGCCGCCAGCGCGGCCTGCACAGCGCGTTCCAGCGTATCAGACGTGCCCAGCGCCACTTCAGCCTGCACCGCGCCGGTGTTGGGATCGAACACCGGGCCCTTGCGTGCCGGAGCCCCGCCCGAACCGCCGACAATGAAATGATCGATCTGGCGCATGCTGCATCCTTTCCTGACGAATTAGTCCGTGGACCTTGGGCAGCTCCCTGCACCCCCGACGATTTGCAAGCAAGGTGAGAAAATGCGAGGGATACCTGCAATGATGCAGGCCCCAGACTGGAGCGATTTCCAGACCTTTCTCGCTATCGCCCGTGCCGGGCAGCTCGCCCGCGCGGCGCAGGCCATCGGCGTCGATGCCACGACCATGGGCCGCCGCCTGCGCCGCCTCGAAACCCGCATCGGCGCCACCCTGTTCGAACAGACGCGCGAGGGCCAGGTGCTCACCGAAGCGGGCGAGGCTATGCTGGTCGAAGTCGAAGCCATGGAGCGCGCCGCGAGCCGCATTGCGGAACATGGCGGCGGCGGCCCGGCGGGCCTGCTGCGCGTCAGCCTTTCCGAAGGTTTTGCCAGCTGGATCGTCGCCCCTGCGCTAGGCAGCTTTACTGCTGCACATCCAAGGCTGGTGATCGACCTGGTGGCGAACTCCGGCTTCCTCAGCCCTTCGAAGCGCGAGGCGGACCTTGCCGTCACCCTCTCGCGCCCGCGTGCTGGCCCCGTCATCGCGGGCAAGCTGTCAGACTACCACCTCAGGCTCTACGCCTGCCCGGATTACCTTTCCGGCCACGCCCCGCTGCGCCGCCCGTCAGACCTCGCCAAGGGCCACGCCCTCGTCGGCTATGTCCCCGATCTGCTCTACGCACCCGAACTGCGCTACCTTGCGGAGATCGAACCCGGCCTCGCCGCCACGGTCCGCTCGTCCTCGATCAACGCGCAGCACCGCCTGATCGCCGCAGGCGCGGGCATCGGGGTGCTGCCCTGCTTCATCGGTGATGCGGACCCCAGCCTCGTGCCCGTGCTGCCCGAGCGGCGCATCACCAGATCGTTCTGGCTCGTCATGCACAAGGATACGCACGCGCTCGCACGCGTTCAGGCGTTCAAGACGTGGCTCACCGGACTAGTGGAGCGCGAAAGGGGCAGGCTACTGCCCCATTAGGGCCTTCCCATTTTTGCGAAGCACAAATGGGAAGGTGGCCTGCCGCAGGCAGGTCGGAGGGGGTTTTCTCTACAGCTTCGCCACTGGCGCGTCTTCGCCCAGATCCTCGTACCACGCCTCGACCGGCCCTGAGAGCTTCAGCGTCAGCGGGTTGCCCTTGCGGTCCATGGTCTTGCCCGCCTGCACGCGCACCCAGCCTTCGGAGATGCAATACTCCTCGACATTGCGGCGCACCGTGCCCTTGAAGCGGATGCCGATGCCCCTGCGCAGCTTCTCCGCATCGAAGAACGGGCTGCGCGGATTGATCGCGAGGTGATCGGGGGGCACATCCGGTCCGGCGGTGGTGGCGGGAACGGCAGATTCGGGAGCTGAAGCTTCTTCGGTCATGGGGGCCGCAAATATCTTGATCCCCCCACTTGTCAATCAAGCCCCGTCATGGCAGAGGCCCGCCCCTGTCCGGCTGCCATGCCATGCGCGTGGCCCCGCCGCGCGGGCGCGTAGCTCAGTGGTAGAGCACACCCTTCACACGGGTGGGGTCGCAGGTTCAATCCCTGCCGCGCCCACCACCGGCCCGGCCGGTGGCCCAAGCCCTAGCTTGTCACTGGCATTTCCCTCGGCCCCGGCGGCGCATCGGGCACTTCCACCGCGATCCGGCCGCCTTCCACGCGCACCGCAAAAGTGCGCAAATCGGGATAGGCCGCGCCGAGGCACTTGCCCGTCAACACCTCGAACCGCGCGCCGTGGAGCGGGCACATCACCGCGCCGCGCCGCACGCGGCCTCCGGAAAGCTGCGCTGCCTGATGCGTGCAGCGGTCGTTGACAGCGCGAAAGCTGCCGTCGTCCGCGCGCAGCACCAGCACGTGCCAGCCGGCCACCCGCGCCGCGAGCTTGCCCTCGGCCGGGAAGTCGGCCTCGGGCAGCAGATCATGCCAGGTCGTGCTCATTGCCCCACTCACTCCGTCGCCGCCCACCATTCTTCCATCATCGGCGTGATCGCCCGCGCCACCAGTTCGATCACCGGGCTGCCGGGACGCGAGAGATAGGCGATCGCGCCGTGGCCCTGATCCGCCGGTGCGCCGCCCAGCACGAGTTCCCAGCCGTCTGCCAGCATCGCCGCCGCGCTGTCCGCCACCGAATCGACCCACACGCCAAGGTGTGAGGGGCCCAGCGCGCGCATCGCGTCATAGGCCGAGCCCGGCACGCTTTCGATGAGCTCCATCCGCAGCGGCCCCTGATGCGAATAGACCACCCGCAGCTTCGCCACGAGCTGCTCGCCCGCCGCGTTCCACACCGGCATCGGATCGAACGTGCGCACCGGGGTCCAGGTGCAGCCCATCGTCGCGCTGAACCGGGCCATGGCCGCTTCCAGATCGTCGACGATCACGCCATGGTGAAAGATACCCGCCAAAATCTCCATTCGCTTCACTCCCGCATTGCCCGCCATACCTAGGCAAGCCTATGTTTTATAGATTAAAAAATGACCAAATCAGACCTCTAAACCATCGCTTTACAAGCATACATGAATGTTTTTAAACTGCAAACGGAGCGCCGGCGTACTCGGGCGTTCCGGGAGAGCAACCGATGTCCGAAGCCCTGACCGCCAAGCCCCCCTTCGCATCGCCGCCTGCCGACGATCTCGCACGCATGACCTGGGAACGCGAGCGCAATGGCCCGCCGGTCGATTTCCCTGCGCTCCCCTCGATCCCCGGCGGCCGCTATGTCGATCCCGCCTTCCTTGAACTCGAGGAAAAGGGGATGTGGCAGCGCTCGTGGCTCTATACGGGGCATGTGGACCAGCTTCCCGAACCCGGTTCATGGTTCCTCTGCCGCAACACCGGCTCCCCTGTCATCGTCACCCGCACGCTCGCGGGGGACATCCGCGCATACTACAACACGTGCCAGCACCGCGGCGCACCTCTCGTAAAGGAGGAGAGCGGCACTTCGCGCGGATTCGTCTGCGGCTATCACGGTTGGTCCTATACATTGGAAGGCAAGCTCACCGCCGTGCGCGACCGGCGCGATTTTGCAGAGGGCTTCGATTTTTCCTGCCACTCGCTTAGCCAGGTGCGCTGCGAGCTGCTCGGCAGCCTGATCTTCCTCAACGCCGATCCGGATGCCGAGCCGCTGCTCCAGCATATCGGCCCGATGGCGGCGGAGCTCGAACAGCTTCAACTTGAAACGCTGCGCCTCGTCGATAGCCGCACCTATGAGACCGAGTGCAACGTCAAGGTGCTGCTCGACGCGTTCCTTGAAGTCTATCACCTCAAGTCGATCCACGAGAACACGGTCGACCGCTTCCTCGATCACCGCGCCATGATCGTCACGCTCTGGCCCAATGGCCATAGCCGCATGGCAACGCCCAACCGCCGTGAAGGCTGGATCGATCCCGGCACCAAGGGCATGCCCGAAATCCCGACGATCTCGGAGTTCGTGGCGAAGAACAACGTCAGCTATTCGATCTACCCCAACTTCATCATGCCGCCCGCGCCGACCGGCATTCCGCTACTGCAATTCTGGCCGATGGGACCCAAGCGCACCCGCGTCGTCTCGACCTGGCTCGCGCCGGAGCATGATGCCGCCAATCCCCACCCGTTGTGGGAGATGCGCATCAAGAACTGGGAGCGCATTCTCTACGAAGACCTGCAGTTCGCCCCGCAGATTCAGGAATCGGTCGAGGGTCCGGGCTTCAAGGGCATGTCGCTCAATTATCAGGAGCGGCGCATCTACAACTGGCACGAAGAGCTCGACCGCCGGATCGGCGTTGAGAACGTGCCGGAGAACCTGCGCGTGAAGCCGGTGCTCGCGCCCTTCATCGTCCGCGAATGACGGATACGCTATCGCCGCTCGGCACGCCCTGGCGGACCTTCGAGGACTTGCGCGTGGGTGAAACGAAACTCTCGCCCATACGCACCGTCACCGAGGCGGAAATCGTCGAATTCGCCCGCGTGCATGATCCGCAGTGGTTTCACACCGATCCCGAAGCCGCGCGCGCCTCGGTGTTCGGGCAAGTGGTCGCGAGCGGCATCCATGTGCTGGCGATCTGGCGGCAGATGGACCACGCGATCAATGGCGATATCGATTTCGTCTGCGGTGTGGGCTGGGATCGGCTGCGCCTCAAACGCGCGGTCCGTGCAGGCGATACCCTGCGCGTCTCCAGCGAAATCCTGAGTCTGGAGCCATCACGCAGCGGCAAACCGCGCGGCACCGCTGTCACGCGCTATGTCGTGAGCCTTGAAGACGGCACAGAATGCGTGACCTTCGAGAGCACCAACCTCGTCTACACGCGCGATGCGCGCGACAGGTCCGCCACCAGCGCTTCCGCCGAAGCATAAGCCTCGTCCATCGCGGCCTCGACCGCTTCGGGCGGGCCGTAGGTCGGCCGCAAGTGGACCACATGCACGTCGGTGATCCCGATAAAACCAAGCCAAGTCTGCATGAAGCGCACCTGATGATCCAGCTCCGCGCCGGGAGCGCCGGGCCGGATATCGAGCGCACCCGAGGCCACCAGAATGGCCCGCTTGCCCGCGCCCAGCCCTTCCACACCCGCTTCCGAAACGCGGAAGGCCATGCCAGGCTGGGTGATCGTGTCGATGTACTGCTTGAGCTGCCAGGGAATGCCGAAGTTCCACATCGGCACGCTGAACACGACGCAATCGAACGAGAGGAAATGCGCCACCGCCGCGCCGATCCGCGCCCAAGCAGCGCGCACTTCGTCCGCCACTTCGCGGCCCTCGATCAGCGCATAGCGCCCCTCGATCACCGGGCCGGTCAGTGCGGGTAGATCGGCTTGGCAGACATTCAGCGTCTCGACCGCCGCGCCGGGGCTCGCCGCGACCAGCCCTGCGATCAGCCGCTCGGCCACCTTTACCGAACGCGAGCGATCCCCGCGCGGGCTACCGATCACATGGAGGATACGCTCGCTCACAAGTCACCCGCCTGCTTGCCGCCCGGCCCATAGATGTAATCGTCGAGCACCTTGTGGAAATGGCGGATACGCAGTTCCTGCTCGCCGATCCACAGGCCCGGAAAACCGCTGCTCTTCATCCCGGCCTGCACCGTGGGCAGGTTGTAGGCATCCTGATCGAGCACTTGCCCGATGCTGCGGTCGCCATGCTTGAAGCGGCGATGCTTGGCGCGCTCGGGCCAAGGCTCGCCCTCCGGCACCAGTTCGAACACCCACACGTCATAGAGCATCTTGTTCGGATCGGTCGCGTGCGGGCGCTGGCGGAACATCATGATGTCGTCCGCATGCACATTGAGCGCCACGTTCGGAAAGATCATGTAGTGGTAATCATCGGTCAGCTGATCGTCGTTCAGCGCCGAATAGTCCTTGCCCTGCGCCTTGCCGTTGGCCCGCTTGAACAGCTGCACATCGCGGCGAATGTCGCTCACGCGGCCCTCATACTCCGCCGGGTCCATGCCGGCGTGGCGCATGATCTCATCAATCGCGGGCGGGATCGTGCTCGGCATGGCAACGCGCGGAGAGATCGCGGCGAACGGGATCAGGTAGCGGTTGTGCCGTTCGTAGCAGTCGATCTGCACGTTCACGTCATCGAGATACCACAGCAGCTGCGGATGGATGCCCTGCACGTGATAGGTCTCGTTGAAGGCATCGACCGAGGCCTTCCAGTTGCAGTCCCACTCCACCGTCACATCGCGCTTCCACGCCATGCGCTCGGGGTGATAGGGTTCGAGATGATCCTTCAGCGGCGCGATGAACTGATCAAACGGCTCGACATCCGGGTTCAGCGAGAACCACACGAAAGCGTTCCACTCGGTCACCGGGAAGCTCGGCAGGGTCATCCCCGGAGGACCACCCTGCGGGAAGGTGCACAAGTCCGGCAGCCGCTCGATCTTGCCGTCGAGCCCGTAGGTCCAGTGGTGATACATGCAGCGAAACTGTTGCGCATTGCCGATGCCTTCGGGCCGCAGCCGGTTGCCGCGGTGGAGGCAGACATTGGGGAAGCAGCGCAATGATCCATCGTGCTGGCGCACGATCAGCACGCTTTCCTTGCCGATCTCGGTGCAGATGTAGTCGCCCGGATTCGGGATGTCGTCCGCCCGGCCGCCCAGCAGCCAGACTTTGGTCCACACCCGCTCCCATTCGAGCTTCATGAATGCTTCGGAGTAATAGCGCTCCGCCGGGATCAGATCATGCCCCAACTGCGGATCGGGCGCCTTGTCCACCGGCGTACGGCTGGGATTGTCGTCGGGCGAAACGCGGATCACATCGACGACGCGCTTAACGTCCATCTTCGACGTATCCCACGTGACAGGCCGGTGGGGCACGGACTCGCCCATCTCAGAAGTGCGTCCGGTTGGTGAAGGCGCCGTCGACCACCAGATGCGAACCGCTGCACCAGCTTGCCGCTTCGCTGGCGAGGAACACGATAGCGCGCGCCACCTCTTCGGGCTTCCCCAGCCGCCCCATCGGCTGCTGGCGCAGCTGCGACTGATAGAACTTCTCCATCGTGCCCTTGATCATGTCCCAGTTGCCGCCCTCGAACTCGACCGGCCCGGGCGAGACGACGTTGACGCGGATGCCATCCTTGCCATGCGCCAGCGCGAGCTGCTTGCCATAGGTGATCAGCGAGGCCTTCATCGCGTTGTAGGCCTGCGGGCCGCCCATCGCTTCGAGCGCACTGGTGGTGGCGACCAGCACGATGGAACCACCCTTGCGCTGCGTCATCACCGGGATCACCGCCTCGATCGCGCGGACCGGGCCCATCACATCGGTCTCGAACGCGTTGTGCCAATACTTCTCGCTGCCCATGCCGCCGCCGGCCGAGCTGAGCGGCACGAGCACGTCGACGCCTTCCAGCGCTTCGATGGCCCATTCGAGCCATGCCTTGTAGTCGTCAGCCTTCTTCACGTTGACCGGCTTGCCGACAACCTTGGTGCCATAGCGCGAGAGCGCCGCAACCGCGTCCTTCACGCTATCCTCGCCGCGCGCGCTGATCGCGACATCGGCGCCCTCGCGCGTCAGGATCTCGGCCACCGCAAAGCCGATGCCGCGCGCACCGCCGACGACGATCGCCTTCTTGCCCTGAAGTCCCAGATCCATGCCTTGTCCTTTCCTGCGGCGGGACTACCATCGGCGCTTACGCGCATGGCTCGAAATGCCCGCTCCTCTTGTTGCCGCGCACTCTATGGAGACGGGGCGCACCCGCCAAGAAAAAAACATGCTTGAATGCTTTTTTATGGTCCTTCATAGCGAACTCAGCCGCCGCCGGACGGCAAGAAGAAACGGGAGAATCATGGGGCATTCACGGCTCATCAGCAGCACCGGATTCAGGGCATGAGCGGGCGCGGCAAAGGCCCGCTGGCAGGCGTGCGCGTGCTCGATCTCACAGCCGTGCTGATGGGCCCCTACGCCACGCAGATCTTCGCCGACTTGGGCGCCGATGTGATCAAGATCGAAGGCCCCGCCGGCGATACCACGCGCTTCATCCCGCCCGGCCCCGATCCCACGCGCGGCGCGATGTTCCTCAACGTCAACCGCGGCAAGCGCAGCCTTGCGCTCGATTTGAAGCAGCAGGCCGCGCGCGAGGCGGTGCTGCGCCTCGCCAAGGATGCGGACGTCTTCATCCATTCGATGCGCGCGCAGGCCATCGCCCGGCTGGGGCTGGATTATGCCGCGCTCAAGGCAGCCAACCCGAAGATCATCTACGCCAATCTCTATGGCTATGGCCGCACCGGCCCCTACCGCGACTACCCGGCCTACGACGACATCGTGCAGGCCGCCTCGGGCATCGTCGATCTGCAGGCGAAGCTTTCGAATGGCGAGCCGACCTACAGCGCCACCGTCATCGCCGACAAGGTGGCGGGCCTCACCGGAGCCTATGCCGTGATCGCTGCGCTCTATGCGCGCGAGAAGACCGGCGAGGGGCAGGAAATCGAAGTCCCGATGTTCGAGACGCTGGTCTCGTTCGCCGCGACCGAGCACATCTGCGGCTCGCTGTTTGATCCGCCGCTGGGGCCGCCGGTATACCCGCGCGCCACCTCGCCCTCGCGGCGGCCTTACAAGACGGCGGACGGCCATGTCGGCGTGATGATCTACAACGACAAGCAGTGGCAGGCCTTCTTCCGCGAGCTCGGCAATCCGGCGTGGTCGGACGATCCCATGTTCGCCTCAATGCGCAGCCGCAGCGAGAATATCTCGGCGGTCCTCGCTGAGGTCGAAAAGGTCATGGTCACGCGCACCACAGAAGCGTGGATGGAGCTGTTCCGCCGCGCCGAAATCCCCGCAACCCCCATCGCCTCGCTGCAAGACCTGCTCCACGATCCGCATCTGGTCGAGACGGGCTTCTGGCACAGCGCCGAAACGGAGCTTGGCACCTTGCGCTACCCCGGCATCCCCACGAACTTTTCCGGCACGCCCGGCGCCATCGGCGATCCCGGGCCAACGCTGGGTGCAGACAACAGCGCGGTGCTCGGCGAGGCAGGCTTCGCGGAAGACGAGATCGCGGCCATGGTCGCCAGCGGCGCGGTGCTGCCATGAGCGGCCCGTCTGCCGAATGGGATGCCGCCCTTGCCGAGGGCCGCTTCCTCCTCCAGCGCCCGGTTGACGGCGGCGCCACGGTGTTCCCCCCGCGCGCCTTCGCGCCCGGCACCGGCGCAGAGCTCGAATGGTTCGAGGCCTCGGGCCTCGGCACCGTCTATTCCGCTACCTGGATCCAGCGCAAACCGCCCGAGCCGCCTTACAACGTCGTCCTCGTCGATCTGGCGGAAGGCGCGCGGATGATGGGCTGCGTCGAGGGGGTGACGCCCGAAACGCTCCAGATCGGCATGACGGTCAAGGCGCGCATTGTCGGCGGAGAGACCCCCAAGATTGTCTTCGATCCAGTGGAGCAGGCCCATGGGTGACATTTTCCCGCGCGGCCGTGTTTCGGTGGCAGGCGCTTCCACTTTCGGCGTGGGCGAAATGCCCGGCCACTCGACGATCGAAATGGCGGGCAAGGCGGTCCAGCTCGCGCTGGCGGATGCTGCGATTGGCCTCTCGGAAGTCGATGGCCTTTTCATCGCTCTGCCCGATGATCTCTTCGCCGGCCTGAGCCTCGCGCAGTATCTCGGTCTGCACCCGCGCTTTACCGACAACAACCGCGCGGGCGGTGCCTCGTTCATGAGCCACCTCGTCACCGCTTGCATGATGCTCGACGCCGGGTACCTCGATTGCGCGGTAATCGCCTATGGCGCCAACCAGCGTTCGAGCGGCGGCAAACTCTCCACCCCAGCACGGCCCGACCGGTGGGACGCGCCCTACAATCCGATGTACCCGCTTTCGTTCTACGCGCTCGCCGCCGCGCGCCATATGCACCAGTACGGCACGACGCGTGAGGAATTGGCGAGCGTGGCGGTTGCCGCGCGCCTCTGGGCCAACACCAATCCCGAAGCCTTTGCCAAGGGACCGCTTTCGGTCGAGGACGTCATCGCCTCGCGCCTCATCAGCAGCCCGATCCGCGCGCGCGATTGCTGTCTGGTGACCGACGGCGCCGCCGCGCTCGTCCTCACCCGCACCGACCGCGCCAAGCATGGTCCCCAGCCGCTCGTCCCCGTGCTCGGCGCCGCTGCCGCGACCTGGTACAACTCGGTCACGCAGGCCGACGACATCACGATCACCGCCGCTGCCGAATCCGGCCCGCGCGCGATGGCCATGGCCGGGCTCACGCCGGGCCAGATCGATACCGTCCAACTCTACGACGCCTTCACCATCAACACGATCCTGTTCCTCGAAGACCTCGGCTTCTGCGCCAAGGGCGAGGGCGGCAAGTTCGTGGCGAGCGGCGCGATTTCGCCGGGCGGTTCGCTGCCGGTCAATACCAACGGCGGCGGCCTCTCGTGCTGCCACCCCGGCATGTACGGCATGTTCGCAATGGTCGAAGCGGTGCGCCAGATGCGCGGGACGGCGGCCAACCAGATCGCCGGCGCGAAAACCGCCCTCGCGCATGGCAACGGCGGCACGCTTTCGGCGCAGGCGACGGTGATTTTCGGGAACGCCGAGACGGCTTGAGAGGCCAGCGAATCAATCCAGAGCGTCCTGCAAAGCGCTCTGGCTTCCCGCCTGCGCGGGAATGACGAGAGTGGGGTATCCTCCCTCGTCCTGAACTTCGCCCTCTCTGCGCCCTATTCGTCATCCCCGCGCAGGCGGGGATCCAGAGCGGTCAGGCTCGAAACTCACCCCAGCCCAAGTTCCTCAATCAGCTGGCCACGCAGCTTGAACTTCTGGATCTTCGAAGTCGACATCGGCCACTCGCTGACCATTCGCACATGGCGCGGGATCTTGAAGCCCGCGAGCTTGCCCTTGCAATGCGCGATCAGCTCCGCCTCGTCGGTCGAAGCACCCTCGGCCAATTCCACAAAGGCCGCCGCCACTTCGACATAGCGGTCATCGGGGATTCCCACGACTTGCGCCAGCTTCACCGCCGGATGGGTCTGCAGCATGGATTCGATTTCTGCCGCCGCGACATTCTCCCCGCCGACCTTGAGCATGTCCTTGGTGCGGCCATGGAACATCACGTTCCCGCCCGTATCCACCGAGCCGACGTCGCCGGTATAGAACCAGCCATCCCGAAGCGCCTCGGCGGACTTTTCCGGTGCGTTGTAATAGCCCTTCAGCATATGCGGCCCGCGCAGCACGATCTCGCCGCGCTCGCCAGCACCGCAGTCACGCCCGGTTTCGGGATCGACGATGCGCATCTCCCAGTCCTCGAGCGGGAAGCCGCAACGCCCCGTGCGCACCTCGAAGCTGTCGTCCAGCCGGCTCGTCGAAACCGTCCCCGCCGCTTCGGTCAGGCCATAAGTGCCCACCTGGATCGTGTGCGGCATCGCGGCGACCACGGCATCCTTGATCCACGCGGGCTGCACCGCGAAGTTGGAATTCATCACGCGCAGGTTCGAAAGATCGGTGGTCTTGAACGTGGGGTGATTGATCAGGTCCTGCATGATCGTCACGAAGCTGGGGTACGCAATCGTCGCCCCTTCCGCGCCCAGCATCGCCAGCGCCTGCCCCGCCTCGAAATGCGGCACGGTCATGTAGACCCCGCCCAGATCGAGGATCATCGTCATCGGCAGGATGCCGGCGATGTGGAAGATCGGCAGCGGCGACCACACCTTGTCTTCGGCCGTGCAGAGGTAGCGCTTGCCGAGATTGCGGCTGTTGCCCACTTGCGCACGGTGCGAGATCAGCGCGCCCTTGGGGTTCGCCGTCGTCCCGCTGGTATAGAGGATCATCGCGATGTCCTCTGCATCGACATCGTCGATCCGCCGGTCGATCAGCGCCGCTTCGGTGCCCTCGCCCAGCGCCAGCGCCTCGTCCACCGGCAGCATCCCGTCCGCGCCTGCGGCATCGAGCGAGATGATCGTGTGGAGCATCGGCGCTTCATCCAGGCTCAACCCCCGCGCCGCGTCCGCCTCAGCCAGCGATGGCAGTGCCGCACGCACCCGGTCGCGGTAGTCCAGCCCCTCGGCCACATGCCCTGCCGTCACCAGCACAACCAGATCGGCATCGCGCACCAGATAGGCGAGCTCGTGCGATTGATACCGGGCATTGATCGGCACGGCGACCGCACCAGCCATCGCAATGCCATAGAAAGCCTCGATAAATTGCGGGCATGTCGGCATGAACAGGCCGACGTGCTGGCCCGGCTGCACGCCCAGCGCGATCATCGCCGCCGCCCAGGCCCTGGCAGCAGCATCAAGGTCTGCATAGCTGATGCGCCGATCGGGGAAGACCACTGCCTCGCGTTCGGCAAAGGCCTGCGCCGAAGCGCGGATCATGCCGCCCATGGTAAGCACAGGTGCAGTGGCGATTGGCTGCGCGTCGGTCATGCATCCCCCGGCCTGACAGGCCCCTTATTGGTCTTGATGCGGAGATACACAGGATGCTGAAAAAGACAATCATATCTGTCTTTTTCTGCGCGATGCGTTACGCCTTGAACCAGCACGGCACGGAAGTGCAGTGCGGCTGATTCGATGTCTATCATGCCATCGGCAACCAGCCGCCGCGATGCGGGCCGGGGTACTTGTCCCCGAACCGGTCGAGGCAGCGGTTTTACGAGGCATGAAAACGCATTAAGGGTGTTTTCAAGGCGTACCGGACCCGGTGCGCAACGGTTCAGGCAAGTAAAACGCATGGCTCTATCACGCACGCGGGCGGCACGGCCCGCCCCTCGGCCCGTACGCCCGGCGGCTGATCGCACGCGCACTCTGCAGGCAGCCAAGGCGGCCCAGACGCGTGCCCGCCTGATCGACGCAACGGTGCGCTGCCTCGTCAAATACGGTTATGCCAACACGACTACGCCCAAAGTGGCGGAAGAAGCCGGCCTTTCACGCGGGGCGATGGTCCACCACTTCGAAAACGGGTCAGCCCTGATCAAGGCGGCGATCACCGAGCTGCACGAAAAGCGCCTGCGCGCCTTCCGCCGCGCGGCTGACCGGCCCGAGCACGAGGTCACCGATCTCGTCGAAACCTACTGGCGCCAGCTTCAGAAGCCCGCGTTCATCGCGTTCCACGAGCTTGCGGTCGCCGCACGCACCGATGCCGATCTCGCCTCGATCCTTTCGCCCCTGCAGGACGAATTCCGTGAGAAGTTCAACGCGCAGGCGGAAGCGCTTTTCCCCGAATGGCTCGGCTCGCCCAACTTTGCCCTCGCGATGACGCTCTCGCAGACGATCCTCGAAGGCATGGCGATCTCGCTGCAGACCGGCGGCATGGAACCGGCGCAAGTCGAGCCGATGCTGCGCCATCTCGAAGCCCAGATCCGCGCGCTCGCTCCTGCCGCCAAGGACTGATTGGCGGCACTTTTGCGGGAGTGGCAGAGCCCCCGCCAAGTCCCGCGCACGTTGTGCAAATCGGGGTCGCGGGGCACAAATCAAAATCAAACCTGTTTGTTTTTTCTGTGCGGGTGTTCTAGCTATGCGAGAACGAACGAATGGGGGATGAACCGTTGAACGCGCCCGATATACATACCCCGCGCATCTTCCGTCCCGAACCCGGCGATCCCGGCCGCCCCAGGCGCGGGCTTGATGAAGAGGCGCTGCGCACGCAGCAGACGATCTTCCGCGAGGACCTGCTCGACGGGCACACCATCCTGATCTCCGGCGCGGGTAGCGGCATGGGCAAGGCCGCCGCGTTTCTCGCCGCAAAGCTTGGCGCGAATGTCGCGATCTGCGGCCGCACGCGTGAAAAGCTCGATACCACCGCTGCGCTGATCCGCGAGGAAACCGGGCGCGAGATTCTCTGCCTCGAGGCCAATATCCGCGATCCCGAAGCGGTTGAGGCGATGATCGGCGCGGTGCATGATCACTTCGGCGGCCTCGATACGCTGGTCAACAACGCAGGCGGGCAGTTCCCGCAGGACGCGATCGATTTCAGCCGCAAGGGCTGGCTCGCGGTGATCGACACCAACCTCAACGGCACCTGGTGGATGATGCAGGAAGCCGCCAAGCGCTGGCGCGCGGATGGCAAGCCCGGCCATGTCATCAACATCGTCGCCAATGTCGAGCGCGGCATGCCGCAGGCCGCGCA
>NZ_JAIXPP010000123.1 GCF_027486195.1 Novosphingobium sp.
GCGCATGTTGCGGAAAGGCTGATCACCGGCACGATCGGCGCGACCTGGATCCTGTGGATCACGGGCGGCCTCTACTTTGCAGGGCCAGTGCTCGGTTGGGCGCTGGCCCTGCTTGCTGTGCGGGCCTGGTACTATGCCCCTGCCCTGCCCGCGGCTGAACGCCCCGGCCAGTTGCCGCCGGCGATCTGGGCATGGCTGATCGGCATGGCAGCCATGCTGGTGGTCCTCTTCATCGGGCACACCCAGTTCCACCTCGGCACCGGGCAGACGATCAAGTCGGCCGTCGGCTGGGCCAAGGGCTGGGCCTTGCTGGCGCTGTTCCCGCTCGCCGGGTTTGCACTCCCGATCCGCGTGGAGGCGCTTTCGCGTGCGGTCTGCCGGCTCAGCCTGCAGACGCTGATCCTGCTGCCACTTTTCCTTGCTGCGCCCTTTGTCGGCCTGCCACAAAAGCTCTGGGTCTCCCCGCTCGCTGTGCTGGGCGGATCAGGCAACGAGTACTTCGCCGCCATCCTCTACACCATCGAACCCGGTGTCGGCACTGCACGCTGGCAATTCTTCGCGCCGTGGTCACCCGCCGCCGGCATGGTGGCAGTGATCCATTTCCTGCTGGCGCGGATGGAGCCCGATACGAAATGGCGCTGGACGGGCTATAGCGCCTCGTTGCTCGTCGCCCTGCTGTCGCAAAGCCGCCTCGCGCTCATTGCGCTGGCGGTGATCGTGCCGCTGGCATGGCTGGCGGGCAAAGTGCGGCAGCCGGTGCTGTGGTTCTGCGCCGCGGGGCTGGTGCTGATGGGATCGTGGTTCTCCCCCCAGCTCCGCGCGCTGGTCGATCAGATGACGAGCGATTTCTCAAGCGCGCGCGCCGATTCCTCGCGCGTGCGGGCGGCGCTCGGCCGGATCGCGGTGCAGCGCTGGCAATCGGAAGCCTACTGGTTCGGCCACGGCATCGTCGAGCGCGGCCCGCACATGGTCGAATACATGCCGATCGGCAGCCACCACACATGGTTCGGCCTGCTCTTCGTCAAAGGGCTGGCGGGCGCCGTCGCCCTGGCCGTACCGATGGTCTGGACCCTCGCCGCCACGTTTCGCGCCGCGATGGACAGCAAGGTCGGCCAGCTCGGCTTCGCCATGGCGCTGACCTACTGGCTCTACAGCTTCGGCGAGAACCTCGAGGTGCTCACCTACATCGCCTGGCCCGCGCTGCTCGCCGTCGGCATCGCGCTCAGGCCGTCACCGGAACTCCGATCGGCCGCGCCTGACGCGGCACCAGCCGCCGGATAAGCCGCGCCCATTCGCGCTGCCGGTCAAGCCCGCAATCCTGCGCAGAGCGCCGCGCCGCGCGCGCCATCACGCCAAGGCGCTGGTTGTCGAGCGAGGCAAAGGCGCGCGCAAGGGCATCGGGATTGGTGAAATCGATCACGAGGCCCGCACTGCCCACCTGTTCCGGCAAGCCATCGACCGGCGCGACAAGGATCGGACGTCCCGCCTCGCGCGCCTCGCAGGCGACCTGGCCATAGGCTTCCCAGCGCGAGGGTACGGCGACAAGATCGCAGCCGCGCAGGAATCCGGCGACATCATCGATCTTGCCGAAAAAGCGGATATCGGGCGAGTTACCAGCAAGCTGGCGCAGTTCCTCTTCCATCGGACCGAACCCGCCGATCACGAGCTCCGTCCCCGGCAGCGCCCCTGCACGGTGCGCGCCGATCAGGTTCTCAAGGCCCTTCTGCTCGTGGAACCGGCCATAGGCACCGATCACGAGCGGCCGCTCGCACGAGAAATCGGGAAGCGGCAGCGCGCAAAGCCCGGGATTCTCGGCATGGGGATAGATGACATCGACCTTGTGCCAGGGCAGCTGCGCCACTTCGCGCAGCCAGTCAGCCTGCCCGCAGGAGACGCAGACCACCTGATCCACCAGCCGCAGCGCGATGCGCAGCATGAGGCGGAAGCGGCCCTTGTGCTCGACCTTCAGCGTTTCCCACGCGCGGGTATAGCTGTGCTCCACGTGCACGATCCGCGCCCGCGGATTGCGGACCCGAAGCGAGAGCAAAAAGGCGATGCGGCGCCAGTTGGGCGGGAAATGCAGCACGATGATATCGGCATCGAGCCGGGGCGCGATCAGCGCATCGGGGCGCACCGCCACCACGCTGCAATCGGCCGCGTCGGCCACCATCTGCGAGGAAAAGATGCCGAGCCCTCGCGAAACGCCGCCAAAGGCGAAATCGTCGAGCAGGTTGACGAGCCGGGGCTTGTGATGGTGCCTGTTCATGCCACCAGCCTCCCGCCGACGGCCAGCGCGGCCAGCCGGGCAAAGCGATCGGGGCCGATGATCCGGCCGGCCAGCGCGGCCACCACAGTCACCATGGTCTTGACCGGCTCCTCGAGCAGCGGGCGGCGATTGCTCGCCATCGCCTCGCGCAGCAGCGCCAGGGCCATGCCGGGATCGCCCAATTGGACAGCGCGGCGCGCCAGATAGCGCAGCTGATAGGCGCGGGCGCGGCTGACATGCGTGCCCGCAAACTCGGCCGCATAGCCGGTGAGGCGCGCGACAACCTGTTCCCAGCTCTGATACTGGCGCACGACCTGCGAGGAGAGGCCCCCGCCATTGACGCGGTATTCGGTGAGCGC
Source organism: Novosphingobium sp. (assembly GCF_027486195.1). GTDB lineage: Bacteria > Pseudomonadota > Alphaproteobacteria > Sphingomonadales > Sphingomonadaceae > Novosphingobium. Next base: position 2,626 of record NZ_JAIXPP010000123.1, read on the forward strand.
GGGCTCGATCCCGGCGAAGCGGACCCCGCCCGCGACCGAAAGGCGCAGCCACATCTCGATATCTTCCGACTGGCGCAGGCTTTCATCGAAGTAGCACACCCGCGCCGGTTCTTCCGGATTGGGGAACGCCACGGTTTCCAGCGCCGCGCGGCGGATCACCGGAGCCGAGCCATTGCCCACCGGATTGCGGCAGAAGATGTCCTCCGCCTCGATGCCATCCAGCTTCGGCGTTTGCACAAGGCGCATCGGACGGCCATCGCGATCGATGAACCGCGAGGGCGAAAAGCTCACGCCGATCTCGGGATTGTGGTCGAGATGGATCACGTGCAGCGCCAGCTTTTCGGGCAGCCAGCGATCATCGGAATCGAGCAGCGCGATATAGCCGCCGCGCGCTTCGAGAATGCCGCTGTTGCGCGCACCGGCGAGGCCGCGGTTGGCCTGGACGACGATGCGCAGGCGCGGATCTTCGTAACCGCGCACGATCTCCATGCTGCGATCGCTGCCGCCATCGTCAACGACGATGAGTTCGAAATCGGTGAAGGTCTGCGCGAGCACGGAATCAATCGCCTCGGCCACATAGGCTTCGACATTGTAGACCGGCATGACGACGGAAACGGTGGGGTTCATGAGATTATCCTCGGGAGAAAGGTGTTCAGGCAAAGACATGGCGGCGCATCGCGCGCGGCAGAATGGGCGCGGCAAGTGAGCCCGCGAGCGTGCCGAGACCGCGGCGGCGATCGGCGAGGAAGGCGCGGGGCTCCGTGCGCAGGCCTGCGAGCGCATAGGACAGCGCCTTGACCGGCGAACCGCCCGACCGCAGCGTGCGGCGCGCGAGATAACGCAGATAGAGCGCCTCGAGCGCCGCCAGCGCCGGGCCATCAAGATGCCGACGTGCCAGCAGCTGCCAGCCAGCCTTCATCCGGTCGAAATCCATCGAGAGGCCATCCGGGCTGAACCGGTAGCCCACGAGCACGGCATTGATCGCCTCGATCCGGCTCCCGCGTGAGAGCAGCCGCGCCACGAATTCCTGATCCTCGGCGTGCGACAGGCCGGTATCGAGCCCGCCCGCAGCGATGAACACATCGCGCCACACGACAAGGTTCGACATCGTGCAGACCGGGTTTTCGCCCAGCACCTCGATCAGGCGCAGCGGACCCGTGCCGACCGAAGACAGCGTGCGGCACGCATCGAGCGTGGCGGCGTGCTGCGGCAGAAAGCCGATCCGCGCATAGCTCGCCGCAAGCTTCGCATCGCTGCGGTGGCGCGCGACGTGCACAGCAAGCTTGTCCGCCGCCCAGAGATCGTCGGCATCGATGAAGGCAATCAGCTCGCCTCGCGCCAGTTCGACACCGAGATTGCGGGCGCTCGAAACACCGCCGTTCGGGCGCGAGACGAGGTGAATGCGCGGGTCGACTTCGGCCAGCGGCATCAGCCGGGTGAGCGTATCATCGGTCGAGCCATCGTTGACGATGACGAGCTCGAACGCGATGAAGGTCTGCGCCAGCACCGAGGCGATGGTCTCGCTGATCGTGGCAGCGGCGTTGTAGACCGGCAGGACAACGGTAACGTGTGGGGTGTTTCCTTGGGCGCTCATGCGGGCTGCTCCGTGGCGGGGATGGCGGGCAAAGTCCGGCGCAGGGCCGGTGCGAGTGTGATGGCGGCCGAAATGGCCGCGGCGAGCAACGTGCCGGTGACCAGCCCGATCACCGCAGCAGTCAGGCTGCCGGTGCGAGCGCCGATGTAGAGCCCGCCCAGCGCGAGAGTGAGGCCAAGCAGGCTGCGCCCGGCATCGCTGCCCACGCGGCCTTCGGCGCGCAGCCAGTTGGCGGTGAGAACCGAGGCCAGCTGGGCAACCCCGGCAAGGCACAGGATCGCGATCAGCGGAGCCGCAAAGGCCCAATGCGCGCCGAACACGAGCGGCACGTAGATCGGAGCGAGCAGCGCCTGCGCCGCAACCAGCGGCACAAACAGGGCGACGCCGCCGATCAGCACGCTGCGCAACACGGCGAGGCGGCGCGGACCCGAAGGCGCTGCACAAAGCATCGGGAACGAGACCGTCCCGAACGCGCCGACCAGCGAAGTGACGATTCCAAGCCCGGCGTTGTAGGCAAAGTAGTAGGTGCCGAGCGCGGAGCTGCCCATGGTGGCGACGATCACCAGATTGTCGCCCTGCTGGCGCAGCGCGGTCAGGCCCTCGGCAACCAGCACGCCGCCGCCGAAGCGGACCATGCCGCGCCAGCAGGCGTGACCGGCGTGGGCGTCGTGCTGCCAGGGACGGTTGCGGCGGGTCATCACCAGCCAGACCGGCGCGGTGATGAGCTTGGGCAGGACCACCGACCACGGGCTCGGCCACGCCAGCAGCAGCACGGCGGTCAGCACATGGTCCGCGATCGCCTGGCTTGCCGCAGTGCGGGCAAGCGCGGCATTGCGGCCCTCGCGCATGGCGAGGTAGCACTGGACGAGGCCGGCCGGCATCACCGGATAGACCAGTGCCAGCACCGCCAGCATGGCTGCCGGGCCAAACGCGCCGAAGCCCAACCAGAGGACTGCGGCGACTGCCGTCTGGACCGTGACGAGCACGAGCGCCCAGCCCCAGAACAGGCGGCGCGCGGTGTTGCAGACCGCCGCCAGTTCACCGTCCGCCGCCGCGATGATGCGTTGGCCGATGCCGATCCCGCTCAGCACGCGGATCAGCTCGAACAGGGTCAGGGCCAGCGCCGCTTCACCGACAATGGCAGGCGCGAGTTGCCGCGCAATAACCACAGTGGTTACAACGCGGACAACCCGATTGGCAAGCTCGGCGCCGCCGTAAGCGCCGAAGCCGCGCATGAGCGGCCCAGTCAGCGCGGCGCGAAGCCGGGATAGAGACTGATCAACCTGGTGTGGCACGAAACCGCCTTGTGCAAATGCGAAAGTTGCACTGGTATCTTCAAGGCTCGTGCCATTATCTTATATCGTTGTTTTATATTGTTTTATGGGGATTCAATCGAAGCAGATTCGCAAAATGGCGATGCAAAATGCAACGATGTCCGTCCAACCGTGCCGTATTGCAATTTTGAGACAATGAGCCTGCCCGCGCAATCGGCAGCAATCGCAGATTTCCGTGCCTTGAACCGACTTGGCACAGCATCTGCACCAGCAGCCTCCAATCCCACTGGAGGCTTTCATGCTCAAGCGTTTCGATATCATGCAGGACGGCTTCGCGCCTGCCCGGCCGGCTCCGGCCCCCTTGCCCGTCCATCCCGGCGATGCACCCGCATCGCGCCTGTTCGGCCTCGAACTTGTCAACGGCTCGCTCTCCGGCGCAGCGAAGGCAATCGTTGCCATGGCGGAAGGACGCGCGCCGATCACGATCCAGTTCATCAATGCCCACTGCATCAACATGCTGAACCTTGACGCCGATTACCGCGCCGCGCTCGCCAAGGCAGACTATCTGCTCCCCGATGGCAGCGGCATGGCCATCGCCGCGCGCCTCGCCGGCGAGCCGATGGGCGAGAATCTCAATGGCACCGATCTTTTCCCGGAAGTGTGCCGCCGTGCTGCGCAGCGCGGGCAATCGATCTGGCTGCTGGGCGGCAAGCCCGGCATCGCGGCGGCGGCGGCGGGCACGATGGTCTCTACCCATCCCGGCCTGCGCATTGCCGGTACGCGCGACGGGTACTGGTCCGCCGCCGAGGAGGACCGCGTGATTGCCGAGATCAACGCCTCGGGCGCGGCGATCCTCATGGTCGGCCTTGGCGTGCCGCTTCAGGAAAAGTGGATTGCCCGGGTGCGCAGCCGCCTCACCGCGCGCGTGGTCATGGGGGTCGGCGGCCTGTTTGATTACTACTCCGGCGCCGTGCCGCGCGCACCGCTCGCCTTGCGTAAGCTGGGCTGCGAATGGGCCTGGCGCCTGATGCAGGAACCGCGCCGCCTCTTCATGCGCTATGTCGTTGGCAACCCACTGTTTCTGGTCGCCGCCGCAGCCCACGCCTGGCAGGCGCGCGGACATGCCGAGGCTTTGTCAGAACGGCTCAAGCGGGGCTTTGATCTTGCCGCCGTCTTCGCCGCGCTGGTCCTGTTCCTGCCGCTCTTCGCGATCATTGCGCTCGCCATCACGTGCGAGGACGGCGGGCCGGTGTTCTTCCGCCAGACCCGCATCGGCAAGCGGGGGCTGCCCTTCCGCATGTGGAAGTTCCGCTCGATGGTCGTCGATGCCGAAGCGCGCCTTGCCGGGCTCGCCGCGCAATCCGATCGCGACGACACCTGCTTCAAGATGCGCCGCGATCCGCGCGTGACCCGCGTCGGCACGCTGCTGCGCCGGCTCTCGCTCGATGAGTTGCCGCAGCTGCTCAACGTCGTCTCGGGCGAGATGTCGCTGGTCGGGCCGCGCCCGGGCCTGCCGCGCGAAGTGCTCGCGCTGGCGCCCCATCAGCGCGAGCGACTGGCGGGTCGCCCCGGCCTCACCTGCACCTGGCAGGTTTCCGGCCGCGCGGAGATCCCGTTCGAGCAGCAGGTGCGGCTCGATATCGAGTACTTGCGCACGCGTTCGTTCCTGAAGGACATCGTGCTGATCCTGCGCACGGTGCCAGCGGTGCTGACCGCGCGGGGGGCCTATTGAAGCCGGGCGACCGCCGCGCGCAGAGCCGCAAGGCTCGCCTCGCGGCAGTCGCGCAGGTCCTTGAGCGCTGCGGCGGTGGCAAGATCGCCGGCGCAACGCTCAAAAAGCAAGGTCATGCCAAAGTTGCCGCAGATGCCTTTCAGCGAATGACGCGCCCGGCCTTGCTCGGTGGCATCACCGTCCTGCCACGCCTGCACCAGCCGCTCGGTCAACTCCGTGGCATCGGCGGCGGCGGCATCGAGCAGCAGATCGCAGGTATCGGGGTCCATGCCCCCGAACAACCCATCGACCGCTTGCGGATCGACCAGATCCGCGCCCGCTTCAGATAACATCGCAAGAAACTCCGTAAAAGCGGCGCGCTCAGCGGCAGACCGATTTGATGGCGCGGTATAGCTCGTCGAGGACAATCGGCTTCTTGACGACGCCGATCGCGCCAGCTGTCATCATCGGCGCGAGTTCCGCCCGCCCCGAATAGGCGGTGAGCGCGATGATCGGCGTGCGGCTGACCGCGCCCGGGATCGCCTTGATCCGGCGCGTTGCCTCCGGTCCATCGAGCACCGGCATGCTCATGTCCATGAGCACGACATCGAACTCCCCGCGCCGCACCGCCTCAACCGCTTCCTCGCCGTTGGTGACAAGCTCGACATCGCAGCCAAGCTTGCTAAGCATGCCGCGGGCCACGATGCGGTTCGTTTCGACGTCTTCCGCCACCAGCACGCGCAGCCTCCCGCCATCGAAGCGGCGCAGGCGTTTTTCCTCTTTCTGCTTGGCCGCCGTCGGCCCATCGACCTCGACAAAGGGCAGCTCCACCCAGAAGCAGGAGCCAACGCCCCCGGGCCCGACCTCCACGCCGATACTGCCGCCCATCAGCTCGACAATGCGGCGGCAGATCGCAAGGCCGAGGCCCGATCCGCCCGCCTGGACGTCGGCGGTGTGCAGCTGTCCGAAATCCACGAAGATTTCCGCACGTCGCTCGGGCGGAATGCCGATGCCGGTATCGATCACCTCAAAGCGGAAGCGGTCATCGGCGACCGGACCGACCCGCACGAGGATCCCGCCGCGCCGGGTATACTTGACGGCATTGCTGACGAGGTTGTCGATGATCTGGCGCAACCGGTAACGGTCCGCCACGATCCATTCCACCATCGGCCTGCCATAGCCGAATGCCGCGCGTTCCAGTTCGAGCGTGAGCCCCTTGTGGCGCGCCGCGCGCGCCCAGAAGCCGATGGACGTGCCAAGGAACGTCCCCACCTCGAGCGGAAAGGCTGCGAGCGTCAGCTTCCCGGATTCGGCCTGCTCCAGATCGATGATGTCGTCCAGCAGCATCCGCAGCTGATCGCCGCTGGCCCGCATCAGCCGCAGCATTTCATGCTGGCTCTCGCTGAGGCCGGCATCGTCGAACAGCTCGAGCATACCGATCACGCCGTTCATCGGCGTGCGGATGTCGTGGCTCATCATCGCGAGAAACCGGGTCTTGGCGGCATTCGCCCGATCGGCCACTTCCCGCGCAGCGCGCAGTTCGACCGCGAGTTGCTCCAGTTCGCGCATGCGGCGCTGGTCGCGCTGGCGCAGGGCATCGGCTTCGTTGGCCGCCTCGATCTCGCGCGTGATATCCTGCACCGTAATGAACACCAGCGCGCGGCCGAGGTCCTCGTCGATCGAAGTTTCGGCAAGCGCCCGGATCATGCGATTGGCTTCGCCGTCGCTCTGGCCGGCGATGCGAAACTCCAGCATGCGGTCGCAATCGGTCAGGTTGGCGCAACTCCCGCAGGCTTCGGTACTGCAGATCTGGCTCAAGCCGTCATGGTGACTGAAAACACCGCTCCGCTTGAGTTCCAGCGCACGGCTCGTCAGCCGCTCGGACCACTCGAACACCTTCTGGCGCTCTTCCGGAACCACACGATCGAGCATCGGGTGCGAGCCGCTCGCGCTCACCGCGCCGTCGATCTCGGCGAGGCCGGGGAGGCCAAGCAGGGCCTGGCAGTAGGGCGAAAGCTCGCCCTTGAAGGCCTCGGCATCCCAGATCATCGTGCCGAAGCCCGCCACGCGCTGCGCCTCAAGCAACTGGCGCGTGCGCTGGCCCAGTTCGATGCGCAGGAGCTCGCGATTGGCCTTGAGCTGCTCGTTGGCTTGCGCCAGGACCCGGCTCTTGATCTCCAGCAGCGCTTCGGCCTGGGTACGCGCGGATTCCGAACGCGCAAGGCGGCGACGCATCAGCGCCAGTTCCGCCGCGAGTTCTTCCGCCGTCATTGCCGCTGCCGCATCCATGCCCATCACTACCCGTTGCGGACCGCTTTCTAGTGGTCTCCGGTTAATACCCTACTTGCGCTGCAGGATGAAGCGCGCCGCATGTGGCCCCTGCGTTTGCTCATCCCGCAGGATGACGAGATCATCGCCGAAGTGATCGATGTAGCCCCGGATCAGGCCATGCGCGACTTCGGCGAACGGGCGGTGCGAGGCATAGCTGACGAGCAGGTCCTGCCCATCCACCTCGGCAATAACGCGCGGTGTCAGCGCATCAGGGTAGAGCTTGGTCACTTCCTTCTGGTGGATCCCGTCGATCGCCTTGAGAAAGCTGATCGCATCGGTGTAGCCGACGAAGAACTGGGGATATAACGCGGCAAGCCGCGACGAGAGCCAGTAGCCATATGCATCGGCCAGAGCATCGACCGGCCGGCCGGTGATCTCGACCAACTGGCCGATCATGGCGAGAGCCTGCACGTGGGGATAATTGCCGACGCTGGTATAGCTCCCTTCACCCGGAAGCTCCGCCTGTACGATCATCCGATCGGCAATGCCCGGGGAATAGGTCTCCTCCACCCAATGAATGAGCTCGGAAAATATGACGCCCTTCATGTGGTTACCCCGGAGTGAATGCCGATCACCGGGGATAAAGCAAGCAACGTGCCATGGGGTCAAACGCCTTGCAGCACAGGCAAATGGTCGTTGCTGAGCGCGAAGAATCTTTGCAATTTGCATGAGCAATCATTGCAATTTGCAAAGATTTTGTTGCAAGTTGCAACGAGGCAATTCAGGCCGGGATTTGCGAAATCGTAAACCGCGCAGACTTGCCGCTGGTGTCCAGATCCTCGCGCGCAATCGTATGGTGATTGCCGAAGTGCGCCACAAACCCCTCGATCAACCCGTGCGCCAGCGGCGCAAAAGGTCGGTGCGAGGCATAATCAAGCTGCATCCCGCCCGCGATCGGGCTTGAATGAACCTGCGGCGGCTGCGCTTCAGGATAGAGCTGTGTCACTTCCTCATGGATGTGCGGCCCCACGCCCGCCAGCAGGCTTTCCGCATCGGGATAGACGCCAACCAGTTCGGGATAGAGCGTCACAAACCGCCCGGCGAGCCAGTATCCATAGACGCGCGCCAGATCGCCAAGCGGTTCGCCGGTCAGTTCGGCCAGCGCGCCGAAAAGCGCCAGCGCCTCGCCATGCGGATAGTTCCCGACCGAGGTGTAAGCGCCGTCGTTCGGAACGCCCGATTGCACGATCATTTGATCGACCATTGCCGGTGAATAGGCATCCTCCGCCCAGGCCAGCATCTCGGAAAAAACCAGGCCCTTCATGCCGCGCAGATCGCATGCCAAGTGTTACGTGACAAGACGTCCGCACGAATTGTTACGGTTAACGCAGATTGGCATGATTTATGCTGTTTGCCAGGAGTGACGTTGAAGCGTTGCCAGACCGCCCCCGCCCGCCATGCCGCCGCCGGGCGAAACCGCTTTGAAGACAGGACAGACTACACATGGACGAGACCATTTCACGCGTCATGGCCCTGCTGCTTGGCCGCGCGCCCGGCTTCGATGCCTTCATGCTGACGGTATCGGCCAGCAACCTCCTCAAGGGCGCGGCGCTGATCGCGGCGGCCAGCTGCTTCTGGATTGCCCCTGCGGGAGGGGCAACACCGGGCAACCGCATCGGCCTTGCCGCCGATCGCGCGATCCTGGCCTCCGCGATGCTGGCAAGCTGCGTGGGCGAAGTCATCGCGCTGGCGCTCGCCAAGCTCATGCCCTTCCGCCTGCGCCCCTTCCTGCAGGAAGACCTCGCCATGCATGTGCCGCAAGGATTGCGCGATCTGGCGCCCAGGATGATGGAGCAGAGCTCCTTTCCCAGCGATCACGCGGTCCTGTTCTTCGCGATGGCCACAGGGCTCTTGCTGGTGAACCGCCGCGCCGGGTGGCTGGCCTATGCCTATGTCGCCACTGTCATTGCCCTGCCGCGGCTCTACCTCGGTCTGCATTTCGCATCGGACATCCTCGTTGGCGGCATGATCGGCGTGATCGTGGTGCTCGTCGGCGTCCGCCTGATGGCCGACAGCGCGCCGATGCGCTGGCTTGCGGCCCAGACGTTCGAGCGGCCGGTGCTCGTCAATCCGGTGCTGATGCTGATCACCTTCCAGATTGCGACGATGCTCAGCGACATGCGGGACTTCGCCGACCTTGCCGGGCATCTGACCGGGCTGGACGACGACAGCGCCCAGATCACGGCCTTGAACACGGCGGCATCCGGCACAGCGCACTCGCTGTAGGGAACCGCGCGATCATAGCCCGATCTTCACCCCCACCCGCAAGGTGCGCGGTTCGACCACGCGGCTGAGCCGGCCTTCCACCGGGGCGGCATCGAAGGCGGGTATGTATGATTCGTAGAAGTAGGCGATGTCCTTGTCGCGGCTGTTCAGCACATTGAGCAGATCGGCATAGAGCTCGATCCACCCCAGCTTGCGAGCGGCGCGCAAGTTGAACACGGTGCTACCCTTGTCGCGCACCGAATTGTCCTCGACGAGCGGCGAAGGGCCAAGGTGGCGCATGCGCAGCGCCGCTTCCCAGCCGCCGTGAATGAACGAGACACCAGCCGAAGCGGCATTCTCGAAGGCATTGGGGATGTGATCGCCATTGTCATATCGGGCGTGACTGGCGGTGAAACTGGCATCGAGCGCCAGCCACGACGCGGGCCGCCAGAAGCCGACAAGCTCGATCCCATGGCGGTTGCTCGCGCCCGAGGGCTCGACCGCGTTGGAATCGCCGACGAAGCGCAGTTCGCTGGCGACATTGAGTGCCCACCATGTCGCGGTAAACGTTGCGGTGCCGCGCTGGAGGCGAAGGCCCGCCTCGTGCCCGCGCCCGCGCACCAGCAGCGGCACGCGTGCGGCGGTGTTGACTGTGCCGCGCGCGTCATTCGAATGAAAGCCCTCGCCCCAGTTGAGGTAGAGTTCGGCCCAGGGTGCTGGGCTCCATGCGGCGGCGAGTTTGGGCGAGGCAAGGGTCTGGCTGGCGGTCCCCTGCCCCAGCGCTGCAGCCTCGGGATCGCGCGCATGGACCGAGGCATGGTACCAGTCGCCGCGCAGCCCGGCGGTCAGGCGCAGTCCCGGCAGCGGGCGCAGCGTGGCCGCGCCCCACAGCGAGGCCGAGGCCTCGGATAGGCGGTAGAACCCGAGCGAGCGCACGAAGCGGCCCGCCGAGGCCTGCCCAACGCCAACGTTGCTGACGGCATCGTAGCGGTTTTCGGTGCCGAGGCTGAGCTCCAGCGCGGGCGAGAGCGTCCATGCCCGCTCGCCTTTCAGGCCATAGACCATGCGGCGATCGAACTGGTCGATCTGCGCACTGGCGCCGCTGGCATCGGCATAGGTCGGATTCGAGAGCATCGACCAGTCATAAACCTGCGCATAGGCATTGATCCGCCAGCCCGGCGCGGAGAGCGCGGCGTTGGCAATGATCCGGGTCGTCTCGCCCCGTGCGGTGGGATCGGGCGAGCAGAACACGTCCGCGCAGACAGGCGAGCCGATGATGCGTTCGGGGATCTGTTCGGTTGGCCGCCAGGTGGCGCGGTAGGCATGCAGGGTGAGCGCGAGTTCGGATGCTCCCACCGGGCCCAGCCACTTGGCGAAACCAGCATAGTGGCGCAGGTGTTCCGGCTGCTGCCACGGCCCATCATAGGCCTTGGCCTGCAACGCAAGTGTGAGCTTGCCAGTGCCTGCGGGCAGCGTCCCGCCACTCGCCAGCCGCCGCCAGCCATAGCCACCGCCCTCTACCGAGGTCCACGGCGCATCGAAGCCCTTGATCGTGGACATATAGGCCGCGCCAGCGAGCGCGAAATCGCCGCCATCGGCGCGGTAGGGGCCCTTGCGGAAGGTCTCGCGCTCGATCACCTCGGGGATGAGGCCGTTGAGGTCGAGATAACCTTGCCCGTGCCCGTGCGAGCGCAGGTTCATCTGCACATCATCGATATAAGTGGTGAAATCCGATCCGTGATCGAGATTGAACCCGCGCAGGAAATACTGGTTGGCCTTGCCGCTGCCCGAATGCTGCGCGGCGACCATGCCGGGGATCGCTTCGAGCAATTCGGAAACCTTGAGCAGCGGACGCACCAGCAGGTCCGCACCCGCAATGCTGCCCTCGCTGGCGGCAGCGGCGGTGCCAATGCGCGTCTCGCCCCGGCCGAACACGACGATCTGAGGCGGCGTGTCGGCCGCCCCTTCCGCCTCATCCGCATGGGCCGGGAGCGCGGCTAGTGCCGCTGCCAACGCCGCAGCCACGGCAAAAGCCGGCGCGCACATGTCTGATTGCCCCATCATGCCGGTGGCTATGCCGCAGCCGTCGGCGTGCGCCTTCCAACATTGCACTACAAGCTTGTGCGCAGCGGGCATAAGCACCGCCGGTGCCAAGCATATGCCAAACGCATTGTTCCGGTGCCCCCACCCCCGACTTAGTTCTGAAGGCAGCCGCACGGTGCGGCGCTGCGCCCATGCCTGATGGAGCGCGCGGGGTAGCGGGGCACGTATTCGATGATTTCCGACTGGCTGGCGGAGCTGCAATACCGGCTGGGCGCGACGCTCGATGCCTCGGGCAAGATCGTGCCCGATACCTCGTGGAGCGCGCAGTTGCTTTCCTCCGAGCGGCTGTGGATGATGATCGAAGGCACGCATCTGATCACGCTGATGCTGTTCGCCGGGACGATCCTGTTCGTCGATCTGCGCCTGCTCGGCATTGCGCTGCGCACGACGCCGGTTTCGCGCATATCGGACAGCCTGCTGCCGTGGACAGTCGGCGGTTTCCTAGTCCTGCTCATCACCGGCTCTGCGCTCTTCTTCTCCAACCCATTGGAATACTATCACAATCTGGCGTTTCGCCTGAAGCTGGCGTTCCTCCTCGCCGCCGCGCTCAACATCTTCTGGTTCCATCTGCGCGTGCAGTCCAATCGTCCCGAATGGGATACTGCAGAGCGCCCGCCCGCCCGCGTGCGCGCTGCCGGGGCGACCTCGATCGCGCTGTGGTTTCTCGTCATCTTCGCCGGGCGCTACATGGCCTACGACTGGGTGACCTGCATGAACCCCGGTGCCTTCGTCAGCGCCGTGGCCCAGTGCGCGGTGCACGACGCCGCGCTCGAGAAGATCGACCGGGAGATTGCCCAGTGATCCTCTTCGCCGCCATCAATTTCCGCGATCTCCTCCCCGCGCTCCAAGGCCCGCTCGATGCGCTGGCGCAGGTCGAGTTGATCAAGCAGCTCAACCAGACGACCTGGCTCTTCGCGATTGTCGAGACCTTCCACATTCTCTCCATGGTAGCGCTCGGCGGCGCCGTGCTCGTCCTTAATCTGCGGCTGCTCGGCGGTGCGCTGGGTGATGTGCCCGCCACCCGCGTCGAGCGCGCGACGCGGCCGTGGTTGATCGGCGGCATCATCGGGACGGTGCTCACCGGGCTCTACATGGGGCTGGCAACGATCGTTACGCTGCTGCCAAACGGTGCCTTCTTCGTGAAAATGATCGCACTTGTCGCCGCGATCCTGCTCAGCCTGTCGGTCTCACGGCAAGTGCGCAGCGGCACGGGCGAAGCCACCCCGCCGCCCGTGCTGCTGGCGGGGGCCGCTATCGCGCTCTGGCTTGCCGCGCTGGTGCTGTTTGGCGTGACAAGCGTGTTGAGCTCGGGCGCGCTGCTCGTCGCGCTGGCCGGGTTTGCGCTATTCGCTGCCGTCCTCTCGGAATATCGCCGCGCCTATCTCGGCCTGCTGGCGCTGATCGCGGCGCTTGCCGTTAGTCTCACGCTCACCGGCAATCCCTCGGCGGGGCTTGTCGCGTTCGTTCTCGCGCTCGGCGGGGCGGTGCTGACCGGCGCGCTCGAATCGCGCCACGCAGCCGCGTCCTTCCTAGCTGCGCCGCGCCTTGCCGCGTTTTCTTCCTCGCTCGCCTGGGTCACGGTTGCAGCGGCCGGTCGCTGGATCGGTTTCAGTTGATTGAATTTGTATAAGTGCTGAAACTCAATTTTTATTGACCGAGCATAGAACATGTTTCGGCCAATACTGTTTTTCGTGAAGGTGATCTGGACTAATAAGCTTATTACGAATCCTTGGTTTTCGTTCTTTCTTGAACTGTTAAGTGCCTCTCATTGATGTTTTTCTCAATGGGGGTCCAAGTGCAATTCACCATCAAGCCTGCTGCCACGCCCGGCCGTCGCGCCATTTCGCAAATCGCGCTCGCCGCCGCGCTGGTTGCGGCTCTCCCGGCTGGCACCACCTTTGCGCAGGAAGTCGCTGCATCGGCCCCCGCGCCTGCCGCGCCCAAGCTTTCCAAGGCCCAGATCGATGCCCTGCTCACCACGCCCGACAAGGTCGTGTTCATCGACGTGCGCCGCGCCGACGAGATCAGCGAGATCGGCAGCCTGCCGGTGATCCTCAACATCCAGATCTCCGAGCTCGACCGCTTCCTCGCCTACATCCCGCGTGACCGTCAGGTCGTGACGATCTCGAACCATGCCGGGCGCGCCGCCAAGGCTGCCGCGCTGCTCCTGGCCAAGGGCTTCAATGTTGCCGGCGCTATCGGCATTCAGGACTATATCGCCGAGGGCGGCGCGGTCTACGGCCAGAAGATCGTGACGCCCGAGATTCCCGGCGTCGTCAAGGCGGGAACCCGCGTTGAAGTGATCCGCGAGGGTTTCGAGGGCACCGAAGGGCCCATCGCGCTGGCGGATGGCTCGGTGCTCTTCACCGAAAACCGCGCCGACCGCCTCGTGAAGATCGGCACAGACGCAACAGTCTCGACCTTCCTCGAAAAAACCGGCGGCGCCAACGCTCTGGCACTTTCGGCCAAGGGCGAGTTGCTCGCCGTGCAGACCGCGCCGTCCGCCATTGCCGTGCTGCAACCGGTGAAGAAGGTGCTGGCCGACAAGTTCGACGGCAAGCCGCTCAACCGGCCCAACGACCTCGCGCTCGCGCGCAGCGGCAACATCTACTTCTCCGATCCCGGCGCGCCTGCCGCAGCGGGCACCCCTCCCCCCCCGGTCCCGCCCAAGACCGGGTTTTACTGGCTCGACAAAAAGGGCAAGGTCCACCTCGTCGCCGACGATATCCGCCGCCCCAACGGCGTCGCCCTGAGCCCCGATGAAAAGACCGTCTATGTCGCCAACACAGCGGGCGAGTATCTCCTCGCCTGGACTGTGCAGCCCGATGGCAGCCTGACGGCGCGGCGCGATTTCGTGAAGCTGGCGGGCTTCAAGACCACTCCCAACGGCCCCACCAGCGGCGCGGATGGCATCGTCGTCGATCAGGACGGACGGGTCTACGTCACCAGCACGCTCGGCATCGAGGTGTTCTCGCCCGAAGGCCAGCCGCTCGGCGTGATCAAGCTCGCCAAGCAGCCCCAGAACCTCGCGTTCGGCGGCAAGGACCACAACCAACTCGTGATTGTCGGGCGCGGCTCGGCCTACCGCATCGCCACGCTGACCAAGGGTGTCGACCGCCCGGGCAAGTGACCCGGTGCGCGCCCCTTTTGCAGAACAGGACCTACATCATGACGTTCGTCACTCCGTCCGTGCGCTCGGCGCTCGCAATCTTGCTGCTATCCGCAGCGCCCGCCGCCTATGCTCAGGTTGCGGCAGCCCCTGCGCCAGCCCCTGCCCCTGACGCCGCCGCAACCGATGCAGCCGTCCCCGATGCTGCCGCCGATGCGGGCGAACCCATCGTGGTCACCGCGCGCAACCGTGCGGAAAACCTCAACGACGTGCCGATCCCGATCTCGGTGCTTGGCGGCGAGACCATCGCCCAGCAGCGCGCCTTCACGCTGGCCGACCTCACCCAGCGCGCGCCGGGCCTCACCGCAACGACTCCCAACGCGCGCCGCACGGGTGTTTCGCTGCGCGGCATCGGCAAGACCAGCGGCAACGACAACATGGAAGCCGCCGTCGGCGTGATCGTCGATGACGTGTTCCTCGGCCACGTGGGCATGACCTATCAGGACTTCACCGATCTCCAGCAGGTGGAAATCCTGCGCGGGCCGCAGGGCACGCTGCTCGGCAAGAACACCTCGCTCGGCGTGATCAAGTACACGAGCAAGGCGCCCTCGTTCACGCCCGAAGGCTCGCTCGATCTCGAGACCGGCTTCACCCGCCGCGCGTTCAAGGCGCGCGGGTCGTACTCCGGCCCGCTGGTCGGCGATGTCCTCGCTTACCGCGCCTCGTTCTTCTTCGACAAGCAGGACGGCGACATCCTCAACGTCAACCCGGCGCTCGGCGGGCGCTGGCATGAACGCAAGCGCTGGGGCGGCCGCGTACAGGTGCTCTTCAAGCCGAGCGACCACTTCTCGCTGCGCCTCAATGCCGATCTCGCCGAAACCAACGAGAACAGCAACACCAAGCCCTTCATCATCGATCCCGCCACGCTCGACGATGGCTCGGTGCGCACCACGACCTATACCACCCGCCTCGCGCGCGGCTATTTCGGCGGCTACCAGCCGATTATCGGCTCGCTCGATACGATCGACATGGATCAGGCACTGCCGCTGATCACGCGCAACCAGGGCGTTTCGCTGGTCGCGACGTGGGATGCGGGGCCGTTCGAGATCAAGTCGATCTCGGCGCTGCGCGATTTCCACTTCGATGCCAACAACGATAGCGAGCAGACACGCTTTGCGATCAACCGCGGCGGTACGCTGGTCGATACCCGGCAGCTCTCGGAAGAACTGCGCCTGTCCGGCAATCTGGGCTCGCAGATCACCTTCCAGACCGGTCT
The DNA here is from genome assembly GCF_027486195.1 of Novosphingobium sp. GTDB lineage: Bacteria > Pseudomonadota > Alphaproteobacteria > Sphingomonadales > Sphingomonadaceae > Novosphingobium. The sequence goes on from NZ_JAIXPP010000123.1 coordinate 18,229, forward strand.
CTATGTCTACAAGATCGATACCGAGACCACGAGCCGCACGCTCTATGGCGCGGACGCCGGTGCATTCTATGCCACCAACGCCCAGTACCGGACGCTCAATTCCCCGGCCGGCTTTGCCCTCTTGCAACAGTCGCTGAAGGACGTCCGCTCGATCACCTATCAGAACCCGGTTTCCAACAGCCAGGCCGCCTTTGCGCAGGCAGACTGGAAGCCGCTTCCGGGCCTGACGATTACCGGCGGCCTGCGCTATACCCGCGAACAGAAGCGCAGCATCACCACCAAGGCGGCCACCTTCGTGGATGGCAGCGCGCTGGTTTCGACCGGCAATGCCACCGCCGATGCGATCCGCGCCGGTCAACTCGGCGTGAACTACACCGATGTCCTCGGCGATCCGATCCATCAGGACTCGGTCGCCTGGCTGATCAACCCCAGCTACAAGCTCGGGCCTGATCTGCTGCTCTATGCCTCGGCCAGCGGCGGCGGGAAATCGGGTGCCGTCGCCTTCGACAACAACGGCAACCAGCGCAACGTCAACGCCGAGAAGACCACCGACTTCGAGCTCGGCCTCAAGGGGGATCTGCTCGATCACGCACTCTCGTTCAGCGTGAACCTCTACTACACCAAGGTGCGCGACTATCAGGCGACCACCAGCATTCCCGATCCGATCTCACCGATCGGGTTCAGCTCGGTGCTCGGCAACATTCCGGGCCTGCGCGCGCGGGGCGTGGAATTCGAGGCTTCGGCGCGGCCGGTCGAGGGTCTGACGCTCAACCTCGCGGTCGGCTACAACGATGCCAAGTACACCGACTGGTCGACCGCAACCTACCCGCGCAACGTGGTAACCACGGCGGCAAACCCCACCTGCAACAACACCGGCAAGCAGATCGTCGGCGCGCCGCTGTGGACCGTGATCACCGGCTTCGATTTCGAGCGCGAGATCGGGCATTCGGGCATTTCATTCCACGCCTTCGGGATCGACACCTACCGCACCAGCCACAATCTGGAGCAGCTGCTTTCGCCCTACGGGTTCCAGAAAGCCTATCACCTGACTGATGCGGGCTTCGGCATCATCACCAATGTGGCGGGCCACAAGACCGAGCTCAGCGTGGTCGGCAAGAACGTGTTCGACACGAAGTACACCACCAGCGTCAACGATTTCAGCAACAACGCACCGGTTGGCTACGATGGTATCGGCCCCCGCCGCTACATCGGCCTGCTGCTGCGCACGAAGTTCTGATGGAGGCCCGAATGTTCAAGACCAAGTCTCTGCTAATCGCGGCCGCCATGGCTGGTGCCGTGGCGCTGCCAACTGCCAGTTCTGCCCATCATGCCTTTGCAGCGGAGTTCGACAGCTCCAAGCCGCTCGTCCTGAACGGGGTCGTCACCAAGGTCCGCTTCGTCAATCCGCACAGCTGGATCTATATCGACGTGCGCAACAAGGATGGCTCGGTCACCAACTGGGGCTTCGAATTCGGCACGCCGAGCTCTCTGCGCGCCAGCAACGTGAGCCGCGATGATGTTCACGCCGGAGTGCCGATCCGCCTCGCGGGCTACAAGGCCAAGAACGGCGGCCCCTTCGGCTATGCTACCACCATCGTGCTCCCCGGCGGACGCAAGGTGCAGACAGGCAGCGCGCCCGATGCTCCGCCGCCGCCGGTGAGCTGATCCGATGGCGAGCAACACCCTGAAACCGCTTGGCGCGGCGCTCCTCCTGGCCGCGCTCGCTTGGCCGGTGCCGAGCCCGGCAGAGACCGTGCCGGCGCCGGCCACCGCGCCCGCCCCGATCCCGCGCACAGCCGAGGGCAAGCCCGATTTCTCCGGCATCTGGCAGGTGCTGGGCGAGGCCGAATATGATCTGGAGCCCCATACCGGGCGGCGCGATGCGCCGCCGGGGCCCGGCGTGGTCGTTAGCGGCACGATCCCCTATCGCCCCGAAGCCCTCGCGCAGCGCCAGCGCAATTTCGAAGTGCGCGGGAAGGACGACCCGCGCTTGAAGTGCTTCGTGCTCGGCGTGCCGCGCGGGATCTATTATCAGGCGCCCTTCCAGATCTTCCAACGCCCGGCCGATCTCACGCTGGTCCACCAGTTCGGCAATCAGGTCCGGACAATCCGCACCGATGGCTCGCTCCATCCCGAAGAGCAGCATCAGGAGCTGTGGCTGGGCGACAGCCGGGGACGCTGGGACGGCGATACGCTGGTCGTCGATGTCACCGACTTCAACGAGGAAACCTGGCTCGACCGCGCCGGCAACTATCACAGCGAGGAACTGCATGTGATCGAGCGCTGGACGCTGATCGATGCCAACACGATCGACTACCGCGCCACGCTGGACGACCCCAAGGTCTATACGAAACCGTGGACGATCAACGTCCTGCTCCACCGCCGCCGCGACAAGGGTTTCCAGCTGATCGAGGACTATTGCTACACCCTCGATTACGCGCCGTTCTATCCGCACAAGGAGGGCAAGTGATGAAGCGCCTGCTGCTTTGCACCGCCGCGCTCGGGCTGATGGCGATTGCGCCGACTGTGCGGGCGCAGACCGCACCGGCTCCTGCAAACGCCGCCGCGCGCTGGGAAAAGACCGTGCCGGTCATCGCCTCGGGCGACTGGACGGGAGCGCGCCTGCCGGATGGCCAGCCCGATGTCGGCGGCTTCTGGTCAAACACCATTTCGAACCACAGCAACTTCACCGATCCGCAGGCCGGCCCGCCGGGCGAACCCTCGGCGGCGGCGAAGCTCCCGCGCGATCAGCGTGCGCCCAGCCGCGTTAGCGATCCCGCCGATGGCCAGATCCCCTACCTGCCCGCTGCCCGCGCGCTGCAGGAGGATTTCGCGAAGAACTTCCCCAACCCGGTGAAGCCCCGCTACATCGAGCCGCTCGCGCGTTGCGCCCCGGCGGGGGTGCCAAAATCGTTCATGTGGCACGGCTATGAAGTGCGCCAGTACACGGGATACGTCGTGTTCCTGTTCGATTCCGGCACCCGCGTCATCAAGCTGGATGGATCGCCGCACCTGCCGCCGCAGATCAAGCTGTGGAACGGGGATTCGCGCGGGCACTGGGAAGGCAACACGCTCGTCGTCGATGTCACCAACAACAATGGCAAGGCGCTGTTCGGCCGCTATGGCGATTTCATGAGCGAGAACGCGAAGGTCGCCGAACGCTTCGTGTTCGATCCGGCGGGCCAGCGCTTCAACTATATCGCCACCTTCACCGATCCCACGGTTTACACCCGGCCCTGGACAGCGACGATCCCAGCGCGGCGGTTTACTGCGGCGGACACGCCCGATGGCTGGCACTTCGATGTGAAGCCGGTCAACCAGCCGGGGAGGCCGCTGCGCTATGAACATGCCGAGCGGATTTGCGCGGAAAACAACGGCCCCTTCGGCGGCGGCGCGGTCGGCGTGCCGTCCGAAGAGGCCGTAATCAGCCGCTAACGGGCTCCGGCAGCGCTCAGCCGAACCTGGCTGTCAGCGCTGCCGCAACCGCGTCGGCCTCAGCGGGGTCGACCGGCGCCTTGTAGACGGTGATCATCTTGGTAACAGAGTCCCGCCAGAACTGCGCCCCTTTGCCGCGCGGCTGGGTCACGATGTACTCCAGCGAATGGCAGGCAGAACAATTGCGCACCACCACTTCATCGCCGCTCCCGGCAAGCTCGGCGGGGATCTGCTCGAGCAGCGGGGCATAGCGCACCGGCCGCGCCGCTACGCAAAGCGAGGCCGCGAGCACTAGCATGGCAAGGGGGAACGCGCGCATCACAGCGCCTCCAGCTTCAAGGATTCAACCACGTTGCGCATGTAGCCCGCAGGTTGCCAGCGCGGCTCCAGCGGCTGCGTCTCGCCGTCCGTGGTGAAGGCGCGCACCTTGATGGCATGGCTGCCCGCCTCCAGCCGCAACCCCAGCCGCCATTCGCGGAAGGAAAAGCGACCGAGGTCTTCGCCCAGCCGCGCCTCGCTCCAGCTTGCGCCGCCATCGGCAGAGACCATCACCCGCGCCACGCCCGCGCCGCCGCTGAAGGCAATGCCGCGCAGTTCGGCTACGCGCCCAGCAGGCACCCGCGCACCGTCGGCATGGCTGGTGAAGAAGGAGCGGACATTGATCCGGCTGATCGGCCGCGTCCTGTCCGGCTTCGTACCGGGCGCTACGCAGGCGCACGCGTTGTCCGGCACGCGGTAGGCGGTCTTCATCCAGTAGCCGCCGAACTCCGCATCGACGACCATGATCTCGCTGAGGTGCTTGACCCAGTAGGTGCCGTAGTATCCCGGCACCACGAGCCGCAGGGGATAGCCATTGAGGAACGGAAGATCGGCACCGTTCATCGCCCAGGCGACCATGACTTCGCCATCGCGCGCGTGATCGATATCGAGGGCCTTGACGAAATCGGGCACGCCATCCGCAGGCGGCACATCGAGCCCGTTGAACGTCACCTGCCGCGCCCCGGCGCGCACCCCGACACGGTCAAGCAAAGTCCGCAGCGGCACTCCCCGCCAGCGGGCATTGCCCATTGCGCCGTTGGCAAGCTGCCCGCCGCCCACCCGCGGCTCGAAAAAGCCCCGGCTGTTGCCCGAACACTGGTTCACCGCGACCAACTCGGTCACCGGAAAATTGCGCTTCAGGCTGGCGAGCGAAAGGTCGAGCGGCTTTTCGACATGACCGCCGATTGCAAGGCGGAAGCTTGCCGGATCAATCGCATCGGGCAGACCGGAGAGGTGATAGCGCACGAAGAACGCGTCATTAGGCGTCAGCAGACCTTCATTGAACACAGCAAAGGGCGTCTCCAACTGCGGCGGACGCGCCGTCAGCAGCAGCATCGGGCGCTTCTGCGGCGCGCGCACCAGCGGGCGCGTCCCGTTGGCGAAAGGCAGCCGGACTGTTGCGGCACCTGCCAGCTCGGCCGCGCCTACCATCGAAAGGCCTGCTCCGGCAACGAACTGACGGCGATCGAGAGTGGACATCAGGGAAACTCCTCCGGCCTTCAACGCCCGGCGGCGGCAAACGCGCCCGCCTTGTTTAGCTCGGCCGGACCGCCCTCCCCGAACAGCAGATCGGAGCGCTCGGCAAAGCTCGCGATTGCTGGAACCGCTGCCCCGGCTGGCGCCCGTTTGCGGCCGCTCAGCACCTGCGGATCGAGATGCGGGGCAAGCATCGCGATGAACTGATAGGCGTAGTTGCGCAGGAGACTACCCTTGCGCAGCGCGATCTTGGTGCTGCTCGTGCCGAAAAAGCCCGCCGTGGCCGGAACCACCGCCAGGTTTTCAAGCTGCCCGTTCTCGATCGCCATCTGCGCGATGATGCCGATCCCCGCGCCCAGCCGGACGTAAGTCTTGATCACATCCGCATCCATCGCGCGCAGCCGCAGATAGGGCTCCAGCCCTGCCCGCTCGAACACCTGCTGCACTTGCGATCCGCCGGAGAATTCGGCGCTGTAGGTGATGATCGGATAACGCGCGAGATCGGCCAGCGTCGGCGCCTCCAGTTCCAGCAGCGGATGGCCCTTGGGTGCGATGGCGACATGCTGCCAGGTGAAGCAGGGATGGGTCTCAAGCTGGGGATAGCCGTCCACCGCCTCAGTCGCCACGCCGATATCCGCCTCGCCGCGCAGCAGCGCTTCGGCCACGAAGCTCGGCGTCCCCTGCAGCAGTTCCACCTCCACGTCGGGAAACTGCGCGCCGAAGCGCAGCAGCAGCCTGGGCAGCACGTAGTTGGCCTGATTGTGCGTCGCCGCAATGATCAGGCAGCCCTTGTCAGCCTCGGCAAACTGCGCCGAAAGCCGCTTGAGATTGTCCGCTTCCTGCAGCAGCCGCTCGATCACCTTGGCCGCGCTTTCGCCGGCCGGTGTCAGGCCCACCAGCCGCTTGCCGCGCCGCACGAAGATATCGACCCTCAGTTCCTGCTCCAGCTCTCGGATCTGCTTGCTCACCCCCGATTGCGAGGTGAACAGTTCGCCCGCTACCTTGGTCAGATTGAGATCGTTCTGAACCGCTGCGCGCACATAGCGCAGTTGCTGGAAATTCATGCCCCGACCCTCACTGGAAGCCCCTCACTCGCGGTGGAGAAGCATCCTGCGCAGGGTAGCATCTGTGTCTATTGATTTAGTAGAGATTGGCACAAAGCTCAAGTCAAAAAATGCAATGCTTATGTCCCGGCGGAACAAGCCGTGCCGGAATATCGCGCTTGCTCATAAGCATATGAGGAATGGTTGGCAGGGACACGGCGGGCCAGAGCCTATGGTGTTGCCGGTAATCCAAGGGGGGGTCCCATGCCACGCTTCATCCTTTGCGCCGCCGCCCTGCTCGCGCTTGGCACTTCGGTGCTGCGCGCTGCCGAGCCGGCTGGCGCGCCGCTCCCGCTGCCCGAACTGATGGGCCATGTCATGCAACGCAATGCGGTGCAGCTCTGGGCCTGGACCGAGACCGAGACTGACGCTGGTGGCACCCGCTCGGGCGAGCCGCGCTCCGCCGAAGCGTGGGAGGACGCGGAGAGTGACGCGCTCACCCTACGCCAGCTCGCGCATGTCCTGAAGGCGCCGCCTTATGATCCGGGCGATCCCCGGTGGGCAAAGCTTGCGTCCGATCTCGAAGCCGCCGCCAGCGCGAGCGCCGATGCCGCCGAGCGCAAGGACGTCAGCGCACTGTTCAAGGCCGGCGAGGCGATCAACGACCGCTGCGTCGCCTGCCACCTCGTCTTCGCACCCCAACTGGAGGTCAAGCCCGCGCCGGTGCCGCTGTGATCTGTCAGAGATCGAACCGCAGTTCGGCAAGGAAGCGCCGCCCGGTCGAATACTGGAACGCCCCATTCGCGGCGACCTGCCAACCATAGTCGTCGAGCACATTCGCGACCTGCAACCGCAACAGGCCCTTCGCCTTGGCCACGCTGAACCGATAGCGAAGCCCCAGATCGATGGTTTCGCGCGGCGGTGCAGAAAGCCCGTTGCCGATATTGCCGATGCGCGCGGAAAAGCTCTCAGCAGCGAGATCGAGCGACAGCGGGCTCTTCCCGCCGCCCAGCCGCCAGTCGATGGTGGCGATGCTGCGCCGGCGGATGCTGCCAATCGGGCGCAGGCCGATCCTGCCGCTATCGACCAGTTCGCCGCTGATGCGCGAATCCAGCAGGACATTGCCAAGCACCAGCGTAAGCCCCGGCCGCACGCTGCCCGTCAGCGACATTTCAACGCCCCGGTTGGATGAGGAGCCCAGCTCGCGGTAATTGGCCTGCTCGTCGAGGTTGTAATAGGGCTTGGTGATCGTGAAAACGCCCGCCACGAGGCTGAGCGCGGGGGTCACCGCATAGCGCAGCCCCAGGTCGGTCTGCTGCGTGCGGATCGCCGGCGGCACCGCGCCGCGGTTTGCGGCATTGGCGGGTGCCACCGCCACTTCCTCGAAGCCGCGCACATGCCCGCCATAGATCGCCAGCGTGGGCGTAAGGTTGAGCGATCCGGTCATGCTGCCCATCACCGGCCGGTCGCGTACCGAGGTGACCAGCCCCGCGGAGACGAATGTCAGCGTCTTGCGATAGCGCGAGCCGGATATCCCGATATCGAAGAGGAAGCGGCCCGGCGCGGTCAGCGTATAACCCAGACCGAGCGTGGCCTGCCCGTACGCGTCCGTATCATCCGGTCCGAACGCAAAAACGGGGCGTGGTCGCTCGTCGGCGAAATTGAGGCTGCTCTCGCCCAGCGCGATCCGCTGCACTCCGCCGAAGCGCCGGTTTCCGGTGCGCCCGCGAAAGCTCACGATCAGGCGGTGTGCCAGTGAAGACGTCCCGAATGTGCGCGTCAGCCGCGCCTCGCCCGAAAGTGTCCGGTCGAGATTGTTGGCGTCCGCCACCATGATCCGGTTCGGCGTCGTGCCATCGGGCCGCATGCCCGCAAACAGATCGGTGAAGTTGGCATCAAACCGCCGCTCGGCGCGGAACAGGCCAGCCTCGAACGTCCATTTGCCGAAGGGCAGCCGGGCCAACGCGCCCATCAGCTCCTGGGTATTGTCGCGCTTGCTCCAGCTCTGCCCGATCATCGCGCGGCGCTGGATCTGCGGTGGCAGATAGTCTCCGCCGGGGAAGATCGAAGGCGCGGCCTCGTCGTCATAGGTCCGCGTACGCCCATAGAAAGCCGCCAAGCGCGCACCGGCATAAGGCTCCCAAGAAAGCCCGCCCGAGGCGATGTAAGACTTGAAACTGCCGCCCTCGTGGCGGTTCTGCCGCCGGATCGTGCCGCCGAGATAGACCTTCAGCCCTTCGGCCACCGGCTGCAGCACATCAAGGTTGAGCACGCGCGAGCCGAACTGCGCGCGCTCAAAGCCCAGCGTCACCTGATCGGCCTGCGCACTGACGGAAAGATCATAGTCGACGATCCCGGTCGGCGCGGGGAACGGATAGCCCTGCGCCGAAATGCCCACGCGCACCTTGCTGCCCCGGATCAGCCGGTTCGGCGGCCGGTCGACCGGCGCAAAGTAGAGCCCGTCGATCCGCGTGTTCCCGGCATCGACCGGGTTGAACCCGCGCACATCGTCGACCGTGTAAAGCCCCACGCGTTCATTGCCGATCGCCTGGCCAAACGCATCGCCCGCACTTGTCGCGGCATTGTCGTCAACGCGCTGGGCAATAACCGGCTGAGCATCCCCGAACACCGCCGCCACAGCCGCCACCAGCCAGGTATCCCGGACAGTCGGCCTCAACCGGCGCGCACGCGGACGTGGAAACTGGTGCATGATCATTCCGGCATGAGCGACAAACGCAAGCAGGTTCAGGGACCGCAAACAGTCCGCAAAGCCGGTGATCGGCAGCCCCCTCCCGATGTCTAGGAAGCCGACTGTCCGCGATAAAGCAAGCGCTGCTCATATGCTTATGACCAGCAACTCTATCGCAAGGCGAGGGCGCAGCGCTTGTTGCCTTCAAAGCCCAAGCCTGAAGGACCATTTCTTTCAAGCGGAATCCGTTTGCAGCCATGGGCCGATGACTGCGCTCTGCCGATTGCAGATCCCGCGAACCCGATCTCCAGACCAGCCAGAGCCCGCCAGCCAGTTATCAATCGGAGTATTTTAGAGAGATTGGGTTATTCTTATCTACAATATCGGTGAATATTTTGAATATTTCTTCTAATATTCAGGACAATTTTTACAAATATTATCGCGAACACCTTGTTCGTGTGCTGTCTATCGCCACCTTCGCTGAAATATTTCCTGGATGTAATTATGCTAACTTTAGTTTTGATTAAATTTCAATAAAGGTTTATAAATATTTTCTTTGAGCGGAAATATTGGGCCTTATGACTAAGAATTTTTAGTCCATTCCGAACGTATTGTAGGCATTCATCCAGAAGCACATTGACCACCTAAGGGGATTCCCTCATCTGCAGCCACGAATTTCGGTCATCCAGCCGATGTTGCAGTATTATGACGGGGACATAAGCAATCATGGCGACATTTACCGGCCAAGCGGCTACCAACAACACGTTCATCGGCAGCGCGGCGGCGGATACGTTTCTGTTCGCGGCGGCGGATCTCACTGCGCTGGATACGTTGACCGGTGGCGGCGGCGCCGATCTGTTGCAACTGACGACGGCAGGTTTGCTGGCAATCGACGCGCTGGCCGGGATGACAGGCATTGCAACGGTGCAGCTCGCAGCCGGCGCCAACAGCCTGACCTTCCTGAACAATAACCTGACCGGCGTCACGGGCGCGCGAATCACGGTGTTCGGTGCAAGCGGGGCTGACACGATCGATGCCTCGGGCCTGACCGGCGTCAATGCAGTCGATATCCGGTCCGGCGCGGGCCTTGATGTGCTGAAAGGCGGCTCAGGGGCGGACACGTTCCGCTTTGCGGCGGCAGACCTTGCGGGGGATACGGTCATCGGCGGGGCCGGCGCAGACGTGCTGGTGATCAGCACGGCAGGCGTGTTGGGTGCGACCGCGCTGTCTGGGGTGATCGGCGTGGAGACCATCTCGCTGACCGCAGGCACCAATGGCGTGACATTGGTGAACGGCAATCTGACCGGCCTCGGCGGCGCGCGGATCAAGGTCATCGGCACCAGCGGCGCGGACACCCTTGACGGTTCTGGCCTGACCGGCACCAACGCTGCGATCTTCCTGGCAGGCTCGGGCCTCGATGTACTGCGGGGCGGCGCAGGCGCAGATGTGTTCCGCTTTGCGGCGGCGGATATTGCGGGCGATACGGTTGTCGGCGGTGCAGGCTCGGACACCTTGGAGATCAGTACAGCTGGCCTGCTCGGCGCCGCCGCGCTGTCCGGCGTGAGCGGGGTGGAGACAATCACGCTTGCCGACGGAACCAACAGCCTTACGCTGCTCAACAGCAACATGACCGGCGTGGCCGGCAGCAGGATCACCGTGCAAGGCAACTCCGGCGCCGATACCATCGACGCCTCTGGTGTGACCGACAGCAGCGCCAGCGTGCTGTTCAATTCCGGCGCGGGCCTTGATGTGCTGCGCGGCGGCGCGGGCGCCGACACGTTCCGACTCGCGGCGACGGACCTTGCGGGCGATACGGTTGCCGGCGGGGCAGGTTCGGACACCTTGCAGATCAGCACGGCCGGCGTGCTGAGCAACACCGCGCTGTCTGGCGTGAGCGGCGTGGAGACGATCTCGCTGACCGCCGGCACCAATGGCCTGACAGTGCTCAACAGCAACATGGCAGACGTATCCGGCAGCATCATAACGATCTTTGGCGCAAGCGGCGCGGACACCATCGACGGCTCGGGTCTGACTGGCGCGAACGCGCTCGACATCCGGTCCGGCGCGGGCCTTGATGTGCTGAAAGGCGGCTCAGGGGCGGACACGTTCCGCTTTGCGGCGGCAGACCTTGCGGGGGATACGGTCGTCGGAGGGGCTGGCGGGGACATACTGGTGATCAGCACAGCGGGCGTATTGGGTGCGGCCGCGCTGTCCGGGGTAAGCGGCGTGGAGACCATCTCGCTGACAGCGGGCACCAATGGCCTGACTTTGGTGGATGGCAATCTGGCGGGTCTCGGCGGCGCGCGGATCAACGTCATCGGCACCAGCGGCGCGGACACCCTTGACGGTTCGGGCCTGACCGGCACGAACGCTGCGATCTTCATGACAGGCTCCGGCCTCGATGTGCTGCGGGGCGGCGCGGGGGCGGACGTGTTCCGCTTTGATGCGGCAGAGCTTGCGGGCGACACGGTTGTTGGCGGGGCTGGTTCGGATACCTTGGAGATAACCTCAGCAGGCGTACTGGGCGCAGCCGCGTTGTCTGGCGTGAGCGGCGTGGAACGGATCAACCTCGCAACCGGCACCAACAGCCTGAAACTGCTCGACTCCAACCTCACCGGCCTCGCCAGTTCCCAGATCACCGTGCAAGGCAATTCCGGTGCCGATACTATCGACGCCTCCGGTCTGACGAGCACCACCTCCAGCGTGCTGTTCAATTCCGGCGCCGGCATCGATGTCCTGAAAGGCGGGGCAGGCGCAGATGTCTTCCGCTTCGCTGCGACCGACCTGAGCGGCGACACTATCTCTGGCGGCGCAGAAGTGGACCGGCTGGAGATCACCACGGCCGGCACCATCACCGCAGCTGCCATCGCGGGCATGACGGGGGTGGAAACGATTGCCCTCACCTTCGGCACCAACAGCATTGCGCTGACCAACAGCAACTTCACCGATGCCGAGGGCGGCGCGATCGATATCTTTGGCGCCAGTGGCAACGATACGATCGATGGCTCGGCGGTGACCGGTGACAACTCGCTGGCCTTCTACGCCGGTTCCGGACAGGACACGCTGCTCGGCGGTGCGGGGAACGACCTCTTCGTGTTCGACGCGATCAATCTCACCGGCGACACGATCAGCGGCGGGGGCGGCGATGATACCCTGATCCTGCAAACACGCGGCAGCACGGTGGCCAATGGGCTGACTCAGATGACCGGGGTCGAGAACGTCACGCTGTCTGCGCGCGGCAACGGTGTGACGCTGGTCGACGGAAACTTCACCGGAGTGGCAGGCCGCGTCATCTCGGTGACTGGCGGCGCTGGCAACGACACGGTCGATGCCTCGCGGCTGGGCGCGGCAAATGGGGTCACGATTGCGGCGGGCGGCGGCAACGACCAGCTGAAAGGCGGCGCAGGGGCGGATGTATTCATCTTCACTGGGACGAACCTGACGGATGCCGACATCGTGGATGGCGGCGCGGGAGCGGACGTTCTCCGCTTCGACCGGACGACGAGCCTGCTTGGCAATTCAATCAGGAATGTCGAAAATCTGACCTACACAGGGGTCGGCAATCTGGCGATGACAATAAGCGACGCAAACGCCTCGCGCCTCTCTTCCATCGGTGCTGCCGCTGCAGACGGGTTCACCCAGACCTTCACGATCCAGCTTTCGAACGGTTCCACCACCGATCTATCGCGCATCGCGATGAACAACCGCGACGCCGCGGACAAGATCGTTGTAGTCAGCACCGGGGGCGATACGGCAGTTACGCTCAGCCGCGAGATCTCCGGTTTCACGGGCAGTGCGGACAAGGACACGCTAAGCGGATATTATCGGAACGGCGCGGTGATCAACGGCGGCGGGGGCGATGACCGGCTGGCCTATGATCCCGCTGCCACAGGCATCAGGCTCGATGGTGGCGAGGGCAACGATACGCTGGTGCTGCAGGACCAAGTCGGCAGGTCTGTTTATCTTGATGGCGAGTATGGTTTAATCTACAATCCGAATGATGGAAGTTATTCATTCGGATTTAATCCCAATCAAATTATCTATTATTACTACGATAGGTTTCCTGATAACGAACCCTATCTTAACTTTGTCACGAATTTCGAAAATATAGATGCCTCGGCGACAACTACCGGAGTAGATATTTCCGGACGTAGTGATGTCTCCAGTTATCTAATCGGCGGAAGCGGGAGCGATAGTATCTACGGCAGCGCTGGCGCAACCATTCTCGGCGGCCTTGGCAGCGACTTTCTCGAAAGCGATGGTTCCGCGCGCTATCTGGTCCGCAACACGGCCGAGGCCAATGACGACTATTTCGGTTTCGGCACGCTCCATTTGCTAGGCGATACGGATTTGCGTGGTGCAAATGTCATGAGCAACGTACTACTGCTTGCTGCTGGAACCGTGACAGGCATGTCGGTCACAGCAGTCAACGCCGATTTGAGCGCCAGTATATATGCTTGGCAGCTACCCTACCTTCCCTACTTCGTACTTTCCGGCAATGCGACCTTCGCCAATACGACCGAGACGCTGACGATTTATCTGGATGAGTACCCATCAGACTTTTCGGCGTTCAACTTCCAGAACTGGAGCGGCAACGATCATCTGGAAATCGTCGGCCTCGACTCCAATGACGACACCATCATCGGCAGCAGCGGCAAGGATGTGATCTCCGGCCTAGGCGGCGCTGACAACATCAATGGACAGGGCGGCGATGACGTAATCAACGGGGAGGCCGGCAACGACAGGATCTTCGGTGGCTTCGGCGCCGACCAGCTGACCGGTGGCTCCGGCCAGGACACCTTCGTGTGGAACGCCAAGCAGGAAGGCGGTGACAGGATCAATGATTTCACTCGTGGGCAAGACAAGCTGGCGTTTGACAGCTCTGCATTCATGGTCGACGGAGTCTTCGGCAACCTTGTGATCGATACCGTTTCGTCTGCAGACAATCTGGGCATGGCAGATCTGTTCGTGGCGGGCACCACGCTGTCCAGCGCTGCACAGGTACGCAGCTATATCAACAACGAGAACTCGGTCACCCCGCACGGGATGTTCATCATCGCGGTCAACAGCGCCGGGAACAACATCCTCTATTACACGAGTGATGCCTCGACGACGGCGGACACCGGCCTCGACAAGGCTGTCTACCAGATTGCAGACCTCGGCATGGGCACAATCACGTCCGATATCATGCTCGACCTCCTGTTCGTCTGAACCCGAAGCGCGCGCGGCGTGGCCCAGAGCCGCGCCGCGCCAGAGAGGACCGGCGACCAAGCGACCAGCCGATCGGGCTGCTGACTGTGGGAAGACCAGAGGCACTTGGCGGAGAGGCAGGGATTCGAACCCTGGATACGGTTGCCCGTATGCCGCATTTCGAGTGCGGTGCATTCGACCACTCTGCCACCTCTCCGCGAAGTGTCGTTGAGCCGGCCGAAGCCGTCCCGGTCGAGGAAGCGCGCCGTTAGCGCATGCCCCGGCGCTTGCCAAGGGGAAACATGTTACACCTGCCCTACAATCCACGGCCTTGCACCATGGCTCGCTTGTTTCCGTTCCGCAGCGCCCTATATTCGCATCCATGGATAGAGCGATTTTCTTTTCGCCCCAGGCTGGCCGTGAGATCACGGCTCCTCATGTTTCACGAGCGCGGTTCGCCATTGGCGACGTCGTCCGCCACAAGCTGTTCGATTTCCGCGGGGTGATCTTCGATATCGACCCGGTCTTCGCGAACAGCGAGGAATGGTACGAATCGATTCCCGCCGAAATCCGCCCGCCGCGCGAACAGCCGTTCTATCACCTGCTCGCAGAGAACGACGAGAACAGCTACGTCGCCTACGTCAGCCAGCAGAACCTGATGTCGGATGCGGAAGGCGGCCCGGTGGACCACCCCTCGGTGCACGAAATGTTCGATGCCTTTCGCGAAGGGCGCTACCGCCTGCGCCGGGGTCTCTCGCACTAAGGCCGGGGAGACGGCGGCAGAGTTTGCCGCTTGGCCCCTTAAGCCTCAGGCCTTCAGCTTCCAGCCCGACTGGAAGATGTAATAGATCGCGATCCACAGCACCAGATTGAGCACGCCGAGCCCGATCGCGCCGTGCAGCACGGCTTCGTTGGTTGTGCCGATGTCGCTCTGCCCCAGAAAGCCGAAGCGGAAGCCCGAGATCACGTAGAAGATCGGGTTGAAGCGGCTGATCGTCTGGAACGTCGGCGAAAGATTGCTGATCACGTAGAACGTGCCAGAAAGCATCGACATCGGCGTGATCACGAAATTGGTGATCGCCGCATTGTGATCGAACTTTTCCGCCCAGAGCGAAGTCAGCACGCCGATCAGGCCGAGGAGAATCGCCCCCATCAGGCCGAACCAGATCACCGCCCAGGGGTGCTGAACGGTAAGGTCCACGCCCGGCCAGAACAGCATCGCACCCGCAACGGCAAAGCCCACGAGGATCGCACGCGTGACGGCAGCCGCCACCAACGCGAGAATCAGCTCTGCATTCGAGATGGGCGGCATCAGGTAGTCGATGATCGTGCCCTGGATCTTGCCGACGAGCAGGCCGAAGCTCGAATTGGCGAAGGAGTTGTTGATCATGCCCATCGCGATGAGGCCGGGCGCAACGAACGTGGCGAAGGGCACACCCAGCACAATACGGCCACCGCCGCCCAGGGCGAGGGTGAAGATCATCAGATAGAGCAGCGTCGTCACCGCTGGTGCCCAGATCGTCTGGGTCTGCACCTTGAAGAACCGGCGCACCTCCTTCATATAGAGGGTCCACAGCCCCAAGCGATTGAAGCTGCGGAAACGCACTTCGCCCGGCGGCGGGAAATCCCCCGCTCGGCTGGGTTGTTCTGTTGGAAAAGCGGCCCCGGTCAGGGGCATCGGTTGATCGGCCATGCCCGGTGCGGTATCGCGCATGCCGGGTCAAGGCAAGGCATTGCAACGCGGGCCCTGCCGGGTTTGCCCGCGCATGAAGTCGGATCCTGCGGCAAGATGCGCCGGCAGGACGGGTTTTGAAGGATTTGAGACGGCATGAGCTGGACGGACGAGCGGATCGAGAAGCTGACCAAGATGTGGGAGGGCGGTGCGACCGCCAGCCAGATCGCCGAAGAACTGGGCGGAGTCAGCCGCAACGCGGTGATTGGCAAGGCGCACCGGCTTGGCCTCAAGGCGCGCCCTTCCCCGGTCAAGCCCAACGAGAAGAGCGAGGCAGCGCCCGCCAAGGCGCCGCGCCCGGCACCCGAACCTGCCGCGCCTGCCGAACCGCGCGTCGCAGCGCCGCGTCCGGCCCCCGCCGCGCCGGCCAGCCCGCCGCCCGCACCGCGTGCCCCCGTCGCACCGGTCGAGGCTGCACCCACGCCCGCCGCGCCTGCTCCCACCGCTGCCGCTGACGCACCGCCGGCCCCGCCGCAGCCGCGCATTGTCTCGGTCGGCCCGGGCGGCTTCCTCCGTCAGGGCCCCGGCGATCAGCAAGCGCCGATCCCCCCCGCCCCGCCCCGCCGCCTCGTGCCCGCACGGCCCAGCCAGGAAGTGGCCGACAAGACCGGCCTGCTCGATCTCAACGACCGCATCTGCCGCTGGCCGATGGGCCACCCGGGCGAGCCCGATTTCCACTTCTGTGGCGACAAGGTAAATCCCGGCTTCCCTTACTGTGTCGAGCATTGCGGCCGCGCCTATCAGGCACAGCTGCCGCGCGGCCATCGCCGTCCGCCGCCGCCGATGCCCTTCGGCGGGCCCAGAGTGCGCTGAGAAAGGCTGTCACTTAAGTCCGTTCTGGTCCAAAAACCACGGATTGCCGCCACTTTCCGCTTCTTCGCGTGGTTAACCTCGCGTCGGTTGTGCCGTTCTCGATGGCATGAGCAGAGAGACATCAGGCGCAAACGCGCGCAAGTCGCGCTGGTGGCAGTGGTTCAGCGGCAGCGTGGCCGATGATGCCAAGGAGCCGGGTACCGACGCGGCGCCCGCCTCCGGCACGCGCGAGATGACAGCGCGCGAAGTGTGGCTGCCGGCCAAGCGTCGCATGATCAGCAAGATCGCCGATTTCCTGATCGATCATGATCTCGATGTCCTGCCGAGCACGCTGACGGTCGCTTACGAATGCGTCACGGGCGGCGCGCCGCGCCTTGCTCAGCAGATCCTCGAACGCACCGAGAAAGGTCTGCCGATCACGCTTGGCTGGATCGAGGAGCAGCGCAGCGAAACAACGCACGACAAGAACGGCGAAGCGCTGGCTGTGCTGATGGGACGCCTGGAAGACAGCCTCGACGAATTCAGCAAGACCACCAGTGGCGCCCGCAATGCCACGAGCGAATACAGCAGCGCGCTCCGGCAGCATGTCGATGAGCTCGAAGGCGTCGGCCGCGCCGGGGTCGTCATCACCGAACTCGCCGCGCTGACCCGCGCGATGATGGAGCGCAGCATCGCCATGGAAAGCGAGCTCGCCTGCAGCGAACGCCGCGGCCAAGTGCTGCAGACCTCGCTCGAAGAGACACGGCGCGTCGCCGATATGGATCACCTGACCGGCCTCCCTAATCGCCGTGCCTTCGATCATATGCTCGAACGCGAGATGCGCGATGCGCGCGATGCCGGGGAATCGCTGTGCCTCGCATTTGTCGATATCGACCATTTCAAGCGCGTGAATGATACGCACGGCCATCCCGCAGGCGACCGCGTGCTCAAGCTCGTTGGCGAAACGCTCAACCGCATTGCCGATGCGCGCTGCTTTGTTGCGCGCCATGGCGGTGAGGAATTTGCCGTCATCTGGCGCAATCACACGGTCGAGAAGGCGTGGAAAAAACTCGATTCCGCGCGGGAGGAAATCGCCGGTCGGCGCCTCGTCAACCGCGCCAACGATACACCGTTCGGCAAGATCACCTTCTCGGGCGGGATCGCCGACGCCTTCGCCTATCCGGACAAGAGCGCCGCGCTGAAGGCAGCGGACGAAGCGCTCTATCTCGCCAAGCAATCAGGCCGCAACCGCATCTTCACGGCCGGCGAGAGCCCAGATCCGCAGGCAAAGGCGGCTTGAGCAGGAAGATGACATAGCCGGCAAAGCGCCGATCGCGCGCCAGCGCTGCGGGAGGCGTCCACTCGCCGCCCTCCACCAGCGCGATCTTGTGGCGCAGCGGCAGCGTGTCGATCCGGCGGAACCACGCGGCATAGCCGGGGATCGTCGTGCGGCCCTGGTAGGTCTGGATCACCACTTCATCGACCAGACCCGCCAGGCGCGCCAGTTCCGCCGGATCGCCGTTCGCGCTCCAGTCGAGCAGGCCGGTGATCGAAAGCCGGGTGCCTGGCGGCAATTCGCGGCGCACCTGCTCAAGGAACGCGCGGTAGTGGCCCAGCCCCGGTGTCGCCGCATCAAAATCGATCTGCAGCCCTTCCAGCCGGTTTCCCGCTGCCCGCCAGCGTTCCAGCATCGCGCGCACCGCATCCCAGACGGGCGCACTCCAATCGAGCCGCGCGGCCCGCACCGTCAGCCAGACCTTCGCGCTTCGCACGTGCGGCACGCCAGCACGCATGCCGACGAGTTGCGCCGCGCCGCCGCGCCGGATCTCGCCGCCGAGGATGTAGAGTTCCCGCGCATTGGCCACTGCCGGTGGCGGCGGCACCCCGGCCCAGAGGAAAAACTGATCGTGGCGGGCTGGATCGACCGGCTGCGGTGCCTCAGCGCGCTGGCAGGCCCCCAGCACCAGTGCCGCAAGCAGCGCCGCCCCGCCGCGTCTCACCAATAGTACTTCAGCTTCTGCGCCCATGAGCTCTTCGGGAACTCGCGCTTCAGCCGGTCATACCAGCCCTTGCGCTGCGCGATCGGCACATCCTCGCCGCCGCAGCTGTTGTAGCCCGAGGGGCTGTAGCAATTGACCGCGCGATAAAGCGCGTAGGCGCGATCATCCGGCGCGCTGCGCGCATCGGCGATCACTGCGGCGTAGATCGCCCCGCGCGCCAGCGGCTTGCCGGGATATTCGTTCGCCGCCCCGCCCAGCGCCCCGCGCGAAGGCGGCGTATCGAGCATGCTGAAACCGTCGAAGCCATTCAGCCGCCAGAACTCGCCGAGGCACAGCCGCGCGCGCACGTCCTGCGGATTGGCGGCCAGCGCGGCGACAGTCCCTTGCAGGGCGGGACAGGCGAAGCCGGCCTGCGCGGTGCGACCCTTCGCAAACAGCCCCAGCGGCGTGGCTGAACCGGGCGCAAAGCCCCACAGCCCGTCGGTCGGGGCATCACCGCGCGCCAGCGGCTGGTTGGTCCGAAAACCGGCATAGTCCCCCCGGCTCAGCTGCTTGTAGAGCAGCGTGAACAGCGCCGCGTCGCGCTCGGTCTGCGCACGCTCGACATCGAGCGCCACCTGGCGCAGCAGCCCCGGCCCTGCCGAATGCATCAGCAGGATCTCGCGCACCATGCGGTCGGTGATCGGCGAACCCGGCGCAAAGACCTGCGCTAGCTTGCCGTGGCGCTCCCAGTTCATCGCCAGGCCCAGCTCGACCGTGGGCCGCTGCCACAATGCTTTCGCCCCGCCGAGCAGTTCCAGCCAGAAACCGGCCTCGTTCGGGTCACCCTTCGCCGCCAGCGCCTGCCCGCGCAGCACCTGCCGGCTGAACGCAAGCGGCGTATAGGAGGGCCGCTTCGCATCGTCCGGGATCAACTGGAGCACGCGCGCATAGTCCTTCGCGACGTAGAACGCGTGGTTCGCCTGCAGGAAGCCATAAAGCTGCGGCGCGCGCAGGAAGCTCGCCTGCTGGCTGGCCAGCGCGTCAGCCCCAAGCGGCGTTTCTGCGCCCGACGAATAGCGATCATCCGGATCGGCAACGCGCATGGCCTTCATGTCCGCTGCCGCCAGCAGCAGCAACCCCCCGCCCAGCGGATTGGGATTATCGCTGTTGGAGAGGAATTTGCCGTCCACCTCGTTGATCAGGTCGACAATCGGCTCGCCCTCCTTCGGCGCCTCGGCCAGAACGCTTTCATAGCGCTGGCCCAGCGCGGCAAAATCGCCGGACAGCCACATCGCGCGCCGCTCCAGCCCGCGTGCAGAGGCGGCATAGCGGCCCTTGGGATAGGCCTTGAGATAGTCCGCCAGCGCCGCTCGCCCGCGCTGCGCGGCCGCTTTGTCGACCGCCTTCAGGCCTTCGAAATAACCGTACTCGCCCATGCTGTGCACCAGCGCCTCGCCCAGCCAGGCGCGGGCGACCATGTAGCGCGCGGTCTCGGCCACCCACGGATCCGGCGCACCGACTAGCGCCGCATAGCCGCTGGCCGCTTCGCTGTAGCGCGTCGCATGGAATGCGTCTGAAGCCGCCAGATAGCCGAGAAAGGCCTTGCCCGGCGCACTGCTGACCGCAACACCCGGCAGCACGGCAGGCAGCGAGGAATCGGCGCAGCGTGCGACAAGCTGCGTTCTCGCGGTGCTCAGCGCTGTTTTGTCGCTTCCCGGCAAGGCCCGGTTCGCCGCAAGCGCCTCGTTGAATTCGGGCGATGCGGCGCGGAACGCCGGACAAGGACCATCGATGGCGTTCGCCGGCGGTTCGGCCTGCGGATCGAGCGCAGGCACCCATGTCCGCGTCAACATGCCCCAATCAAGGAACATGTGGCCGAAGCCTTCCTCGTCGTATTCCGGCTTGGGATAGTCGCCGCCGCCCGTCACCGCGCCGGTCAGGCCCAGCCCGGTCGAATCGCGCAGCATGGCCAGCAGGTTGACGCGGCTGTCATTCCCCGGCGCGATTACGACCCGGTTGTGGCAGGCCTGCGCCCCGCCAAACAGCGACCATGTGGGATCGCAGCCCACATCGGCACAGGCCAGCGCCGCGCCCGATGAGGCGAGCAATCCCGCCATGGCCACGCTTCTGCTCAGCCTCAGCCGCATCGTCGTCTCTCCCCGCTTCACCTGCCCGCACATGGTTCCCCGCCGCCCGCGCCAAGGCAAGAAAAAAGGGCCCGCGTTGCCGCGAGCCCTCTTTTCATCTGGCCTGAAGCCGGAGCGATCAGTCGTCCGACTTGAGGAACGCCGGGATATGATCCCCGCCGCCCTCACCGCCGCCACGCGGACCACGGTCACGACCGCCGCCGCCATCACGACGCGGCCCACGATCACCGCGCGGGCCACCCGGGCCACGGCGATCGCCGCGATCACCACGGTCGCTCCGCTCGGGGCGCGGTTCGCGGGGCGGGCGGGTGTCTTCGAGTTCGGCGCCGGTTTCCTGATCGACGACGCGCATCGAAAGGCGAACCTTGCCGCGCGGATCGATCTCGAGCACCTTGACCTTCACGGCCTGGCCTTCCTTGACCACATCGGTGGGCTTCTCGACCCGCTCGTTGCGCATCTCGGAAACGTGGACGAGGCCGTCCTTGCCGCCCATGAAGTTCACGAACGCGCCGAAATCGACGATGTTCACGACCTTGCCATCATAGACCTTGCCGACTTCGGCTTCTTCCACGATGCCAAGGATCCACTTCTTCGCGGCCTCGATCTGGTTGATATCGGACGAGCTGATCTTGATCAGGCCTTCGTCGTCGATATCGACCTTGGCGCCGGTCTCGGCGACGATCTCGCGGATCACCTTGCCGCCGGTGCCGATGACTTCGCGGATCTTCGACTTGTCGATCTGGATCGTCTCGATGCGCGGAGCGTGGGCCGAAAGCTCGGTACGGGCCGAACCCAGAGCCTTGGTCATCTCGTTCAGGATGTGCGCGCGGCCTTCGCTCGCCTGATGCAGCGCCTTGGCCATGATCTCGCGCGTGATGCCCGCGATCTTGATGTCCATCTGCATCGTGGTGATGCCCGCGCTGGTGCCGGCCACCTTGAAGTCCATGTCGCCGAGGTGATCCTCGTCGCCAAGAATGTCCGAAAGGACGGCGAACTCGTCGCCTTCAAGGATCAGACCCATCGCGATGCCCGAAACCGGACGTTCGATCGGAACGCCCGCGTCCATCATCGAGAGGCAGCCGCCGCAAACCGTCGCCATCGAGGACGAGCCGTTGGACTCGGTGATGTCCGAGAGAACGCGGATCGTGTAGGGGAACTCGTCCTTGGTCGGCAGCACCGGGTGCAGCGCGCGCCATGCCAGCTTGCCATGGCCCACTTCGCGGCGGCCCGGAGCGCCGAAACGGCCAACTTCGCCAACCGAATAGGGCGGGAAGTTATAGTGCAGCATGAAGCGCTGATACGACAGGCCGTCGAGACCGTCGATCATCTGCTCGGCATCCTTGGTGCCCAGCGTGGTGGTGCAGATCGCCTGCGTTTCACCGCGCGTGAAGAGCGAGGAACCGTGCGTGCGCGGCAGGAACCCGACGATCGATTCGATCGGACGGACCTGCGTGGTGGTGCGCCCGTCGATGCGCGTGCCGTCCTTGAGGATGGCGCCGCGCACGATGTCGGCCTCGACCTTCTTCATGGTCTTCATCGCGACCATCTGGGTCTGCGGGCCTTCCTCGGCGAAGGCTTCCTTGGCCTTGGCCCGCGCCTCGTTCAGCGCGTTCGAACGCGCAGACTTGTCGGTGAGCTTGTAGGCAGCGGCCACATCGGCGCCGACGAGCGCCTTGAGCTTGGCCTTGATGTCCGCCGTGTTGTCGGTGAGGTCGATTTCCCAAGGATCCTTGGCGGCCTTCTCGGCCAGATCGATGATCGCGCCGACGACCTTGCGGATCTCGTCATGCGCAAACATGACCGCGCCGAGCATTTCGTCCTCGGTGAGTTCCTTGGCTTCGGATTCGACCATCATCACGGCCGCATCGGTGGCGGCGACGACGAGATCGAGGCGGCCAGTGGCAACTTCGCTCAGCGACGGGTTGAGCTGGTACTCGCCGTCCTTGAAGCCGACGCGGGCAGCCGCGATCGGGCCCATGAAGGGCACGCCCGAGATGGTGAGCGCTGCCGAGGCGGCGATCATCGCAACCACATCAGGCTCAGTCTCGCCGTCATAGCTCAGCACCTGGGCGATGACGTTGATCTCGTTGTAGAAACCCTCGGGGAACAGCGGACGCACCGGGCGATCGATCAGGCGGGAAACCAGCGTTTCCTTTTCCGTCGCGCCGCGCTCACGCTTGAAGAAGCCGCCCGGGATGCGCCCGGCGGACGAGAACTTTTCCTGATAGTGCACGGTCAGCGGGAAGAAGTCCTGGCCTTCCTTGACCTTCTTGGCGGCAGTCACCGCGCAGAGCACAACGGTTTCGCCATAAGTGGCGAGGACCGCGCCGTCAGCCTGACGGGCAATGCGGCCGGTTTCCAGAGTGAGGGTCTTGCCGCCCCACTCCAGCGATACTGTCTTGACGTCGAACATGCGTTTTCCTTCGAGCCCGCGCACCAAATTGCGCACGGGGTTTGCTGCCGGGTGTGCCGTCCCGGTCCGGTGCGGGGCCTGTTTGCGGCCCCCGGATTGCCCGCCTGCCGAATTGCAAAGCGGGTGCCAGATGCAAAAAGCGGCCCACGTGGGGGCCGCTTTCCGCTTGGTTACTTGCGCAGACCGAGCTTCTGGATGAGGGCATTGTAGCGCGCCACATCCTTCTTCTTGAGATAGTCCAGCAGCGAGCGCCGCTTGTTGACCATCATCAGCAGCCCGCGGCGCGAATGGTTGTCCTTGTGGTGAGCCTTGAAGTGCTCGGTCAGGGTCTGGATGCGGCTGGTCAGGATCGCGACCTGGACTTCGGGCGAACCCGTGTCGTTGGTGCCGCGCGCGTTGCCCGCAATGACTTCCTGCTTCTTTTCTGCGCTAATCGACATTATTCATCACTCCGCGACATCGGGAAGGTTGAACCCCCGCGCGACGGTCAGGACGGAGCCTGAAAGCTCAACCAAGGCCACCGGCACCTTGCCGCTGCGCACCCAGTAAAGCCCGTCGTTATGGGGCAGCCCGTCAAGAACGCGGCCCTGGCGGACCGCTCTTGCCTGCTCGGGCGAAAGGTCAAGAGCCGGGATGTCGACCAGCCCTGCCTCCAGCGGCAAGAGTATGTGTTCAAGGGGTGCGCCCTTACCCACCTCGTTCAATTTGTCCAGCGAAATCGCTTGAGCGAGGTCGAACGGCCCGGCCCGCAGGCGGCGCAGCATGGTGACATGGCCGACCGCGCCAAGCGCATGCGCGATATCGCGCGCAAGGCTGCGGATATAAGTGCCCTTGGAAACATGGGCGATGAGGGTGGTCTCCCCCTCGCCCGCAGCGCCGATCTCAAGGCTATGCACCGTCACCGCGCGGCTCTTCAGTTCAACCGCCTCCCCTGCCCGCGCGAGGTCGTAAGCCCGCTCGCCATCCACCTTGATCGCGGAATAGGCCGGCGGCACCTGTTCGATCGGCCCGGTAAAGCGCGGCAGCACCGCCTCGATGTCCGGCCGCAGCGGCCGCACATCGCTCGCCGCGATGACCTTGCCTTCGAGATCGAGCGTATCGGTCTCCTCGCCGAAGCGCAGCGTGAAGGCATAGACCTTGCGCGCATCCAGCATCCGCCCACACAGCTTGGTCGCCTCGCCCAGCGCGATGGGCAGCACGCCCGTCGCCAGCGGATCGAGCGTGCCGCCATGGCCAACCTTGACCTTGCCGTAGCCTGCCTGCCGCAAGTTGCGCTTCACCGCCGCCACAGCCTGCGTCGAGCCAAGCTCCAAGGGCTTGTCGAGAATAATCCAGCCATTCACCATGCCAGCGGGCTCAATCGAGTTCCGGCCCGGCAACCAGCGCCACGATATGTTCGAACTGGTTCAGCATCCATTCCATCGGCGGGCCGACCACCCGGTCGACGATGTGGAGCCCCGGGAACAGCCACGGAAGCACGATGAACACGGCCATGAACAGCGGAATGCCGATCGGCTCGATCCGGTCGAGCAGCCGCACCCCCGCCGCCGGGGCCAGCCCGCGCACGATGCGCGAGCCATCGAACGGCGGCAGCGGAAGCAGGTTGAACGTGCCGAGGAACACATTGATCGCGATGAAGTTCTTGAGATTGTCGACCACGAACATCATCGTCGGGCCCGGCGTACCTTGCGGATCCAGCTGGCGCAGCAGCAGCCCGAACGCCACCGCCGCCACCGCCGCCAGCACGAAGTTCGTCAGCGGCCCTGCCGCCGCGACGAACGCCATGTCGCGCTTGGGGCTGCGCAGCCGCGCATAGTTCACCGGCACGGGCTTGGCCCAACCAAACACCGGCAGACCCAGCAGCTTGAGCATGCCCGGCAGAATCAGCGTGCCCATGGGATCGACATGCTTTAGCGGATTGAGGCTCAGCCGCCCGCGCTCATAGGCGGTCGGATCGCCCAATAGGCGCGCGACCCAGCCATGGGCGATCTCGTGCAGCACGATGGCGAACACCATCGGCACGATCACCGTGGCTGCAACATAGAACGGATTGGTCACGTGCGCGCCGCCTGCCAATCGTCCCGCAGCAACCCATAGATCACCGTATCGCGCACGCGCCCCGTCCAGGTCTTGCGTTCGCGGCGCATCACGCCTTCCTCCACCGCGCCAAGCTTGCGCACAGCAGCGCGGCTGCGGGTGTTGATCACGTCAACCTTGAACACCACCCGCTCCAGCCCGCAGGCGAACGCATGATCGATCATCAGGCGCTTGAGCCGCCGGTTGAAGCCGGTGCTGCGCAGTGCGGGCACGATGAAGCTGTTGCCGATCTCGATCGACCAGCCCGGATCGCCAAACGCGATCCACGCCGTCATGCCGACCACGGCGCCGTCCATCAACACAGCATAGACGCAGCGCCCCGGCGGGCTGGAAAGCAGGCTGTCGAACTGCGGATCGAAATGCTCACCGACATAGCAGAAGGGATAAATTTCCCAGATCTCGCTGTCCTGCGCGCAAGCCGCGCGCAAGGCCTCGCGGTGCGCTTCGCGCAGCGGTTCGATGCGCAGGTTGCCTTCCTCCAGCGGGACATAAAGTTCGCCGCCGCTCATCGTGCAGCGACCTGATGTGGGAGGTGACGGAAAGGGAGGCTTGCCATAGACTTGCTCACATAGGCATTGCGCAGCGAAAGCCAAGCGCTGGCAGAAAACGCGGGTAAGCAAATTCGCGGCGAGCGTACCGGCTGGCGCGTCGGTTACTGCCTCGTCACACTGCGTTCACCCCACGTCTGCCACAAGGATCGCCATGCACCGCCTGCTTCCCCGCTTGCTGCCCAGATTGCTCATCGCCCTCGCCGTGGTGATGGCGATGCTTCAGCCAGCGCAAGGCGCTGCCGGCGATCTGCGCTATGTGATCGACCGCAGCGCGAGCCATGTCGACGCCAAGGTCGCCTTCTTCGGGATTGCCTCCAAGACCGCGAAATTCCCGGACATGTCGGGCACCTTCAATCTCTCTTTCGCCGATCTCGAAGCGCTGGACATGGTCGTCGATATCGACGCGCGCACGCTGACCACCGGGGATTCGCAGACCAAGACGCTGCAAGGGAAAAGCTTCTTCGATGTCGCGCACCATCCCACGGTGCGCTTTGTCGGGCGGCGGCTGAAGATGTCGGGAGAGAAGACTGCCGAGGTCGAAGGCGATATCACCGCGCGCGGGATCACCCGGCCGATCAAGCTCGCCGTGACGTTCTCGGTCCCACCCTTCTCCACCGGCGGCACGCAGCCGATCTCGATCGTCGGCACCGGCGTGATCGATCGCCGCCAATTCGGGATGACAGCCTTTCCGTGGATCATCGGCGCGATGGTCAACGTGACAATCCGCGCGCGGATGGTGCCGGGTTAATCTTCTGCAGCCAGATCCCGTTGCACTTTGGGATCGGCGAGCAGTTTGTCGATATGGCCCGCCACATCGAAGCTCTCATCTGCCAGAAACTTCATCTTCGCCGCGTATTTCAGGCGCAGACGCTGAGCGACTTCCTTCTGGAAGAACGCCGTGTTGGTGCGCAGCGCCTTCAGCACCGCCTCCTCGTTCGCGCCGAGCAGCGGCTTGATATAGGCCGTCGCGTGCCGCAGGTCTGGCGACATCCGCACTTCCGTCACCGAGACCGAATGCGCGGTGAGCACCTCGTCGTGCACTTCCTGCCGCATCAGCAGTTCGGAGAGGATGTGGCGCACCTGTTCACCCACCTTGAGCAGGCGGACCGAGCGGGTTTCCGGGGATGCGGGCTGCTTTGCCATGTATTCTGATCCTTCAGCCCATCTTCGCCAGTATACGGGCGAGTGAGCGTACATTGCGCGCCGTGCCGCGCCGACCGAGCCGCCGTTCGAGAAACGCGCCCGTCATCCGGCTGGCCGAAACGCCTTCGACAAAATCGATATAGAGCGCGCGCGGGCCAAGTGCGAGCCTTTCGGGACCACGCGCCGTCTGATCTTCCACCAGCACGCGGAACTGCGTCGGATCGGCCTCGCCATCGAGGAACATGGTGTGGACGTTGGCGTCCGCGCCGTGCCCGGTGAACGGATTGTCCTCGATGCTGCTGCGGATTTCCTCCACGCTGCGCACCGCGACAATGCTGCGCATGTCGAACTTGGCGCGCACGAGACGCTCCAGCATTTCCTCAAGCCCCGCCGTCGGCCGCTCGTCATGATCGAACAGCACGTTGCCGCTCGCAACGACCGTCTCGATATTGGCGAGCCCCTCGCCTTCGAACGCCGCGCGCAACTCCGCCATCGTCAAGCGATTGCCGCCGACATTGATCGAACCGAGCAGAGCGACGTAGCGGGGCATCACACGTGTGTCACAAAGATGTAGGCGAGGAACAGGACCGGCGACCCGAACAGGATCACCAGTCCAATGCAGCCAAAAACCTTCAACTTCCGATCAGGTTCATAGGCCACGTGCTCAACTCCTACAGCGTGCGCACGCGCTCCTCGACCTCGAACACTTCAAGCTGGTCGCCCGGCTTCACGTCGTTCGTATCGGCCAGCACCACACCGCACTCAAGGCCGGCGCGCACTTCGGGCACGTCGTCCTTGAAGCGGCGCAGCGAGTGGATGAGCGTCTGCGAGATAATGACATCGTTGCGCGTAAGGCGCGCGTTGATGCCCTTGCGGATGAAGCCCTCGACCACGAGCAGACCCGCAGCCTTGTCGCGCTTGCCGGCGGGGAACACTTCCTTGACCTCGGCACGGCCGACCACGGTCTCGATCCGCTCCGGCCCGAGCTGGCCGGCCATTTCGAGGCGGATGTCGTCCGTCAGTTGATAGATCACGTCAAAGTACTTCATCCGCACCTTGAAGCGTTCGACCAGTTCGCGTGCCTTGGCGTTGGGGCGCACGTTGAAGCCGATGATCGGTGCGCCGCTCGCCTGCGCGAGGTTGACGTCGCTTTCGGTAATCGCACCCACGCCCGAGGCGAGGATGCGGACCTTGATCTCGTCGGTCGAGATGCGGTTGAGCGCATTGACGATCGCTTCGGTCGAGCCTTGCACGTCGGCCTTGATGACCACGGGGTACTCGATGACCGCCTGCTTGGCGGCAAGCGCGGAGAACATGTTCTCCAGGCTTGTCGGAGCCTGCGCGGTGCGCTTGGCCGTCGCGCGTTCCTGGCGATAGGCCGCAACCTCGCGGGCACGCGCCTCGTTCTCCACCACCGTCAGCGTATCGCCTGCCATCGGCACACCGCCGAGGCCGAGCACCTCGACCGGCAGCGAAGGCGGCGCTTCCTTGATCTGGCGTCCCTTGTCGTCAAGCATCGCGCGAACGCGGCCCGACTGGGTGCCGACCACCAGAATGTCACCGACCTTGAGCGTGCCGCGATTGACCAGCACGGTCGCGAGCGGACCCTTGCCCTTGTCGAGCTTGGCTTCGATCACGGTCGCTTCGGCAGCGCGGTCCGGATTGGCGCGCAGTTCGAGCAGTTCGGCCTGAATCAGGATCTTCTCGATCAGCTCGTCCATGCCCTGCCCGGTCTTGGCCGAAACCTCGACATCCTGCACATCGCCCGACATTTCCTCGACCACGATCTCGTGCTCAAGCAGACGTTCGCGGATCTTCTGCGGGTTGGCCTCGTGCTTGTCGGCCTTGGTGATCGCCACGATCATCGGCACGCCGGCCGCCTTGGTGTGGTTGATCGCCTCGATCGTCTGCGGCATCAGCCCGTCGTCCGCTGCGACCACCAGAATGACGATGTCCGTCACGTTGGCACCGCGCATGCGCATTTCAGTGAAGGCTTCGTGGCCCGGGGTATCGAGGAAGGTGATGTGATCACCGGCCTTGGTCTTGATCTGGTAGGCGCCGATATGCTGCGTGATGCCGCCAGCCTCGCCGCGCACCACGTCGGTGCCGCGCAGCGCATCGAGCAGGCTGGTCTTGCCATGGTCGACATGGCCCATGATCGTGACGACCGGCGGACGCGGCTGCAGCGTTTCTTCGAAATCGACGTCGGCCGCGCTGTCGATATCGACATCCGATTCCGATACGCGCTTGATATTATGGCCGAATTCGGTGACAAGCAGCTCGGCAGTGTCCTGATCGATGGTCTGGTTGATGGTGACCATCATGCCCATCTTGAACAGTGCCTTGACCAGATCCGCGGCCTTTTCGGCCATGCGGTTGCCCAGTTCCTGCACCGTGATCGCCTCGGGCACCACGACATCGCGGACCTGCTTCTCGCGCGGCTGCGATTGCCCGGCAAAGTGCGCGCGCTTTTCCTTCTCGCGCGCCCGCTTGAGCGCAGCGAGGCTGCGGGCGCGGGCGCCCTCGTCCTCGTTCAGCGCGCGGGTAACCGTGAGCTTACCGGCCTGGCGGCGGTCGCCCGCACCCTTGTCACGCGGGGCATGCGCCGGCTTCTTCGCCGC
Organism: Novosphingobium sp.; assembly: GCF_027486195.1. GTDB lineage: Bacteria > Pseudomonadota > Alphaproteobacteria > Sphingomonadales > Sphingomonadaceae > Novosphingobium. The sequence goes on from NZ_JAIXPP010000123.1 coordinate 47,579, forward strand.
CGGTTCAGGCCGCTTGGGCGCGACCACGGGGGTGAAACGGCGCGGCGCGGGCTGCGCGGGTTCGGCAGCAGCAGCAGCGGGTGCTTCGGCTTCGGCTGGCGCAGCCGGGGCCGTGACAGGCGCCTCAACCGGAGCGGGAGCCGGAGCCGGGGCAGCAGGGGCCTCGGCAACCGGGGCCTCGACCGGGGCAGCGGCCTGCGCTTCGGCGGGAGCCGCAGCTTCAGCCTCACCGGCCTTGCGTGCTTCGGCGGCGCGGCGCGCTTCCTCGAGCGCGCGCAGGCGCTCTTCCTGTTCGCGGCGGTTCGCGGCTTCAAGCGCCTGCTGGCGGGCTTCCTCGGCCTCGCGCAGCAGCCGGGTCTGCATTTCCTGGCGGGTCTCGAGCGAGGCGGCACGCGGCGGCGGCGGAGGTGCCGGCGCGCGGACGGGCTGCGGCGCAGGTGCGGCGGGCGCGGCAACGGGCGCCTCGGCCGGTGCGCTGGCAGCAGCCACTTCACCCGGGGTGCGCGGCATCAGCTTGCGCCGCTTGACCTCGACGACGACCTTGTTGGTCCGCCCATGGCTGAAGGTCTGCTTGACCTCGCCGGCCTCAACCGAAGTCTTCAGGCCAAGCGGCCTGCGGCCGAGCGTCGGCTTCTTGTCATCGCTCATCGAAACTATATACCCTTCGTATCAATATCTTCGCACGCTGCCGAAGCAACGTCCGCCGTGTCTTGTTCAGACCCTAGAAAGTGCAGCAGGCGCCGCAGCGGCACCGCGACCCGCTGCGCCGCAGCGGCATCGACCAGCGCCAGGTGAACCACGTTGTCGCGGCCCAATGCCACAGACAGCGCTGCCCGGTCCAGCGGCAAGATGATGCCTTTGAGGCCGGTTCCTTCCGCTTCTTCGCCCACGCGCCAGGCCTGGGCCAGCTTGTTCGGACCGTCGGTTCCGGCATCGCTGGCATGGGCCAGCCATTTCACCGCACCGGCCCGTGCGCCTTGCGCGATCTTCTCGGTGCCAAGCAGCATGTTGCCCGCCCGCAGCTCGATGCCGAGGCGATCGGTCAGCGCGCGGGTAAGCGCAGCGCGGGTCCGCTCGGGGAGATCGGCCGGGATGGAAAGCGACGCACCCTTGAAAGCCCGCGCCAACGCGCCGCGCAGCTTGCCATTGGCAATCGCGGTCGCAAGCTCGGTCTCTCCCACCCCGATCCACGCGCCCCGCCCTGGCGCACGCGCCAAGGCATCGGGAAGCACGTCTCCGGTGGGTGAAATCGCCAGCCGCACAAGCTCGCCGCGCGCATCATGGCGCCCGGTCAGCACGCATTTCCGCTCCGGCTGGGCCTCCTTTGCGGAAGTCCCGGCCGGCTTGCTGCCAATCCTGTCGGAGCTCAGCGTGTCATTGTGAGGATTCCGCATGGGCGGCCTCCTCATTTGCCGGCTCGTCTTCGAACCAGTGCGCACGCGCAGCCATGATGATCTCGTTGCCCTGCTCTTCCGAGAGGCCATACTCGCCGAGCACGCCGCCCTTGTCCTCGCTGCGCTCGCTGCGTTCGCGGTCGCGGCGGGTCTCGTTCGGGTTGTTGTTGCGGCGGCGCTGTTCGCCCCCGCGCTTCTTGGCAATGAGTTCGTCGGTGGCGAGATCGGCGAGATCGTCGAGCGTCTTGATGCCCGCCTTGCCGAGCGTGACCAGCATGGCTTCGGTCAGGTGCGGCAGCTCGGCCAGATCGTCCTCGACGCCAAGGCCGCGGCGCTCCTCGCGCTGTGCTTCCTCGCGGCGCTCCAGCGCCTCGAGCGCGCGGCTCTGCAGTTCCTGACCGAGCTCCTCGTCGAAGCCTTCGATCGCGGCGAGTTCGGCGATGTCGATATAGGCGACTTCCTCAAGCTCGCTGAAGCCTTCGGCGACCAGCAGCTGCGAAAGCGTCTCGTCCACATCGAGCTCTTCCTCGAACATCTTCGAGCGCTCGGCGAATTCCTTCTGGCGCTTCTCCGAAGCTTCCGCCTCGGTCATGATGTCGATGGCCGAACCCGTCAGCGACGAGGCCAGACGCACATTCTGGCCGCGCCGACCGATGGCGAGGCTGAGCTGATCATCAGGCACGACGACCTCGATGCGGCTCTCTTCCTCGTCGATCACCACGCGGCTGACGGTCGCGGGCTGCAGCGCGTTCACCACGAAGGTCGCGGTGTCTTCGCTCCAGGGGATGATGTCGATCTTCTCGCCCTGCAGTTCCTGCACGACGGCCTGCACGCGGCTGCCCTTCATGCCGACGCAGGCGCCGACCGGGTCAATGCTCGAATCGCGGCTGATCACACCGATCTTGGCGCGGCTGCCCGGATCGCGGGCGGCGGCCTTGATCTCGATGATGCCATCGTAGATTTCGGGTACTTCCTGCGCGAAGAGCTTCTTCATGAATTCAGGATGCGCGCGGCTCAGGAAGATCTGCGGACCGCGGTTCTGGCGCTCCACCTTCATGATCCAGGCGCGCACGCGCTCGCCCACGCGGGGCACTTCGCGCGGGATCTGCTGGTCGCGGCGGATCACGCCCTCGGCTCGGCCGAGGTTGACGATCACGTGGCCGAACTCGACCGACTTGATCACCCCGGTGATCACTTCGCCGGCGCGGTCCTTGAACTCTTCGTACTGGCGGTCACGCTCGGCATCGCGGACCTTCTGGAAGATCACCTGCTTGGCCGACTGCGCATCGATGCGGCCAAGATCGACCGGCGGCAGCGGATCGACGAGGAAGTCGCCGACCTTCGCGCCGGGCTGCAGCTTCTCGGCCTGCTTGAGATCGACCTGCTTGAAGTAGTCCTCGACCTCTTCCACCACCTCGACCACGCGCCACAGACGCAGGTCGCCGGTGCGCGGATCGAGCTTGGCGCGGATGTCGTTCTCGGCGCCATAGCGGTTACGCGCAGACTTCTGGATCGCTTCTTCCATCGCCTCGATGACGATGGACTTGTCGATCATCTTCTCGGTCGCGACAGAGTTCGCGATCGCGAGCAGCTCGGCGCGGTTGGCGGAAATCGCACTGGCCATGGCTTAGTCTTCCTGTTCCTCAACTAGGTCGTCCACGCCGCTGACATCCAGCGGCCGGGAAGCGGCAATCAGCTTATCGGTGAGGATAAGCTTGGCATTGGCGACGAGGCTGAATGGTACTTCGTATACCACGCCATCGTCGTTGATCGAAATCATCTCTTGGTCAGCATCGAAGTCGACCAGATCACCCCGGAAGCGCTTGCGATTGTCGAGCAGCTCGGCAAGCTCGATCCGCGCCTCGTGACCGGTCCATGCGGCGAAATCCTTCGCGCGGGTCAGCGGACGGTCGATACCGGGCGAGCTGACCTCGAGCCGATAGGCCTCCGCGATCAGCACTTCGCCCGCTTCCTCAAGCGCATCGATGCGATCGGAAATGCGGTGCGAGAGCGCGGCGCAGTCCTCGATCACCAGCTGCCCGGTCTCGGGCCGCTCGGCCATGATCTGGAGCGTGTGCTCCTCGTCACCGATCTCGCCGCCCTTGAAATAGCGCACGCGCACGAGATCGAAGCCGAGGCTCGCAGCCTCTTCTCCGGCGATCTCGGTAATCCGTGCGATATCGTTCATGCGTGCTCCAAGGGGCCAACGCAGCAAAGGCAGCGGGTTTGGTGCCGGCCCCGTTTGGCGCCAGCCCAGACTTTGCCTTCACAATGTCGGGATGCACTCGCCCTAGGCGCACGCCCCAAAAAAGGCAAGCGCCAAGATTGCGCGGCAAGCGCCTCCCGAAAGTCGGTGAAATTTCCCACACTTTGGGATCGCAATAGGCAAAACCAACTAGCCGCAAATCGAGGAACGACGCATTTCCGACATTTCTCGCATTTGGCACGCCCTATGCAATGCTCTTGGCATACGCCGGACGGACTGGACGGCGCCACACTCGAACCACAGAAGGGAACCATACAATGACCACCATCCGCAACTTTACCGCCCCGATCTTCAGCGCTGCTGCCGCGATCGCCCTCACTTTCGCCATGGTCGGCGCCGCAGTCACCAGCCCGGTTCAGAGCCCGCTGCACACCGCCACCGTCAGCTCGGTGTACTCGGCATGAGCGACCTGCGCTTCGAGGACAACGCTGTCCGTTCGCCTGCCCCTCGGGGCTTCCGTCTCAACAAGCAGCGCGGCAAGATCATGGGCGTCAGCGCCGGGATCGCCGACTACTTCGGTCTCGATGTCACGCTCGTTCGCGTGGCCTGGGTGATCGGCACGCTGGTCGGCTTCGGCTCGCTGATCCTGATCTACCTCGCCATCGGCCTGATCGCGGATTGAGCCCGCACCCAGCCTCCCCGTTTGCCCCTGGTGCAAGCGGGGAGCAGCTGTTTGCCCGGCCCGCCAGCACAACGGCCCGTGCCCTTGCGGCATGGCACCCTGCGCAACGCTGCGAGACAGGAAACCCCAAAACGGTCCGATTTCGTTACCTGACAAATATCAGTCGCGCAGAAGGTGAACTCGCAGCAGAATGGCACCTCCATAACGGATAGCCCCGGAGTCGGACTCCGCGGTTCCGATTGCTCTCGCTGGAGGTACCCTCGCATGGCCGTACAGGATCTTGTCGCTCCCTTTTCTCAGGTGGGTGTCATGGCGGGTTCCGCCAATGCCGCAGCCACGCAAGGGGCCTGCCACAACTTCTCGCTGCAGTGGATCGCGGCAATGTATGCCGATTCCGATCCGGGCAATGCGGCCCAGCGGATGACCGCGCTCAGCAAGGGCAAAGGCGGGGCGGCCATGGTCACCCAGACGATCTTTGGCAATGAATGGACCCGCCAGAGTGCAGAAGCGGCCGACAAGGGCGTCGCAGCCTGGCGCGGCCTGCAGTTTGTCGAGAACATCTTTCCTTACGAGGCCTATTCGGAAGCGCGATTTGTTGACGGGCTCAACACCACCAGCATCGCCGGGGTGATCTACAGCTTCTGGTTTTCAGGTTCGGTGGTCGGCGCTTCGGGCGGCGCACATACGATCGCGTTCTTCCGCAAGATGAAGGCTGGCCGCATCGGCAAGGCAGACAACCAGATCTTCTCGTTCGATCCCAACTTTGGCGAATGCCTCTCGGTTGAAGGGAGCATGGGCAGCTGGATCAGGACGTTGATGGCCAACTACGGGCCCTGCCAGCACCACTGGATGCGCGCGTTCTCGAAGATGTAAGGGGTGCGCCGCTGCCGGTGGTTTCCTACACCGGCGGCGGCACCAGCCCGATCAGGCGAAGAACGACGGCCTGCGCCAGCATCACCGCCAACCAGTATCCGCAATCGACCAGCGCCGCGCGCCATGCAAGCGCGCGCAAGCGATATGCGGCGCACAGGCTCGGCACCACAAACCCGAGCCAGATCACCACGGCGCTGCCGATCGTCATCGTCCAGACGCTGCCCTTGGGCGGCGCCAGGATCAGTGCGCCCGCCAGAATAGCGCAAAGCCAAGCCTGCGCGACGAAGGCCGTCACCAGTGTGCCTGCCCGGCGCCACGCGGCAACCTGCCGCCGGTCCGCCCCGGCCTGATAAAGCAGCCCCAGCATCAGCCCCGCCAGCGTCGCCGCCAGAATCGCCCCGCCATTGAGGACGATGTAGATCATCAGGCCTCGTCGACCGCAGCAAAGGGCGAGAAGTCGATATCGGTATCGAACACGTCGACGCCTTCCTGCCGCTTGAGGAAGCCGACCACGGCATAAGTCACCGGCGTCAGCACGATTTCCCAGATCACCTTGAGCGCCCAGTTGGTCCACATGACGTGGATCACGTCCGTGGTTTCCCACGTGCCGAGGAAGGCGATCGGATAGAACAAAGCGCTGTCGACCGCCTGCCCGAAGATCGTCGAGCCCCAGGTGCGGGTGAACAGATACTTGCCCCCGGTCCACACCTTCATCCGCGCCAGCACGAAGGAATTGACGAACTCGCCCGCCCAGAACGCGAGGACCGAGGCGATCACGATGCGCCACGTGCTGCCGAACACCGAATCGTAGGCCGTCTGGCAGACCGCGCCGGCCGAGGTCTTCGCCACGATCTCGGCAAAGCGCGGGTCCCCGCTCGAAGCGCAGCCCCAGCCGTCCGAAGGCGGCATCGCCACCACCACAAAGCTCATGAAGGCCATGAACAGCAGCGCGAAGAAGCCCACCCACACGCAGCGCCGCGCATGGGCGTATCCGTAGACTTCGGTCAGCACGTCGCCCAGCACATAGGAAACCGGGAAGAACAGGATGCCCGCGCCGAAGGTGTAACCCCAGACGGTAGTCAATTTCGCTGCACCGATGAGATTCGAAAGGAGCAGGATCGCGACGAACGCCGCCATCAGATAATCGAAGAAGCGGAAGTGGCGGCGCGCGCCGGCGCTGCCTTCGATACGGGCGATGCGGTGCTGGTTCATATCCGTGTTGCTATCGTGATTTGCGCGGCAGGCAAAGCGGCCTTATGAGGCACGCATCACGCGCCCTTAGCTCAGCTGGATAGAGCACCGGCCTTCTAAGCCGGTGGCCGCAGGTTCGAATCCTGCAGGGCGCGCCACCCCCTCCTCACCATCGCGGCACTTTTTTCGGCAAACTCGGTCTATTTGGTTACCTGCGATCCAAACGCGCGTTAACATCTGGCGCCTAGGTTTCCCTCAACGATGGGGGAAAGCCATGCCGACCGTACAAACCGGTAATTGTACCGAATATCGTCCGCACAGCGCGATCTTGCACGCGGCGCAGCTTGCGTCATCACTTCAGTATTTCCCGTATTCTCTTGTCGAATACGTGAGCAAGACGCGTGACCAGCATGAACAACCCACCAAAGTTCACCGCACCTGATTGTCTCCCGCAACCAAACGGGACCGCAGCAGCGGTCCATACCTTGCGCCAAAGCCCAATGGAGCCAGCCGTGAAGCACGAGAGTCCGTCTCAACACCCGCGCGAGCCCCGCGAGCGCCGGCTGCTGAAGGGGCACATGCAGACCGACCGCTTGCCGGCGTTCGAGATCGTCATCCGCAACATCTCCGCGCGGGGCCTTTGCGCCACCTGCAAGGGCCTTCCGCCCATTGTGGGCGAATCCGCCGAGATCCTTCTGCCTGACAACCGTACAGTAGGCGCGATCACGCGCTGGACAAATGACCAGGTCTTCGGGGTCGAGTTCGAGGAACCGATCAACCTTGCGATCCTGATGGATACCCTCCAGCGACTCCGCGATATTGCTGAGCGCAACGCGAGCTGGGAAGTGAAGTCGAAGCACCGCGTGCTCGATCATCGCCCCGATCTTGCACAGCTCCGCCGTCTCTGAGGCCGCTTTGGCTCGTCGCGAAAAAGCTCGTCACATCAATACAATGCACTTGCCACCGGAATGGTTGTTTTCAACGCGGCGGCAGTAATTCCCGCAAACTCGCTGCCGCAATGGCACCGTTATCGATAGCGACTCCCCGCAAAGCCAAGTAGGCAAGCAGGACTAACGAACTTCTGCACGGGTCGGAAAAAATGAACGATAGAACAGCAGTTTATGTCATCGAAGACAGCGTTCATCTGCGGGCTGAGATCTCGCACAATCTGAGCTCGCTGGGCGTGCGCAGTGTTGTCTTCAACGATGTCAGTGAACTTCCGGCAAAGATTGACCGCGCCGTCATTTTCCTGTTCCGGCACGAGTCGTCCTGCCGAGCGCTGATCGACAAGTATCGGGCCGACCATGCGCCGGTCTCGGCCAAGGTCGAGTTCTCGTGCAATGCCGGGTTCGAGAAGGCCGTTGCCGCGATCCGCGAGGGCGCCTCCGATTTCGTGGTCTGGCCGTCCGAGCCGACCCTGCTCGACCGCGCCATTCGCCGTGCCGAAGAAGATCTGCGGCGCAACCAGCCCGCCAAGGTTATGGGCGGCCGCGCCAAGGAAAAGGTCGCCATGCTCACCTCGCGCGAACGCCAGGTGCTGGGCGACGTCATCAACGGCTGCACCACCGAGCGCATCGCCGCCAAGCTCGCGATCAGCCCGCGCACGGTCGACATTCATCGCCGCAATGTTCTCTCGAAGCTCAACGTGCGCAACACCGCGCAGGCGATCGTGATCGCGCTGAGCTCAGGCGAGTTTCATCCCGCGAACGACGCGTTCGCGATGAGCCCGGCCTACGCGTGATTGCCAGCCCGGCAGGGCGGCGCGCTGGTGAAGTCTATCTTTCTGAAATGAAAGACCTTTCGCCATAACACCTTCGGGTCGCACAGATTCAACTGCCGAAGGTTTGCGCGCAACCGTCCCAAATTGTTGTGCGCCAAGAACAGAAGAGCGGCGTTCGGCCATACACCGTATCCGGACGAACCGCCTCCGTCACAGACCTGACAACGGGCGCCCCCTTTGCCGGACATCGCCCGTCAAGATCGCATCCGTTGCGAGCGGGCGATCGCGTCATCCGGTCACGACCTCGGAGCCGGGAGGGGCGAGTTCCCCGTCCTTCCCGGCCCTCAACTCCCCCCGCTTCGGGTTAACACATAACAGAGGTTTGCGGATCAAACCTATGCAGCGTAAACAGATCCCGCAAGTCGTGCTGCGGGGGCAAGGCGACTGAACCGGGTTCTCCGGTCCGCAATGACAAGCGCCGTCCATGAGGTCGGCAAAGAGGGGCATGGGGACAATGGCTGAGAGGCGCATCGACGCGCGGGTATGGCCGCCCATTTCAGCTGCGCTGGCGGCGGTTCTGGTGGTTGCGGAACTGCGCGCGACGGTCAGCGTCCCGGCAATGGCCCTGATTGCTCTCGTTTTCATCGCGCTTGTCTGGGGTTTCGTCCATCTTGTGGTGGTGCGTGCGCAGCTGCTGGGCCAACTTGATGTCGCCCGCATTGCCGCCAACGCGATCGACCAGATCATCTGGATCGAGGCCTATCCCTCGGGCGAGACGGCCTTCGCCACCGCTACGTACGAGCAAGTCTGGGGGCATGATGCCCTGACCCTGTTCCAGGCCGCCGAGTCGCGGCTCGATGCGGTCCATGCCGATGATCGCCAGCGGGTGCGGCGCGAGATCCGGGCCGGCCAGGCAGGGCTCGAAACCTTCCGGACCGAATTCCGCATGAAGACCGCCTCGGGCGACGAGCGGGTCATGCACGTCAAGTTTCACCCGCACGAGCTCAAGGGCAAGCGCACCGGCTACTGGATCGGCTTTGCCACCGATGTGACCGAGGAGCGGCGCTACCACGCCAGCATCGTGCGCAATCGCCGTGCGCTGCGGGCGCTTGCGCTGGTGAATGCCGCCATCTCGCGCGCGCAGTCACGCTCCGAACTGCACAAGCTGGTCTGCCAGAGCCTTGTCGAGGGCGATGGTTATGCCGCCGCATGGATCGGGCTCCGCGAATTCGGGCCGATCGACAAGATCCGGGTTACCGCGCATGCAACGACCCACGCGGACTATATCAAGGCGCTCGATATTCGCCCGAATGATCCGGTTCTCGGCCAAGGGCCCACCGCCAGAGCGATACGCGAAGGCGAGGTGTCTGTCTCCTTGTCGGTAGCCGAAGATCCCGAGCTCGCCCCCTGGCGCGAAGCCGCGCTCAGCCGGGGCTTTCAGGCCATCGCCGCTTTCCCGCTGCTGCATGATGGGCGCGCGTTCGGCACGCTCACGCTCTATTCGGACGAGCAAGGCGCGTTTGCCGATGACGAGATCCGGATTCTGGAGGAAATGAGCGTCAGCCTCGCGCAGGGCCTTGTGATGATCGAGGCCAAGAACGAGTTGCTCAACAGCCGCAAGATGGAGCTGATCGGCCAGATTTCCGGCGAACTCTCCCACGATTTCAACAACATTCTTGGCATCATTGCGACACACGCCGAAATTGGCGGGCGCGAGGCTGAAAGCGATGCGGCGCGCGACCGGTTCGGCCTGATCGCACAGGCCGCGCTGCGCGGCGTGGATATCACGCGCTCGCTCCTGGGCATCGCGCGTCACCCGCGCGGCATTCCCGAAGTCGCCGATGTGAACAACCTCACCTTGCGCCTTCTTTCGCTGATCCGCGCCGCGGTCGGGCCCGGCGTCGATGTTCAGGCACAGCTCTGGGACACGCCGCTTGCCGTCGAGATCGATCCCGCCGGCTTCAACAACGCGCTGGTGAACCTTGCCATCAATGCCCGCGATGCAATGGGCGAGCACGGCGTGCTCACCTTGCGCACCTGGCTCAGCGATGCACCGGAAGGCTGCCCCAGCCGCGAGGGCCTTCCCGCCAACCTGCGCAGCGCGCCGCTGGTCATCGTCGAAGTCGCCGATACCGGCTCGGGCATGTCCGAGGACGTGCGCGAGCATGCCTTCGAGCCGTTCTTCTCGACCAAGGGGCCCAACAAGGGCACCGGGCTCGGCCTTGCCGCCGTGCTCGGCTTTGCTGTCCACCACGGCGGCACCGCCCGCGTGCTGAACAGCAGCCCCGCGGGCACCACGGTCCAGATCGTGCTGCCCGCCCGAGCCGAGTCCATGCTTGCCGAAAGCCGCCGGCCGATCGCGCTCTCCGCACCGAAGCCTGCCAAGCTGCGCGTCCTGATCGTGGACAACGAGCCCGATCTCCTCAGCGGCATGGTCGAGACGCTGAGCCTTGCCGGGCATGTACCGACCGGCTTCACCACCTCGCACGAAGCTCTCGAAGCCCTGTCACGCCAGAAGTTCGACGTGCTCATCTGCGATCTGCTGCTCGACAATGGCGAGGATGGCACCGTGCTCGCCCGGCAGGCCGCAAAGAGCGATCCGAAAATGCGCGTGATCGTGATGTCCGGCAACGCTGCGCGCCACGCCGAATCCGATCTGGCCTGGCCGCTGCTCGAAAAGCCCTTCTCGGTCGATACGCTGATCAGACAGCTGCAAACCGCGCCTGCCAAAACGAAGGCGGCCTAGACCGCGGCAATCTCCGCGAGCCTGGCATGGGCCGCGTCCAGCGCCTGCGAGAGCAGGCTGAGATCAAGCGGTTTGCGCAGCATGCGCCAATGTGGCTGCAGCAGGCTTTCATCGGGGAAATAGCCGCTCATCAGGATGATCCCGATGCGCGGATGCCGCGCCTCGACTTCATGCGCAAGTTCGACACCGCTGCGCTCGGGCATGACGACGTCGGTCAGCAGGATATCGAA
>NZ_JAIXPP010000006.1 GCF_027486195.1 Novosphingobium sp.
CGAGTTCATCTTCCGCAAGGAAGGGAAGAAGAAGTAATGGCCAAGCTCTCGCTCTTCGATCGCCGCCGCCAGCGCGTCCGTACCGCGCTCAAGGCTCGTTCCGGTGGCCGTCCGCGGCTGTCGGTGCACCGTTCCGGCCGTCACATCTACGCGCAGATCATCGACGACGCCGCCGGCAAGACGCTCGCTGCCGCCTCCAGCCTCGTCAAGGGCCAGAAGTCGGTCGGCGCAACGGTTGATGCCGCCGCGCAGGTGGGCAAGGACATTGCCGATCGCGCCAAGGCTGCCGGCATCACCTCCGTCGTGTTCGATCGCGGCGGCTTCCTGTTCCACGGTCGCGTCAAGGCGCTGGCCGACGCTGCCCGCGAAAACGGGCTGGAGTTCTAAGATGGCTGACGAAACCAACCTGGATGGCGTTGTCGCCCCCGAAGCAGCTGCTGCCGAGGCTCCCCGCGAGGGCCGTGGTCCCCGCAATGATCGTGGCCCCGGCCGTGGTCGTGGTGGCAACGACCGTGGCGGTGAGCGCGGTGGCCGTGGCCGCCGTGATGATCGTAATGGCCGTGGCGGCCGCGACGATGACGGCGGTGAAGAGCTGATCGAAAAGCTCGTCCACATCAACCGCGTCTCGAAGACCGTCAAGGGCGGTAAGCGCTTCGGTTTCGCTGCGCTCGTCGTGGTCGGCGATGGCAAGGGCCGTGTCGGCTTCGGTCATGGCAAGGCACGCGAAGTGCCGGAAGCGATCACCAAGGCGACGGCTTCGGCCAAGAAGACCATGGTCCGCATCCCGCTCAAGGAAGGCCGCACCCTGCATCACGACGGCAAGGGCCGTTTCGGTGCCGGCAAGGTCAACCTCCGCTCGGCGCCCGCCGGTACCGGCATCATCGCCGGCGGCCCGATGCGCGCCGTGTTCGAGAGCCTCGGCGTTCACGATGTGGTGACCAAGTCGGTCGGCACTTCGAACCCGTACAACATGATCCGCGCAACCTTCGACGCGCTCACCGATCAGACCAGCCCCAAGTCGGTTGCGCAGCGTCGCGGCAAGAAGATTGCTGACCTGCTCGGTCGTGGCGGTGCGGCTCCGGTTGAGGCCGAGGCCGAAGCCGCGGCCATCGTGGAGTAATCGATATGGCAAAGATCAAGCTGAAGCAGATCGGTTCGCCGATCCGTCGTCCGGAAAGCCAGAAGCAGATCCTCATTGGTCTGGGCCTGGGCAAGATGCACCGCGTGGTGGAGTTGGAAGACACCGCTGAAGTCCGTGGTGCGATTGCGAAGCTGCCGCACATGGTGGCCGTGGTCGACTGACCCGGTTCCCGTTCGGTCGGATGGGTCACAAACAGGAAACAAGGCCTCGGTAGTGATACCGGGGCCTTTTTTCGTTCCCGCCGATGCAGATCCAGAACCATACCATAAGTTACTTTGAATACCGCGAATATGGTTCTTTGGGTCATATCGTTAGTAGTATTCCTGTCACCTTCGCATGCTCAGAGCGGGGCCATGCGGAGGCGGGCAATCAACTCTCGTTACCAGACTGGTGGCCCTCGATGGGTGCCGTTCTCCGCGCCGGATCAATCGATCCCCAATCGGAGAAAACGAGATGCGCTTCCACCCCACACTTCTTGCTGCGGCCAGCCCGATCGCGATCAGCGTAACTGCGCTGCTCTCGCCAGCGCTTGCGCAATCGACTGGCTCGGTCGATTTTGACAATGCGATCGTGGTCACCGGTTCGCGCGGGACTCAGCAGGTCGCCGGCGTTGCCTCGCCCGATACGCCCAAGGCCAAGGCCGTTCTGACGCAGGAAACCATCCAGCGCCAGAACCCCGGCCAGACCATTCTTGATACGATCAACCTGATCCCCGGCGTCAGCTTCCAGAACAACGACGCTTATGGTTCTGCCGGCGGCACGTTGAGCATCCGGGGCTTCGATTCAAGCCGCATCAGCCTGACCTTCGACGGCGTGCCGCTCAACGATTCGGGCAACTACGCGATCTATTCGAATCAGCAGCTCGATCCGGAGATTATTTCGGAGGTCAACGTCAACCTCGGCACGACCGACGTGGACAGCCCCACTGCATCGGCCGTTGGCGGTACGGTCAACTACCGCAGCAAGACCCCTGATCGCCAGGCTGGCCTGCTCTTTTCCGGGTCGGTGGGTGAGTACAATTTCCGCCGCGGCTTTGCCAAGATCGAGACTGGCGACCTCACTTCGAGCGGCACCCGCGCGTGGTTTTCTGCCAGCTCTGCCAAGAACGACAACCCGTTCAACAACTACGGCAAGATCAACAAGCAGCAGTACAACGCCAAGCTCTATCAGCCGCTTGCGGGTGATGATTTCATCGCAATTGCAGCGCACTACAACCAGAACCGCAACAACTTCTTCGGCTCGCTGCCGCTGCGTAACGATGCCAACCGCACTGTTGGTTCGGGCTCGGGCAATCGCTTCCCGAGCAATTCCGACGAGCGCGGCTATGCGGTCAATTATCCTTGCACGGTTGCCCTCGGCGTGACGGGCAAGGCGGACGCTACCAACACGTGCGGCACCGAATTCGATCGCCGCTATAACCCCTCCAACACCGGCAACGTGCGCATTTCCTCGCGCTTCACGCTGGCCGATCACCTCGTCCTCACGGTCGATCCGAGCTACCAGTGGGTCAAGGCCAATGGCGGCGGCACCGTGACCGGCCTTGAAAGCACCCGCACCATTGCCGGAACGAGCTACACCGGCTTCCTTGGCGGGCGGTACTACTTCGGCAAGGATCTCAACGGCGATGGCGATGCGCTGGATTCGGTCACGCTCCTCGCTCCGAGCCACACCCAGACCGGGCGCATCGGCCTGATTGCCAGCCTCAGGTGGGATATCGATCCGACCAACACGGTGCGCATCGCCTACACCTATGACCGCGCGCGCCACCGCCAGACCGGCGAGGTGGGCACCCTGCAGTTCGACGGTGAGCCGACGGACGTCTTCCCCATCAACAAGCCGCTGACGGCAGCCAACGGCGTGGTCGTCGAAAAGCGCGACCGCCTCTCCTTCGCCATCCTCCAGCAGGTCGCGGGCGAGTACCGCGGCGAGTTCTTCGGCGGCAATCTCGTGGTCAACGCCGGGGTGCGGGCGCCCTTCTTCAAGCGCAACCTGACGAACTACTGCTTCGCCACCTCGGCCAGCGGCAACGTCGATTGTTTCGGGCAGGATGCCACGCTCAATACGGCCTATGCCGCGGCCAATCCCTATTCCTTCAACAGCACCACGAACAAGATCACCGGTTTCGCGGCGCCGCAGCAGCGCGTGTTCAACTTCAACCGGGTTCTGCCCAACGTGGGCTTCGTCTACCGGCTTGGCAGCGGCGTGAGCCTTTTTGCCAACTACTCGAAGGGCCTCTCGGTTCCCGGCACGGATAGCCTCTACAACGCCTTCGTGTTTCCGCTCGGCACCGAACAGGCGCAGCCGCGGCCCGAGACGACCGACAACTTCGATGCCGGCGTGCGCTATCGCACCGGCAAGGTTCAGGGTGAAATCTCGGGCTTCTACAACAAGTTCAAGGACCGTCTCGCCAGCGCCTACGATCCCGAACTCGATACCACCGTCTACCGCAACCTCGGCAACGTGAAGAAGTACGGCTTCGACGGTTATGTGTCGTACCAGCCGATCCCGGCGATCAGCCTCTATGCCTTCGCCAGCGCGATCAAGTCCGAGATCCAGAACGATGTGCAGATCAATGCCACCACGTTTGCGGCGACTGCAGGCAAGCGCGAATCCGGCATCCCGACGTATTCGTATGGCGGCGCGATCCGCGGCTCGGTCGGGCCGTTCGATCTTGGCGTGACGGCGAAGCGCACCGGCCCGCGCTATTACAACGACGAGAACCTCCCCGTGGTTTCGGGCGGGAAAGAAGTCTATCCGGCGCAGATCCCGGCCTATACCTTCGTCAATCTCGATGCGCGCTTCAATCTCAAGGGCATCGGCCGCGGGAGCTACCTGCAGCTCAACGTCTACAACTTGTTTGACGCGTACTCGGTCGGCGGCGTGGGCGGCACATTGCTCCACACCGCAACCTACTTCGCGCAGATCGGCGCTCCGCGCACGATCAGCGGGACGCTTGTCGTCGGCTTCTGATCGGGGGCAGGGGAGGGCTGCGACCTCCCATCGGAACCGGCCCGGACGGGAGCGATTTGCTCAGTTCGGGTCGGTCACCCGGTAGCGCAAGATTGCCTCGCCTTCGGTCGGCACGCTGACCGTCCAGGTCGGCCGGCCGAACTTGCGCGTGAGCTGCGTGGAGGGGCGCTCCAGCTTCTCCCCGTCACCGAGGCGTACATTTCCCTCGAACGTCACCGACCAGGGATTGGCATTGCTCACCTTGGCCTCATAGTCGGTCCAGTTCTTGCCGGAGCCGGTTTCGGTCACGGCGACATGGACTTGCGGGGAGGTGCCGAGCGTTACCTCGACATCCTCGTCCACGGCATAGTCGCGCATGCCGCCCTGGCCGACGAGCAGCAGATCGCCGCCATGCGGCTCGAACACCGCGACCGGTCCGCCCGGCAGCGCCACGCCCAGCCCGTCTTCCTTGCGGTTGCGGGTGCGCAGCTTGATCACGGCATTGCCATCCATAGAGGGCCAGAGATCGGCGGTGTGCCAGGTCTTGAACTTCACGGCCTTGAGCTCGTGCATAGCCACCTGCTTCTGCGCATTGGCGGCCACCGTGGTCGGGATCGGCACGCGGTAGAGCTTGAGATCGCCTAGCCCTTCCTCGGTCACCTTGATTGGCGCGGCCTGCATGATGTTCGCCCGCCGCTGCGCCGTTACGACAATGTCGGCCGCCTCCATCATCATGACCGGTGCCGGCGCTGGCGGTGGCGGTGGTGGCGCCACCATTGGCGCCGGCACTTGCGGGCGCAGGTAGCAATGCAGTACCAACTCGCCGTCCTGCTCCTGCTGGTCTTCGCGCGCATCTTCGCGGTCCAGCTTGCCGCCGACAACCGCCGTGCCGGCATCGACAAAGCTGGTGGGATCGCTGCTGGCCAGCGTCACCCACGCCATCATGTCCGCCTTGCCGGTTGCCGGGTTCAGCCGCACGACGTAGTTCGTCTGCCAGTCAAAGCCCCATGCAAGGTAGGAGAGCGTGATCGTCGCACGCTGCGCCGCCGTGCTTTCGGTGCGCACCGAAAGCGTCGGCTTGGCGGAGAGCCCCTCGGGCATCTCGGTATAGACTAGCGCATCGGAGATCCCGCGCCCGCAATCGGCGATCTCGAAGCCCTCCTTCGTCTGCACGATCGCTGCGCCATCTGGCGCGGAGCGGATCACTGCGCGCTCCTCGGTCAGCGTGCCCTTACCGTCCTTGCCGCGCTGGCGGCGCAGGATCACCGGGCGGCCATAGGCGCGGGCATAGAGATTGCGCGCCGAAAGCAGATCGGCATCGAGGTTCTTCTCGCGCACGCCAGAGGGCAGGCCCGCCACCAGCGCGGATTCGGGCAGGATGCCGCCGGCCACGCCTTCGAAGCGAATCGTCGCCGCGCCCGCGGGGATCTCCACGGTGCGGGTCTCGGTGATCAGGGCATAGCCTTCGAGCCAGTTTAGATTCATCGCGGTATCGGCATCACGGTCGGGCGCACGGTAGATCGTGACGCCCACCGCATCCGGCCCGGCAGAGAGCACGGTCGGTTCGCCTGCCACCGCCGCTGCGGGCGCAGCAAGATACAGCGCCAGGGCTGCAAGAGGATACGCGCGCCGCACCGCCGCCGCGCTCAATACCGCGTGTCGAACTGGACGGTGAGGGTGGTCTCGCCATTGGCCGGCACGTCGAGCGTCCATGTCCGCTCGTCGAGCGTGCGCTGCGTGCCCTTGACGCTTTCCGAGGGGACCCGCGTGTCGCTCCACCAATTATCGAGTCCGGCCTGCACCAGTTCCACTTTCACCGGCGCGGGCCGTGCGTTGGTCACCTTGTAGGTCATCGTCGTGCGCCAGTAGACTTTCTGCCGCTCCACCGTCACGTCATCGGTCTTGCCGTTCACGGTGATCCGCCAGCGTCCGGTCTTCTCCCATTCGTCTGATGTGATCGTTTCGCGCTTCTGCACCGTGGGCTGCACTTTCACATCGAACGCCTCGCCGGTCCGCAGCGAAAGCGTCGATCCCATCGGCGTGTGGTCGATCGATTTTTCGCCGATGAACTGCGGAGCCCCGCGCGCGTCGCGCATATAGACGCGCACTGTGCCCGCCGGCAGCGCATCGCCCACGCCGCTTTCCTTGGCGGTCGAAAGCTTGAGCACGGTCGCGAAGCTCTGCGCCTCATCCGATGCGCCCAGCCAGCCGTTGCGGAAATAGTACCCCTTGCTCGCGGGAGCCCCCGCGACATCGAGGAAACTCACCTGCTTCTGCTGGGCATTGGCCACGGTGGTGCGCGCGGAGATGGGATAGACATAGAAATCGCCCAGCCGCTCGCGGTTGGCGCTCTGGGTGCCAGGCACGAAATCGACCTGCCGCTGGATGGGCCGCCGCCCGCCGCCATACTGGTTGTTGTCCTGCCCCGGGCTTCCCGCCACCAGCAGCACGCGGGCGCCCGGGAAGCTGGTGCCGGTATTGTTCGTCAGCGTGATCCAGCCCTGCAGGTCCATCTTGCCCGCGGCTTCGTCGAACAGCGCGACATAGTCCGCTTTCCAGCCGAAGCCGGAGGAGAGATAGCTCAGCGTGACCGGGCGCGGACCGGCATTCGCGGCATTGAGCGTGATCGATAGCGTCGGCCGCGCGCGCAAGCTCGGCGGCAGGCCGGAAAACAGGATTCGCGCGCCATAGCTTTCGAGCACCTCGATGCGGTCCCCGATCCGCACAATCGTCCCGCCGTTGTTGGCGAGCACCGTCGCCTGCTCGCGCGTTTCCACGCCCGTGGCCGGATTGGTGCGCACCAGCGTCACCGTTTGCCCCACCGCCTTGTCGAGCAGTTTTTCGGGCGAGAGCAGGTCATAATCGAAGTTCTGCTCGACAATGCCGGCATCCCCGCTGTTCAGCGTCACCGTCTCGGGCCGGATCATCGCCGAGACATCGGGAAATTCCTGTCGGCTCGTCCCCCTCGTCAGGGTGATCTGCCGCTTGTCCTGCACCAGCGCGAGATCGTTGTTGTAGATGGTGAGCGAGACATCGCCCTGTGCCGAGCCGGACGGCGAGATTCTTTGCGCGGCGAGGGGGAAGGGCAGTGTAGCTGCAAGGCTCAGCACCATGAGGCGGACATGCTTGCTCTTGGCCATCGGGTTCCTCTCGCGCGTGTTTTCTTTTCCTGCGTAACAGGTCTATCCGAGGCGCCGATCCTTGGAAAGCAGCCGATTGTCCCGATACGGGCGTGACATTCCTGCCTGCTTCGCCTAAGGGCCCACCTCCCATCAGCGCGACTCAAAGCGAAAGCGAGTGCTACGACATGACCAAGCTTAACGAACTCTCCGACAATTATGGCGCCCGCAAGAGCCGCATGCGCGTGGGCCGCGGCATCGGCTCCGGCAAGGGCAAGACCGCAGGGCGCGGCCAGAAGGGTGCCAAGGCACGCTCGGGCGTCTCGGTCAACGGGTTCGAAGGCGGCCAGATGCCGCTCCACATGCGCATCCCGAAGCGCGGCTTCAACAACATCTTCGCCAAGGACTTCGCCGAAGTGAACCTCGGCATGATCCAGAAGGC
>NZ_JAIXPP010000007.1 GCF_027486195.1 Novosphingobium sp.
AACTGCATGAATTCCATGTTGGAGACGCGGCAGCCCGCGCGCCAGGCCATGGCGATGCCGTCTCCGGTCGCGCCGCGCGGGGCGGTGCTGAAGAGATAGGTGCGGCCCGCGCCGCCGGTCGCCAGGATCGTGGCGCGCGCGGCAAAGCATTCGACGCGACCAGTTCCGGTATCGAGCGCGTAGACGCCCCAGACGCGGTGGCCGCCGCTTTCGCCGTCCGTGCGGTCGGCGCGGTGGCGATCGGTCACCAGATCGATCGCGACCATGTCGGGCCGCAGAGTGATGTTGGGGTGCGCCGTGGCAGCTGCGATCAGCGCCTGCTGCACGGCCCAGCCGGTGGCGTCGTCGACATGGACGATGCGGCGGTGCGAGTGCCCGCCCTCGCGCGTGAGGTGCAAGGCACCGGATTCGGCATTGAACGGGACGCCGAGATCGGCGAGCCGGCGGATCGCCGCGGGTGCGTTCTCGACCACGAATTCCACGGTGTCGCGGCGGTTGAGGCCGGCACCGGCGACCATGGTATCGCGGATATGATCGTCGAAGGTATCCCCCTCGTCGAGCACGGCGGCAATGCCGCCCTGCGCCCACGCGGTCGAGCCGCCGTCCAGCGCGCCCTTGGCGAGCACGAGGACGCGGCAACGTTCTGCGAGCACCAGAGCGGCCGTGAGGCCGGCGGCGCCGGAGCCGATGATCAGGACATCAGGGCTGGCGGGTTCCGAGGCACTCATGACCAGACCCGGGGCACATCAGGAAGATGATCAAACACGCATGCTCTTTGCCTGTCCCTGCGGCGTTTGGAAAGTCTCATGCGGTGCAGGGCGCGAGGTAAAAAATTTGTGTTTGCGCGTTTTCGGTATTGGTTTCCGCACCTGCTAACTGTTAAGATTTGGGCGGTCGCTCCTCCTCTCCAGGATCACATGCCATGCTATGGCGCCTGCCCTTCTGCCTGTTCAACAGGCATCGCTCCGATCCGGCCTCCGTACGATGGAATGGCAGCCGCCATGTCGGTCGGTGCCGTGACTGCAAACGCACCATCCGCCGGTCAGGCCGGGGCTATTGGAAGCTCTTTTCAGAGCAAAACGAAGTTTAAAATCAAAAATATAGCAAAGCGCTGGCGATGCGCGGCGGGCTTTACCCCACCGCGCCTGCGGGGGCGCTCGTCAGTTTGACGAAGACATCCTCGAGGTCTGCCTCGTCGGTCGAGACATCGACGATCCCGTAGCCGAGCGACTGGACCAGCGTGAGCACGTCGCCCGCGTTGATGCGGTCCTTGTTGTACGTCACGCGAAGCTCGCGTTCGCCGGAGATCGTGCTCTTGACGAAGGCCTCATGCTGCGGTGCAGCATCGATCGGGCGGTCCAGTGTAAGCACCACGATTTTCTCGCGCATCATGCCCACCAGCTCACGCGTGGGCTGGTCGGTAATCAGCCGTCCGTGGTTGATGATCGCGATGCGGTCGCACAGCTGCTCCGCCTCTTCGAGGTAATGCGTCGTCAGGACGATGGTAACGCCCTGCTTGTTAAGATCGACCACCAGTTCCCACAGCAGTCGCCGCAGTTCCACGTCGACCCCTGCGGTCGGCTCGTCGAGCACGAGGATCGGCGGGGTATGGACCATGGCCTTGGCGATGAGCAGGCGGCGCTTCATGCCCCCCGACAGCGAGCGGGCATAGGCATGGGCCTTGTCGGCCAGATGGACCGACTGCAGGAGCTCAAGCGAACGGCGCGCGGCGGGCGGCACACCATAGAGCCCGGCCTGGATGTCGAGCACTTCGAGCGGCGTGAAGAACGGATCGAACACGATTTCCTGCGGCACGATGCCGATCGAGGCCTTGGCGTTGCGCGGCTCGCGATCAATGTCGAAGCCCCAGATCTCGACCGAGCCGGACGATTTCATCACAAGGCCGGCCAGCGTGTTGATCAGCGTGGACTTGCCCGCCCCGTTTGGACCGAGCAAGCCAAAGATCTGGCCCTGCGGCACATCGAAGCTCACGCCGCCGAGCGCGAGCTTGCCCTCTCCCGATTTGCTGCCAGCCGGGGCGTAGCGCTTGACGAGATCGCGGATGCGGATGGCGGGGGTCGTTTCCATGGGGTTCTCCCTGCCCCTTGATGCGCTTGGCGTAAAGGGGGCAAGGCAGGACGGGTGCAACCACCTGCTTGTCGGCGGCATGCCGGTTTGCTAACCGCGCGGCCATGACCACGATCAAGGCACCCGAGACGGTTCTCACCACAAGCTCGCGCGTCCGCTGCGACGGCGCTGACGGCATCCGCGGCGGCGCGGCGCTGGGGCATCCCCGCGTGTGGATCGAGATCGACGAGCGGGGCTACGCGGAATGCGGCTATTGTGATCGTCGCTTTGTGCTGAAGGGCGGACCGGCGGATCAGGCGGGCGCGTAATCAGGGCCGCGTAATCACGGTGGCGTGATGCGGCAGGGCTGCCTATATCCCTGTGCATGACCCATACGCCCGATCCCCGCTCGCTGCTCTATCGCCCCGGACTGCTGACCCCTGAGGAGGCGCGGGCGCTGACCGCCACAGCGCTGGGCGCCTGTGAGGATGGTGAACTCTATCTCCAGTTCATTGCCAGCGAGAGCTTCGGCTTCGACGACGGGCGGCTGAAGACGGCGGACTATTCGCGCGATGCCGGGTTCGGCCTGCGCGGCGTTTCGGGCGAGATGACCGGCTTTGCCCATGCCAACGAGATTTCCGCCGCCGCCATCGCGCGCGCTGGCGAGACGCTGAAGCTGCTCGATCCGGCAAAGGGCGCGGCCGCCGCCCCGCCGCGCCAGAACAACCGCCATCTCTACACAGATGCTTCGCCGCTCGATGCGATCCCCTTCGCGGCCAAGGTCAAGCTGCTCGAGACGGTCGATGCCGCAGCGCGGGCGCGCGATCCGCGCGTGGCGCAGGTTTCGGCGAGCCTTGCCGCGAGCTGGTCGGTGGTCGAGATCGTGCGGGCGGACGGCTTTGTCGCGCAGGACGTGCGGCCGCTGGTGCGGCTCAACGTGTCGATCGTCGCGGAGCACAATGGGCGGCGCGAGACGGGCAGCTTCGGCATCGGCGGGCGGCGGCTCTATGACGATCTGTTCGAGGCGGAAACGTGGAACCGCGCGATCGATACCGCGCTGGCGCAGGCGCTCGTGAACCTCGAATCGGTCGATGCCCCGGCGGGCGAGATGACCGTGCTGCTCGGGCCCGGCTGGCCCGGCATCCTGCTGCATGAAGCCATCGGCCACGGCCTTGAGGGCGATTTCAACCGCAAGGGCACCAGCGCCTTTTCGGGCCGGATCGGCGAGCGCGTGGCGGCACCGGGCGTGACCGTGGTCGATGACGGGTCGATCCCTGGTCGGCGTGGTTCGCTGACGATCGACGATGAAGGCACGCCCACCGAGGAAACCGTGCTGATCGAGGACGGCATTCTCAAGGGCTATATCCACGACCGGATGAGCGCGCGGCTGATGGGCCTTGCGCCCACCGGCAACGGGCGGCGCGAATCCTATGCCCATGCGCCGATGCCGCGCATGACCAACACCTTCATGCGGGGCGGGAATGACGATCCGGCCGAGCTGCTCAGCCGCGTGAAGAACGGCATCTTCGCCAAGTCGTTCGGCGGCGGGCAGGTTGATATTACCAGCGGCAAGTTCGTGTTTTCCTGCACCGAGGCCTACCGCATCGAGAACGGCAAGCTGGGCGCGCCGATCAAGGGCGCGACTCTGATCGGCGACGGGCCGAGCGTGCTGACGCGCGTGACCGGGATCGGCAATGACATGGCGCTGGACGAAGGCGTGGGCGTTTGCGGCAAGGGCGGGCAGAGCGTACCGGCGGGTGTCGGCCAGCCGACCCTGCTGGTCGAAGGGCTCACGGTAGGCGGCACAGCCTGACACGCTGTGGCGGGGTCAGCAGTCTCGAAATGCGACACTAGGAGAACTACGTAGTAGGCGTAGGGCCTGCGACTTGGTTTAGGGTGCCCTCAGGGAAACTACAGTCAGCGCTGGTTAAGGCGGCGCGGCGTAGCCTGCCCGCCAATTGGAATGAGAAAGGGCACGTCATGATCCGGAACGCCACAAAGCTCGGGTTCGTTGTCGCCGCCGGCGCGCTGCTGCTGGCTGGTGCGGCTGCCGACGCCCGCCCCCGCCTGACCGGTGAGGAACAGCTGGCCAAGCTGCTTGATGGCCGCGTTGCCGGCAAGCCGGTCAACTGCATCAACCTGCCCAACGTCCAGTCCTCGCGCGTGATCGACAAGACCGCGATCGTCTATGGCAGCGGTAGCACGCTCTATGTCCAGCGGCCGAAGTCGGGCGCATCGTCGCTCAATTCGGACGATATCCTCGTCACCCAGTTGGTGTCCTCGCAGCTCTGCAATATCGACGTGGTTCAGCTGCGCGATCGCAACGGGTTGTTCTGGCGCGGTTTCGTGTCGCTCGATCAGTTCGTGCCCTATAGCAGGCCGGCCAAGGTCGCGCTGGCCGATTGATTTAGGACCGCGCGTGGCGGTATGGGCGCGGCATGCCTGCCACGTCCCTGCCGCTTCTGCGCCACGCCTCTCCCGCCGATACCGCCGCGCTTGCCGATCTTGGCCGCCGCGCTGTCAGCGCCAAGTTCCAGCACCTGTACAAGCCGGAGGACTTCGCCACCTTCCTCGGGCAGGCGCACAGTGATGAGAAGGTGGCAAAGGAAATCGCCGATCCCGGCATGCGCATCGCGGTGATCGAGGAGGACGGCGCGCTGGTCGCCTTCTGCAAGCTGGTGCTTCAGAGCACGATGCCCGCCGGGCACAGCGATGCGCGCGCGCCGCTGGAACTGAAGCAGCTCTACACCGATCCCGCGCGCATCGGCGGCGGATTCGGCGCGAAGTTGATGGATTGGGCGCTGGCCAAGGCAGAGGACGTCGGCGCGGACGAGATCCAGCTCTCCGTCTACAGCGAGAATCCCGAGGCACAGCGGTTCTACCATCGCTACGGCTTTGCCAAGATCGCCGATATCGAGTTCTGGGTCGGGAGCCACTGCGATCCCGAATTCCTTTATGCGCGCAAGGTTTAACCTATCCTTTGACTCCAATCTTCAACGATTTGCGGATGAGGCTTGCCTTCAGATCTCAGAACCTTTGCAAGCTTATTGAATAGGTGTGGATTTCCACGCTTGCTGACCGGATTGCTGTTGATCGTGGACAAACCTTGGCCGGGGATACTGAGGTGAATGTCACCGGCCTGTTCATCAAACCAGACCCCCAGCGTGATGCTGATTGTCTTCCCGCTTCGTGCATTTGCCAAGTCTTACCCTCCTGTCAGAAGCTCCCGGACAATCTGGTAGATTTGATGAGCTGACAGGGCAACGCTTCCCCACGCCTCGCGTCTCGGGTATAGGACCGCTCATGTCCTCCGTACGCCCCTGGCGCGATATCGCGCGCCGCAAGAGCCGCCAGATCATGGTTGGGTCCGTTCCCGTTGGCGGCGATGCGCCGATCACGGTGCAAACCATGACCAACACGCTGACCAGCGATCCCGTCGCCACGATCAACCAGATCCGCCGCTGCGAGGATGCGGGGGCGGATATCATCCGCGTTTCGTGTCCCGATGTGGAAAGCACCGCGGCGCTGGGCAAGATCGTGCGCGCGGCGCGCATTCCGATCGTGGCGGACATCCATTTCCACTACAAGCGCGCGCTTGAGGCGGCGGATGCTGGCGCGGCCTGCCTGCGCATCAACCCCGGCAATATCGGATCGAGCGACCGCGTGGCCGAAGTGGTGCGCGCGGCCAAGGCCAATGGCTGCGCAATCCGCATCGGCGTGAACGCGGGCAGCCTTGAGAAGGACCTCCTCGAAAAGTACGGCGAGCCGTGCCCCGAGGCGCTGGTGGAATCCGCGCTCGATCACATCAAGCTG
>NZ_JAIXPP010000050.1 GCF_027486195.1 Novosphingobium sp.
GCCATGGCCAAGCCCACTACCGTCAAGATCCGCCTGGTCTCGACCGCCGACACCGGCTTCTTCTATGTGACGAAGAAGAACCCGCGCAACACCACCGAGAAGATGGTGTTCCGCAAGTATGACCCGGTTGTGCGCAAGCATGTCGAGTTCAAGGAAGCCAAGATCAAGTAAGCGGCTTATGGCCCGGCGCACGGCCCGAAATCGGGTTCACGCCGGGTTCAATGGCCCTTCGGCAGTGGTATAGGGATGACCATGAACCTCCCCCTTGCCCGCCGGCTTTCCGCCCCTCGTTCCTTTGTCGCCGCCGCGCTGTTTGCGTTGGCGGCGCCTGTCGTGACCGTGGCTGCCGCGCCGCCTGCTGCAGCGCCCGTGGCGAATCCGCAGATCGAGCAGGCGGTCGCTGCCCTGCGCGCGATCACCACGCTGCAAGCTGATTTCGTCCAGACCGACCGCAACGGCCAGCGCCTGACCGGCGTGCTTTCCATGCAGCGCCCCGGCAGGATTCGTTTCCAGTATCAGGCGGGCGTGCCGCTGCTGATCGTTTCTGACGGCGCGGCGCTGACGCTGATCGACTACGAAGTGCGGCAGGTGCAGCGCTGGCCGATCCGCAACAGCCCGCTGGGCGCGCTGCTCGATCCGAACAAGGACGTGGCGCGCTTTGCCACGCTGAACCCGACCGGCCATGGCGATGTGCTCAGCATGGATGTGCGCGATCCCCGCCACCCCGAATATGGCTCGATCACCATGATCATGCTGCGCAAGGCCGGCGCGCCCGGCGGGTGGGAGCTCAACAGCTGGATCGCGCTCGATTCGCAGAACCGGCGGACGACGGTGCGGCTTTCGAATCAGCGCTATGGCATCGCACTTCCGTCCAACATCTTTCGCTGGAACGACCCGCGGACCGCTGGCCGCAAATAGTCGGCGGTTCATCGCAGTGCCGAAGGGCCATCGCGATCCCGCGACAATTTGCGACCAGTTTGGGACTTCCCTGACAACACCGTTCATCCGCCAGCAAGCGGCGGGGTCCTAGAAAGAAGGGGTCAAGACGGATCCGACCGGGTTCGCCCCCCCCTGTTACCCGGTCCACAATCCCCCTTCCGTCATGACAGCGTGACGAACGCACAAGGAACCCTCGGACCACGCCCCCGGTCCGAGGGTTTTTTTGTTCGGTTGTTCAGGTTCCCCCGGAATCGGACTCATGGCCCCCCCCCGCTAGCGCGACGATTGCACGACCATCCGCTTGCCGCTGTCGCCTCAGGACCGTAAAGCGCGGCCATGGCTTCTCCCACGCTCACCGTCGCCACCTGGAACATCAATTCGGTGCGGCTGCGCATCGATCAGGTCGAACGGTTTCTGACCGAGCAGGCACCCGATGTGCTGTGCCTGCAAGAGATCAAGACCGCCGAGGCGCTGTTCCCGCACGAGATGTTCGAGCGGCTGGGCTACGCCTACCGCGCGGTGCATGGGCAGAAGGGCTACCACGGTGTCGCGACCGTGAGCCGCCTGCCGATCCGCGAGGTGAACCGGCACGACTGGCAGGCCAATGGCGAGGCGCGGCATGTGGGCGTGGAAGTGCTCGGCGCGGGCCAGGGCATGATTCTCGAGAACGTCTATATCCCGGCGGGCGGGGACATTCCCGATCCGGAAGCAAACCCCAAGTTCGGCCAGAAACTGGCGTTCCTTGAGCGGATGACGCGCTGGGCCGATGCGCTTGACCGGCCGACGCTGATCGTGGGGGACTTCAACATCGCACCGCTGGACTGCGACGTCTACAATCACAAGGCGCTGCTCAAGGTCGTCAGCCACACGCCGCAGGAAGTGGCGGCACTGGGCGCATTCGGCGATGCGCATGGCTGGGTGGACCTGGGGCGCAAACATATCCCCGCGCCCGAGCGGAACTATTCGTGGTGGTCCTATCGTTCCTACTGGCGGGAAAAGGATCAGGGGCGGCGGCTCGACCATATGTGGGCCTCGCCGGAGCTTGCCGCGCAATCGCTCTCGCACCGCTTCGTCGAGGAGACGCGGCGCTGGGATCAGCCTTCCGACCATATCCCGCTGGTGACGGAGTTCGCGCTTTGAGCGGAGAGCCGCGTGCGGTGGCGCTGGCGCTCGATGCGCTGCGCCATGGCTGGGCGATCCGGGTGGAAGGTCCGGACGGGGCGCTCGATCTGCTGCCGGCGGAGACCGCGTTCGTGCAGCCCGGGCTCTATGCCGCGCGGCTGCTGATTTCCCACGCGCGCGCCGCCACGCTGAAGCTTGCCAACCAGCGCGATGCGGCGGAACCGCATATGCCGGTGATGATCCACGGCGCGGAGCCCTTTTCGCTCCACGCCGCGCGCCGACTCGCCGATCCCGCACTCGATCTGGCCGAGCCGATGCGCGGCCCTTTCCGCGCTGACCCCTGCCCCGCGCAGACGGCGGCAGTTGCGGCGATGGAGCTGGCGCGGCTGGCGGGGATCCTGCCGGCGTTCATGGTCGCGACCGGGGTTGAGCCTTCAGCCCATGTAACGCCGGCCGATCTTGCCGCGTTCAAGGATCCGATGGAGCTTACCATCCAGGCGCGCGCGCGGCTGCCGGTCGATGCCTGCGAGCACGCCGAGATTATCGCCTTTCGCGCGCGCGACGATCTGCGCGAGCATGTCGCGCTGGTGATCGGCACGCAAAGCGGGGACCATGTGCCGCTGGTGCGGCTCCACAGCGAATGCCTTACGGGTGATGTGCTCGGCAGCCTCAAGTGCGATTGCGGGCCGCAGCTTGATGCGGCGATGGCGCGCATGGCGGAGGAAGCCAATGCGGGTGGCTGGGGGCTGCTCCTGTATCTGCGGCAGGAAGGGCGCGGAATCGGCCTCATCAACAAGCTGCGTGCCTATGAACTGCAGGATCAGGGCTTCGACACCGTGGACGCGAACGAGCGGCTGGGCCTGCCGAGCGAAGCGCGCGATTTCCCGGTAGCGGCGCGGATGCTCGATCTGCTGGGCGTGAGGGCGGTGCGGCTGCTGACCAACAACCCGGCCAAGGTGGCGGCGCTGGAAGCCGTGGGCGTGACGGTGAGCGAGCGGGTGGCGCACCAGCTGCCGGCCAATCCGCACAACGCGCGCTATCTCGATACCAAGCGCGACCGGACAGGGCATCTGCTGCGTTAAATAGGGACAGTCCCTATTTTTCAGATGGCGTTTTTGGGCACACTCGCGCTCAAAAACTATTATTTTACAAAGAGATACTTGCGGAAAATGGGGACAGTCCCCATTTTTGTGAGCTGGGATTCAGAGATCGCCGCGTTCGAGCTCGAGCAATTCAGGCGGCAGGCGCAAGGCGCGGGCGGCGAGGCGGGTTTCGAGCAGCAGGAGGACCAGCGCGCACATGAGCAGAGCGATGGCGGCGACGAACGTGAGCGCCGTCACCACCCGCAGGTCGGCGCCCGCGAGTTCGCTGAGGAACAAGGCCGCGACCGTGGTGCCGATGGCGAGGCCGCTGATCACCAGACAGAGCAGCGCGTGGCCGATATGCGCGATTCGCTGGTCGATGATGCGCATTTCGACCACGATCACGTCATGCTCGCTGCCCTGGGTGCCGGGATGGAGCGTCTGCAGGTGGCGCGAACGATCGACCATGCGCGCAAGGCGCGTGGTGAGGATGTTCATGATATTGCCGATGGCCACGAGCACGAAGACCGGCGCCAGCGCGAGCTGGATGGTCTGTGCGATCATCCCGGGGTGTTCAGGCTGCACGGACGAGAATGCTCTGGCTTTCCGGTGTGAAGGTGATGGCGCTGGCCGCAGCGGCGGCGGCGCACTCGCCCGGACGGAGCAGATGGCCGCCCAGTTCCACCTCGCCCCGGCGTGGCAGCACAAGCATGGGGCCGGCATATTCCGCCAGTAGCGCGGCGTCCGGCACGCCTTCGACGCGGTGGGCGGTGAAGTAAGGCCCGCGGGCGAGTTCAACCGTCCCGGTGGGCGCAAGATGGCGGTGGAGGGTCGCTGCGTAGGGTTCGCCCTTGGCAACGGCGATGCCCTTGTCGAGATGGAGCGGGCGCGGGCGGCCATAGTCGTAGAGCCGGTAGGTGATATCGGAGTTCTGCTGGATCTCGATCAGGCTGACCCCGGCACCGATGGCGTGGACAGTGCCCGCCGGAATGTAGAAGAAGTCGCCAGCCTGCACCGGGTGCCAGACCAGCAGGCCCTCGATGCTGCCATCCAGCGCGGCGGCGCGCATGGCCTCTGGCCCGATCGGTTCGTGAAAGCCGATGCCGAGGGTGGCGCCCGGCTCGGCATCGATCACCAGCCAGCATTCCTCCTTGCCCGTATCATACTCGCCCAGCTCCTTCGCCTGCGCGTCGTCCGGGTGGACCTGGACCGAGAGCTTCTCGCTCGTGAAGATGTATTTGACGAGGAGCGAACTGACTTCCTCGATGGGTTCGAACCAGATCTCGCCGATGCGCTTGCCGTATGGGGCCATGAACGGGGCGGGCAACTGATCGCGCCCCCACGGCTTCTCCACGGTGCGCACGGCAAGCAGGCTCATTGATTCACCGCGCCCGAAAGCTTGCCGACTTTCTGCGCGCCGTCGGCCGTGCAGACGAGCACTTCGTCCTTGTCGACCACGACTATCAGATCGCGCGCACCGATCACCGAAACGCGCGGCCCGTCGCTCTCGACGAGGACATTCGTGCAATCGACGAGTTCGGCGCGGCCCCGCGATGCATTGCCTTCCTCATCGCGATCGAGCGCTTCATGCAGCGCCTGCCAGTTGCCGATATCGGACCAAGCCATGGCGGCGGGGACCATGGCGGCGCGGGCGGTGTTTTCCATGACGGCGTAATCGACCGATTCGCCTTCGATTCGCGCGAAGGCGGCCGGATCGGGGTAGAAGCGCGTGCCATCCTCCCGGCCTTCCGCCACGGCAGCCTGCACAGCAGCAGCCAGCGCCGGGCGATGGGCGGCAAGTTCCTCGAGGAAGGTGCCCGCGCGGAACGCGAAGATGCCGCCGTTCCACGCATAGCCGCCATCGGCCAGAAAACCGATCGCGCGCTGCAGATCAGGCTTTTCGACGAACTGGGCGACGGCGAAACCGCCGGAGCCTTCAATCGCATCGCCGCGGCGCAGATAGCCAAACCCGGTTTCGGGCGCAGTCGCGGCAATGCCGAACGAGACCAGCCAGCCGCCGCGCGCAAGGGCAGCCGCTTCCCGCGCGGCAGCCTGAAAGGCCGCCACATCGCCGATGTGGTGATCGCTCGGGCAGACCAGCATCACCGCGTCTTCGGGCAGGCGCAAGGCGGCAAGAGCAATCGCGGCGGCGGTGTTTTTGCCTTCAGGCTCGACGATCACCGTGCTGCGCGCAGGATCGGGCAGCTGCGCCTCGACATGTTCGAGATGAGCGGCGCCGGTGACCACGATGGGCGCGCCGAATCCGGCCTCCGCCGGGCAGCGCAGCACCGTCGCCTCGAACAGCGTGGTATCGCCGACCAGCGGCAGAAACGGCTTGGGGCAGGTCTTGCGAGAACGCGGCCAGAGGCGGGTGCCGCTGCCGCCGCACAGAACAACGGGAAAGATAGTGTCCATCGGGTTCCTGTTTCGCGGCTCCGGACAAAGCCACCTTCGGCGGCAGCTCGGTCTATGGCAATAGCCTACGTATAAGTCACGGCAATGCTGTTAGGGTCCAAATTCAATCATGTCGTGCCTGATACGTCCAGATTGTGAACAGATCGCGGGAAGTGGCCTCGGCGTTGATCGTTTGAGGCTTCTGACGGTCGCTTATGGCGCGAACCACCGCTGCTGCCAGCCGAATTCGGACGAAACCGGATTGCTGACACGGTCAGTTGCCGGGCGAAAGCGGAAGCGTTCAGTCGCCAGGCGGCAGGTGATGGCATCGGCCTCCGCGTCGGGGCTCGGCTGGTGGATGCGGCAGCCGTGGACACGGCCATCGGTGCCCACGGTGAGCACCACGATGACGCTCTTGCCCAGCCGCAGGTTGCGGGTTCGCGCCGGATAATCGCGCGTGGCCGTGATCTCGCCCGCAATCTTGACCGCACGGCTGGCGCCCGCGCCCCAGCCATCGCCGCTGCCGCCGCTGCCCGTGCCGGAGCCCGAGGTGCCGCCGCCGGTGCCGCTGCCAAGGCTGGTTGCACCCGATTTCGTTGCATCCCCGGTGGAAGCGGCGGGGGCGGCGATCATCGCCTTGGTGGGAATCTTCGCGGGCGCGGCGACCACGGGCTTGGGCTTGGCCGCCTTGGCAGCAGCACCTTCGGCTCCGGCGGGCTGGGGCGTGGGGACCGGGCTGGCCGGGGGCGGCGGAGGGGGAGGCGGCGGATCGAGCGGAACCGAGTAGGCCGCGGTCGCCGCCTGCTGGATCGCCGTGATCGCGCTGCCCGCAAGGCCGGTGAAGATCGCGAAGCCAAGCGCGACATGAAGCAGCGCGACCGCCAGCATCAGCCACGCACGCGCGCGGCGGCTGAGGCCGGGGCGATCGGTGAAGCGGGTACTGGCGGGCGCGGTGGTCACCCGGGGATGTCTAAAGCATCCGGGGGGAAACCGGAATCCTAGTCGCTGAGAAAGCTGTCCTCACGCGCGAGCGAGACGAGGCGCAGGCCGTGGGCGGCGGCCTGCTGCGCGGCGAGCGTCGAGGCGGCGGAGATCGTGACGAGCAGCGGGCAGCCTGCCAGCACCGCCTTCTGCACAAGCTCGAAGCTGCACCGCGCGGTGAGGACGATGAAGCCCTCCCCTGCCTTGAGCCCGGCCTGCGCCATCGCGCCCAGCAGCTTGTCGAGCGCGTTGTGGCGGCCGACATCCTCGCGCACCAGATGCACGGTGCCATCGGGGGTGCAGAATGCGGCGGCATGGACGGCGCGGGTGGCTTGGCCAAGCGGCTGGAGATCGGGGAGCGCGGCGACGGCGCGGAAGATCGCCGCGTCATCGACTTCGATTTGCGCCGTAATCGGCGGCAGCGGGCGCAGGACTTGCTCGAGGCTTTCGATGCCGCAGAGGCCGCAGCTGCCCTCGGCCAGGCGCAGGCGGGCGCGCTCCATCAGCGGGGCGGCATCATCGGCGGCGAGCTGAATCCGCAGCATCCAGCCGCCGGCGGGGACTTCGCTCGCTTCGGCGGACAGAAGCTGTTCGGGCGCGGCGATCAGCTGTTCGGAAAGGCAGAAGCCGAGCGCGTAGTCGCCAAGATCCGATGGCGTCGCCATCATCACCGCATAGCCGAGGCCGTTGATCTCGACCGCGATCGGCGCCTCTATCGCCAGCAGCCGCTCGCGCGGGGCGGGCGCGCGGCCATCGGCGAAATGTTCGGCGAATGTATGCTGCCGAGCAGCTTCAGGCAGCATGCGCGGCAAGCCGGTCAAGCGCCGCGCGCGCCACGGGATCGAGCGCAGCGCCTTGCGGCCCATCCAGCACAGCCAGAACATCGGCTATCATCCGGGGCGACCAGAAGGCGTGGATGTGATCGGCGATCATGGCGACGGGGTCCGGCTCGTGCGTCACGTTCCGCGCGATCTGGTTGGCCATGTAGACGAGCTTTTCGGCGGTATGCGCGCTCATTCTGCTGGCTCCATCGCACCTTCATGGCCCTTGATCCGGCGCGAACGCGCGGCCTGTGCCTCGTATTCCTCCTGCCAGTCGGTCGGGCCGTTGGACGGGGTGATCTGCACGGCGGTCACCTTGTATTCGGGGCAATTGGTGGCCCAATCCGAATAGTCTGTGGTGATCACATTGGCCTGCGTCACCGGGTGGTGGAAGGTGGTGTAGACCACGCCCGGCGCAACGCGGTCGGTGACGGTGGCACGCAGCGTCGTCTCGCCCGAGCGGCTTGCGAGGCGAACCCAGTCGCCCGACTTGATGCCGCGGTTCTCGGCGTCAGCCGGGTGGATTTCGAGCAAGTCTTCCGGATGCCACACGACATTGGCGGTGCGGCGGGTCTGCGCGCCGACGTTGTAGTGGCTGAGGATGCGGCCTGTGGTGAGCAGCAGCGGGAAACGCGGGCCGGTGCGCTCGTCGGTCGGCACGTAGTCGGTCACCACGAACTTGCCCTTGCCGCGCACGAAGCCATCGATGTGCATGATCGGCGAACCATCCGGCGCGGCATCGTTGACCGGCCATTGCAGCGAGCCTTCGGCATCAAGCCGCGCGAAGCTGACGCCCGCGAACGTCGGCGTCAGGCGCGCGATCTCGTCCATGATCTCGCGCGGGTGGGTATAGGCCCAATCGAGGCCCATCGCCTGCGCCATGAGCTGGGTGATCTCCCAGTCCTCGTAGCCATTCTTCGGCTCCATCACCTTGCGCACCGGCTGGATGCGGCGCTCGGCATTGGTGAAAGTGCCGTTCTTTTCGAGGAAGGTGGAGCCCGGCAGGAAGACATGCGCGTAATTGGCGGTCTCATTCAGGAACAGGTCCTGCACGATCACGCATTCCATCGCGGCGAGGCCGGCGGCGACGTGTTTGGTGTCCGGGTCGGACTGGAGGATGTCCTCGCCCTGGATGTAGATCGCCTTGAACAAGCCATCGGTCGCGGCATCGAGCATGTTGTTGATGCGCAGGCCGGGTTCGGAATCGATCGGCACACCCCACTCCGCCTCGAACAGCGCGCGCGCCGAAGCATCCGAAACATGGCGGTAGCCCGAAAGCTCGTGCGGGAAGCTGCCCATGTCGCAGGCGCCCTGCACGTTGTTCTGGCCGCGCAAGGGGTTCACGCCGACGCCGCGGCGGCCGATGTTGCCCGTCGCCATCGCGAGGTTGGCAATGGCCATCACGGTGGAGGAGCCCTGGCTGTGCTCGGTGACGCCGAGGCCGTAGTAGATCGCGCCGTTGCCGCCGGTGGCAAACAGGCGAGCAGCGCCGCGGAGGTCTGCGGCGGGAACGCCGGTGACGGGTTCGAGGAATTCGGGGCTGTTGCGATCAAGGCTGACGAAATCGGCCCAATGGCGGTATTCTTCCCAGTCGCAGCGTTCGCGCACGAAGGCATCGTCGGCCAGCCCCTCGGTGACGATCACGTGGGCGAGCGCGGTGAGCACCGCGACATTGGTGCCGGGGCGCAGCGGAAGGTGGAAATCGGCGCTGATGTGGGGGCTACGGACCAAGTCGGTGCGGCGCGGATCGATTACGATGAGCTTCGCGCCCTGCCGCAACCGGCGCTTCATGCGGCTGGCGAAGACGGGGTGGCCGTCGGTGGGGTTGGCGCCGATCACGAGGATCACGTCGCTATCCTCGACCGAATCGAAGTCCTGCGTGCCTGCCGAAGTGCCGAACGTGGTCTTGAGGCCGTAGCCGGTGGGCGAGTGGCAGACGCGCGCGCAAGTATCGACGTTGTTGGTGCCGAAGCCGGCGCGGACCAGCTTCTGGACGAGGAAGGTTTCCTCGTTGGTGCAGCGGCTGGAGGTGATGCCGCCGAGCGCGTTGCGGCCATACTTGGCCGAGATGCGTTTCAGTTCGCTGGCGGTGTGGGCGATGGCTTCGTCCCAGCTGACTTCCTGCCACGGCTCGTCGATCGACGAGCGGATCATCGGCGAAAGAATGCGTTCCTGATGCTGGGCATAGCCCCAGGCGAAGCGGCCCTTGACGCAGGAGTGGCCGCGATTGGCCTTGCCGTCCTTCCACGGCACCATGCGCACGACTTCCTCGCCCCGCGTCTCGGCGCGGAAGGTACAGCCGACGCCGCAATAGGCGCAGGTGGTGACGGTGGCGCGCTCGGGCTTGCCGATTTCCTTGACCGCTTTCTCCTGCAGCGTTGCGGTGGGGCAGGCCTGCACGCAGGCGCCGCAGGAAACGCATTCGGAACTGAGGAAGCTGTCTGACGACAGGCCTGCGCTGACCTTGCTGTCAAAACCCCGGCCTTCGATGGTGAGCGCGAGGGTGCCCTGCACTTCATCGCAGGCGCGCACGCAGCGCGAGCACATGATGCACTTCGAGGGATCGAAATCGAAGTAGGGGTTCGACACGTCCATCGGCTGGGCGAGGTTGTTCGCGCCTTCGTAGCCATAACGCACATCGCGCAGGCCCACGGCGGCGGCCTGATCCTGCAGCTCGCAATCGTTGTTGGCGCTGCACGTCAGGCAATCGAGCGGGTGGTCGGAGATATAGAGCTCCATCACCCCGCGCCGCAGCTTTTCGAGCTTCTTGGTCTGGGTGTGGACCTTCATGCCTTCGGACACGAGCGTGGTGCAGCTGGCGGGCGTGCCGCGCATGCCGTCGATCTCGACGAGGCAGAGGCGGCACGAGCCGAATTGCTTGACGCTGTCGGTCGCGCAGAGCTTGGGGATCGAGCCGCCCGAGACGGCAGCGGCGCGCATGACCGTGGTGCCGGGGGCGACCGAGACTTCGCGCCCGTCGATATTCAGCGTGACCGTCGCGGCACCGCGCACTTCGGGCGTGCCGAAATCGGGCTGGGGGCGATAGGTTTCGCGTTCACTGTCCATCGAGGTGCTCCTGCGCGAGGGCGAGGTCTTCGCGCGTGTTGATATTGGCGGGACTGGCCGAAAGATTGACGCGGCGCGCGCCGATCATTTCGGCAAAAGCGCGCATCGAATGCTTGGCATCGGAGGCGAGAAAGGCATCGAGCGCGGGCGCGGCGCTGGCGGGCCAAAGGCCGATGACCGGCTGATCCGCCACGTAGGCCGGGGCGGGCGCAAGTTCGGTGCGGGTGCCGGAACCAAGGCCGCCGCAATCGACCCCGCAGGTGAGCACTTCGCTGTAGCCGTGACTGGCAGCATGGTGGAGCGCGGCGGCGATCCCGCCGAGCGGACCCATGCCGGAGCGCGGGCGGTCGGAGATGTCGCCGCGACCTACCACGATCACGCCGTCGCATTGTGCTTCGAGCGAGGCGACCGCGCGTGCCAGCAGGGTGCGCCCGCCAAGCGCGGCAAGCGCCTTGTCGCTGCCGAAGCGCGAGGATTGCCCGCCCGCAAGGACTGCGCCGAGGATCACTCGGCGGCTTCCTGATCGGGCACGGCCATCCCGAAATCCTCCGGCCAATGCTTCAGCGCCGAGAGCACCGGATAGGGCGTGAACCCGCCGAGCGCACAGAGCGAGCCGAACTTCATCGTCTCGCACAAGTCCTCGAGCAGGTTCACGTCCTCGGTCAGCGTACGCGGGGCCTTGCGGGCGTTGTGCATCTGGGGGAGCGTTTCGACCTTGTCGGCGGCGCGGCCCGAGCGGGCGCGGATGCGGTCGATCAGTTCGACCCCGCGCGTAGAGCCGATGCGACAGGGCGTGCACTTGCCGCAGCTTTCGGCGGCGCAGAAGCTCATCGCGAAACGGGCCTGCGCGCTCATGTCTGCCGTGTCGTCGAACACCGTCAGCCCCGCGTGGCCGATCAGGCCTTCGGCTTCGGCAAAGCACTCATAATCGAAGTGGAGAGCGTAATCCGCAGGCGGGTGATAGGCCCCCAATGGCCCGCCGACTTGCACCGCGCGGACCGGTCGGCCCGTGGCAGTGCCGCCGCCGATATCGTTCACGAGTTCGCCGAGCGTGATGCC
Source organism: Novosphingobium sp. (assembly GCF_027486195.1). Taxonomy (GTDB): domain Bacteria; phylum Pseudomonadota; class Alphaproteobacteria; order Sphingomonadales; family Sphingomonadaceae; genus Novosphingobium. The sequence continues at coordinate 11,465 of NZ_JAIXPP010000050.1, forward strand.
GAAGCCGACTTCGTAGAGCCCGCCGTGCTTGATATTGCCCGCAAGCTGGATCGGCATCGTACCGCGCGACCGGCCGAAGCCGACGTCGGCATAAGCCGCGCCGCCATTCGCCAAGATCCACGGCACCGCCGCAAGGGTCAGCACGTTGTTGACCACCGTGGGCTTGCCGAACAGGCCTTCCAATGCGGGGAGCGGCGGCTTGGCGCGCACTTCACCGCGCTTGCCCTCAAGCGAGTTCAGGAGTGAGGTTTCTTCGCCGCAAACGTAAGCCCCCGCGCCGACGCGGACTTCGACCTCGAACGGGGCGATATACGGCACCGCCAGCGCGATGGCGGCCTGCAGCTTGGCGATGGCGTGGGGGTATTCACTGCGGACGTAAATATAGCCCTTGCCCGCACCGACGGCGTGGCCGGCAATCGCCATGCCTTCGATCAGCATGAAGGGATCGCCTTCCATCACCATGCGGTCGGCGAAGGTGGCGCTGTCGCCCTCGTCCGCGTTGCAGACGATGTACTTTACCGGGCCTGCCGCCTTGGCGACGGTGGTCCATTTGATGCCCGCCGGGAAGCCCGCGCCGCCGCGCCCGCGCAGGCCTGACTGGGTGACTTCGGCGATGGTCGCGTCTGGACCGAGTTCACGCGCGCGCTTCAGCCCGGCCCAGCCGCCGGTCGCGGCGTAGTCTTCAAGGCTAAGCGGACGAGTCTTGCCCGCGCGGGCGAAGGTGAAGCGCTGCTGCCGGGCGATGAAGGGATGCTCGGCGATGGGGCCGATGGCCTTGTCGCTCGTTCCGGCGAGGACAGCGGCCACATCCTCAGATGTGAGCGGACCGAAGCCCTGCCCTTCGATCTCTGCCAAAGGTTCGAGCCAGTGCATGCCCCAGCTGGACACGCGCTCGACCGTGCAACCTGCCTTGGCAAAGGCAGCGGCGACGGCGTTGGCGCCGCAGGCGAGCGCGGCGGCATCGTCGGAGATCCAGACTGTGGTCATGCCAGGCTCTCCACCAGCGCGCCAAGGCGGGCGGCATCGAGCCGACCGTGGACTTCATGGCCGATCATCGCGGCGGGGCCGACGCTGCACAGGCCGAGACAGTAGACCGTCTCAACCGCGACGCGGGGGTTGTCCGGCAGCGCGGCGACCATGGCTTCGACGCCGCGTGCCTGGCAGCTTTCAGCGCGGCAAAGCTTGAGCACCGGGCGGCTTTCCGGGGCTTCGCGGAAATCATGGTAGAAACTGACGACGCCGTGGACTTCGGCGCGGGTGAGATTGAGCGCATGCGCAATGCGGCGGATCGCATCTTCCGAAACGTGGCCGAACGCGGCCTGCACATCGTGCAGGATCGGCAGCAGCGCGCCTTCGCGGCCGGTGTGGCCGGCAAGGATGGCATCGAGCTCGTCTTGATCTGTCATGCGCAAATCCCATGGGAATTCAGCGGCGCAGGTCAAATTGAATTGCCTGATGGTTGATAGAGCCATCCTATCAAACGGGTGGTCGCAGCCCCGCAGGTTCGAGTGCGCGGGCGGCGGCGAGCGCGGCGCGCGCCATGGGGCCGAGCGGATCGCGATTGACCACGACAAGCCCAACCCGGCGCGCATCCTCCGCCTCGTCAAAAGGCAGGAAGCGCGCCCATTCCACGCCCGCCATCAGCCGCGCGTAGCCATCGGGCACGATTGTGGCGAAAGCGCCCGAGTGGACCAAGGCGAAGAGCGCGAAGTGGCTGTCTGCCGTGGCGCGCGGGGCGGTGGCGAGCCCGCGCGCGGCGAGGCGCTCGTCAAGAATGCGGCGGTATTGCATGCCCTGATGGAGCAGGCACAGGTTCTGCGCGCACGCTTCCTCCCAGCTGATTGCCGCGTGCTGATCGAACCCGCTGCCGCGCGCCGCGAGGAACACGTAGCGTTCCGCATAGAGCGGAACCGACAGCACATTCGCAGGCGGTTCGTGATCGAGGTAGGTGATCCCGGCATCGACTTCGAAGGCATGCAGCCCATGCTCGATCGCGCGCGAGGTGGCGGAACGGACGGAAAGCGTGATCCCCGGGTTCTGCGCCAGCAGCGCTTCTCCCAAGAGGCCAATCAGCGGAAGTGCGGCGGGGATCGCGGCAAGCCCGAACTCGCCCCTGAGCGGCGCGGCGGTAGCCGCCACCGCGCTCGCCATGCCGCTGACAGCGCCCAGGATCTGCTCGGCCCAGGGGAGCATTGCCTGCCCATAGGGCGTGAGGCCGATGAAGCGGCGGTCACGCTCGACCAGCCGGCGGCCGAATTCGGCCTCCAGCGCGGCGAGCCCGGCCGACAGCGTGGGCTGCGAAATGCCGCAGGTGGCGGCGGCCTTGGCGAAATGCTGCTCGCGCGCGAGCGTGACGAAATAGCGCAAGTGGCGCAGTTGCATCGGAGGGCCATCCCTTGTGAGAGGAAGGGCCTATCACAGTTTGCGCCGAAAGGTCAGTCCGCCGTCTTGGCCATGTATTCAACGTACCACTTCACGAAGGCGGCAACACCGTCCCTCACGGTGGTTGCAGGCTTGTAACCCAGCTCGCGCTCGAGATCGGAAACGTCGGCGAAGGTATCCGGCACATCGCCTGGCTGGAGCGGCAGCAGGTTGCGGATGGCCTTCTTGCCGAGCGCGTCTTCCAGCGCTTCGATATACTCGGTGAGCTTGACCGGGCTGTTGTTGCCGATGTTGTAGATCCGGTAGGGCGCGTTGCTCGTGGCGGGATCGGGGCGGTGCGCGTCCCACGCCGGGTTGGGCTGGGCCGGATGGTCGCAGGCGCGGATCACGCCTTCGACGATATCGCTCACGAAGGTGAAATCGCGCGTGTGGTTGCCATAGTTGAACACGTCGATGGGTTTGCCCGCGATGATGTTCTTCGCAAACAGAAACAGCGCCATGTCCGGCCGGCCCCACGGGCCGTAGACGGTGAAGAAGCGCAGGCCGGTGGTCGGCAAGCGGTAGAGATGGCTGTAGCTGTGCGCCATCAGCTCGTTCGCCTTCTTCGTCGCGGCGTAGAACTGCAGCGGATGATCGACGCCGACATGCTCGCTGAACGGCATCGCCTGGTTCGCGCCGTAGACGCTGCTGGTGGAGGCATAGACCAGATGCTCGACCCCGCCGTGACGGCAGGCTTCGAGGATGTTGGTGAAGCCGATGATGTTGCTCTCGACGTAGGCGTGCGGGTTTTCGATCGAGTAGCGCACCCCCGCCTGCGCGGCGAGGTTGATCACCCGGCGGATGTCGTTCTTCTCAAAGGTCTGCTCGACCACCGCGCGATCGGCCAGATTGCCGCGCACGAAGCGATAGGACGCGTTGGTGCGCCGCGCCGTTTCCTCAAGGATGGCAAGGCGCGCTTCCTTGATCGCCGGGTCGTAGTAGTCATTGACGACATCGAGCCCAACCACATCGTCCCCGCGCTCAAGCAGGGTCTTTGCCGTGTGAAAGCCGATGAAGCCGGCATTGCCGGTAACAAGAATTGCCATGTGTTCCTCCGGAGCGCTCGCCGCTACCCGTTCCAAGTCGGCGCCTAGAGGCTCCAGTACCGAATGTCGGCGCGCAGCGTCTGGGGCGCAAGCACGGACTTCACGTCGATCAGCACGCCGCTCGGCGCGAGCATGGCCTGGATCGCATCCGCGCCCATGGCCGCGTAGTGATCATGCGAAACTGCGTAGATGAGGAGGTCCAGCCCGGCGAAGTCCTCGATCGGCGAAAGCTCGATCCCGAACTCGTGGCGCGTTGCCTGCGGGTGGGCCATCGGATCATGGACCAGCGGCGCGATGCCAAACTCGCACAGCTCGCGGTAGATGTCATCGACCTTGGAATTGCGGATGTCCGGCACGTTTTCCTTGAACGTGAGGCCGAGAATGCCGATGCGCGCATCCTTGAGCGGGTGCCCGGAAGCCGCCAGCATCTTCACGCCGCGCCGGGCGATATAGCTGCCCATGCTGTCGTTGATGCGGCGGCCGGAGAGGATCACTTCGGGGTGATAGCCCATCTGCTCCGCCTTGGCGGTGAGGTAGTA
>NZ_JAIXPP010000063.1 GCF_027486195.1 Novosphingobium sp.
CTTCTGGGTGTTCTTTGTCGGCGTGAACCTGATCTTCTTCCCGATGCACTTCCTCGGGGTTCAGGGCATGCCGCGCCGTTATCCGGACTACGCCCCGGCGTTCGAGTACTGGAACACGATCGCCAGCTACGGCTACACCGTGATGGCGGCCTCGATGGTGATCTTCTTCATCAACATCGCCTACTCGCTCGTCGCCGGCAAGAAGGCCGCCGGCAACTACTGGGGTGAAGGCGCGACCACGCTCGAGTGGACGCTGTCGAGCCCGCCGCCGTTCCACCAGTTCGAGACGCTCCCCGTGATCGAGGACGCGCACGCGCACTGATCGGAGGCCCCGGCTCAATCGGGGGTCTGACCAAACAGAGGGGCTCCGGAGCGATCCGGGGCCCTTTTGCTTGGTCTGTGCATGAGACAATCTTTGGCACCAAAGCCCGGTGCCGTTTCGCTTTCCCTGCGCGTAAAGCAGGCCTATAGGCCGCCCATCATGACCACCGCGAACCCCCAGGCCCTGATCATGCCCGCTGACTGGCGCGACTTCTTCGCGCTGACCAAGCCGGGCGTGATGCGGCTCGTCATCTTCACCGCGGTGTGCGGCATGCTGGCGGCGCCCGGCACCATCCACCCCGTGCTCGCCTTCACCGCGATCCTGTGCATCGCAGTGGGCGCAGGCGGCGCTGCGGCGCTGAACCAGTGGTGGGAAGCCGATCTGGATGCGGTGATGAAGCGCACTGCCAAGCGCCCCATTCCCGGCGGCCGCATGGATCGCACCTCCGCGCGCGATTTCGGCTTCGCGCTCTCGGGCATCTCGGTGATGACCATGGGGCTCGCCATCAGCTGGCTCGCGGCGGGGATCCTCGCCTTCTCGATCTTCTACTACGCCTATCTCTACACCGTGTGGCTCAAGCCGCGCACGCCGCAGAACATCGTGATCGGCGGCGGTGCGGGCGCGTTTCCGCCACTGATCGGGTGGATCGCGGTGACCGGCCACATCACGTGGATGCCGGTGCTGCTGTTCCTCATCATCTTCATGTGGACACCGCCGCACTTCTGGGCACTCGCGCTGTTCGTGCAGATCGACTACTCCAAGGCAGGCATCCCGATGATGCCGGTCGTGGCAGGCGAACGCTCCACCCGGTGGCAAATTCTGGCATATGCCGCCGTGCTGCTTCCGCTTTCGATGACACCCTGGTTCATCGGCGGAACGGGTTGGATCTATGGCCTTTCCGCGCTCCTGCTCAGCGGGATGTTCCTGTGGCTGTCGTTCAAGGTGGGCCTGCGTACCTCGGCCCCCGGCGATGGCATGAAGCCGGAGAAGCGCTTGTTCGCCTATTCGATCTTCTACCTGTTCATCCTGTTCGCGATGCTGGTCGCCGACCGCTTCGCGACGATCCTGGGTCTGCAAGCATGAACCAGCCTTTCAATGACCGCCCGCTCACTGCTGCCGAAACCGATGCGCTGCGCGCGCGCCAGCGTGAGCGCAACAAGGTCATGGGCCTGATCCTCGGCTTCCTCGTGGTCCTGTTCTTCGCGATCTCCATCGTGAAGATTACCGCCAAGCCGGAACATGCACCGGCAGAAGGCACAGAGCAGGCGGAGCATTCCTGATGGCGCTGGCGCTCGATGCCGGCAGCCGGCGCAACCGCAAGGTTGCCGCGATCGCTGCGTTCGGCGCGGCGGCGATGCTCAGCCTCGGCTTTGCCTCGGTGCCACTTTACCGGATGTTCTGCCAGGCCACGGGCTTCAACGGCACAACCCAGCGCGCGACGGCGGCGCAGGCGGCTGCGGTCAAGACCACCGCGCGCCCGATCACGATCCGATTCGATGGCAACGTGACCTCGGGCATGCCATGGCAGTTCCGTCCGGAGCAGGTGACGCAGGACGGGCACATCGGCGAGCGCAAGATGGCCTTCTTCATCGCGAAGAACACCTCGAACCGGCCCATTGTCGGCCGCGCGATTTTCAACGTCACACCGGAGCAGACCGGCGCCTATTTCCACAAGATCCAGTGCTTCTGTTTCAACGAGCAGCGGCTCGAACCCGGTGAGCAAGTGCGCATGCCGGTGATCTATTACGTCGATCCCGAGATGCTGAACGACCCGAACGCGAAGGACGTTCCCGAGATCACGCTTTCGTACACCTTCATGGAAGCAGCGGACAGCGTGGCCGCGCCCCCTGAAAAACAGGGTGGCAAGAGGTAGGAATGCCTCTGGACCGCACCGCAAGGCCTCGATAAAGGCGTTTGCAAACAAGCTGAATCGTGCCTTCGGGCGGCGATCCGGCAAGTCCCAAAAGACGGGGGTTGAAAAGACGAACATGGCCGGCACGAAGAACCACGATTATCACATTCTGCCGCCGGACATCTGGCCCTTCGTCGGCGCGCTGTCCGCGCTCACGATGACGAGCGGCGGCGTGTTTGCCATGCACGGCATGCCCGGCGGCAAGATCGCGCTGTGGCTCGGCGTGTTCGGCGTCGCGCTCACGATGTTCTCGTGGTGGGGCAAGGTGATCAAGGAAGCGCATGCGGGTGATCACACC
>NZ_JAIXPP010000058.1 GCF_027486195.1 Novosphingobium sp.
CCGATGTTGAAGAAGCTGTCCATGATGCCCCACACCGTGCCGAACAGCCCGACGAAAGGCGCAACCGAACCCACTGTAGCAAGGAAATTGAGCCGCCCCGCCAGCCGGTCCGTTTCCGCCGTCACCACGCTTTCCATCGCCGAGTTGAGCCGCTGGCGCGTACCCTCGCGGTCGATCGTCTTGCCCGAGGTGGAGCGCCGCCATTCCGCCAGCGCCGCCGTCACGATCCGCGCGCTCGGCACGTCCTTGCCGCCGTTCTCCTTGTGGAAGGCATCGACATCGCGCGCTTCCCAGAACGCCGTCTCATACTTGTCGCACTTGCGCTCGGCGCTGCCCATGCGCAGCGAGAAGGAGACGATGATCGTCCACACCCAGACCGAGGCGAGCACCAGCGCGCCCATCACCACCTGCACCACGATATCGGCATGAAGGAATAGCGCGACCGGGTTGAGCCGGGTCGGCATGCCCGCGGTCGCCCCGGCGGCGACAGGCACGGCGGCAGCGGCAAGAACGGAAAGCATCATGGATGGACGGACCCTTCAGGGGGAGGCGCCAGCAGCGCCGTGAAAGCGGAATGGAACGATGCAGGCAGCCGCCGCGCGCGGCCCAGCGGAGAAACGAACGCCACGCGGACCCGGCCCTCGGCCAGCAAGTCCTCGCCGCGCCAGGCCTTCTGCACCAGACTGCACGTGACGCGTGAAACCTCGGCGACAGTGCTCTCGATCACCACATCGTCATCGAGCCGCGCCGGGCGGAGGTACTTCAGCGCAAGGTCGGTCACCGCAAAAGCGCCTTCCCCCGCTTCATGCGCGCCGCGCTGATCGATGCCGAGCAGGCGCAACATGTCCGACCGCGCCCGCTCGAACCAGCGTAGGTAATTCGCGTGATAGACCACGCCCGAAAGATCGGTGTCCTCAAAGTAAACGCGTATCGCATAAAGATGGCGCGCGCCGTCAAAACAGCCGGAAGGAGGAAGCGGAGCAGGCATATGCCGCGCTGTCCTAGCCTTGCCGCGACTCGCGAGGCAAGATCAAACGCGGCAATTTGTTAACCGCTTCAGGAAGGTTTCAGTCCACCCGCGCCAGCAGCGGGCCAAGCTGACGGCCCGCAAACACATGCACATGCAGATGCGGCACTTCCTGATGGGCATTCGTGCCGGTGTTCGCCAGCAGCCGGTATCCCGGCGCGACCAGCCCCGCCGCGCGCGCCACATGCCCCACCGCGCGCACGAACCCGGTGATCTCGCTGCCCGAAGCCTTCGCCGAAAAATCGTCCCAGCTCACGTAAGCGCCCTTGGGGATCACCAGCACATGCGTCGGCGATTGCGGGTTGATGTCGTGGAAGGCGAGGCTCCACTCGTCTTCGTAGACCTTCCGGCAGGGGATTTCCCCGCGCAGAATCTTCGCGAAGACGTTCTGGTCATCGTAAGGCTGGGTGGCATCGACCGCCATGGTTCAACTGCTCCTGCTGGCTTTCTCGACAATCCCTGACGTACCCTCGCGCCGCTCCAGTTCGGCCGTCACCTGGGCCAGCGAAACGCCGCAATCGCCCATCAGCACGAAGAGGTGGAAGAGCAGGTCCGCCGCTTCCCCCACCAGCGCCTCAGGGCTGCCGGTGAGCGCGGCGATCACCACTTCGGTCGCCTCCTCGCCCACCTTCTGCGCCATCTTGCCGCGCCCTTTGGCGTGCAGACGCGCGACATAGCTGGCATCGGGGCCAGTAGCAGAACCGGCAGCGCGGCGCGCAGCGATCGTGGCTTCAAGCCGGAAGAGGAGCGTGGTCGGATCGGTGGAGGAAGACATCGCAGCGGGCATGGCGCGCGGCGATGGGAAGGTCAAGCGGGCCAGAAGCTATCGCGCGCCACCTCCGTTCGCCCCCACCTCCGTTGGTGTCGAGCGGAGTCGAGGCACCCGGCGCTGAAGGCTGCCTCAGTCCTCTTTGCGTCGCGCGACGCGGCGGCCGATGATCAGGCCTGCGAGCCCGATGGCGAAAAGCGCGCCGTCGGTCGGTTCAGGAATGGCGATGCCACCGCTCGCCTGCGCAAAGGCAGGGACGGTTGTGGTGGCAAACACGACAAGGGCAATGGGAACAAAACGGAGCACGCGGGGGATTTCCAATACAAGGCCTTGCTAAAAGGTTAAAGCAATCCCTGTGCCAACATCCCGAAAATCAAGGAAATAAGCCTATTTCGCTAGTTAACGTCCGCAGCGTTTGGGCGGCGTTTGTCAAGAATTCCGACACTAGCGGGACCTATCCCCGCGCCGGAATCCCCGCCGCGCGCAAGGCGGCATGCGCCTCGGCAATCGAGTGCGTGCCGAAGTGGAAGATCGAGGCCGCCAGCACCGCGCTGGCATGCCCTTCGCGCACACCCGCAACGAGGTGGTCAAGATTCCCGACACCCCCGCTGGCAATCACCGGCACCGGCACCGCATCGGCAATCCGCCGGGTCAGCTCCAGATCATAACCCGCCTGCGTGCCGTCTCCGTCCATCGAGGTGACGAGCAGTTCGCCCGCCCCCAACTTGGCCAGGTTTTCCGCATGCGCCAGCGCATCGATGCCCGTGGGCCGCCGCCCGCCGTGCGTGAATATCTCCCACTTGCCCGGCGCAACCCGCCGCGCATCGACCGAGCCGACCACGCACTGCGCGCCGAACCGCTCGGCAATATCGCGCACCAGTTCGGGCCGCGCAACGGCTGCGGAATTGACCGCGACCTTGTCCGCGCCGGCCAGCAACAGCGCGCGCGCGTCCTCAGGCTCACGCACCCCGCCGCCCACGGTCAGCGGCATGAAGCACACCTCGGCGGTGCGCGCGACAACATCGAGCAGCGTCCCGCGCCCCTCATGCGTCGCTGAAATATCGAGAAAACACAGCTCGTCCGCGCCCGCCTTGTCATAGGCCCGCGCCTGCTCGACCGGATCGCCCGCATCGCGCAGATCGACGAAATTCACACCCTTCACCACGCGCCCATCGCGCACATCGAGGCAGGGGATGACGCGGATGCGGACGGTCATCGAGACACCGACAGAGCAGCAAACAGGCCAATCAAAACAACAAGCCCAATGGCTTGGAACACTGTCCAGAACCAAAATGTGACCGGTGCATCATGGCGATCAAAAAGGTAAGGTGTAAACGTCTCACTTCGGCCAAGCCCCTGCCACCTTGGCCAAATCAAGGCGCGCCGCACCAGCACGCGGCCCTTCATAAAGTCAATGAAGCCCTGGCTCAGGCGCCAGCCCAGATAAATGACCACAAGGCCGCAGATAAAGCGCTGCCAAAGCATCACGCCTCAGCCATCGCCATCGCAGCGGCCAAGTCCAGCCGCCCCTCAAACAGCGCCCGCCCGGTAATCACCCCCTCGATCCCGTCAGCCTCGTGGATCTTGAGCATCCGGATATCGTCGATGCCCTTCACCCCGCCGCTCGCGATCACCGGCAGCCGCGTCGCGCGCGCAAGATCCAGCGTCGCGTCGATATTGCAGCCCTTGAGCAGCCCATCGCGCCCCACATCGGTAAACAGGATCGAGGCCACGCCCGCATCCTCGAACCGCCGCGCCATATCGACAATCGAAACGTCGGAAACTTCCGCCCAGCCTTCCGTCGCCACCATGCCATCGCGCGCATCGACCGCGACCACGATCCCGCCCGGATAGGCCTTGGCCATATCCTTCACGAACTGCGGGTCTTTCAAAGCCGCCGTGCCGATCACCACCCGGCTCACGCCAAGATCGAACCAGCCATCGACCGCAATCGGGTTCCGAATGCCGCCGCCCAATTGCACGTGCCCCGGAAACACCTTGAGGATGCCCTCAACCGCCGCCCGGTTCACCGCCTCACCCGCGAACGCGCCATCAAGGTCAACCACATGGAGATACTGCGAGCCCGCATCCGCAAACAGCGTGGCCTGCGCCGCCGGATCATCGCCATAGACCGTCGCGCGGGCCATATCGCCCTCGGCCAGCCGCACGACCTGCCCGCCCTTGAGGTCAATTGCCGGAAAAACGATCACGGCTTCCACTCCAGAAAACGTCCCAGCAAGGCCAGCCCATAGTCCTGGCTCTTCTCCGGGTGAAACTGCACGCCGAGCACATTGTCCTGCCCCACCGCCGCAACCAGCCCGCCGCCATGGTCGGTCATCGCCGCAATGCTCGCGCCTTCTTCGGGCACGAAGTGATAGGAATGCAGGAAATAGGCCTCGCCCGGCACGATCAAAGCATTGTGGTGCATCGGGGCGACATCGTTCCAGCCCATGTGCGGCACCTTGATGCTGGGATCACTCGGCTCGATGGCCCGCACTTCGCCGCCGATCCAGCCCAGCCCTTCGGTCACGCCGAACTCGATGCCCCGGTCCGCCAGCAGCTGCATGCCCACGCAAATGCCGAGGAACGGCGCGCCGCCCACCAGCACCCGCTCGCTCATCGCCTCGACCAGTCCCGGCACGCCGCGCAGCGCCTCCACGCAGGCCTTGAACGCGCCGACACCCGGCAGCACGATCCGGTCCGCCGCGCGCACCACATTGGGGTCCGCCGTCACCGCAACGCCTTCCGCCCCCGCCGCCTTCAGCGCATTGGCGACCGAGCGCAGGTTCCCCGCGCCATAGTCGACCAAGGCAATGACTTCAGCCACCGAGGATGCCCTTGGTGCTCGGCACGGCATCACCCTTGCGGGCATCGATCTCCACCGCGCTGCGCATCGCGCGGGCAAAGCCCTTGTAGATGCCCTCGATGATGTGATGATTGTTCGAGCCGTAGAGGCATTCGATGTGCAGCGTGATGCCGGCTGCCTGGCTGATCGACTGGAACCAGTGCTCGAACAGTTCGGTATCCATCTCGCCAAGGCGCGGCTGGGTGAAGCTCGCCTTCCAGACCAGTACCGGCCGCCCCGAAATATCCAGCGCCACGCGGGCCAGCGCCTCGTCCATCGGCGAATAGGCCATGCCGTAGCGGGTGATGCCCTTCTTGTCGCCCAAGGCCTGCGCAATCGCCTGCCCCAGCGCAATCGCGCTATCCTCGGTCGTGTGGTGCTGGTCGACATGGAGGTCGCCCTTCACGTGGCACGTCACGTCGATCAGCGAGTGGCGGCTGAACTGCTCGATCATGTGATCGAGGAAGCCGATGCCGGTGCTGACGTCGAAAGTGCCGGTGCCATCAAGGTTCACCGAAACCTGGATGTCGGTTTCGTGCGTGGTGCGGGCGATCGATCCGGTGCGCATGGCCCTCGCCTATAGGCTGGTTCCGCACAGAATCAATTGCCTGCACGCCGCACCCTCTTGACCCGCGCGGCGCTCCAAGCCACCCTAGGCAGGATGAGCGATGCACCCGACAGCCTGATCCCCTACGATGAAATCGTGCAGGAGGCCCTGCGCGCGGTGGTCGGCCGCGTGCTCGGCCAGGTTGAAACCACCGGCGGCACGCTCCCCGGCGCGCACCATTTCTACATCACCTTCAAGACCGGCGCCCCCGGCGTGTCGATCCCGACCCGCCTCAAGGAACGCTTCCCGGACGAAATGACCATCGTTCTCCAGAACAAGTTCTGGGACCTCAAGGTTACACCCGAAGGCTTCAGCGTCGGCCTCTCGTTCAACCAGATTCCGTCCACGCTGGTGGTCCCGTTCAGCGCGATTACTGCTTTTGTCGATCCGGCGGTCGATTTCGGCCTCCAGTTCCAGACGGCGGGCGACAGCGACGACGAGGATGAACCGCTGCACGACGCGGAAAACGATTCGCCCGATGGCAGCGGGCCTGCAAGCCCGGATGATGGCTCCAACGTCGTCACCGTGGATTTCGGCCGGAAGAAATGACCGGGCCCACCGCAAAGGCCCCGGAAACTCCAGCACCCGAACCTGTTGCTGATTCGGCGCCCGATCCAGCCAGCTTGGATTCATTGGGCCCGGTCTCGCGCGCGATTCTGGCAGGCTTCGCCATGCGTACCGGCTCCGCCCTGCTGAAACGCAGCGTCGATCGCGGTATCCTCGGCGCCGCGCCCGAAGCGCTGAAGGCGGCCGCGAAAGCCGCCGGCGCGAAAGCCGCAATGGCCGCCGGGCCCAAGAAGCGTGTCGGCCTCGGCGCACGAATCCTCACCGCCGCCGCCACGCGGATTGCCACCCGCTCGGTCCCCGGCGCAATCATCGTCGGCGGCGCGCTGCTCGCCAAGACGCTCCACGCCAAAAGACTCGAAAGCCGCCGCAAGCAGCGCAAGACTTGACCATCCGGGCCCCCATGCGCCAACAGCGCGCATGGTCCAGCCGACTCCCCAAACGTCCGACGCACTCCACCGCCGCGGCCTGATGTTCATCATGTCCTCGCCCTCGGGCGCGGGCAAGACGACGATCTCGCGCATGCTGCTGGAGGCCGATCCCGCCATCTGCCTCTCGGTCTCGGCCACCACGCGCCCGATGCGCCCCGGCGAGGTCGACGGGAAGGACTACCATTTCGTCACCCATGCCGAATTCGACCGCATGGTCGAAAACGAAGAGTTCCTCGAATGGGCCCACGTCTTCGGCAACAGCTACGGCACGCCCAAGGCCCAGGTGAAGGCCGGCCTGCGCGAAGGGCGCGATTACCTGTTCGATATCGATTGGCAGGGCACGCAGCAGCTTTACCAGAAGCTCGAAACCGATGTCGTGCGGGTGTTCCTGCTCCCCCCCAGCATCGATGAACTGCGCCGCCGCCTCACCGGGCGCGGCACCGACAGCGCCGAAGTCATCGCCACCCGCATGGAACGCGCCCGCGCCGAAATCAGCCACTGGGACGGCTATGACTACGTCGTGGTCAACGACGATATCCACCAGTGCTTCGCCAAGGTCCGCGAAATCCTCCACGCCGAACGCATGAAGCGCGCCCGCCAGACCGGCCTGATCGGCTTCGTCCGCGAGCTTATGCGGCCCTGAGGCGCTCAGATCTCCAGCAACGTCGCCAACTGATCCAATTGCAGCGGCAAGGCCATCGCCGAACCCACAAGCGCCTCGTCCCGCGCCTCGCGCGAAGGGTAGCGCTCGTGATAGGTCAGCACAGTCCCGCCATCATGGTCGGCGAGAGTCACCGTCGTCACCGCCCCATCGGGGTCTTCGGCGTTGGTCCAGACGAACCGCGCATCGGGCACCACTTCGGGATAAGTGCCGTGGAACGCCATCGTGCCTTCCTCGCCAAAGGCATAGACCAGCCGGTACGACCCCCCTGTGCGCAGGTCGAGATCGCATTCCAGCAAGGTCGCGCCCAACCCCTCCGGCATCCACCACTGCCGGAACAGCGCAGGCTCGGCCCATGCCCGGAACACCTGGGGACGAGGCGCGGCGATCAGGCGCGTAATCGCAAGCTCGCAGTCGCCGATGGCCCGCACCGAGTCTGAATCAGGCGCGGTCACGGCCGCCCAGCCCGCGCTGCATCCACCTCAGCCACCAGCACCACGCCTTTCGCCGCGCTTTTCGCCACCTCCGCATCGCTGCTCGGCGCGCAGAGCATGAACAAGTGCCGCCCCTCCGGCCCGCCGAGCATGCACGCAAAACACGGCATCTCTCCGGTCGAGACGACCTCCAGCACCGCCCCGCCTTCGCCAATCCGCGCGCATTCGGGCGCGATAGGGTTCGCGATCCACACCGCGCCTTCGGCATCGAGCGCAATGCCATCGGGCACGCGCGGCATGGTATCCGCCCACACCCGCCGCCCCGAAAGCGCCCCGCCTTCGCCAATATCAAACGCCGTCAGCCGCCCGCCCAGCGTCTCGCCGATGATCAGCGTCTTGCCATCGGGCGTGATCACCGTGCCGTTGGGAAAGCTCATGTCCGGCGCCGCGACCGAAACCGATCCATCAGGCTGCACCAGCACCAGATTGGCCTTGGGATGCTCCGCCAGCACCGCTTCCACGCCCCGCTCGCGCAGTTCATGGTCGAGATCGAAGCCGAAGTTGCCGACGTAAGCCCGCCCTTCGGCATCAACCACCATATCGTTGCACAGATGCGCGGTCAGCGGCCCCAGATCGGCATGCATCGCCAGCCGCCCGTCCGGCCAGCGCCGCCACACCTGCCGCTTGCGCATGGAAACAAACAGCAGCGAGCCATCCGGCATCCAGCCCAGCCCCGAAGGCTGGTCGCCCAGTTCAAACTCGATCCGGTGGTCGCCCGCAAGATCCACCGAGCGGATGGTGCGGCTGTAGAAATCGCTGAACCACAGCCGCTCCTCATGCCAGCGCGGCCCCTCGCCGAAGTGGAACCCATCGGCAAGCTGGCGGACCGCGCGGCTCATGGCTTTACTCCCCCAGTGGGTTGATATGGTTCTCGGGGATATAGGCGTTCACGATCCCACCGTCGATCGGCAGCGGCGTGCCGATCACATAATCGCCCGCGCGGCTGGCAAGGAAGATCGCGCCGCCCGCCATGTCCTCCAGATTGCCGATGCGCTTCAAGGGGATACCTCGCGCCGAAGCCTCGGGATTGTTCGCCGCCGCCTTGTTCATTTCCGAGGCGAAGGCGCCGGGGCAGATCGCGTTGACGATGATGTTGTCCTGCACCAGCCGCGCCGCCATGCGCCGGGTCAGGTGCACCAGCGCCGCTTTCGAGGCCTGATAGCTGTAGGTCTCCCAGGGGTTGACGCGCAGGCCATCGATCGAGGCGATGTTGATCACCTTGGCCGGCTGATCCACCGCGCCCGCCTTGAGCAGGCCATGCAGCTTCTGCGTCAGGAAGAAGGGCGTCTTGACGTTGAGGTTCATCACCTTGTCCCAGCCCATTTCCGGGAAATCATCAAACTCCGCGCCCCAGGCCACGCCCGCATTGTTCACCAGAATGTCGATCCGGCTCTCGCGCTGCGCCAGATCCTCGGCCAGCGCCTCGATCCCCGCATAGGTCGAGATATCGCCCGGCAGCGCGATGCAGCGCGGGCCGAGTTCGGCAGCAGTTTCCTCGACCACCGCAGCCTTGCGCGCGGTGATATAGACCCGCTCGCAGCCCGCCGCGATAAAGCCTTCGGCGATCATCCGCCCGATCCCGCGCGAACCGCCCGTCACCACCGCCACGCGGCCTTCAAGGCTGAAAAGCTTGGCAAAATCCATGTCAGGTATCCTTAGTATCCGCTGAGCTGCGCAACGCGCTCGGCATGGTAGTTGGCATCGCCCATGAACTCGGTCAGCGCGCGCTCGCGCTTCATGTAGAGCCCGATGTCGTATTCGTCGGTCATGCCCACGCCGCCGTGCATCTGCACACCCTCGCGCACCGCCAGATTGCACACGCGTGCCGCCTTGGCCTTGGCCACCGAGACCATCAACTCCGCCCGTTCGGACCCGCCATCCAGCAGCTGCTGCGCCTTGATCACCACGGCCTCGGCGATCTCCAGCTCGGAATAGAGATGCGCCGCGCGGTGCTGCAGCGCCTGGAACTCGCCGATCAGCTTGCCAAACTGCTTGCGTGTTTTGAGGTAGGTCGTGGTCATCGCGAAGGCCCCGCCGCCGACGCCCGTCTGCTCCGCCGCAGCGCCGATGCGGCCTGCGCTCAGCACCTTGTTCAGCACCGCGCGCCCGCCATCGACTTCGCCGATCACGGTCGAACCGTCGAGCTCGACGCCATCAAACCGCACATGGCTGGCGATGGAACTATCGACCAGCCGCACCGCGTTGTGCCCGATCCCGGCCGCATCCTTGGGCACGGCAAACAGCGTCACGCCATCCGCATCGCTATCGCTGCCCGATGTGCGCGCCGCCACGATGATTGCGTCAGCCGACGTGCCATGCACCACGAAGTCCTTCGCACCCGTCAGCCGGAACCCGTTGCCCGCACGCTCGGCACGGCAAGCGATCTTCTCAGGTCTGTGCTTCGCGCCTTCGTCGATCGCGACGGCCAGCACCGTCTCGCCCGCGATCACGCCCGGCAGCCAGCGCCCGCGCAGCTCGTCCGATGCGTCCTTCAGCGCCGTCACGCCCATCACCGCCGTGGTGAGGAACGGCGACGGCGTCAGGTTGCGCCCGATCTCCGCAAGCACGATCCCCGCCTCGACATGGCCCATGGCCAGCCCGCCATCAGCCTCGGCCGCCAGCATGCCCGTCAGCCCCATCTCGGCAAACTGCTTCCACAAGGCGTGGCCGAAACCGTCCTTGCAATTGATGTCACGCCAGTGGCGCAGCTGCTTCTTGATCCCGCCTTCATCGGCCATGAAGCCGGTGACGCTATCGGCCAGCATGGCCTGATCTTCGTTGTAATACAGCGGCATGGATTTGCTCCTAAGCCCTAGAAATTCAAAAACATCTCTAAACCCCGCTCACCCTGAGCCTGTCGAAGGGTGCTGGCACCACGGTCGGGCCAGATGCTTCGACAAGCTCAGCATGAGCGGGGCCTCGAGGATTGCGTGTCAGGCCCCCGGCAGTTCGAGAATGCGCTTGGCGACGACGTTGAGCATGACCTCGCTCGTGCCGCCCTCAATCGAATTGGCCTTGGTGCGCAGCCACGAGCGCGATGGCGCCCCGCCGCGCGTCTCCTCGCTCTCCCATTCCAGCGCGGTGCTGCCGCCCGCCGCCATCAGCAACTCGTGCCGCCGCTTGTTGAGCTCGGTGCCCGCATACTTCATCATGTTGGGCTGCGCAGGGTGCGCCTTGCCCACCTTGATCTCGTCGAGGAACTTCTCGCCCATCGCCGCAAAGGCCAGCGCGTCGATATCGAACGCCGCCAGTTCGGCGCGCAGCATCGGATCGTCGAGACCGTTGCGGGTCAGCACCTTGCCGATCGTGCTCGTCTGCTCGCCGCCGCCCGCGCCGGAAATCATCTCGCGCTCATGGCCAAGGAGGTACTTCGCCACATCCCAGCCGCGATTGAGCTGGCCGACGATCTGGCTCTTGGGCACCACCACATTGTCGAAAAACGTCTCGCAGAAGGGCGAGCTACCGCTGATCAGCTTGATCGGCTTGGTCGTCACCCCCGGCGTTGTCATGTCGAACAGCAGGAACGAGATCCCCTGATAGACATTGGTCTTGTCGGTGCGGACGAGGCAGAAGATCCAGTCCGCCTTGTCGGCATAGCTGGTCCAGATCTTCTGACCGTTCACGACCCAGTGGTCGCCCTTGTCCTCGCCATAGGTCTGGAGAGAGACGAGATCCGAGCCCGAGCCCGGCTCCGAATAGCCCTGGCACCAGCGGATTTCCCCGCGCGCCACCTGACCCAGATAATGGACCTTCTGCTCCTCGGTGCCGAACTTGAGAAGCGCCGGCCCGAGCATCCAGATGCCGAAGCTCGAAAGCGGCGGCCGCGCCCCGGCCCGCGTCATTTCCTCGCGCCAGATTTTGGCCTCAGCCGGGTTCATCCCCGCGCCGCCATAGGCGACCGGCCAGTCCGGCACGGTATAACCCTTGGCCGCGCAGACCTCCATCCACTGCTTCTGCGCCGCGCTCTTGAACACGAAATTGCGCCCGCCCCAGCAGATATCGTCCTCGCCCTGCACGGGCCGGCGCATCTCTTCCGGGCAGTTCGCCTCGATCCACGCACGGATCTCCGCGCGGAAAGTCTCCAGGTCCGACATCGTTCGTGTCTCCTCTCTTAATCGGAAGGTTAAGGCGACTCAGCGCACGCTGGCAAGCACCGATTTCGGCACGGT
Organism: Novosphingobium sp.; assembly: GCF_027486195.1. Classification (GTDB taxonomy): domain Bacteria; phylum Pseudomonadota; class Alphaproteobacteria; order Sphingomonadales; family Sphingomonadaceae; genus Novosphingobium. The sequence goes on from NZ_JAIXPP010000058.1 coordinate 11,568, forward strand.
TTTCTGCCAATCCGCACCACTCCCGCATGCCGTAGCGTCAACCCGATCGGCATTGACGAAGGGGCGCAGCAGCCTAAGCTCACGCCAAAATCAGAAACACGGAGAGGTTCCAATGCGATTCCACAACAAGACCGTCGTCGTCACCGGGGCCGCCTCCGGCATCGGCCGCGCCACCGCGCTCCTGTTCGCCGCCGAGGGCGCGAAGGTCTATGCCGCCGATATCGACGAAGCCGGCCTTGCCGCCACCGCCGCCGAATCCAACGGCGAAGTCCACACCGTGCGCTGCGACGTCTGCAACTGCGAGGACATCAAGGCCCTGATGGACCGCGCCGCCGCCGAAACCGGCGGGATCGATGCCGTGTTCAACAATGCCGGTGCGGGCGGCGACATGGCCAAGATCGACGAGATCGAGCCCGAGGGCTGGGACCGCACGATGCACCTCCTGCTGCGCTCGGTCGCTTTCGGTATCCGCTACGCCGTGCCGCACATGATCGGCCGCAAGGGCGCGGCCATCGTGAATACGTCCAGCGTCGCCGCAGTCGGCCCCGGCTACTCGCCCAATGCCTATGCCGTCGCCAAGGCCGGGGTGCTTCACCTCACCAAGACGAGCGCCGCCGATCTCGCCCGCCACCAGATCCGCGTCAACGCCGTCCAGCCCGGCTTCATCAACACCAACATCTTCACCACCTCGCTCGATGTACCCGCCGAACTCGAAGCGCAGGCCAAAGGCGCCATCGCGATGATGAGCCAGGCCGCCCAGCCCGTCGCGCGCGGCGGCCAGCCCAACGATATTGGCGAAGCCGTGCTCTATCTGTGCAGCGAAGCCGCCAGCTTCGTGAACGGCACCTCGATCATCGTCGATGGCGGCCTCACCATCGGCCCGCGCCATTCGTGGGATCCCGAAGTGCCCGATCTCTTCGAAGCGCTGCGCCAGATGAAAGCGGCGGCGGAAGCAGCAGCCTGATGATTGTGCGCTTGATCTCGCGCAAGGTTTAACCGACAGATTAAATCAACAAACACAAGCGGTGCCACACGCCCGCACCGCAGGAGAGCAAACATGGATTTCGAACCCACCGAACGGCAGGTCTACTGGCGCAACCGCGTCCGCGATTTCATCGAGGCCAACGTCCGCCCGCGCCACAAGGACTACAAGGCCGAACAGGCCAGCGGCGGCCGCTGGAAGGTGCTGCAGGTGGTCGAGGAGGAGAAGGCCAAGGCCAAGGCTGCCGGTATCTGGAACCTGTTCATGCCGCCGCAGAACTCAGGCCATCACCATGTCGATGATACCTTCGAGTTCGAAGGCCCCGGCCTCACCAACCTTGAGTACGCGCTCTGCGCCGAGGAAATGGGCCGCATCTCGTGGGCCAGCGAAGTGTTCAACTGCTCCGCGCCCGATACCGGCAACATGGAAGTATTCCACCGCTACGGCACGCGCGAGCAGAAGGAGCAGTGGCTGCGCCCGCTGATGAACGGCGAAATCCGCTCGGCCTTCCTGATGACCGAGCCGCTCGTCGCCTCGTCGGACGCGACCAACATCGAAACCCGCATGGTGCGTGAGGGCGATGAATACGTCATCAACGGCCGCAAGTGGTGGTCCTCGGGCCTTGGCGATCCGCGTTGCAAGATCGCCATCGTCATGGGCAAGACCGACACCAGCGCCAAGCGCCACGCGCAGCAGAGCCAGGTCCTCGTCCCGATGGACGCGCCGGGCGTCAACATCCTGCGCCACCTTCCCGTCTTCGGCTATGACGACGCGCCGCACGGCCACATGGAAGTCCTGCTCGAAAACGTCCGCGTCCCCGTCTCCAACGTCGTGCTCGGCGAAGGGCGCGGGTTCGAAATCGCGCAGGGGCGCCTCGGGCCGGGCCGCATCCACCACTGCATGCGCACCATCGGCGTTGCCGAAGAAGCACTCGGCAAGATGGCCAAGCGCCTCCAGTCGCGCGTCGCCTTCGGCAAGAAGATTTCCGAACAGTCCGTGTGGGAAGAGCGCATCGCCCGCGCCCGCATCGATATCGAGATGACCCGCCTGCTCTGCCTCAAGGCAGCGGACATGATGGACAAGGTCGGCAACAAGGCCGCCGCACTCGAAATCGCGATGATCAAGGTGCAGGCCCCCAACATGGCGCTGCGCATCATCGACGATGCGATCCAGGCCCACGGCGGCGGCGGTGTCTCGGAAGACTTCGGCCTCGCCGAAGCCTACGCGCACCAGCGCACCCTGCGCCTGGCGGACGGTCCGGACGAAGTCCACGCCCGCGCCGTCGCCCGCATCGAATATGCGCGCCACACCGATCTGCCGAGCGACCCGGGCTTCACCTCGGGCGACATGGCGATCTCACGCTGACAACCTACTCCCCTCCCGCAAGCGGGAGGGGCTGGGGGAGGGCATGTTCACGCCATCCCCAACACACCCTCCCCTAACCCCTCCCGCATGCGGGAGGGGGACTGTGCAAGGTAGACCCCATGAAAGCCGCCATCCTCGAACAAGCCGGCACCCCGCTCGTCATCGACCAGCTCACCGTGTCCAAGCCCGGCCCGCACGAAGTCCTGATCCGCACCGCCGCTTGCGGTCTGTGCCATTCGGACCTGCACTTCATCGATGGCGCCTATCCCCACCCGATGCCCTGCGTCGCGGGCCATGAAGCCGCCGGCATTGTCGAGGAAGTCGGCAGCGAAGTCCGCACGGTCAAGAAGGGCGATGCCGTCGTCACCTGCCTCTCGGCGTTCTGCGGCCACTGCGAATTCTGCGTGACGGGGCGCATGTCGCTCTGCCTCGGCGGCGATACCCGCCGCCGCCCCGGCTAGGCACCGCGCCTCACGCGCTCCAGCGATGGCAGCGTGGTCAACCAGATGCTCAATCTCTCGGCTTTTGCCGAAATGATGCTGATTCACGAACACGCCTGCGTCGCGATCAACCCCGAAATGCCGCTCGATCGCGCTGCCGTCATCGGCTGCGCTGTCACCACCGGCGCGGGCACGATCTTCAACGCCTGCAAGGTCACGCCGGGTGAAACCGTCGCCGTGATCGGTTGCGGCGGCGTTGGCCTTGCCACCATCAACGCCGCCAAGATCGCCGGCGCTGGCCGCATCATCGCCGCCGATCCGATGCCCGAAAAGCGCGAACTCGCGATCAAGCTTGGCGCGACAGATGTGATCGACGCGCTCGATCCCGATGCCGCCAAGCAGATCCAGGAAATGACCAAGGGCGGCGTCCACCACGCCATCGAAGCCGTCGGGCGCCCCGCCTCGGGTGATCTCGCGGTCGCCTCGCTGCGCCGCGGCGGCACCGCCACGATCCTCGGCATGATGCCGCTGAACCATAAGGTCAGCCTCTCCGCCATGGACCTGCTTTCGGGCAAGAAGCTCCAAGGCGCGATCATGGGCGGCAACCACTTCCCGGTCGATCTCCCGCGCCTCGTCGATTTCTACATGCGCGGTCTGCTGGACCTCGACAGCATCATTGCCGAACGCATCCCCTTGGAAGGCATCAACGAAGGGTTCGAAAAGATGAAGCAGGGCCACTCCGCCCGCTCGGTTATCGTGTTCGACTCATGACCGAGCCTGTCATCGACGCTCAGGCCGCCTTCACCGGCACCGTCTCCCCCGAAGGCGCGGACAAGCTGGACGAGGCAAAGCTCACCGCTTGGTTCGAAGCCAACGTGGCAGGCTTTCAGGGCCCACTCACCGTCTCGAAGTTCAAGGGCGGCCAATCGAACCCCACCTACCGGATCGACGCGCCCTCGGGCCCCTATGTCCTCAGGCGCAAGCCGCTGGGCAAGCTGCTCCCCTCCGCCCACGCGGTGGACCGTGAATTCAAGGTCCAGTCCGCGCTCGGCCCCACCGGCTTCCCGGTCGCCCCGCAATATGGCCTGTGCACCGATGAATCGGTCGCGGGCGCAATGTTCTACGTGATGGGCTGCGTCGATGGCCGCACCATCTGGGACGGCGCCATGCCCGGTGCCACCCCCGAAGACCGCCGCGCCACCTACTTCGCCATGGTCGATACCCTCGCCCAGCTCCACAGCGTGGACGTCGACTCTGTGGGCCTCACCGAATTCGGCAAGCCCGGCAACTACTTCGGCCGCCAGGTCGATCGCTGGACCAAGCAATACCGCCTCTCCGAAACCGAACACATGGAGCCGATGGAGCGCCTCATCGAATGGCTCCCGCGCACCCTGCCCGAACAGACCCGCGTGAGCGTCGTCCACGGTGACTACCGCATCGACAACATGATTTTCGCACATGGCGCGCCCAAGCCGCTGGCCGTGCTCGATTGGGAACTCTCGACACTCGGCGATCCGCTGGCCGATTTCACCTACTTCGCGATGGCATGGTCCACCGAAAACGGCGGCCGCTCCGGCGTCATGGACCTCGACCGCGCCGCACTCGGCATCCCCGAACTCGATGAAGTGATCGCGCGCTACTGCGAGAAGACACGCCGCGACGGCATTGCCGGCATGGATTGGTACCTCGCCTACAACTACTTCCGCCTCGCCGGCATCATCCAGGGCATCAAGAAGCGCTACCTCGACGGCACCGCCAGCAGCGCCCACGCTGCTGCGATGTCCGACCGGGTGGGCCCGCTGGCAGACATGGCGTGGAACTACGCGGTGAAGGCGGGCGCATAAGGTCCTCCCCATTTTTGCAAAGCACAAATGGGGAGGTGTCAGCCCGAAGGGCTGACGGAGGGGCAATGGCAGGCAAAAGTCCCGCGAAAGGACGAGGATGAACGAACCGGCAGTGCAAACACCCAAGCCCCAATCTCTGCGCCTCGTGCTCGCCGTCCTGCTGGTCGTCTACATCTTCAATTTCCTCGATCGCCAGATCGTCAACATCCTTGCCGAACCGATCCGCCGCGATCTTGGTCTGTCCGATACGCAGATTGGGCTGATGACAGGCATCGCGTTTGCCGCCTTCTACACCTTCCTCGGCATTCCCATCGCGCGCTATGCGGATCGCCCCTCGACCAACCGCGTCGGGCTAATCGCCGGGGCGCTGATCATCTGGTCGGGGATGACGGCGCTGTGCGGGCAGGCGCAAAACTTCGTGCAATTGCTGCTCGCCCGCATCGGCGTCGGCGTGGGCGAGGCCGGGTGTTCGCCCGCCGCGCATTCGCTGATTGCCGATCTCGCGCCGCCCGAAAAGCGCGCCTCGGCCCTGTCCATCTATGCGCTCGGCATCCCCATCGGCACCCTGCTCGGCATGCTGATCGGCGGCCAGCTGGCGGATGCCTATGGCTGGCGGGCGGCGTTCGTCGTGGTCGGCGTGCCCGGCATCGTGCTGGCCGGCGCGGTCGTCCTGCTGCTGCGCGATCCGCGCCGCGCGGGCGAAGCCCTGCGCGCGGCCAATGCCGCCCCGCCGCCCCGCACCTTGTCCAACCGCGAGGCGCTGACCGAAATTCTGGGCTCGCGCGCCTTCGTGCTGTTGCTCGCGGCTGGCTCGGCGGCTGCGTTCCTCAGCTATGGCAAGGCGACGTGGACGACGATCTTCTTTCAGCGCACCCACGGCCTCAGCCCGGGCGATACCGGGTTCTGGTTCGGCATCTGGGGCGGGGTCGCAGCCATTATCGGCACGCTCGCAGGTGGCTGGCTGGCCGACCGCTTCGGCAAGGTCAACCGCCGCCATGTAATGACCGCGCCGGCCATCGGCTTTGCCGTGGCGGTCCCGCTTTCCATCGCCGCCTATTGCATGACCGACTGGCGCTGGGCCCTCGCCCTGCTGATGCTCCCCACCGCGCTCAACTCGCTCTACTACGGCCCCTGCTTCTCCAGCGCGCAAGGGCTGGTCAAGCCCGAAGCGCGGGCGATGGCGAGCGCGCTGCTGCTGTTCAGCCAGAACCTCATCGGGCTGGGCCTCGGCCCCCTGTTCTTCGGGATGCTGTCAGACGGGATCAAGCCCATGGCCGGGGAGGAAAGCGTGCGCTGGGTGCTCTATGGCGCGGCGGTGATCGGGTTCGTCCCGGCTTTCTTCTTCTGGCGCACGTCGCTGCGCCTCAACGAGGAGCTCGACCGCAAGGGGCCGTGAGAGCGCCAGACGCCCCCACGGCCCCTCCGTCACGCCCTTACTTGCCGAGCGGAATGCGGAAGCCGACCGAGACCAGCGACTGCCGGCTCCTCGCCTGCAGATCCGCCGGCACGAGGTCGAGCGGCAGCGTCGTCTTGCCGCCATCGCGGTAGTTGTACTGCCCGAACAGCTCGAACTTCGGCCCGATCTTGTAGGTCGCGCCCGCCATCAGCTGCCACGCGAAGTTGGTTTCCTTGCCCTGCCCGACATCGATGTTCGAGGGGCGATAGTCGAACTTCGTTTCCTGGATGCCGATGCCGCCACCGACATAGGGCTGGAACGCGCTGCCGGTGTTGATGTCGTAGTAGGCATTGACGAAACCGGCGATGCCGCGCTGGCTGCCGATCCCGCTGTCCACCACCTGGCCCACGGTCGAACCCACCGTCGGGCCGCGCGTCAGGATCGAGGCGTCGATGGCATCGATGTTGGTGCCACCCACGGTCACGCCGCTGTGGCGCCGCACGTTGGCGCGCGTGAAGGCGAACTCGCCCTCGATGCGAAAGCCGTTGTCGAAGCGGTGGCCGACCTGTGCCGCGAAGTTGTAGCCCACGTCGAAGCTGGTCTTCCAGCCCAGCGGCGTGCCCGAAGGAATGGCGCCATAGACCGGCGCGGCAGTCGTGGCAGGCACATCGGAAGTGAATGTACCTTGGTTATTCGAGTTATGCGGAGCAGAAATACCTGCCGATACACCGACATAAGTCTGTGCATTTGCACTGTTAGCCATCGCTACAGCAACACAAGCCGAAGCAAGCAGCAAATAGTTATTTCTCATTACGCAACCCTTTCTTTTGAATACACGCTTACATTCCAGAAACACTTCGCAAATGTTGCGAGTCATAACTGTCTGTGTTCGCGATGGCCTGTCGATACGCCCGGCGCCTGTACTGAAAATGAACAGTGCGACGAGCCGAGTGCGGCATGCCCAAGCAGGCAGATTCGTCTGGTTTTCTTCCGCGCAAGTGTGGCGAAAATGCCCCAGCCGGCCACTCTTGCCGCGCGGGCGCAATCGGCTCTAGGAAGCACGGCCATGGCCGAACCCGCCCCCATCACTGTTGCCGCGCTCTATCGCTTCGCCCGCTTCGCGGACCCGGCAGCGCTGCGCGCGCCGCTGCTCGAGGCCTGCGAGGCCGCCGGCATCAAGGGCACGCTGATCCTGGCCAGAGAGGGCATCAACGGCACCATCGCCGGCACCGCGCAAGGCATCGCAAGCGTGCTCGCGTCGATCCGCGCCCTGCCCGGCTGCGCTGACCTTGATGTGAAGCTTTCCACCGCCGAGGCGATGCCCTTCGGCCGCCTCAAGGTCCGCCTGAAGCGCGAGATCGTGACGATGGGCGAGCCCGACATCGATCCCCTCGCCGCGGTCGGCACCTATGTCGCCGCGCACGATTGGAATGCCCTCATCAGCGATCCCGAAACCATCGTGATCGACACGCGCAACACCTATGAGGTCGCGGTCGGCACTTTCGCGGGCGCGATCAATCCAGAGACGCGCAGCTTTCGCGAGTTCCCAGCCTGGTTCCGCCGCGAACGGGGCCGCCTTCTGGGTGCCGGAAAACAGCCAAAGGTCGCGATGTTCTGCACCGGCGGCATCCGCTGCGAAAAGTCGACCGCCTTCCTCAAGGCCGAAGGCGTCGAGGAGGTCTACCACCTTCAGGGCGGCATCCTGCGCTACCTCGAGGATGTGCCCGCCGAGGAGAGCCTGTGGCAGGGCGAATGCTTCGTGTTCGACGAACGCGTCGCGCTCGGCCATGGGCTGACCGAGGGCGAACACACCCTCTGCAAAAGCTGCGGCCGCGCGGTGCCGTCCGGTGAAAGCTGCTTCTGCACAGTCCGCTGACCTGCCCCTCCCCCGCTCGGGGGAGGCTGGGTGGGGGTAACCAGCGCCTGAACCGCAAGCGCCATCCCCCTCCCCCAACCTCTCCCCGCCGGGGAGGGGGGCTCAGCGGCTGGATATCACCCCACCACAAACGTCAGCGCGCCGTCACCTTCGTCGATCTTCACCGTGCTGCCATCGGGGATCTCTCCCCCCAGCAGTCGCTCGGCCAGCGGATCCTGCACATAGCGCTGCACCGCGCGCTTCAGCGGCCTTGCGCCATAGACCGGATCATAGCCCACCCGGCCCAGCCAGCGCTTCGCCGCATCGGTCAGGTCGATCACGATCTTGCGGTCCTTCAGCAGTTGCTGCACCCGCGCCACCTGCAGATCGACGATCGGCGCCATGTGTTCGTGGCCCAGCCGGTGGAACAGGATGATCTCATCCAGCCGGTTCAGGAACTCGGGCCGGAAGTGCCCGCGCACCACGTCCATCACCTGCGGCTCGACCGTGCTTACGTCCTGCCCCTCTTCCAGATTGGCGAGGTACTGGCTGCCAAGGTTGGAGGTCAGCACGATCAGCGTGTTGGTGAAGTCCACCACGCGGCCCTGCCCGTCGGTCAGCCGCCCATCGTCGAGCACTTGCAGCAGCACGTTGAACACGTCCTGGTGCGCTTTCTCCACCTCATCGAACAGCACGACCTGATAGGGCCGCCGCCGCACCGCCTCGGTCAGCACGCCGCCTTCATCATAGCCGACATAACCCGGAGGCGCGCCGATCAGCCGGCTCACGGAATGCTTTTCCATGAACTCGGACATATCGATGCGCACCATCGCGGTGTCGTCGTCAAACAGGAAGCCCGCCAACGCCTTGGTCAGCTCGGTCTTACCGACACCCGTGGGGCCAAGGAACAGGAACGAGCCCAAAGGCCGGTTCGGATCCTGCAAGCCCGCCCGCGCGCGGCGCACCGCCTTGGAAACCGCGACCACCGCATCGCGCTGCCCGATCACCCGCTTGCCGATGGTCTCTTCCATCTTGAGCAGCTTCTCACGCTCGCCCTGCAGCATCCGCTCGACCGGCACGCCGGTCCAGCGGCTGACCACGCCCGCGATATCGTCCGCGGTCACTTCCTCGCGCAGCAAGGCGTTCTCGGCCATGCCCTGCGCTTCAGACAGCTGCTTCTCGAGCTCGGGAATCCGGCCATAAGCAAGCTCCCCCGCCTTGCCGAGATCGCCCTGCCGCTGCGCCTGCTCCAGCTCAAGCCGCGCCGCATCGAGCGCTTCCTTGATCTTGCCCTCGGCCGCGATCTTGTCGCGCTCGTTCTGCCAGCGCGTCGTCAACTCGCTCGATTGCTGCTCAAGGTTCGCCAGTTCCTCACGCAGCGCCGCCAGCCGGTCCTTCGAGGCCGCATCGCTTTCCTTGGCGAGCGCCATTTCCTCGATCTTCAGCTGGATGATCCGCCGGTCGAGGTTCTCGATCTCCTCGGGCTTGCTCTCCACTTCCATGCGCAGTCGGCTCGCCGCCTCGTCCATGAGGTCGATCGCCTTGTCGGGCAGAAAGCGGTCCGCGATGTAGCGGTTGGAAAGCGTCGCCGCCGCCACAATGGCACCGTCGGTGATCCGCACGCCGTGGTGCAGTTCGTACTTCTCTTTCAGCCCGCGCAGGATCGAGATCGTGTCCTCCACGGTCGGCTCGCCCACGAACACCGGCTGGAACCGCCGCTGCAGCGCGGGGTCCTTCTCGACGTACTTCTGGTACTCGTCGAGCGTGGTCGCCCCGATGCAGTGCAGTTCGCCGCGCGCCAGCGCGGGCTTCAGCAGATTGCCCGCATCCATCGCGCCTTCCGATTTGCCCGCGCCGATCAGCGTGTGCATCTCGTCGATGAACAGGATGATCTCGCCTTCCGCGCCCTTCACTTCGTCGAGCACGGACTTCAGCCGCTCCTCGAACTCGCCGCGATACTTCGCGCCCGCAATCAGCGAGCCCATGTCGAGCGACATCAGGCGCCGATGCTTCAGGCTGTCGGGCACGTCGCCATTGGCGATGCGGATGGCGAGGCCCTCCGCAATCGCGGTCTTGCCCACGCCCGGCTCGCCGATCAGCGCCGGATTGTTTTTGGTGCGCCGCGCCAGAATCTGGATCGTGCGGCGGATTTCCTCGTCGCGCCCGATCACGGGGTCAAGCTTGCCCTCGCGCGCCGCTTCCGTCAGGTCGCGGGCATACTTCTTCATCGCCTCATAGGCGTTCTCCGCCCCGGCGCTGTCCGCCGTGCGGCCGCCGCGCAGCGCGGTGATCGCCGCTTCCAGCGCCTGCGCGGTCACGTTCGCGGTCTTGAGCGCCTGCCCCGCCGCCGTAGTGGTCGCCAGCGTCAGCGCCACGAGTATGCGCTCCACGGTTACATAGGCATCGCCAGACTTCGCCGCGATCTGCTCCGCCGCATCGAGCACGCGCACGGCATCGTTATCCAGCCCGGGCGTCTGCTGCGCTCCGCCGCCGGAAACCGCAGGGATCTTGGCCAGCGCCTTGTCCACTTCGGCGAGCGCAACTGAGGCTGTGCCCCCGGCGCGCTGGATCAGCCCGGATGCCATGCCTTCGCTGTCTTCCAGCAAGGCCTTCAGCACATGTTCGGGGCCAATCCGCTGGTGGCTATTGCGGATGGCAACAGTTTGCGCCGCCTGCAGAAAGCCCTTGGCGCGATCGGTGAATTTCTCGAGGTTCATGGGGTAGATTTCCTCCTGATGCCCCGAAGGTAGTGTGTCATTTCAGCCACACAAGGACATGGATCAAAAATCAGTCCGTAGCTCTCCGGGTCCCCTTATGCCGGGAACCTCGGCACCTTGGCTGCCGCAGCCGCCAGCAACTGCCTAGCGCCCACTAATTGCGCGCCTGTCGAAGCACAGATGACGTTCGTCGGGCACCGCCTGTCCTACAGGCCAGCTTGCCGGTATGCTTGAACGCATGACGCTAGTCTCCATCGCACCGATCCGGCCGCTGATCGTTTTCATCGATCAAAAGCCCGCCAGTGATCGATTGCAATTATTCCTCAGGACAGTGTCAACTGTGTCAACTTGCCGCCCGGAGGCCCGCCCATCGGGGCAAGTGGACGCCCGATTCGATTTTGCTTCTGTTCAGCAAAGCCATGCTCTGAAACAGAGCGACAGCCCCTCCCAGCGCGGCCGCCGTCCGGCACGCCGCCCCAGCCGCAGGATCACCATGCCCCGTTCGCTGCCCCGTTCGCTGATGGCCTCTTTGCTCGCGCTACCCGTCCTCCTCGCCGCCGTGCCCGCACTCGCCGCCGATCCGGCTGCACCCCCGGTGCCTGCTGTTGCGATCAAGGCCGCGCCGGTCGCCGAACTCGTCAACTCGGTGAACATTCCCTACGAGCGCTTCACGCTCCCCAACGGCCTCACCGTCCTCGTCCACACCGATCGCAAGGCGCCCGTCGTGGCGCTGTCGGTGTGGTACAAGGTCGGCTCGAAGAACGAGCCGCGCGGCAAGACCGGCTTTGCCCACCTGTTCGAGCACCTGATGTTCAATGGCTCGGAAAACGCGCCGGACGACTTTTTCGGCCCGCTCAAGGAAATCGGCGCGACCGATGCCAATGGCACCACCTGGTTCGACCGCACCAACTACTACGAGACCGTGCCCAAGGCCGCGCTCGACCGCGCGCTGATGCTGGAAAGCGACCGGATGGGCCACCTCCTCGGCGCGGTGACGCAGGAGAAGCTCGATAACCAGCGCGGCGTCGTCCAGAACGAGAAGCGGCAGGGCGATAACGCCCCCTTCGGCCTGATCGAATACGAAGAGTACGAAACGCTCTACCCCGCAGGCAATCCTTATCACCACACCACCATCGGCTCGATGGCCGATCTCGACAGCGCCAGCCTCGATGATGTGAAGGGCTGGTTCCGCGATCACTACGGCCCCAACAATGCAGTGCTGGTGCTTGCGGGCGATCTCGATCTCGCCACCGCGAAGGCCAAGGTGGAAAAGTGGTTCGGCGCGATCCCTGCCGGTCCCGCCGTCCAGCCGGTCAGCGTGCCGGTGCCGACCCTGCCCGCGCCCATCGCGCGCACCGTGCAGGACCGTGTCGCCACCACCCGCGTCTACCGCATGTGGGCGGTCCCCGGGCTCGACAATCCGGACTACTTGCCGCTGCAGGTCGGCGGCCTGATCCTCGGCGGGCTGGCCAGCTCGCGGCTCGATGATGCGCTGGTGCGCGGTGCGCAGATCGCCGTATCGGCCTCCGCCCATGCCGATATCTTCGCGCAGGGCGGCCAGTTCGTGATGGAAGCCGATGTGAAACCGGGTGCGGACCCAGCCAAGGTCGGCGCGGCGCTCGATGCGCAGCTTACGCGTTTGATGACCGAGGGCCCCACGCCGGACGAGCTCGCCCGCGCTGCAACCACTTTTGCGGCGGGCGAGATCCGCTCGCTTGAATCGGTGGGCGGCGGCGGCAAGGCGGCGACGCTGGCCGAGGGGCTGATCTATTCCGGCGATCCGGCGCACTACCGCAAGGAACTGGAGGCAGCCGCGAAGCTTACCCCCGCCGCAGTGCGCGATGCGCTGGCGAAGTGGATGAAGCGCCCGGTCTTCGCGCTCACCGTCGTCCCCGGCGAACGTACCAGTGGCGGCGAAGCGCGCGGCGGCGATGCCGCGCTGCCCCCGGCTGTCGCCGCGCCTGCTGCGCCTGTCGCCGTGGCGGCAACCACCGCCGATGCCGATCGCAGCAAGATCCCGCCCGCCGGCGACGTGCCCACGCTCGATTTCCCCGCCATCGAGCGCACCAGCCTCAAGAACGGCATGAAGGTCGTGTTCGCCCGCCGCAGCGCGGTGCCGATCGTCTCGGTGCGGGTCTCGTTCGATGCGGGCTATGCTGCCGATCCGCTTGGCGCGCGCGGCACCACTGCCTTGCTGCTGCGCCTGATGAATGAAGGCACCACCAGCCTCGATTCGTCCGCGCTCGCCCGCGCCAAGGAAACGCTGGGCGCCTCGATCAACGGCATGGGCATGCCGGATTCAACCGCGTTCGAGCTGAACGCGCTGGTCCCCAACCTCGCGCCCTCGCTCGATCTTCTTGCGGACTATGTGCGCCACCCGGCGCTCGATCCGGCGGAGCTGGAACGCGTGCGCGCCCAGCAGCTGAGCACGATCCAGTCCGAGCGCACCGATCCCTATTCGCTCGCCAGCCGCGTGCTCTACCCCGCGATCTACGGCCCTGCGCACCCCTATGGCTATGCCCCGACCGGCACGGGCGAAGCAGACGTCGTCAAGAAGCTGACCCGGGCCGATCTCGCGGCCTTCCATGCCCGCTGGCTGCGGCCGGACCGCGCGACGATCACCATCGTGGGCGATACCACGCTCGCCGATGTCGTGCCCTTGCTCGAAAAGAGCTTCGGCAACTGGCCTTCGAACCGCATGGCCCCACCGGTCAAGGACTTCTCCGCCCCGATCCCCGCGCCCACCCCGCGCATCGTGCTGATCGACCGCCCCGGCTCGCCGCAGTCGATGATCCTCGGCGGCGAGGTGATCGCCGCGAAGGGCACCGACGATACCGTAACCCTGCGCACCGCCAATGATGTACTCGGCGGCGATTTCCTCAGCCGCATGAACACCAACCTGCGCGAAACCAAGGGCTGGTCCTACGGCGTCGCCAGCCTGATCAACGACCGGGCCGACCGGCTGCTGTTCATGCTATATGCCCCGGTCCAGACCGACCAGACCGGCCCCTCGATCACCGAACTGCGCGGGGAGATGACGCGCTACCTCGGCGCGAAGGGTACCACGCCGGAAGAGACCGCGCTGGCCACGCAAGGCAGCGCGCGCGAACTTCCCGGCGCGTTCGAAACCTCGGGCGCGGTGCTTGATGGCGTTGCCAAGATCGAGACCTACAAGCGCCCGGACGATTACTTCGCCACGCTCCCCGCCCGCTACCGCGCCATGACCCCGGCAGACCTTGACGCTGCGGCGAGGAAGACGATCGACCCGTCCAAGCTCGTCTGGGTGGTCGTCGGCGATGCCGCCAAGGTCAAGCCGCAGCTCGATGGCCTCGGCCTGCCGGTGGAAGTGGTGAAGGGGGACTGAGGGGCTAACCCCTCACCGCCTATTTCTTGATCCTGGCCCGGCTCACCAGCGTCGGGCTTTCGATCTCCTGCCCGGTGCGCAGATCGACCGGCGTGTCACGGTGATAGCCGAGCACGCCGGGCACCGGGGAGAGACGCGAAATGAAGATGCCGTAGTAGTTGTTGAGCTTGCCGCTGGCATGAAACTCGGCCTGAACCGAAGGCCAGTCCTTCAGGCTGGCGGGCACGCCGAACCGAGGCTCGGACGGGGGCAATGGCAGGCGAGGCTCCTTGCCGGCCGCCACGCGCTTGTCGTTGGCTTCCTTGAGCGCAAGCCGCGCAACGTCCATGTCCTCGCCGCTGTGGGGCGCCGATTGGAGCCAGTTGCCGGTATCGGTGACGACCCCGGCCTTCACCTCGAACTGCACCGTACCCATGCACATGCAGGTGCCGCCAGCCGGCAAGCCCGCACCGCCAATGACGTTGCCATACCAGCGATAGGTACCGGGCTTCACCGCTTGCAGATAAGTCACTGTCTCGCCCTTGGTGTAGACGAACTGCGGACCGAACGCGGCCACATCGCGCAGCTCGGGCGGATCGACCTGCACACTTTCCAGCGTGGGTTTGACAGGCTCTGCCGGCGGCTTGGAGTGGTCGGCCTTGGCGTTGTTCGCCAAGACCTGCCAGTTCGCATGTTCGGTCTTGTAGGCGCGCAGTGCCTTGTCGAGGGCCTTCTGCCGGTCCTTCTCCCAGGTCGCGAACGTGGAATCGTCCGGCACACGCAGGAACATGCCGAACTGCCGGGCCGGCCCGCTGACAAGGATATAGCCCTTGGCCGGATCAAGCGTGGTCTTGCCCGAGACGACATTCTTTTCCTCGACCGGCTCGGCGCGCAGGGCGCCTCCGGCCAGGCAGGTTGCTGCGAGCGCAGCGGCAATCAGGGTGCGGATGATCTTCACAGCCCCAGCTCCTTCGTGGTCGGCGCGGGTCCGGAAGCGACCAGCGCCTGCAGCGCCAGCGCATCATTGCGGACGCCTTCCTTCTTGCGGCCCATGCCTTCCTCGAAATTGAATTCGGTCCACAAGTCGCGGCTCAGGCCATAGCGCTTGTAATCCTTGAAATACATGCAGTTGCGCACGTTCTGGCGCCGCTGCGCGCGGCGGGCGGAGGAGCCGAAGATGGCATCCATCATCGCCCCGGCAATCGCCCCGCCGACCCCCGCAGCAAGCACGCTCGAATTCGCAAGCGCGGCTGCGGTCGCGGTGGAGGAGTTGAAGTAGATGCTGCTCCCGCTCGCCAGCGCATCGCATTCGTGGATGTCGACATAGGCTTCGGCAAACGAAGTGTTGGCGCGGTGGAAATAGAAGTACTTGTCGAAGTCCTGTTCGATCTCCGGCGTCGCGGTGAAATCGAGCTTGGGCATCACAAGCCCCTCGGGCGAGGGGATCGTTGCCTCCGGAGCGGCGGGCGCCGCCGCCGCCTCAGCAGCCGGAGCGGGGGCCGATACTGGCGCCAATACTGGCGTACGTACGGCTTCCTGCGCGGCAGCCTGCTGCGCCATGGCAGGCACAGACGCGATAGCGACGGCCAGCGCGGCCGTCAGAACATGATTTCGAAGCAAGCATCCCCCCTCTTGATGGCGGGAATAGCAGCACATCGCCTGCGGGATTGGAAGTCCGATTCGGCTTCTGCCGGGGAAATCGTCGGGTCCGGATCAGCGGACCCGGCGGTTCAAGCGAGCTTCGCTTTCAGCACTTCGTTGACCAGCTGCGGATTGCCCTTGCCCTGCATAGCCTTCATCGTCTGGCCGACGAAGAAGCCGAACAGCGCTTCCTTGCCGCCCTTGTACTGGGCCACCTTTTCGGCATTCGCGGCGAGCACGGCATCGACCGCCGCTTCGATCGCGCCGGTGTCGGATGTCTGCGTCAGGCCTTCGCGCTCGACGATCACGCCGGGGGCGTCACCCGTTTCGAGCATGATCTCCAGCACCTGCTTGGCTGCGCTGCCGGAAATCGTGCCCTTGCCGACGAGCGCGAGCAGTTCGCCGCCCGCTTCGGGGCTGACGGGGCTTTCCAGCAGGCCCTTGCCGAGCTTGTTGAGCGCGCCGAACAGTTCGGAGGTCAGCCAGTTGGCCGCCTGCTTGGCAACCTCGCTCTCGGGCTTGCCCTGCTGCGCGGCGCTCTGCGCCAGCAGCGCCTCGAACCAGCGCGAGGTTTCGACCTCGGCAGTCAGAACGCCGGCGTTGTAGGGCGAAAGGCCGAGCACCGTTTCATAACGGTGGCGCTTGGCGTCGGGCAGTTCCGGCAGGCTGGCGCGGCATTCCTCGACGAACGCGTCATCGAGTTCCACTGGCAGCAGATCGGGATCGGGGAAGTAGCGGTAGTCGTGCGCATCTTCCTTGCTGCGCATCGAACGCGTCTCGTTGCGGTCCGGATCATAGAGCCGGGTTTCCTGCACGACCTTGCCGCCGTCCTCGATCAGCGCGACCTGACGCTTGGCCTCCTGCTCGACCACGGCCATCACGAAGCGCACCGAGTTGACGTTCTTCGTCTCGGTCCGCGTGCCGAACGGCTCACCGGGCTTGCGCACGCTGACATTGACGTCTGCGCGCATCGAGCCCTGGTCCATGTTGCCATCGCACGAACCGACATAGCGCAGGATCGTGCGCAGCTTGGCCAGATAGGCTCCTGCCTCTGCGGGCGAGCGCATGTCCGGACGGCTGACGATTTCCATCAGCGCCACGCCCGAACGGTTCAGGTCGACATAGGACATCGTCGGGTGCTGATCGTG
This sequence comes from Novosphingobium sp., assembly GCF_027486195.1. Classification (GTDB taxonomy): domain Bacteria; phylum Pseudomonadota; class Alphaproteobacteria; order Sphingomonadales; family Sphingomonadaceae; genus Novosphingobium. The sequence continues at coordinate 28,299 of NZ_JAIXPP010000058.1, forward strand.
CATCAGCTTGCCCGCGTCCTGCTCGACATGGATGCGCTCGATCCCGATGGTCTTGGTGCTCTCGGGGTTCTTGTCGTCGAGCTGTACCTCAAGGCTGCCCTCACCCACGATGGGGTGATAGAGCTGGCTGATCTGGTAGCCCTGCGGCAAGTCCGCGTAGAAGTAGTTCTTGCGGTCAAACCGCGACCACTTGTTGATCTGCGCGTTGATCGCAAGGCCGGTGCGCACCGCCTGCCGGATGCACTCGCGGTTGGGCACGGGCAGCATGCCGGGCATAGCCGCATCGACGAGGCTGACCTGCGTGTTGGGCTCCGCGCCGAACGCGGTGGCCGCGCCGGAAAACAGCTTCGACTGCGTGCTGATCTGCGCATGGACTTCGAGGCCGACAACGACCTCCCATTCCCCGGTTGCGCCCTGGATACGATAGTCGCTCATGCTTACCACCACTTCGCCGGACGCGCGGTGAACCCCGCGCGGGCTTCGATCGCGAGACCCGCATCGAGCACGCCCTGTTCGTCGAACGGACGGCCGATGAGTTGAAGCCCCAGCGGCAGGCCCTGCCGGTCGAGGCCCGCAGGCACCGACATGGCGGGGAGGCCAGCCAGCGAGGCAGGCACGGCGAACACGTCGTTGAGGTACATCGCCAGCGGATCGCTCACCATTTCGCCAAGGCCGAAGGCGGCAGTCGGCGCGGTGGGGGCGAGGATCACGTCGACGGTCTGGAAGGCGTCCATGAAGTCGCGGCTGATCAGCGTGCGGACCTTCTGCGCCTGCGTGTAGTAGGCATCGTAGAAGCCCGCCGAGAGCACATAAGTGCCGATCATGATGCGGCGCTTCACTTCCGCGCCGAACCCGGCGGCGCGGGTGGCGGCGTACATGTCCTGCAGGCCGGCTCCCTGCGGAAGATCGCGCAGACCATACCGCACGCCGTCATAGCGCGCGAGGTTGGACGAGGCTTCGGCGGGCGCGATGATGTAATATGCGGGCAGCGCGTACTTGGTGTGCGCGAGATTGATGTCGACGATCTCGGCGCCCGCGTCCTTGAGCCAGGCGATGCCTTCGTCCCACGTGCGGGCGACATCGGTGTCCATCCCGTCCATGCGGTATTCGCGCGGGATGCCCACCTTCTTGCCGCGCAGGTCGGCATTGAGGTTTGCTGCCCATTCCGGCACCGGCATGTCGAGGCTGGTCGAATCCTTGGGATCGAAGCCGGCCATGGCCTCCAGCATGATCGCGCAATCGCGCACGTCGCGCGCCATCGGGCCGGCCTGATCGAGGCTGGAAGCGAAGGCGACGATGCCCCAGCGCGAGCAGCGGCCATAGGTCGGCTTGATGCCCGAAATGCCGGTGAAAGCGGCGGGCTGGCGGATCGAACCGCCGGTGTCGGTGCCAGTTGCCGCCGGGGCAATGCGCGCTGAGACGGCGGCGGAGGAACCGCCCGAAGAGCCACCGGGCGCCAGCTGCGCATCGCTGCCCTCACGCCGCCACGGCGAAACCACATTGCCGAACGCACTCGTCTCGTTCGAGGAGCCCATCGCGAACTGATCGAGATTGAGCTTGCCGAGCATGCCCGCGCCCGCATCCCACAGCTTCTGGCTTACGGTGGATTCGTAAGGCGGCACGAAGTTGCCAAGGATGTTCGAGGCGGCGGTCGTCGTGGTGCCCGTCGTCGCGAACAGGTCCTTCATGCCAATCGGCACACCCGCCAGCTTGCCGAGCGGCTTGCCCGCAGCACGGTCTGAATCGACCGCCGCGGCAGCTTCGAGCGCCTTCTCGGGCGTCAGCGTGATGAAGGCGTTGAGCGCAGGCTGCGCTTCAGCGACCGCCGCGTTGAAAGCACCCGCCACTTCGGTCGCGGTGAAATCACCCTTCGCCACGCCTTCGCGGATCGCGGCGACGCCAAGGTCAGTAAGGTCGCTCATTATTCAATCACCTTGGGCACACCAAAAAAGCCATGTTCGCCCGCCGGCGCGTTGGACAGCACCTTGCCCTGCACGCCGCCGCCGGTCAGCGGATCGGCGCCCACCACGTCATCGCGCAGGCGCTGCTTGTTGGGGATCACCGCCGTCATCGGCGCGATCCCTTCCACGTTCACTTCGCCGAGCTGTTTAACCCATGCGAGGATGCCGTTGAGTTCGGGCACCATCGCCGCGATCTCGTCTTCGGTCACCTTGATGCGGGCCAGCGAGGCGATTCTGGCCACCGTGGCAGTGTCTACGGACATGGCTGTCTCTCGAAAGTCTGGGGCCAGCGGGCGCGCCGCTGGCCGGGAACCGGAAAATCAGGGCTGCGGCATGCTTTCAGCGCCGCCATTGCCAGCAGGAGCGCCGCCCTTCGGCGCGCTACCCATCTGCTGCTGCATTTGCTGGAGCATCTGGCGGCGTTGCTCGATCTCGGCCGCGCTCTTGAAATCGAGCAGTTCGACATCGAACGTCAGATCGCTGTTCGCCGGGATCACGACTTCACCCGTCGAAGGGTTCTTCTGCTCCGCAGCGCCATAGGCGAGCGCAGCAGGGATGATCAGCTTGTACTTGCCCTTGCGCTGCATCTTCTGCAGCCCCTGGCTGAAACCGGGGATCACGCCTTCGACCGGCATCGCAACCTGCGTGCCCTTGTCGAATTCCCTGCCGTTGGCGAGGTGGCCGGCATAGTTGACCAGCACGACATCGCCCACCGTAGGCGAAGGGCCGGAACCCGCCGTGAGGGTTTCAACGACGAGGCCCTGATAGCGCGTGGCCCAGGCGGCAGTCGCGCCGATCAGCAGCGCGAGAATCACGCCGATCCAGATGCGGGTGAGCGATCCCTTGCCAACCGGCTGGAGCGGAACGCGGGTGATTTCCGACATGTCTTCCCCTTTTGTGGGACCGGCGGGACGGCCCCGATTCCATGCCCTTGAAGCGCGGCCGACGTGTGCCGGACAAGCGAAAGGGCGCCGCGAATACGGCGCCCTCTTGGCCCAGCCGGACCCTTATCGCAAGAGGCTAAGGGCGGCTTCGTGCCGCCCCCGGCAGCAGCTTACTTGCCGCCGTCGCGCTCAAGCCGCTTGCGCTCCATCTTGCGGGCGCGGCGGACAGCGGCAGCCTTTTCACGGGCGCGCTTTTCCGAGGGCTTTTCAAAGTGACGGCGCAGCTTCATCTCGCGATACACGCCCTCACGCTGCAGCTTCTTCTTGAGCGCGCGAAGGGCCTGGTCGACATTGTTGTCGCGAACGAGAATCTGCATAAA
>NZ_JAIXPP010000028.1 GCF_027486195.1 Novosphingobium sp.
CTGCTGCGGGCTCGCCTCGATCAGTTCGCGCTGGCGAGATTGATCGCCGATTCCTTGCCATTGCGGCCGGTCTCGACGTCATAGCTGACGCGCTGGTCCTTGCTCAGCGTGGCGAGGCCTGCGGCCTGCACGGCGGAGATGTGGACGAAGCTGTCCTTGCCGCCGTCATCCGGCTGGATGAAGCCATAGCCCTTGTCTTCGTTGAAGAATTTTACGGTTCCGATAGTCATGGTCGCTTCCTTTCAAGAAACGGGAGTGACCGCCGGCGCGAATGCCGACGGGGTCGTGCGTCTGGTCGTCACTTGAAAGGAAATCGAGGGAGTCGGAGATGCCGGAACCGGGTTCCTGCAGCTCAAATCAAAACGTCGATGCCCGTCTCACTTCAACGAGAGCAGCATGGAAAAACCGGCGCTTGCCGGTTGAAAAAGCCAGGCATCTTGAAAAGGAAAGGACGCTGACAAAGCAGCCGTCAAATTCCGTCGCAATCGACGTGAGGCAAGTTTTCTTTAGAAGGCTGTGTAAAAATTGCAAGACAATTCGGCCAGGAACGCGGCAGGGCGCATCCCTACGGGCCGCAATCATGCCATTTACGGTCAGCTTTCCTTGGGCGCAGCGAGCAGGAAATTCATCCAGCTGCTGGCGACCAGCTTGCTGCGGTCGCCCTGCCAGGCCTCGACCCGGACGTTCGCCACGCGGCGGCCGGCGCGGATGACCTCGCCGCGCGCAAAAGTGCGTTCCTGCACGCCGCCGCGCAGATATTCGATGCTGATGTTGACCGGCTTGATGCGGGATGCGCTGCCCTGCCGATCGAGCTCTGCGCGGAGGGCAGCGTGGGCGGCCATCTCCAGCAGTCCGCCGATTGCGCCGCCGTGAAGGAAACCCGGGCGGCCCTGCACACGCTCGGCAAAGTCCATCGCGATGACCGGCGCGCCGTCCTCGATATGGTCGACTTCCATGCCCATGGTCCGGGCATAGGGAGGCAGATTGTAACCGCTCATGGCTTCGACCACCCTTCGCTGCTCACCAGCATGAAGATGCCGGCGGTGTGCGCGACCGGATCGGTCATGTCGCCATCGTGGGCGATCCCGCGCACGAAGGCCATCGAGCGGCGCACCTGATAGCATTCGGCGCGCGCGATCACCGTCTTGCCCGGCGTGGCGGCGCGCACATAGTCGATGCGAAGGTCGAGCGTGACTTGCGGGTTGAAAGTGCCCTGCCGCGTCCAGACCGACATCGAGGTGGCGTTGTCGAGCAGGCTGATGATCGGCCCCGAGGCGAGCACCCCGGTTTCCTCTACGCCGACGAGATCCTCGCGCCAGGGCAGGGCGAGCTCGATCCAGTCCTCGCCGTGATCGTGATATTCCATGCCAAGGAAGCCGGTGTGGCCCGCGCGGGTGAACCAGCGCGCGCCGCGTTCGGGATCGAACACGAAGCCTTCGGGCATGATCGTCTTCATGAGGCCGGCGGCCTTCTCATCCTTGCTCATGGCTGACGTCCTGCCGGGGCGGGGGCGCGGTGACAACCATCAATTGTGGCGCGGAATCAGAACGCGCTCCCCACCATGGCGTCTATCGCGCCCTGCAGGATCAGCGCGGCGGCGTGCGAATCGATGCGTTCCGCCCGCTTTGCACGGCTGAAATCCTGCTCGATCATCGCGCGCTCGGCGGCCTGCGTGGTCCAGCGTTCGTCCCACAGCAGGATGGGGAGGCCAAGATCGGCAAGGTTGCGCGCCATCGCGCGGGCGGCCTGGCTGCGCGGACTTTCGCCGCCGTCCATGTGGAGCGGGAGGCCGATGACGAGGCCTTTCACACTGCGCGCGGCAATCAGCGCTGCCAGTTCGGCCTTGTCGGCCGCGAACTTGCGGCGGCGGATCGTCTGGCCGGCAGTGGCGAAGCGCCAGTCGCGGTCACACAGCGCGACACCGATGGTCTTGGTGCCGGGATCGAGGCCCATCAGCGCGCCGCCTTCGGGCAGGGCGCCGCGCAGTTCGGCCGCACTGGTGGTGATCATTCGACCGGCGTGAACCATGATGCCTCGCGCCGCGCGATATCGGCACGGACATTGGCCCAGAACAGCGGGATATCATAGACGTGGTAGTTGTTGCCGGGCAGCACATAGGGGCCGAGGTCCGGTGGGTCGCCGATCATCAGCAATCCCGTTTTCGCGTCGCAGCGGGCAGGGATGCCAAGCTTCAAGAGCTTGCCCGTCTTGAGATCCATCGAAGGGAGCATGGTGCCGAGGTTGGCTGTGCCGGGTGCGTCGGGCGCGGCGCCGCCGGTCAGCGGATTGGTGCACAGCACGGGTTCGCTGCCCTTGGCCTTGCCATCAAGCACCGGCTCGGCGCGGTAGGTGTCGAGCATCTGGCCTGCGTCGGCCGGTTCGGCAAAGCTCATCCAGCTCATCACGCAGCCGAAAGAAACGGGCGCAGCGCAAGCGGGAAAGCCTGTCGCGGTCAGATCGTGCGCGGGTGAGACCGGCCAGCCGATTACGTAGACCGCGACGATCTGGCTGGCGAGAGGCTTGCCCCTCACTTCGTCCTGCAGCAGGTGCATGAGGTGCATCGCGCCCTGGCTGTGGCCCGCGAGCACGATGGGCGCGCCAGCGGGAACTTGGGCCAGGAAGGTCCGGAAGGCGGCGCGCACATCGCCATAGGCAACCGCGCGGGCCTTCAGCGTCTCGGGCCGGTTGACGAGGAAGCTGCCGAAGGCCGCCTGCCGGTAGTAAGGTACGAAAACGGCCGCTTCGCCGTTGAAGGCGCTCGCCATGCCGCGCACGAACAGGGCCGTGCGATAGCGCGCGTCCTCGTCCTCAATCGGGCCGTTCCAGTGATCGCGTGCTAGGTAGCTCGTCGGGTGGATGAAGAAGACAAAGGCCTTGCCCTGCGGCGCGGTGGGGGTGCCTTCGGGGTGATACTGCGCGGGATCATTGGCGGTGCCGGGGCGTGATACCCACATGGCTGGATCGTCGTAGATGCCTGCGCGCAAGGGCGCCTGTGCTTCGAAGGCGCCGCGCGGCACGAAGGCGAACCGGGTCAGTTCGACTGACCAGATGCGCAGGGCCAGCAGCGCGGCGATGACCATGACGATCAGCAGCGCGATGAAATAGAGGAACTTGCGGGCCATCAGCGCCTATTCTGTCTGTTCTTCGCGGCGGGTGTTGTGTTCGGCCTGCCGTTCGAGCGCGATTTTCAGCATGACCACCAGCGGATCGGCAAGCGCAAGGCCGAGGATGCCGAACAGAACGCCGAAGATCAACTGCGCGCCCAGCACGAGCGCCGGGGCAAGATCGGCAGTGCGCTTGGCGACCATGGGCACGATCACGTTGCCGTCCACAGTCTGCACCACGACGTAGACGATGATGCAGTAGATCCCCATCGCCGTGCCGCCCGAGAAGCCGACGAGGATCATCAGAATGCCCGAAATCGGCGCGCCGATATTGGGCAGGAACACGAGCAGGCCGGTGAGCAGGCCAAGCAGCGCGGCCATAGGCACGCCATAGACTGCAAGCGCAATCCAGGTGGCGACGCCTTCGATCACCATGCCAAGCATGCGCCCGGCCAGCAGCATGCGCAGCGTGCGGCCCATGCGGTGCGTGGTGCCGTGGAAGTACTCGCGGCTTCCGGCCGGGAGCATCCACGCCAGGCCGCGCTGGTAAAGATCGGGCTCGAGCACGAAATAGATGCCGAGGATGACGATGATGAGCAGCGTGGTGACGCCGCCGAACAAACCGCCCAGCGCCTGAGTCACCTGACCGACCCCGCCGAGCAGTTGCTGCACCAGACTGCTGACATCGCTGCGGCCCATTGTTAGGCCATGCGCAGAGGCCCAATCGAGCGCGCGCTGGGCCTGCGCGGTGACCAGCGGCGGCATCTCGGCGGCCTGCGTCATGATCTGGCTGCCGGCAAATTCGACCACCCAGACCAGGAAAGCGACCGTCAGCAGCAGGACCACCGCCACGCGCCATGAACGTCCGATGGGCAGCACACGGCCGAGCAGGCGCTGACCGCCGTCGATCAGCATGGCGAACACGAAACCGCCGAAGATCACCAGCAGCGGATGCGCAAGATATACCGCCAGGGCGGCCAGCCCGGCCATGCCGATCCACACCGCCGCGCGCTTGATTTCCTGCCGGACGAGATCGTCGCGGATATCGGTGGGCCCGGCGCTGTGCTGCGGGGCGGTCTCGGGAACGGTGGTCGGTACGTCGCTCATCGCTTGGTCGGGGCCCTTTGCGGCAGGATCATCGGTCGCAGTTTGAGCGAAGCGCGGTTACCCCGCAAGGCACCGTACCATGTCAAAGGATTCCACGTCTCGGTGCCATTGAGCGAATAGGTGATGAATTCGGCGCGCCCGCCGATATCGGCCAGCGGAACCGGCCCGCCGAGGCCCTTTTCGATGATCGGCGCGCGGCTGTCGGCAGAATGATCGCGGTTGTCGCCCATCAGGAAAGCGTAGCCCGCCGGGACTTTTGTCTCCGGATAGTTGTCTAGCGGCTGCTGGCGGTGGTCGATGATCCGGTAGGTCGCGCCGTTTGGCAGGGTTTCGCGGAAGATCGGCAATTCGCAGACCTGCTTGCCGTCTGCCGCGCGGTAACGAAGTCCGGGGAAATCATCGGGATCGCAGGGCTGGTTGGGATCGACCGGCAGCTCGAGCGGGGCTTCGGCGATCTGCGGCACGGGTTTGCCATTGAGGATGATCTGGCCGTTCACGACGGCAATGCGGTCGCCCGGCAGCGCGACGACGCGCTTGATATAGTCCTCGTCACGATCCGGCGGGACGACGATGACGATATCGCCATAGGCCGGAGTCGCGGGAAGGATGCGCATCTTCGAGCGCGGCAGGAAGTGCATCGAGGCCGAAACCCACGACCAGCCATAGGGATACTTCGAGACGACCAGCTGATCGCCGACAAGCAGGTTCGGCATCATCGAAATCGACGGGATGTAGAAGGGCTTGGCCACGAAGCTGTGGAAGCCGATCACCGCCATCAGCATGAGCAGCAGGCCGCGCATCTCGGCGAGCCAGTTGGTGCCCTCGGGTTCGCCAGCTCCACTTTCGGGTGCCGTGATTTCCGGCTGCTCTGCTTCGGGGACCGGCGCGGTTTCGGTAATGTCGCTCAAGCAGCACCTTCAGAAAGGGGTCGCGCCTCGATCACGACGAAGGCCTGCGCCCATGGGTGATCGTCGGTGAGCGTCAGGTGAACCACCGCCACATGCCCCGCCGGGGTGATCGCGGCAAGGCGCGCGGCAGCGCCGCCCGTCAGCGCCAGCGTCGGCGCGCCGGAAGGTGCGTTCACCACGCCGATGTCCTTCATGAACACGCCTGCCTTGAAGCCGGTGCCGACCGCTTTTGAGAACGCCTCCTTGGCAGCGAAGCGCTTCGCCAGCGTGCCCGCCTTGGTATAGGGCCTCCGCGCGGCCTTGGCCTGTTCTGTAGGCGTGAACACGCGCTGCACGAAACGCTCGCCAAAACGGTCGAGCGAAGCCTGGATACGCTCTATGTTGCAGAGGTCGGAGCCCATGCCGATGATCACTGCCCGCTCCTCACTGCCCGCTCCTCACCGTGCCGCGTCCATCAGATCGCGCATCCTGAGCACCGCGTTTTCGAGCCCGGTAAAGATCGCCTCGCCGATCAGGTAGTGGCCGATGTTAAGCTCGGCCAATTGGGGAATCGCGGCGATGGCGCTGACGTTGTCATAAGTGAGGCCGTGGCCGGCGTGGGGCTCGATGCCGTTCTTGGCGGCCAGCGCGGCCATGTCGGCGATGCGGCGCAGTTCGACCGCGCGGGCCTCACCCTCAGCGTGCGCGTATTCGCCGGTGTGGAGTTCGACGACGGGCGCGCCGAGCTTCATCGCCGCTTCGATCTGGCGCGGATCGGGGGCGATGAACAGGCTGACGCGGATGCCGGCATCGGCGAGTCGGCTGACGATGGGGGCGAGGCGGTTGTGCTGGCCGGCGGCGTCCAGCCCGCCCTCGGTGGTGCGCTCCTCGCGCCGTTCGGGCACGATGCAGGCGGCGTGCGGCTTGTGGCGCAGCGCGATGGCGAGCATTTCCTCCGTCGCGGCCATTTCAAGGTTGAGCGGCAGGTTGGTCGCGGCCTGGATGCGCGCAAGGTCCTCGTCGCGGATGTGGCGGCGGTCTTCGCGCAGGTGCGCCGTAAGGCCATCGCCGCCGACTTCGGCGACGATCTGCGCTGCGCGGACCGGATCGGGATGTTCCCCGCCGCGCGCGTTGCGGATCGTGGCGACGTGGTCGATGTTCACGCCGAGCCGCAGGCGCTGCGGCCTGCCGGCGTTGGAGAAGGTCTGCTGTGTCATGATGCCCTGTGTCACAATGACTTGCACAAAGCTGCGGCCAGAACGTCGTGCGTCAGTCCGGCTTGCTGCCACACTTCGCCGAAAGCCTCCTCGGCGTTGCCACGGTTCCAGGTCATGATCACCACCATATCAAGCTCCGGAATAATGATGTTGCGCAAGGATACCCCGCCAATATGGCCGCGGCGCTCGACAAGGTGCACGCCTGCGCCCTCGCATCCACTAAGCGCGACGTCATAGGACCATTGCCCAAGCGCCGCGTATCCGTAGCGCGGCTGGCCGGTCCACATCTCGGCGCGCTGGGCGGGTGGCAGCAGCTTGCCTGACATCAACGCGCGGTCGAACGCCAGCAGATCATGCGTCGTGCCATAAAGCGCACCGGCCGGGCCGAAATTGGCAAGATGGAATGCGCGCGATTCGGGCTTGCCGCCGTCGAATCCCTTGATGGCCGACCGCGAGATCGGAGACGGGGCTTCGGGGAACAGCCCGACGGTACGCAGCCCGAGCGGCTTCGCTATGCGCTCCTCGACCAGCGCGGCATAGGTCTTGCCGGTGATCGCTTCGAGCACCGCGCCCATCATGATGAAATCGCAATCGCCATAGCGGAAGTCCGCTGGCGGGACTTTATCGGGCTTGCCGGTCGGTCCCTCGCACCAGATGACGCCGGTTTCCGGGCTGCCAAGTGGCGCTCTGTAGAAATAGGCCCAGCCGTCATTGTCCTGCGGCGCAAAATCGTCGGCGTGGCGCAGGCCCGAAACGTGCTGCATGAGCATGCGCGAGGTGAGGGTATCGGCGTGGGGCGCCCGGCTGCGCGGCAGATAGCGCGCGATCGGCTGGTCGAGATCGAGCCGGCCTGCGGCGACTTCCTGCATGGCAATCGTGGCGGTGACCTGTTTGGTAACCGATGCCCAGCGCCAGATCCGGCCAAGCCGGTGCGGCGCGGTCCCGCCGGGCTCGGCCATCCCATATGCGCGTTCGAGCAGGATTCGGTCGCCACGGGCGATGAGCAGCGTGCCGGCAAAGTCTGCCGCCTTGATGGCAGCGGCCAGGCGCGGTTCGTTGATCGCAGGAGCCGTGCCGGTGTCCGGCGTCTGCGCGACGGCAATCGGCGCCATGATCGACACCAGCAGCGCGCCCAGAATGCACCTTGGCAGGGCTCGCGCAGCGGCTCTCACCTGCGTGAACATCAGGCGGCGCGGCTGCCGGGCTTGATCGCCTGAGTCGCGGCGAGTTCGGGTGGAAGCTCGTCGGGCGCGTAGGTCGGGAAGCTGAGGCTGACGAGCGGGTAGAACGGCACGCCGAGGTCTGCCGTGCCGCCCGAGCGATCGACCAGCGCCGCGCCGGCCACCACGATGCCGCCCGCCGCCTCGATCGCGGCGATGGCTTCGCGGCTGGAAAGGCCGGTGGTCACAACGTCCTCGACCATCAGCACCTTCTCGCCGGCCTTGAGCGAAAAGCCGCGGCGCAGTTCAAACGTGCCGGTCGGGCGCTCGACGAACATGGCCTCGACGCCCAGCGCACGGCCCATTTCATGGCCGATGATCACCCCGCCCATCGCGGGCGAAATGACCTTGCCGATCTGCTGGCGCAGTTCGCGCGGCAGAGTCGCAGCGAGTGCGGCGGCAAGGCGAGAGGCACGCATCGGGTCCATCAGCACGCGGGCGCATTGCAGATAGTGCGCGCTGTGGCGGCCCGAAGAGAGCAGGAAGTGCCCTTCTAGCAGGGCCTCGCTGGCGCGGAATTCGGAGAGGATCTCGTCTTCGAGCATGGTTGTCTCATCATGAGCGGGCGTCGGAGCCCGCAGGAGGTGCTTCAGGGGTGGGTCAATAGCGAAGGGAGGGGCGCGGCGCTATGCCGGACTGCTCGATTCCCGTTATTCGCTTGCGCCTTAGAGCTTTAGGGCAAACCCCATTGCCCCAAAAATATACGTTGAGGCGCTTGAGGCTTGGGGCGAGCGCGCGTATAGGCCCCCTTGAATTAAGGGATTTGGGGTGTGGAGTGTCGGACCAAAGGTCCGGCGCAGAAGCAAAAAATCGAGAGTTGCACACGATGAGTCTTTCCCATGTTGCCCGCGCCGTGACGGGTGCGATCCGGACATTCAGCCTGGCTGCCGCGCTTGCATTCGCGCCCCAGGCCATGGCTGCTGCCGCTCCGGCACCCGCAGCCGAAGTGGCTCCGGCGCCCGCCGCCCCGGTTGCAGTGACGCCTGCTCCTGCCGCCAGCGCCGCTCCGGCAGATGCTGCCGCGCCGGTGGATAAGGGTTCCTACACCCCGATGAAGCCGACCGATGGCAAGGGCCAGCCGGTCGCCAAGGCGTGGACCTTCCAGGACCAGTATTCGCCGATCGGGCAGGAAGCCCTGGCGATGCACGATTACCTGCTGATGCCGGTCATCGTCGTGATCACGCTCTTTGTCCTGCTCCTCCTGCTTCTGGTCATGGTCCGCTTCCGTCGCGCCGCCAACCCGGTCGCATCGAAGACCAGCCACAACACCACGATCGAGATCATCTGGACGGTTGTTCCGGTGCTGATCCTCGTCGTGATCGCGGTGCCCTCGATCCGCCTGCTGGCGCACCAGTATGCGCCCGCGCCCAAGGGCGCGCTCACGGTCAAGGCCACCGGCTACCAGTGGTACTGGGGCTACACGTATCCGGACAACGGCGGCTTCGAGGTGATCTCGAACATCCTGCCCGATGCTGAAGCGCTGAAGCGCGGCGAGCAGCCGCAGCTGGCCGCCGACAACCGCATGGTCGTCCCCGCTGGTGAGCCGATCCGCCTGCAGACCACCGGTTCGGACGTGATCCACGCCTTCGCCGTACCCTCGCTGTGGTTCAAGCTCGACGCCGTGCCGGGCCGCATCAACGAGAAGGTGCTCTTCATCAAGGAACCGGGCGTTTACTACGGCCAGTGCTCCGAGCTGTGCGGTGCCCGCCACGGCTACATGCCGATCGTGGTCGAGGCGCTGCCCCGGCCCAAGTTCGAAGAGTGGGTGAAGACCCAGGGCGGTACTGTCGGTGCTCCGGCGGCCGGCGCCACCACCACGGCGGCCGCAGCGCCCGCCAAGACCACGCCCGCAGCGTAACAGATTTCGAGGACAAGGTTAGACCACCATGGCCAGCATTCCAGCCCACGAAGGCTTCGACGCCCACCACGAGGCGCACGATCATGACCACAAGCCCGCGTTCTTCGCGCGCTGGTTCATGTCGACCAACCACAAGGACATCGGTACGCTCTACCTGATCTTCGCGATTATCGCGGGCATCATCGGTGGCGGCGTCTCGGGCATCATGCGCGCCGAACTCGCGCACCCGGGCATCCAGTATCTCGGCTGGTGGACACACTTCCTTGGCGGCAACGACCAGGACTTCAACGCGACGCTCCACCTGTGGAACGTGCTGATCACGGCCCACGGCCTGATCATGGTGTTCTTCATGGTCATGCCGGCTCTCATCGGCGGCTTCGGCAACTGGTTCGTCCCGCTGATGATCGGCGCGCCGGACATGGCCTTCCCTCGCATGAACAACATCTCGTTCTGGCTGACCGTCTCGGGCTTTTGCTCGCTGATGATCTCGGCCTTCATGCCCGGTGGTACCGGCATGGGCGCGGGCACGGGCTGGACGGTCTATGCGCCGCTTTCAACCTCGGGCTCGGTCGGCCCGGCGGTCGACTTTGCGATCTTCTCGCTGCACCTTGCGGGTGCTGGCTCGATCCTCGGCGCGATCAACTTCATCACCACTATTTTCAACATGCGCGCACCGGGCATGACCCTGCACAAGATGCCGCTGTTCGTGTGGTCGATGCTCGTCACCGCGTTCCTGCTGCTGCTCTCGCTGCCGGTTCTGGCCGCGGCGATCACCATGCTGCTGACCGACCGCAACTTCGGCACGACGTTCTTCAACCCGGCCGGCGGCGGCGATCCGGTGCTCTACCAGCACCTGTTCTGGTTCTTCGGCCACCCCGAAGTCTACATCATGATCCTGCCGGGCTTCGGCATCATCAGCCAGATCATCTCGACCTTCTCGAAGAAGCCGGTGTTCGGCTACCTCGGCATGGCCTACGCCATGGTCGCGATCGGTGCGGTGGGCTTCATCGTGTGGGCGCACCACATGTATACCACCGGCCTCGACGTGAACACGAAGATGTACTTCACCGCCGCCACCATGGTCATCGCGGTGCCCACCGGCATCAAGATCTTCTCGTGGATCGCGACGATGTGGGGCGGCAGCCTCGAGTTCAAGTCGCCGCTCGTCTGGGCGATCGGCTTCATCTTCCTGTTCACCGTCGGCGGCGTGACCGGCGTGGTGCTCGCCAACGGCGGCATCGACGACAACCTCCAGGACACCTACTACGTCGTGGCGCACTTCCACTACGTGCTGTCGCTGGGCGCGGTCACCTCGCTCTTCGCCGGGTTCTACTACTGGTTCCCGAAGATGAGCGGCCGCATGCACAGCGAGTTCCTCAGCCACCTGCACTTCTGGGTGTTCTTCATCGGCGTGAACCTGATCTTCTTCCC
>NZ_JAIXPP010000043.1 GCF_027486195.1 Novosphingobium sp.
ACAAGTGCCAACGACAACGAAGCACTCGCTCTCGCGGCGTAATCTGACGGCTTAACGGCCTGATCTTACAAAGCTAAAGCGCGGTTGAACCCACCGGGCAACAGAAGGGAATTCAGCGGCTCGGGGAGGGCCGGACAACAGAACCTCCCCACCTTCACGCGCTGCGTAGCGGCCGGCCAGCCCCAATTCACGAAACGCAGGCGTACCGGGCAACAGAAACGCCTCCACTTTCCCTACATGACCGGATCGACCTTCACCGGCACGGGCACTGCCGCCTTGCCCTCGCGCTCGTACTTCATCGCGTCCATGATCTTGGCGCCGGCCATGAACACCGCAAGGCAGCTGGCAAGGAACAGCAGCTTGCCGCCAAAGCCCGGATACTGCGCCAGATAGATCTGCCCTCGCTCCGCCGAACCCAGCGCCAGCGCGTAGATGATCGCGCTCGCCTCGAACCGGTTCTTGATCACGAACAGGCGGCTGATCTTGCGCAACAAAGAGGGCTTCTTGTGCATCACCAAACCTCTTCCGCAACCTTCGTGCCAGATCAGCAATCACGGGGCAGATGCGCATGGCATAGCCTATGCCTTGTAAAGCACGGCGACAGGCCATGGTAAAGGCGGGCTTAACCCCCGTGCGGTGAGGCGTGCCGTTTCAGGCCAGTGCGGAAAGATCGAGCGCATCGAGCAGCGCAGCGCGCGCGGCGATGACGCTGGCAGCCAGCGAGTCGCGCCCGAGATCAGCGGGATCGATCTGCTCGGGCCAGGCCTTGGCAATCAGCTTTTCCAGCATGTCTGCGCGCGCTTCGGTGAGGAGGAAGCGCGGATCAACGGTGGCAGGATCTGCGACAACGCGCAGGCGCAGGCAGGCAGGCCCCCCGCCGTTTGCCATCGACTGCCGCACATCGACCGGCAGCACGCGGCGGATCGGGCCGTTGGAGGCAAGCATGCCATCGAGCCAGGCGCGGACAGCCGGGTGCTCCCAGGCCTCCAGCGGGATGACGAGGCCCATTTCGCCGCCGGGAAGGGTGAGGAGCTGCGCGTTGAACAGGTAGCTCGCGATGGCATCGGCAAGGCTGACGGCGCTGGCGGGCACGATGACGATTTCTGCTTCGGGCAGCGCGGCGCGGATCGCGGCATAAGTGCCTTCTGGATCGGCAAAGGCCAGTTCATGGGTGAACAGCACGCGCTCATTTGCCACGGCGACCACATCATTGTGGAACGCGCCCGCCGCAATCGCCTCGCCGGACTGCTCGACGAAGAGGCAGCGCGCGGGATCGAGGCCGTGGAGCCGGGCGACGGCGCGGCTCGCCTGCTCGTGCTGGCGCGCGGGGAAGGCGCCGCCCCCGGAATCCTTGGTGTGCTTGCCGTAGACGAAGATTTCGAGGCCATGCGCGGCGTGGCTGGTGGCCATGCGCATATGGTTGGCCGCGCCTTCATCGCCGAAGCAGGCAGGGACGGCATCGTGGACTGCGAAATGCGCGCTGTCCGCAAAGGCGAGGCGCAACTGGCGCACGGTATCGGGCCATTCCTGCGAGCGGTGCGGCATGGTGACGAGGTTAGCCGCCGTCAGATGGCAGCGCCCGTCCGCCGTGTCCGGCGCGGGGGAGACGGTGGCCGCATTGGCGGTCCACATCGAACTGGCTGACCACGCGGCGGCGCGCAGGCGGCGTTCGGTTTCGTCAGCGGGTTCGGCGATGCCAAGCGCGCCGAGGAAGCCATGATTGGGGCGCGGCAGCGGGCAGAGCAGGCCCTGCACAAGGCCGAGAGCCATGTTGTGGCGCATCTTGCCGATGCCCTGCAATGCGGCGGCGCGCGGATAGGATACGCTGCCGCCGTGCTTGGCCGAAGCAAGGTTACCGAGGCTGAGTCCGGCGTAGTTGTGGCTCGGCCCGACGAGGCCGTCGAAGTTGATCTCGACCAGAGTGCTCATTGCGGGTTCCTTCAGCGCGCCACGTGCCACACGGTATCGCCCAGGCCGACACCCAGTGCCGAGGCGGCATCGGGATCGAGCGCGATGCCATCCCCGTCCGCCATGATCCGCGCGAAGCAGCAGCGGAAATCGGCAAGCCTGCCCGTGGCGACGAGCGCGCGGGCGGCGGTTTCATCGGCCTCGCGCACCTCTGTCACCGGCACCATCTTGGCCGAGGCGATCGAGTGCACCTTGTCCGTGCGCGCGGTCATCGTCGGGCCGCCGTCGAAGATGTCGAAATAGCCTTCGGAAGCGAAGCCTTCGGTTTCGAGCATGCGCATCGCGGCGCGGCCGCTGGGGTGCGGCAGACCGATCGCGGAGCGCGCGGTTTCGGGCAGCATGGCGATGTAGACCGGATGCTTGGGCATCAGATCGGCGATGAACTGGTTGCCGTTGATCGCGTTGAAATAATCGGCTTCCTGAAAGTTCATCCCGAAGAAGCGGCCCGCGACGCCGTCCCAGAAGGGTGAGCCGCCGCGTTCGTCGATCACGCCGCGCAGTTCTGCCAGGATGCGATCGGCAAAGCGCTTGCGGTGCATGGCGATGAACAGATAGCGGCTGCGGGCGAGCAGCATGCCGAGCCCGCCCGCGCGTTCGCCGGGGTGGAGGAACAGGCCGCCGACTTCGCTCGACCCTTCGAGGTCTGTTACAAGATTGAGCATTTCGGCGCGGAAAGTGCGCCCCAGTTCCTTGGAATGCTGGGTCAGCGTCGCCATGCGATAGGAATAGAACGGCCAGGTCTGCCCGACGCGGGTGAAGATCTGGCAGGTGCCGCGCACTTCGTGCGTGGCGAGGTCCTCGAGGATCAGAACGAACAGTTCATCCTTCTGGGTCTCCGGATCGCCTTCCACGGTGTTGGCAAAAGCAGCCGCGGCGCGCTCAAGCTTTGCTACCAGCGCGCGGCGATCGGGCGGCAGGTTGGTGAAGCCGCCGCCGGTGAGCTTGGCCATCTCGTACAAGTGTTCGAGATCCGAGGCGCGGGCCGCGCGGATGACGTGGGTCACGCTTGTTATTCCCCTCCGGAAAGCCGGTGCAGCACGAGCGCCGACAGCGCGGCGCGCTCAGCCAGCGACGGCACGATCATGTATTCGTCAGGCGAGTGGATCGCCCCGCCGCGCACGCCCATGGTATCGACCACCGGCACGCCGAGTGCGGCAATGTTGTTGCCGTCGCACACGCCGCCGGAAGCTTGCCAGCGGATCGGCTGGCCGAGCGCCGCGCCGCAGCGGCGGACGAGATCGAACAGCTTTTCCGCGTCCGGCGTAAGCGGCTTGGGCGGGCGGCTGATCCCGCCGTGGAGGTGAATGCTCACCTCATGCGCCAGCTCGACTTCGCGCAGCAATGGCTGGATCGCGGCGGAGAAGCGCGCGGCGTCTTCTTCGCTGCGGGGGCGGATGTTAAAACGCAGCACGGCATGGTCCGGCACGACATTGTTGGCCGAGCCGCCATCGATGCGGGCCGGGTTGATGGCGAGGCCGTCTCCCGAAAGCGCCTTCAAACCGAGCGCGAGATCAGCGGCGGCGACGAGCGCGTTGCGGCCATCCTGCGGGTTGCGGCCAGCGTGGGCGGAGCGACCGGTGACAATCGCGCTGTAGTTGCCGCTGCCGCCGCGCGCGCCAGCCAGGGTGCCGTCCGGCAAGGCGGAGGGTTCGTAGGTGAGCGCTGCGGCCTTCTTGCGCGCGAGTTCGGCGATGAGCGGGGCGGAGGCGAGGCTGCCGGTTTCCTCGTCCGAATTGATGAGCACATCATAGCCGACATAGGGCGCGACCCGGCTCGTCTCGAAGGCCTGGAGCGCGGCGAGGATGACGGCGATGCCGCCCTTCATGTCCGCCGTGCCGGGGCCGCCGAGGGTTTCGCCATCGAGCCATGTCAGCGTCTGGAACGGGTGGTCTGCCGGGTAGACCGTGTCCATGTGCCCAGTGAGCAGATAACGGCGCGGCGCATCGGGGCGAACGCTGAGCACCAAGTGCGCGCCGTGCTCGATCTGCACCGCGCGGCCATCGGCGGCGATCGCCTCGACCGGGGCGGGCGGCACGAGGCGCACTTCACCGGGCAGCCCGGCAAAGGCATCAGCGAGCAGCGCGGCTTGGCGGCCCAGCCCTGCGGTATTACGGGTGCCGGTATTGATCGCACACCACGCCTCGACCTGCTGCAGCATCGCAGGCGCGTCGATCCCCTCAATCAGGGCTGCTTCGGTTGGGGCAAGCATGGCCATGCGGACGCTCTAGCCTGCCCGCGCGCCGGGGTGAACCCCTAGCGGAAGAGGATTGTTTCATGCGCAACCAGTCCACGCAGGCAAAACTTGGTGGTCGGCAGAGGATTTTTGGCAGCTAGCCTTGGCCGACGCAGTGATGGCCGCGAAACAGGTTCGCCGGATCATGGCGCTTCTTGGCGGCAAGCAGCCGGGGATAGTTCGCGCCCCAGTATGCCTTCTGCCAGTCCGGCCCAAAGTAATCAGCCTCTGACATGTAGCTCCCCGCTTCCGGGACGAGCATGCGGATGGGGGCCATCGCAAATGCCACGCGGGCCGCCTCGACGCGTCCGGCCTTGCGATCGGGCTCGTGGCCGGGAATGCCGGGCCACGCTGGCGGTCCTTCGGCGGCGCAGATCAGGAGGGCGAACGCATCGAGGACTTCCGGGTTGGTCGCTGTTGCGCGGGTTGCGGTTATGGCTTCCGCAGTGCCTCCGGCCAATCCCTTGTTGGTGTGCAGACCCAGAGGCCAATGTGCCGACGCTGCTACCAGCGCATCGACCAGATCGGCTTGCCTTGCCTCCTTCAGCAAATCCGCGGGGAGCCAAGCAGACTGATAGGCATTGATAACCTGCCCTGCCTCGCCCTGATTGGTCGCCCAGAAGAGGTTGTCCGGCGATGCACCGGGGCGATCGTCCCGCAAAACGATGCCCTGCAGCGACCGGAGAAACTCCGGGCTCCAGAAGCGGCGGCCGGGAACCGAGACGATCAGCGGTTCACCGCCTAGGGTGTAGTCTGCCGGTCGCTCAGCAAGCCACGCCATGAACGGGGCCCAGACCGCCTTGATCTGCTCGGAGGTCAGCCCGTGGCACAGCATCGAGACGCTCAGTTTGCGTCCGGGCCTGAAATTCAGCTGCTCACCCCACTCCGGCCTGAACAGGGCCTCGGCATAGAAGGCGATCACGCGCGCGACCAAGGCACGCCATGCTTCGTCCGAGCGGGCCTCCACCGAAAACTGGATCGCGCCGATGGCCTCGGGCAGGGTGTGGGTCCGGAGCGTGAGCCTCGTCACGACGCCGAAGCTGCCGCCTCCGCCGCCCTTCAGGGCGAAGAACAGATCTGGGTTTTGATGTGCATTCGCAATCCTGATCTTGCCGTCTGCGGTCACCAGTTCGGCTTCAAGGAGATTGGATGCGCCGGTTCCAAAGGTCTTCGAGAAGCTGCCGAAACCGCCGCCCTGGATGAAGCCGGCAACACCGACGGTGAGGCAGCCACCGCCCTGGACATAGCGCCCGCCGATCGCCGCGACCTTGTTGTAGACGTCGCCCCAGATCGCGCCCGCGCCGATCGAGACAGCTGGCATGCCACTCGCGGTGCCGGGCGCACCGGCGGGAATGAAGGCATCGTGCAGCGTGATGTCGCGCATGCGCCGGGTCCAGATGAGCAGCGATCCGGCGCGGTTTGAATTGCCGAAGTAACTGTGACCCCCGCCCTTCACAACCGGGGGAACGCCGTGCTGCCGGGCGAAGCTTATCGCGGCGGCGACATCTTCGGCAGACTCGGCCGCAACTGCGTGGTCGCTGGCCTGCGTCGTCCATCCGTCGATCCAGCCCAAGGTCTGCGTTAGGCCGGGTTCATCGCCCAGAAAATAGGGGTTCTTGAGCTTGGCAAAGAGCGCTTCGGCGCCTTCGCCACCCGATCTTGCGCAGGCTTCAAGGGGTGAATCGACCTTGAGCAGACGCGCGCCCAGCTTGGCTCGAAGCGCATTCCAGTCTGGCTTGCCGGCTGCTTGCCATGGCTTTGCGCGAACTGCTCCCGATATTCCGCTTGCCGCTGTCGATGCCGCAAGCTGTTTCAGCAGGTTCCGACGGTCCACACATCCTCCATCCCGAGAGCGCTTCGATGCGCCTTCAATGGTCAGCGTCACCGAAACGGACCATAATCGTTACGTAAATCCAGCTTGTTGTCAAAGGGAGCCAATTCCCGGGATCGTGCAGGTTTGCCACTGGAAACCGCTGCTTTGGCGCCGCGCAAATCCGGCTTGCGATGGGCGCCGTTTCGACGGACACTCGGCCCTATGCTTTCGATCCCTTTGCGCCGGCCCTTGCTCGGCCTGCTCTGTGCTTGCGGCCTTGCCGCGTCCTCGCTTCAGGCGGGCCTGCCCGAGTTTGTGGCAGCCACGCATCCCGTCGCAGGCGATGAGTGGCACTATGTCGGCGGCGATCCGGCGGGAACGTGGTTCTCATCGCTCAGCGACATCAACGACAGCAATGCTGGGCAGCTCGGCTTTGCCTGGGCCTATGACATGGGGACCGAGCGCGGGCAGGAGGCTACGCCGCTCGTTATCGACGGGGTGATGTATACCTCGGGCGTGTGGGGGATCGTCTATGCACTGAACGCGGCGACGGGCGAAGTGCTGTGGACCTTCCATCCCGGCATCGATCCGGCCTCGGCGAGGAATGCCTGCTGCGACACGGTGAACCGGGGCGTGGCGGTGCGGGACGGAGTGGTGTTCGTCGCCAGCGAGGACGGGCGGCTGCATGCGCTCGATGCGAAGACCGGCGCGGAGAAGTGGACTGCGGACACGATCATCGGCCGGGGCAAGAGCAGCTATACTTACGCCTCGACCGGGGCGGTGCTGCTGACGGGCGATGCCGTGGTGATCGGCAATTCGGGCGCGGACCTCGGCGATGGCTCGACGCGTGGCTATATCTCGGCGTGGGACATCAAGACCGGTGCGTTCAAGTGGCGCTTCTTCACGGTGCCGCCGCCGCCCGGCCAGCCCTTCGAGCATTCCGAACTGGAAATGGCGGCAAAGTCGTGGGGGGCGGATCACGATGGCCGCTACCAGAACGGCGGCACGGTGTGGGACGGGCTTTCCTATGATGCCGAGACCGACCAGATCGTGTTCGGCACCGCCAATGCCTCGCCCTATTCGCGGGTGAAGTCTGCCGCCGAGCGGCGGGACGACTTGTTCAACGCTTCGATCGTCGCGGTGAATGCCAAGTCTGGCCGGATGACTTGGTACTATCAGGAAACCCCGGGCGATGCCTGGGACTATGACGCGACGCAGAAGTTCACCTTCGCCAATCTGCCCTTTGGCGGCGAGACCCGCCGGGTGGTGATGCAGGCCTCGAAGAACGGCTTTTTCTACACGCTGGACCTCAAGACCGGGAAGCTGCTGGCAGCCGACGCCTTTGCCTATGTGAACTGGGCCAAGGGTGTGGATCTTGCGACTGGCCGACCCGAGTTTACCGAGGTGGCGGACTATTCGGCCAAGCCCAAGAACGTCTATCCTTCGTGGGCCGGGGCGCATACGTGGAACCCGATGTCGTTCAGCCCGCAGACGGGGCTGGTCTATATCCCGACGCTCGATGTGCCCAATGTCATGGTCAACCTGCCCGCCAACAAGGGCAAGCTCGACCATCTGGAGGGCTTCTTCAACGCCAACGGGATCATTCCGGATGATACCTATGACGAGGCGACGCTGAGCCGCCTGTTCGGCCCGATCCCGAGCAAAGCGGAGCTGCAGAAGGAGCGCGGCAAGACCAGTCTGGTGCGTGAGGTGCTGAAAGCGTGGGACCCGGTGGCGCGCAAGGTGGTTTGGGAGCAGGTCACCTCCGACGGCAATCGCGGCTATGATGGGGGGGTGCTTTCGACCGCCGGCAATATCGTGGTGCAAGGGCGCGGGGACGGCACGCTGCGCGTCTACAACGCCAAGACCGGCGCGCAACTGGCCTCGATCCAGACCGGATCGCATATCATGGCCGCGCCGATGACCTACCGGATCGGCGGCGTGCAGTATATCGCGGTGCAGGTGGGCTATGGCGGGGTGGGCATCAGCTATCCGCTGACCCCGGCGGACATTGCCTATCGCAACCGCAACACCAACCGCATTCTGGTGTTCAGGCTGGGCGGCGGGCCGGTGCCGCAGCCTGAGCCGCGGGCCGATCCGCTGACGTATCCCGCGCCGCCGCCGCTTCGGGCGACTGCGGCCAAGATCGCGCATGGCGAGGCCAAGTTCACCGAGTTCTGCTCACGCTGCCACATGTTCGGCCCCGGCATCACGCCCGACTTGTCGCGGCTGCCGCGCGACATCCACGGTATGTTCAACCAGATCGTGCTGGGCGGCGCGCTGGCAGGGAACGGCATGGCGCCGATGGGAGATATGGTGAGCCGCTATGATGTGGACGCGATCCATGCGTACCTGATCGATACGCAGAGGAAGGGGTACGAGGCGCAGCGGAAGAAGAAGTAGTTACCCCTCCGTCAGCCCTGCGGGCTGCCACCTCCCCATTTGTGCTTCGCAAAAATGGGGAGGAGCTAGCGGGTAAGCGCGCGGGCAATCTCGACGAATTCGGCCACGCTCAGCGTTTCAGCGCGGCGCTGGGATTCGATGCCGAGCGTTTCGAGGGCTTCCAGCGCGCCGGGGAGGCCCTTGAGCGACTGGCGCAGCATCTTGCGGCGCTGGCCGAAGGCGGCTTCCGTCACGCGTTCGAGCATGCGGGCGGAGACGCCCTCCGGCATCGCGGCGGGCTCTACGTGGATGATCGCCGACATGACCTTGGGCGGCGGGGTAAAGGCGCTGCGGTGGACGCGCATGGCGATGCGGGGTTTGCTGCGCCATTGGGCAAGGACGGCGAGGCGGCCGTAGGCATCGCTGCCGGGCGCGGCGACGATCCGCTCGGCAACTTCCTGCTGGAACATGAGGCTGAGGCTGCGCCACTGCGGCGGCCAGTTTTCGCCGGAGAGCCATCCGACGAAGAGCGCGGTGCCGACGTTGTAGGGCAGATTGGCGATGACATGCCATGGCGCGTCGAACAGGGTTTCGGGCGCGATCTTCGTGGCATCGCCTTCGATCACGGTGAGCTGACCGGGAAAGGCCTCGGCCAGTTCGGCGAGCGCGGGGAGGCAGCGGCGGTCCATTTCGATCGCGGTGACATTGGCACCCCGGCGCAGCAGCGCGCGAGTGAGGCCGCCGGGGCCGGGGCCGACTTCGAGCACGTTCTGGCCCTTGAGATCGCCGGGCACCATGGCGATGCGGGCGAGGAGCTGTTCGTCGAACAGGAAGTTCTGGCCAAGCGCCTTGGTGGCGATGAGGCCGTGGCGCTGGACGACTTCGCGCAAGGGGGGGAGGTCGGGCGTGCTCATCCGGCGGCGGCTCTGCGGGCGGCGCATTCTCCGGCCATGCGGATCGCGGCGATGGTGGCGCCGGAGCGGGCTGTGCCGGTGCCGGCGATGGCGAAGGCGGTGCCGTGATCGGGTGAGGTGCGGATGATGGGGAGGCCGAGCGTGACGTTCACGCCCTCGTCGAAATCGAGCACCTTGATCGGGATGAGCGCCTGATCGTGGTACATGCAGATCGCGGCATCATAGGTGGCGCGGGCTTCAGCATGGAACATGGTGTCGGCGGGCAGCGGCCCGCGAGCGTCGATCCCGGCGGCTTGCAGCGCAGCGACGGCGGGCACGATGACGTCGCGGTCCTCCGTGCCCATGCGGCCATCCTCGCCGGCGTGGGGATTGAGCGCAGCGACCGCGAGGCGGGGGTGGGCTACGCCGAAATCGCGGGTGAGCGCGGACGCCGCGATGGCGGAGCGGCTGCGGATGAGCTCCGCCGAGAGCAGGAACGGCACATCGCGCAGCGCGACGTGGACGGTGATGGGGACGACGCGCAAGTGCGGCCCGGCGAGCATCATCACCGCGTTTTCGGGGGTAATCCCGCAGGCTTCCGCCACGAATTCGGTCTGGCCCGGCTGGTTGAAGCCGATGCGCGCCAGGCGGCTTTTGGCGATGGGACCGGTGACGAGCGCGGCGGCGGCACCCTGCTTGACGAGGCTGGTGGCGACTTCGAGCGCGCGCAAGGCGAGTGCGGCGCCGGCATCATCGGGCAGGCCGGGCGTGTAGGCACACGTGCCGACATCGAGCACGGGGAGCGCGTGGGGGAAAACGGCGGCCGCCTCATCAGGCGCGGCGATGGCGACGACAGGGATGGCGAGGCCCCGGCTGCGGGCGGCGGCTTCGATGAGATCGCGATTGCCTACCGCGAAGAACGGCGGGAGCCCTTCCGCCTCGCGCTGGTCCCATGCGGCGGCAATCAGCTCTGGGCCGATACCGGCAGGATCGCCGAGGCTTATCGCCAGCGGCAGGAGCGGCGGTTGGGTGACGGTCATGCAGACGCCCTAGCAGAGCCGGGGCGGGAGGGTGAGAGGTTTGAGTCCTTGGGGCGTCATTGCGAGCGTAGCGAAGCAATCCAGAGCGGGTCGCCTTACGCTCTGGATTGCTTCGCTACGCTCGCAATGACGAATTTGAGGGGTGGCGCTCAGTTGTATTCGATCACAGCATCGCGGCGCAGGTCGCGCAGGTAGGTCTGCGCGCGCTTGTTCACGCGGTCGTCTTCCATCTGCGACTGGAGCTGTTCGAAGTTGGGCCCGCTTTCGACCTTGGGGTCATCGCGGCCGCACAGCATGAGGACGCGCACGCCGTCTTCGATCGAGCCGAAGGGCGGAGTGGTTTCGCCCACCGAGAGCTTGAGGATCGTGTCCTGCAGCGCGGTGGGGAGATCGCGCACCTTGATCTGATCGTTGGCGACGACAGTCGCGCCGAGCGAGACGGCAGCCGCATCGGCCCCGCCGCAACCCTTTATCTCCTTGACGACCTTGGCAAATTCGGCGGCCTTGGCGGCGCCGTCCTTTTCCGCGGTGCCCTTGGGAAAGGCGATCGAGATCTGCTTGAGGCTGAGCACCGCATCGCGCGGATCGGCGGTGAGGACCTGACGCTTGTCGATCAGGTAGAGCAGCGAGTAGCCGGAAGCGAGCTCGATCGGGCCGACGAGCTGGCCGGGCAGCATCTGCGCGGCAGGGGTGGCGAGTTCGGGCGGGAGCTGGGCAAGGCGGATCCAGCCGAGATCACCGCCGACCGAGGCGCTGGACGACTGCGAATACTGGCGCGCATAGGCGACGAAGCTGCCGCCGCCCTTCAATTGTTCGAGGATCTTCTGCGCGTTGGCGAGGACCTGCGGTTTGGTTTCCTGCGTGGCGGCGAGGTAGATTTCGCCGATGCGGTATTCCTCGGTGCCCTTGGCAGCCTTGAGGCGATCCATCATTTCGCGCACTTCGCCGTCCGACACGTTGATGAAGGGCTGGACGTTGCGGCGCAGCAGGCGCTGCCACGCGAGTTCGCCCTTGATCTGGCGCTTGAGCGAGCCCGACGACGAGCCGATCGAGGCGAGGTACTTTTCGAGCGCAGCGGGATTCTGGCCGAAGTTCTGCTGGGCTACGCGGTTGAAGGTCTGGGTGACTTCCTCCTCGTCGATATCGACGTTGGCGGCCTTGGCTTCCTGGATCTGAAGCGTTTCGTCGATCAGGTTGCGCAGCACCTGAAGGCGCAGGCGCTCCATCTCTTCCGGCGCAACCTTGCCGCCATTGGCGCTGACGATGAGCGCGAGGCGCTGGTCGACATCGGTGCCGGTGATGATCTCGCCGTTCACGATCGCGGTGGCGCGGCGCAGGTGCGGATCGGTCTTGCCGAAGATCACGGGATTGGCGGGCAGATTGAGCGCGCCGGTGCCGGAGGTGTCTTCCGCAGGATCGGGCAGGGTCTGCGCGTGGGCGAGCGTGCCGGAAATGGGAGCTGCGACTACCGCGAGGGCACCGAGGCTGAGTGCGGCGCGCGCCGAAACGGAAAGCAAACGAAACCCGGTCTTCATGGCAGTACGATATTCCTGTCTCTCGGCCCCATCCGGCTTGCGCGCCGAACGGTCCCCCCCAACGGTTACTGGGCCGCCACTCACTCGCATGGTTCGGCTGAACCCAAGGTGAGTGGCGCCGCGATAGCCCGATTGCAACGGCGATGGAAGCGAAACGGAGGAAAAATGGGAAGATCGCGGCTCAGCGTACACCCAGGCCCTTGAAGGCGATGTTGAACTGGATCGTGCTGCCGCGCGTCGCATCGCCGTTGGTGATGTAGTCGCGCCGCCAGGTGAGCGCGAAATCGAGGCAATCGTCGGCATAGGCAAAGCCGAGGCGGTGGCGCAGCATCTGGAAGCCGTCCTTGGTCTTGGTCGGATCATCCACCTTGCTGGTGAGGTTGGCGACGGCCGAGCCGAACACCGACCAGCGCCGCGCAAAGGCGATACGACCGGAGAAACGGACTTCCTCACGGTCGCGCAAGTCTTCGAAAGTCGCGGGAATATCGCGGTTGAGCCGGAGGTAGCCGACTTCGGCATAAGTGCGGTGGTTGCCGATCGTCGCATCGAATTCGTTGCGGCGCAGCTTCAGGCTGTCCTTGTCGAGCCGGAAGCGGTGGGTGAACTGCACGATATCGCGGAACCTGAGATCGGTGCGGCCGACGATATCCGATGCGCGCGAGGACAGGCCGGTGCCATCGGGCAGCAGGGTCTTTTGTGTGGAGAGCCGGTAGCTCTGGCCCACGGTGGTGGCAACCCGCCAGCCGGGCCGGGTGAACTGCCAATCCGCGCCATAGGTCACGCGCACGCCGTCCTCGATGCGGTCGTAGCCGGGGAAGCGGTTGAGCGAGAAGAGGTTGGAATCCTCAAGCTCGACCGAGCGCGAATCCTCGTTCGGGATGGCGAGGTTGCGGATCTTGGGGATGGCGACGAACTGGACGCGCGGGGTGAACACTTGCGTGCCGCCGAGCGCGGAACCGATCAGCGGCCACTTGATATCGACCGCCGCGGTGGCAATGCCGCGCCCCTGCCAGCCGGGCAGGCCGCGGTAGAGCAGGTTGCTGGTAAGATCGTTCTGCGCCGAATGATAGACATCGCCGCGCGCGAGGGCGGTGAAGGTGATCTCCTGCCCCAGCCCGGTCAGCGTGCGCAGGTCCCACTGCGCCTTGGCGAAGGCGCGCTGCGTGTCCTGCCCGCCGGTCCGCGTGAGCGCGAGGCTGTTGAGCTGGAGTTCGAGCATGCCGCCGATCGCGGGCGGGACGATGCGGCGGCGGTATTCGATGGCGGGAAGCGCAATCGGCACGAGGCCCTGCCGGTCACCGCTGCGCAAAGTCTGCACGGCCCAGCCAGCGATGCTGAAATAGCTGTTTGCATCGATGCGTTCGAGATTGATGGTCGAGCGCAGGCGATCATCCCGGCTGATATCGTAGCGGCGCAGGAAGGTGCGGTCGCTGGCGTAGCGGCCATAGCCGGTGAGGCTCCAGTTTTCCGAAAGCTGAAAGCGCCCGTTCGATTCGAAATAGCCGCGAAATACCTGTTCCTGCGGATTGGCGCCGGTCAGCGAGCCGCCGCCGATATTGATGCGCGCGCTGCGGGTGAGATAGGCGGAGGCCTGAAAGGCACCGTGGTCCGTCAACTGGCGATAGCGGCCGGAGATCATCGGCAGCGCCCCGGTGAAGATATAGCCGGTGAGCGCGAGGTCCTTGTTGTTGGCAAGACGCCAGTAATAGGTGTCGCTGATTTCGGCGCCGTTGGCCGCGCTGAAGCGGAAATCGGGGATCAGCAGGCCGCTTTCGGCGCGGAAGTCCGAAGTGTGGGCAAGGCCGGGCAGCGGCAGGATCGGCAGGCCGAACACGCGCAGCAGCGCGCCCTTGTAGTGAACGCGCTGGTCCTTGGCATCGTAAGTGACGGCGACGGCGGTCACTTCCCAGCTCGGCCGTTTGGTGCAGCCGTCCTCACCCTCGACCGCGCAGCCGGAGAAGGCGGCATCGCGCAAGACCATATCACCATTGGCGGCGCGCGTGCCGCTGCGCGCGGCAAGCCGCCCGCCCTGGCGAAGGACAAGCAGCAGATCCTCGACCGCGCCGGCCTTGAGCTCGTCGGTCAGCTCGACCTTGTCGGTATAAAGCACGTTGCCGGCTTCATCGACGAAGCGGATGTTGCCGCTCGCCTCGATCACGCCGGTCTTGCGGTTCCACGTGACGACATCGGCGCGCACGGTCTGTTCGGCGCGGCGCAGGACGACATTGCCGGTTGCTGTGACGGTCTCGGCATCGCTGGCATACGTGACGCGATCGGACTGGAAGCGGACTTCGGCGGGTGGCTTGGCCGGCTGGCCTGCCTCTTGGGGCGGAGGCGGGACATCAGCGGATTGCGCATGTGCGGTGGTGGTGCCGAGCGCCAGAACGCCCAGCACGGCCAAGGCCGGGCGAAGGGCGGCGACGCGCAGATACGGCAAGCATCGGGGCCGCAAGCATCGGGACAAGGCTTGCGGCAGGGGCCGCGCGGGGGCTCGCATGGCCTTGCCTATCGCACCGGTGCCGCTTAACTGCAAACCCACAATTCACCTTGCGCCAAGCTGAGCCTTGGGGTGTGCCCTTTTTCCGGCAGGAGCCTTGAATGATTATCGAATTCGCCGCAGCAGATGCAGCCACTTCCGGTTCAGGCCTCCGCCTTGTTGCCCGCTTCGTGCCGCAGGGCGAGCTGCCCGCCGATGCCGACGTGCTGGTGCGCGGCGCTGCCGCCGCCGCGCGCTTTACTGGCAAGGCCGGGCAATTGTTCGAAGCGCTGGTGCCGGCGGGCGATGGTGTGCAGCGGCTGGCCTTTGCCGGAATCGGCGAGCCGGGCGCGGCCGGGCGCACCGCAACGCTGGAGCGCGCGGGCGGCGGGCTGACCGCCAAGTACCTGACTTCGGGCGAGACCGAGCTCGCTATCGATTTTGCCGGCAGCGGCCTCAGCGCTGAGGAAGCAGCCGCCGTGCTGCTCGCGGCGCGGCTGCGTGCGTGGCGCCATGACGTCTATCGCACCAAGCTGAGCGACGAGCAGAAGCCCTCGCTGGCGAAGATCGTGGTGCTGGGCGCGCCCGAAGGCACCGAGGCCGTCTGGGAAACCGAAGCCGCGATTGCCGAGGGTGTGGAGTTTACCCGCGAACTCGTGACCGAGCCCGCCAACGTGATCTACCCCGCCAGCTTCGTGGAGCGCTGCAAGGCGCGGCTTGAGGGCACCGGCATCGAGATCGTGGTGCTGGGCCTGGCCGAAATGACCGCGCTCGGCATGGGCGCGCTGCTGGGCGTGGCGCAGGGTTCGGTGCGCGAGCCCAAGATCATTGCCATGCGCTGGAAGGGCAAGGCGGGCGCGCGGCCGACAGCCTTTGTTGGCAAGGGTGTGACGTTCGACACCGGCGGCATCTCGATCAAGCCGGCGGCGGGTATGGAAGACATGAAGTGGGACATGGGCGGCGCGGCGGCGGTCGCGGGCACCATGCTGGCGCTCGCGAAGCGCAAGGCGCAGGCGGACGTGATCGGCGTTTGCGGCCTGGTCGAGAACATGCCCGATGGCAATGCGCAGCGCCCGGGCGATGTCGTCACCTCGATGTCGGGCCAGACGGTGGAGGTGATCAACACCGACGCTGAAGGTCGCCTCGTGCTGTGCGATGCGGTGACCTGGGTGCAGAAGGAATGCAGCCCTGCCACGATCGTCGACCTTGCCACGCTGACCGGCGCGATCATCATTTCGCTGGGGCATGAGCATGCGGGCATGTTCGCCAACGACGATCTCCTGGCCGGGCAGCTCGATGCAGCGGGCAAGGCGAGCGGCGACAAGCTGTGGCGCATGCCCATCGGCCCTGCCTACGACAAGCTGATCGACAG
This sequence comes from Novosphingobium sp., assembly GCF_027486195.1. GTDB lineage: Bacteria > Pseudomonadota > Alphaproteobacteria > Sphingomonadales > Sphingomonadaceae > Novosphingobium. Next base: position 15,713 of record NZ_JAIXPP010000043.1, read on the forward strand.
CCCGATTGCCGACATCAAGAACGTGGGCCCGCGCTATGGCGGCTCGATCACGGCGGCGCAGTTCATCCAGCGCTTTGTCGACAAGGGCGTGGCCTGGGCGCACCTCGATATTGCGGGGACAGTGTGGGTCGACAAGCCCGGCGCGACGCATGACAAGGGCGCGACGGGCTTTGGCGTGCGGCTGCTCGATCGCTATGTGCGCGACGTGCTGGAAGCCTGATACGTGCCGAAGATGCGCCGCAAGGCGGACTTGCCGAGCAAGCTCTGCGCCGCCTGCGGCCTTCCCTTCACCTGGCGCAAGAAGTGGGAACGCGATTGGGACAACGTGAAGTTCTGTTCGGATCGCTGCCGCTCGGGGAAGGGGAAAGCGGCATGACTTGGTCGCGGCGCGGCGTGTTGGCGGGTGCGGGCGGCGCAGCAGCGCTGGCGATGGTGCCGATGGGCGCGCGGGCGGCAGCCCCCGCGCGGCTTGCCGATGCGGCGGTGCCGATCACCCCGGCCGAGCGCATGGCGCGCATCGCCAAGGTGCAGGGGCTGATGCAGGAGAGGCGGATTGCTGCCCTGCTGGTGGAGAGCGGGAGCAGCCTGACCTACTTCACCGGCATTCGCTGGTCGCGATCGGAGCGGATCACGGCAGCGGTGATCCCGGCAAGCGGCCAGCCGATCGTGGTGACACCGTTCTTCGAGGCGCCTTCGGTGAAGGAAACCCTCGCGATACCCGCCGATTTGCGCACATGGCATGAGGATGCCAGCCCCTTTGCGCTGATCGCCGATGCGCTGAAGGGGCGCGCTGGGCCTGTGGCAGTGGAGCAGACGACGCGGGCCTTCATCACCGAAGGGCTGGCGCGCGAGGGGCGGTTCGAAGTCGTTTCGGGCGCGGCGCTAGTCAATGCCTGCCGCCAGATCAAATCGCCCGCCGAACTGGCGCTGATGCGGATCGCCAATGCGGTGACGTTGGCCGCGCTGCGCGAGGCGCACGCTTTGATGCAGAAGGGCATGACGGCGCGCGACATCGGCGGTCTGGTGGGCGCGGCAACGACCCGCATGGGTGCAGAGAATGATTTCGCGCTGGTGCTGCTGAACGAGGCGAGCGCCTACCCGCATGGCTCCAAGACGCCGCAAGTGGTGCGCGAAGGCTCGGTCGTGCTGATGGACTGCGGGTGCGTGGTCGAGGATTATCAGTCCGACATTTCGCGCACGTTGGTTTTCGGTGAGCCGAGCGCGCGGCAGCGCAAGGTGTGGGACACGATCCGGCGCGGGCAGGACATGGTGTTCGGTGCGGCGAAGGTGGGCACGCCGGTCAGCGCGCTCGATGCGGCGGTGCGCCGGTTCTATGAGGGTGAGGGCTGGGGGCCGGGCTTCGCGCTGCCGGGCCTTTCACACCGCGCAGGGCACGGGATCGGCATGGACGGCCACGAAAGCCCCTACCTCGTCGGCAGTGATCAGACGCCGCTGGCGCCGGGCATGTGCTTTTCCAACGAGCCGGGGCTCTATATCCCCGGTGAATTCGGGATGCGGCTGGAGGACTGCTGGGTGATGACCGAGCAAGGCCCGCTGAGCTTCACACCGCTTGCCCGTTCGCTCGACGATCCGATCTGACCATGCGGGTCGATTTCTACCAGCTTTCGCGCGATCCGGCGGAACTGGTGCTGCCCCGCCTGGCGCAGGGCACGCTGGGCGCGGGCGAGCGGTTGCTGGTGGTTTCGGAGGATGCGGGCCAGCTTGGCCGGATCAGCGAGGCGCTGTGGACGCGCATTCCCGAAAGCTTCCTCGCCCACGGCATGGCGGGCGGAGAGCACGATGCGCGACAGCCGATCCTGCTTTCGCACGAGCCGCTGCCCGCCAACGGCGCGCGCTATCTGGCGCTGGCGGACGGCGTGTGGCGCGACATGGCCGAGGGCTATGAAGGTGCTGCGCGCGTCTTCCTGCTGTTTCCGCCCGAGCGGGTCGACGATGCACGGGCGACCTGGCGGATGCTTGGGACGCGTGAGGGGGCGGAGCGCAAATATTGGCGGCAGGAAGGCGGCAAGTGGCTGGAAGGGCCGCGCTGACGCCCACAACCTTGCAGCGCAGCAATTTCCCCGCTAGGGGCGCGGCCAGCCAAAAGCCTCCCATAAAACGCAAGGAACATCCCATGGCGGTTACCCGCACCTTTTCGATCATCAAGCCCGATGCCACGCGCCGCAACCTGACCGGCGCGGTCACCAAGATGCTCGAGGAAGCCGGCCTGCGCGTCGTTGCCTCCAAGCGCATCCACATGAGCCGCGAGCAGGCCGAGGGCTTCTATGCCGTCCACCGCGAGCGTCCGTTCTTCAACGATCTGGTCGAGTTCATGATCTCTGGCCCGGTCGTGGTGCAGGTGCTGGAAGGTGAGAACGCCATGCAGCGCAACCGCGATATCATGGGCGCGACCAACCCGGCGAACGCCGAGCCGGGCACGATCCGCAAGGAGCTGGCCGAATCGATCGAAGCCAACACCGTCCACGGTTCGGATTCCGACGAGAACGCGGCGATCGAGATCGCCTACTTCTTCAAGCCCGAAGAAATCGTCGGCTGATCTGCTGCGCGCAGGTTGCTATAGCAGGGGCCGCCGGAGCGATCCGGCGGCCCTTTGCGTTTCGGGAGAAGTTATGTTTGGAATGGGGGACGGGTCGTGCCCGTTCGAGTTCAATTTCGATCCCGCCACGTTCAAGGTGGGCGACTATGTGAGCTACCGGGTGACGGGGAGCCTTGAGGGCATGCCGTTCGTGGGCACGCTGCTCGAAGTGCATGACGACCACGTGGTCATCTCGCCCGGCGAGAGCGATCCCGATGCGCGCTATCGGGGGACGCGTGAGGATCGACCGGTGGTGGATATCAGCGAGATATGAACGAACCGCCGTTCCAGTAAATAGGGACTGTCCCTATTTTTCAGACGGCGACGGCCTGCCGCGCGTACCAGCGGTCCAGCATCCGGGCCATGGCCGCGATGGCGGCAAGGCCGAGGAGGATCGGCAGGTGGAAACCCGCGCCGCTTGCCAGCAGGGCTGCGGCGGTGAGGCATGCGGCGGAGCATCCGAGGTCCCAACCGCCTTCGGTCGCCATCGAGAAGCGCAGCACGCAGGGGCTCTGCCGCGCCATCGCGTAGAGCGGGGCGAGCATGGCGGTGCTGGTCATCGGCACGACGAGCGCGCCGAGCGCCGTGGCCGCGACGGCAAGCAGCGGATGGCCAAGCGCGGTGCCCTTGGCGGCAAGCGCAAGCGCGGCGGCGCCATAGGCGATGACGAGCGAGTGGCGCGGGTGCCCGCTGTCGATCAGGCGGCCGACGAGCAGGCTGCCGGCGGCGGCGGCAAGTCCGGCTGCGGCCATCGCGGCGCCGAACTGGTCGAAATGCTCGCCCAGCGTAGCGAACAGCGCGAGGTTCCAGATCACCACCGAGCAGCCCGCGTGGAAGCCCTCGCCCAGATAGAGGCGGCGTGCGTAGCTGGCGACGCCGGGTTCGAGCACGGCGGCAGGGTCGATCGTGGGATTGGGCGCGCCGAGGAGCGGTAGGGCGCTGGCGAGTTGCAGCACGGTGATCGCCGCGAAGGCAATTCCCGGCCCGCCATGCGCAAGGAGCAGACCGCCGAGCGCAGGGGCGGCGATGCCCACCAGCGCGCTGGTCGCCTGCTGCACGCTGATCTGCTGGCCGCCGCGCCCGGTGTCGGTCAGCACGGGAAGGAAGCCGTGCCATGCTGTCCAGTAGAGCACGCTGCCGAGGCCGCTGACAGCGAGGAAGAGCGCGAGGAGCGGGCCGACTTCGTGGACCAGCGGGAGCAGCGCGAAGCTGACCGCGCGGACGGCGATGCCGATCAGCAGCACGTTCCGCACCCCGAAGCGCACCGCCAGCGGCAGGACAAGGCCGCGCAAGGCAAGGCGCGAGAGGACGATCAGCGCGAAGCTGGCGAGGGCCGCCGGGAAGGAAAAGCCGCGGCTGACGAGAAACCCGGCGATGAAGATGCCGCCGCCCGCTTCAACAAACGATTGCAGGGCGGAGTGGACATAGAGCCGATGCAGCGGGGAAAGCGGGGTTTTGGGCATTGGCGGCTCCGGCAGCCGGGGCAGGGCTGCGATCAGAATTCCATCATCGCCGCAAGCTTGCGCGGCGCCACGGCCAGCCAGGAGCGGCGCAGCCATTCGGCTATGTCGTCCCAGTCAACGTCGCCGAGGTCAAGACGAATACCTATCCACCCGTCGCCGAAATAGGCCGGGCGGAAGAAGCGATCGGGATCGCTTTCGATCAGCTGCTCCTGTTCGTCTACCCCGCTGATCTTGACGAGGAGGGCTGTCCTTCCGTCGGCGTGGTGTTGGCTGGGGACGTAGGCGAACTTCTTGCCCTTGATGATGCCGAAACAGGCCATGCTGTGGCTCAGGCTTTCCTCGGCTTCTGGCAGTTGCATCGCGCGTTCGCGGACCTGCGCGGTGAGCCATGCCGGGTCGGTCTCTCGCGTGACGAGCTGCGCGAGGCAGCGGGCGTAGAGTTGGTGTTCGGCGAAGAGGACGCGGGCGGCGAGGCTGTCTGGCGTATCGCCGGGAAGGATCGCGACAGGGATCTGGCCGAGGACCGGGCCTTCATCGAGATCGGCGGTGACGAGGTGGACGGTGCAGCCGGCATGGCTGTCCCCCGCCGCGATGGCGCGCTCGTGGGTGTGGAGGCCGGTGTACTTGGGGAGGAGCGAAGGGTGGATATTGACCATCCGCCCTTCCCAGCGCGCGACGAATTCGGGGGTGAGGATGCGCATGTAGCCGGCGAGCGCGATCCACTGCGCACCGGCGTGGCGGACCGCTGCTTCCATCGCGGCATCGTGTTCGGCGCGGGGAACGCTTTTGTGGGGGAGGACGAAAGTCGGGATGCCTTCGGCCGCAGCGAGCTTGAGGCCGCCGGCCTCGGGGTTGTTGGAGAGCACCAGGACGATCTCGAACGGGCACTCCGGAAGGCGGCTGGCATAGAGCAGCGCGGCCATATTGGTGCCGCTGCCCGAGATGAAGACGGCGACTTTGGCGCGGGTGGTCATCAGGTCCTCTCCATTTTCACGAAGTGCAAATGGGGAGGTGGCAGCCCGCAGGGCTGACGGAGGGGTTCTTCGGGAGCGTCTTTACCCCTCCGACCCGCCTGCGGCGGGCCACCTCCCCATTTGTGCCTGCGGCAAAAATGGGGAGGATCTGGTCAGCCGACATGCACCGCTTCCCACGGCGCGCGGGCGGACCATGCCTCGGCGCTGCCGAAGACCGTGCAGCCTTTTTCGCCCGCAACTATCGTGCCTATCGGGAAGGCTGTTTCGCCCGCGGCGGTGAGATCGGCGATCAGGCCTGCGGCCTCGTCCGCAGCGACGGCGAGCACCATGCCCACGCCGCAGTTGAAGGTGCGGGCCATTTCCTCCGGCTCGATCTGGCCCTGCGCCTGGAGGAAGGCCATGAGGCGCGGCTGTTCCCAGGTATCGGCATCGATGCGGGCGTGGAGGCCCTTTGGGAGCACGCGGGGGACGTTTTCGAGGAGGCCGCCGCCGGTGATGTGGGCGAGGGCGTGGATGCGGCCTGCTTTACCGTCTTGGGCCCGGATGAAGGGCAGCAGGCTCTTCACGTAGATGCGGGTGGGCTCGATCAGATGGTCGATCAGCAGGCGCTCGTTGTCGAACAGGGCGGGGCGGTCCAGCTTCCAGCCTTTGTCAGCAGCGAGGCGGCGGACGAGCGAATAGCCGTTGGAGTGGACGCCCGAGGAGGCGAGTCCGATGAGGACATCGCCTTCCGCAACGCGATCACCCGTAAGCTGCTCACCGCGTTCGACCGCGCCGACGCAGAAGCCTGCGAGGTCGTAATCACCCGGGCCGTACATGCCGGGCATTTCGGCGGTTTCGCCCCCGATCAGCGCGCAGCCCGCCATGCGGCAGCCTTCGGCGATGCCGGCGACGACGCGTTCGGCAACGCCGGTATCGAGCTTGCCGGTGGCGAAATAATCGAGGAAGAACAGCGGTTCCGCGCCCTGCACGATGAGATCGTTGACGCACATGGCAACGAGATCGATGCCGATCGCATCGTGCCGGTCATGATCGATCGCGAGCTTGACCTTGGTGCCGACGCCATCATTGCCCGCAACCAGCAGCGGGTCCTTGTAGCCCGCCGCCTTCAGGTCGAAGAACGCGCCGAAGCCGCCCAGTTCGGCATCGGCGCCGGGGCGCGCGGTGGCGCGGGCGAGGGGGCCGATTGCCTTCACGAGAGCGTTGCCGGCGGCGATGTCTACCCCCGCCTTGGCGTAGGAGTAGGACTGCGGAGTTTCGTCGGTGGAAGCCATGGGGCAGCCGCCTAGCGCTTTCCCGCTTGGATTTCCACTTGCCTTTGGGCAAAAGCGCGGCATTCGAGAAAAGATGCAGCGCAAGGCCTGCGTTCCCAGATGGAGTTCACTTGGCCGCCCTGCGCTCGCCCTTCCTCAACCTGACGTTCCTGCCGGACCTGAGCCGCCGGGCGCGGCTTGCGTTGCTTGCGGGGCTCGGCCTGCTGCTCGCGGGCGGGGGCGCGGCGATCTATGCGCAGATCGAGGGCGACCGCGGCATCGCGCCGATTGCCAGCAATGGCGATTTCGAAGTGAGCGGGATCGAGGTCAACACCACCGGCAAGACGGCGGAAGAAGCCCGCGCCAACGGCTGGCGGCAGGCGCAACGGCTGGCGTGGGAGAAGCTGTGGAAGTCCAACGGGCTCGGCGGCGGTGCGGCCCCCGCGCTCGATGACGGCACGATCGACGGCATGGTTTCCGCCGTGGTGGTGGGGCAGGAACAGATCGGCCCGCACCGCTATATCGCAACGCTGGGGGTGATCTTCGACCGTACGCGGACGAGCGGCTACCTCGGCATGCAGGGCCAGATCGCGCATTCGGCGCCGCTGCTGGTGATCCCGGTGCTGATCGAAGGCGGCGTCACTTCGGTGTTCGAGACGCGCACACCCTGGCAGAAGGCCTGGGCCGAGTTCCGCACCGGGGCGAGCGCTATCGACTATGTGCGGCCCAATGGCGCCGGCGCGGATTCGCTGCTGCTGACCGCTGGGCAGATCAGCCGCCGCAGCCGCAACTGGTGGCGGCTGGTGCTCGATTCGGCTGGTGCTTCGGATGTGATCATGCCGATCGCCAAGCTGGAGCGGAGCTGGCCGGGTGGACCGGTGCACGGCACGTTCACTGCGCGCCATGGGCCAAACAACACGTTTATCGGCAGTTTCGAGCTGACGGCGCCGAGCGAGGACAAGCTTCCTGCGATGCTGGCGGAGGCGATTACGCGGCTGGACGGCCTCTATGCCGGCGCGCTGACGGCGGGGCAATTGGCCCCCGATCCCTCGCTTTCGATGCGGCCCGATCTCGATCCAGCACTGGTGGCAAGCATCGTGGCCAAGCTGGGCCCTGCGCCTGCCGCGCCGACGGCGGTGGCCGGGCCCGACGCGGTGGCGACGGCTGCGGCCGTGCCGACCACGATTGTGACGGTACAGTTCGTGACACCCGATGCCGCGGCGGTCGATGCGGGCGTGAGCGCGGTGCGCCGGGTCGACGGGGTCAAGGACGCGGCGACCACCAGCCTTGCCATGGGCGGCACTTCGGTGATGCGCGTAACCTTTGCCGGCGATATCGATGCGCTTGCGGCCGCCTTGCGCGCGCAGGGCTGGCGCGTGACCCAAGGGGCGGCCGCGCTCAGCATCCGCAAGTAAGTATGAGCCAGATCGCGCTGCCCCTCGTCACGGCGACCACCGCCGAGACCGTGCTCACCGGCCCTTCGCTGGAGCCGGTGCTGGCGCTGCTGGCGGGCGCGGCCGACTGGCCCTATCGCGCCGCCGTGCTGGCGGGGCCGCCGCGTTCGGGCAAGAGCCTGCTGGCGCGCTGGTTTGCCGCGAGCGGGCTGGGCGATGCGCTCGATGATGCCGACGCCCTGCCGGAAGACGCGGTGTTTCACCGTTGGAACCGCGCGCAGGCCGATGGGCGGCCGCTGCTGATCGTTTCGAACAAGTCGCCGGGGACGTGGCAGGTGGCGCTGCCCGATCTCGCCTCGCGGCTGGGCTCGGCACTGATGATCGAGATCGGCGCGCCCGACGATGACTTGCTGCTCGCGCTGGTGGAGAGCCATGCGGCGCGGCGGGGGCTGGCGCTGGGCGAGGCGGTGCTGGCCTATCTCCTGCCCCGGCTGGAACGCAGCCATGCCGCCGCCGAGGCACTGGTCGAAACAATTGATCGCCTGTCCCTTGAGCGGAAGGCCGCCGTCACCATATCGCTGGCACGCGATGCCTTGGCCGAGCGGGTGCATGGTGTGCCCGAGGCTGAACGGCAACCTAGGCTTCTCTAGGCGCGCTTGCTTTAAATGCGCAAAAGGGGGAAAAGCGCGGCCATGTTCGAACGCCTCACCGCCTATCTGGACTCGATCCGCGCGCGCGATCCCGCGCCGCGCTCGCGCTGGGAAATCCTGCTTTATCCGGGGCTTCATGCCGTCGGGTTCCACCGTGTGGCGCACTGGCTGTTCACGCAGCGGCTCTATTTCCTCGCGCGCTTCGTGAACCATCTGGCGCGCTTCTTCACGGGTATCGACATCCATCCGGGTGCGAAGATCGGGCGGCATCTGTTCATCGACCACGGCTTTACCGTGATCGGTGAGACCGCCGAGATCGGCGACAACGTGACGATCTACCAGTGCGTGACGCTGGGCGGGACCAATCCGGCCAATGGCGTGCCCGGCAAGCGCCATCCCACGCTGAGCGACAATGCGATCATCGGTTCGGGCGCGCAGATTCTCGGCCCCATCACCGTGGGGCCGCGCGCGCGCGTTGGTGCCAATGCGGTGGTGACCGAGGACGTGCCCGAGGGCGCAACCATGGTCGGCCTCAAGGCGCGGTCCACGCTGGTGCCGGTCGAGACCTGGCTCAAGGACTTCATCCCTTACGGCACGCCCTGCAAGGAGCCGTGCGAGCCGACCGGCGGCAGCCGGGTGGACGAACTGGAAGCCGAAGTCGCGCTGCTCAAGGCACAGGTCGCCGCACTGCTTGAACGGCAGGATGAAAGCACTGATGCGCCCGCGCCGGTCGGCGGCGGCAACCGGCGCAGGAGCCGCAGCTGAGCGTGCAGGGCGGCGCCGATGCGGGCGGTCCTGGCCCTTCTGTGCTGCCATTCCCGCAAAGCCGTACCGAGCTGCAAGTCGGCTTTGAACGGCCAGAACTCATGCGGATTCTCGATCTTTATGGCCGGATGGTCGCTGCCGGGGAATGGCGCGATTATGCGATGAGCTTCGGCAAGGATGCGGCGAGTTTTGCCGCCTTCCGCCGTACGGCAGAACGGCCCACGGCGCGGATCGAGAAGCGCCCGGCACTGCGAGCCAAGCAGGGCATGTGGACGCTGTTTGGCGAGGCCGGGCAAGTCCTCAAGCGCGGGCATGAGCTGGCGGGGGTGCTATCGGTGCTCGAGCGCAAGCTGCTGAAGATCGTGGAAGATTGAGACGGTCGTTTCTGTCCCGCTCATTCCTGCTCACCCTGAGCTTGTCGAAGGGGGCTGGCGCGGGCGACCGGGCATGATGCTTCGACAAGCTCAGCATGAGCGGGTCGGGGAAGGGTGGCCACATAGCCCGACCTTCGTCATTGCGAGCGAAGCGAAGCAATCCAGAGCGTTTGTGCATGACGCTCTGGATTGCTTCGTCGCTCTGCTCCTCGCAATGATGAAGGGTTTGGAGGAGAAGCGGTGCATCTGATGCGCGCGGCAGGACTGGTGGGCGTGGTGGCGCTTGCTGCTTGCAACGCTTCGACCGCCGCTGAGAAGAAGGCCGACGAAGGCACCCCAGTGCTGCGGGCGGTCTACCGCGACGCGGATTCAAGGATGGTGCTGATGTTGCCCGAGAAAGGCCGGCGCGCGGTTCTGCGCGGCGATTGCGCCGCGCCATTGCTGATTGATGCGCGCACCGGGGCCGTGCGGGTGCTGGACGAGGCCGAAGTGCAGGCGCGGCTGCGCACGATGCAACTGGCCGGGGCAACGCGCGGCGCGTGCCCGGCAGGGTAGCTCAGTCGAACACGCCCGAGGTCCGCACGAGGGCCTTCTGGCTGCGCGTGATCTGCCGCACGACCTGAAACAGCATCACGGCGGAGACCAGCAGCAGCATCATGCCAAGTCCGCCGATGATCATGATGAGAAATGGCGAAGTGATAACCCGCACGCCCGGCAGGGAATCGAGGCTCAAGGTCATCAGGAAGACGGCCTGGAACAGGGCTCCACCAAGGAGGCATGACCACCAGCCCGTGATCGCGGTGACTTCCTGTTCGGCCTGGTACTGGTCCTCGCCCGCGCTCCGGTTCCACAGTTCGCGCATCGCACGCCTCGGCACGACGAAGTTGGCAAATGGAACCAGCCAGCTGCCGGTCGCCCAGACAGGGCTGTAGCGCAGATCCGCAATGCCGAGATCGCGCAGGTTGGCATGTGCGCGCCAGACCCAGACCAGTCCGGCGAGGAGGACGAGCACGAGCGTCGGGGCGCTGAAGATGAGCGCGGCGACCAGCGCGGCACCGAGCCGCACCATGCCATCGAGGTTGTTCACCAGCACGGCACCGGCTCCGAACGCGATCAGTGTGGCGCCGATGTAGAGCGCGAGTGCAGTCTGCAGCAGGAGCGCCCGCCAGCGCAGGGCGGCCATGAGACGATCGTGATCCGTCATGGCCGCCCCCGCGCCCGGTTGAGATCAGCGCTTCATCGCGGCCTGAAGCTCGACGAGGATCGCCTGGCTTTGCTGCGCGCCCGACTGGGGGACGAAATCGCCGGTACGGTCGGAGATCTGGTCCCAGTGTGCGGCGAAGTCTTCGACGGTCCGCGCGTTCAGCGGGAGCAGGACGGGCTTGTTCATCGTGACCCACGCCGAGTGGTATGCACCCGCGCCCGCGCCGACGATGGCGTTGCTGGGGGCGTCGTCAGAAACGAGGAACAGCGCGGCGGGGACGACGTTTTCCGGGCCAAACAGCTTGAAGGCTTCCTCGGGGAAGATGTCCTCGGTCATGCGCGTGGCGGCGACGGGGGCCAGCGTGTTGACCTTGATGTTGTTCTTCGCACCCTCGAGGTAGAGCGTCTTGGTGAGGCCCGCGAGGCCGAGCTTGGCCGCGCCGTAGTTGGCCTGGCCGAAGTTGCCGAACAGGCCGGTGGACGAGGCGGTCATCAGGATACGGCCATAGTTCTGCTCGCGCATCAGGTCCCAGCAGGCCTTGGTGGCGAAGGCGGAACCGATGAGGTGGACCTTGACCACCATCTCGAAGTCCGCCGGGTCCATCTTGGTGAAGCTCTTGTCGCGCAGGATGCCGGCGTTGTTGATGAGGATGTGGACACCGCCCCACTTTTCCTTCGCGCGGGCGACCATTTCGGCCATCTGCTCGAATTCCGTCACCGAACCGCCGTTGGACATGGCCTCGCCGCCGGCAGCCTGGATTTCCTCGACAACCTTCAGCGCGGCGTCCGAGTGGCCGGTGCCATCGCGCGAACCGCCGAGATCGTTGACGACGACCTTGGCGCCGCGGCGGCCGAGTTCGAGTGCGTATTCACGGCCGATACCGCCGCCAGCGCCGGTGACGATCGCGACCTTGTCCTTGAACGAAATGCTCATCGCAAAGCTCTCCTTAACACCCTAACCGGGCGATTAACGGCGAGGCGATGCCATGGCGCGGGGGCCTTGGCAATATCAGCTTCAGCCGATCCGGTGCACCCAGCCGTGGGTGTCCGCAGCCTCGCCGCGCTGGATCGAGACGAGGCGCTGGCGCAGCTTCTGGGTGAGCTGGCCGGGGCCGCCGCTGCCGATCACGAAGCTTTCGGTGCTGCTGGTGACCTTGCCGACGGGCGTGACCACGGCGGCGGTGCCGCAGGCGAAGGTTTCGGTCAGCTTGCCGGAGGTCGCGTCGGCCTGCCACTGCGCGAGCGAATAGCGCTCCTCGCGCACGGTAAGGCCTTCCTCGCGGGCGAGCTTGATCAGGCTTTCGCGCGTGATGCCGGGTAGGATCGTGCCGCCGAGCGGAGGCGTGACCAGCGAGCCATCGGCGAAGACGAAGAACAGGTTCATGCCGCCCAGTTCCTCGATCCACTGGCGCTCGACCGCATCGAGGAACAGCACCTGATCGTGCCCGCGCGCAAAAGCTTCGGCAGTGGGGACGAGGCTGGCGGCATAGTTGCCACCGCACTTGGCAGCGCCGGTGCCGCCCGACGCGGCTCGGCTGTAGTCGCTGACCCAGAGCGAGACGGCGGGGGCGCCCGACTTGAAGTAGTTGCCGGCCGGGCTCGCGATCACGAGGAAGCGGTACTGCTTCGAGGGGCGCACGCCGAGGAATGCCTCGCTCGCGAACATGAAGGGGCGCAGGTAGAGCGAGCCGCCTTCGACGGTCGGGAACCAGTCCTTGTCCGCCTTGACCAGTTCCTCGACCGCACGGGTGAACAGGCCTTCGGGCAAGGTCGGCATGGCGAGCCGCTCGGCCGAGGCGTTGAAGCGCGCGGCGTTGGCCTCGGGGCGGAACAGGGCGATGCCGCCGTCTGCGAGGCGATAGGCCTTCAGCCCTTCGAAGATTTCCTGCGCATAGTGGAGCACGGCAGCGGCGGGATCGAGCGGGATCGGGCCATAAGGGACCACTTCGGCGCTGTGCCAGCCCTTGCCCTCGTCATAGAGGACCGAGACCATGTGATCCGAGAACGCGGTGCCGAAGCCGGGGTTCGCGAGGATTTCGGCACGCACATCGGGAGCCATGGGGGCGGGATGGGGGACGTGCGTGAAGGTCATCGGGGCAGCGGAAGCGGGCGTCGCCATCAGGGCGGTCCTTTGGGATTGTTAGGTGCGCGACGCTCCGTGAACGATTGTTGCGCAAATGGCAAGTGATTTGCAACAAATGTGAAGGGCCGCTCCCGGCAATCGGAAGCGGCCCTTCGCATGGTCAGCGGCCGGAAGTGCCGCCCACGGTGCCTTTATCGCTTGAACAAACTAGCGATAATGCTCCGCGATGCGCAATGCCGACCCCTCTGCT
>NZ_JAIXPP010000089.1 GCF_027486195.1 Novosphingobium sp.
ACCGGCATAAAGCCGCTGGTGTCGATCACCATGTCCGCGCCTTCGGGAATGATGCCCCGAACCGCAGTGGCCATATCGCCTTGTCCGTCGAGCACATGGGTTGCACCGAGCTGCAATGCTAGCGTGCGGCGGCCCTTCTGCGGCTCGATTACGATGATCGTTGCGCATCCGGCAATCTGTCCACCCAACACAGCGGAGAGACCAACGGCACCCGCACCGAGCACTACGAGTGCTTCGCCTGCCTTTGCGCCGAGAGAGCGCAGGACGCCGCCCACGCCAGTCTGAATACCGCAACCCAGCGGCGCGAGGACCGCGAGATCGGTGTCGTCATCAACCTTGAGGACGTTGCGCTCGTTTGCGATTGCGAGCGAAGCGAACGATGACTGGCCGAAGAAGTTGTCGGAAATCTCCTTCCCACCGCGGGTTACGCGGCTTGATCCGTCGCCGCGCGCAGCGATCATGTTGAGCGTAACGAAGTGGCTGCAATAAGCTGGTTCATGGCGCTCGCACGGCTTGCAGGCGCCGCACGAATTGAACGTAAGCAACACCTTGTCTCCCGGCTTCACGCCGGTCACACCTTCGCCGACTGCATCGACGATGCCGGCGCCCTCGTGGCCGAGAATGGCAGGGAACTGCAGCCCCATCGCGCCCGAGGCGACCACCAGATCGGTATGGCAGATGCCCGCTGCCTTGATCGCGACGCGCACTTCGCCGGCCTGCGGCTGCGCCACGTCGACCGCCTCAATCGAGAACGGGCCATTGGGCTGGTTGAGAACGGCGGCGATGGCGTTCATGGCATTAGGTCCTTGTCATCTTTGCTGGTACGGATCGCATCTTGGCGGGGCGTGAGATAGCAATGGCTGAGCTATGCCGCGCATTTTGGCGACGCGTGGAATGCCGCCGTGAGTCAGAGAGTTCCTGTGGTCTTGATGGCCGTCGTTCGAGACAAAACCACATCACTCACCTCTTTGCCCGTACTCGCTGACCCGCGCGCCGATGCCTTCAACGAATCATATCACAACCAGTAAACAAGTGTACAGTAAGTTCTTCGGAAAACCGCGAATGCTGCGCTAACATGGCCGAGCGGACGTCTGATCCTGCCGGCGTCATGCGGCAGCCGACGAGCACTCCAGTCCCGTCACCATCATCCCTATCTCACGTCGTCGGGTTCGAATTACCGCGTCGACCGCGGAGGGATATGCCGGTCGACATGAGTTCTCCCACGAAACATTCTTAGTGGCTTTCCCGCGGCCATAAGGCAAAAATGCGTCCCATCGAAGGACAGCTGAGTTGAGCATGGACTCGCACAGCAATGGCTGAACAGGGGGAGACCATGCGCCAGTATCTCGTCATCGCGTACGACATCGGGGGGGGGCACGAAAGCGCACCGCCGAGGTGAGACGCGTGGCCCGGTAGCGGGGCAAGTTCAGGGCGAACCATAGCCGCCAAATGCGGGACACCCCGGGGCCATCCGGCTCTTCGCGAACCCCTCCCTGAAGGCGCCGTCAGCCCCTCGCAACCCCGATCCGGCCGGCCGTGTTACCCGGCTTTGCCGGGCTGCCCGCACCACCCGCCCTGATCGAGGTTCCCCTCCCGTCGCCTTCGGCGTCGTCCGGTGCGAGCGTCTGCCGCCCCCTTCTGACGGTCAGTTCGCAGCCGGGATGGCCCCGGACCTGCGCGATCAGGAGAAGACCCATGACCAATCTCGTTATCCTCGTCGGCCGCATCGCACGCGATCCCGAGACCCGCACCACCGCCGGTGGGACCAGCATCACCAGCCTCTCGGTCGTGACCGACCGGCCCGCCCGCAAGGACGCCAAGACCTACAGGCAAGAGAACGGCTACACCGCCAAGGACAGCGAGTTCCACCGGATCACCAGCTTCAATGGCCTCGGCCAGAACGTCGCGAAGTTCTGCAGCAAGGGCCAGCTGGTCACGGTCGAGGGCCGCATCCACTACACCCAGTGGGAAGACCAGGACGGCACCAAGCGCTACGGCTGCGAGATCCTCGCCGACAAGGTCGACTTCCTGACCAAGGGCCGCGGCACCTCCGGCGACAGCGCGCTCGACATCGACGAAGACTGAAGGGCACATCCCTCTCGAACAAGGCCCCGGCAGAGCGATCTGCCAGGGCCTTCTTTGTGCTTGGGCAGCAATCGACAGCGCGGGGGCACCGAGCCCCACACGCCGCCGTGAGCCGGTGGCAATCGTACCGACAGGCCAGCGCCTGAGGGCGGCCTGAGGATCCGCTGGTCCTGCTGCCCTTGTTCCGTTCGATCCATACTCCAGGAACATGAAACCGCGCCGATTATAAGTGGGGAAGTCGGCACACCGTACCCGGGAGCCCGGTGTGCTGTATTGCGCAGAAATCCGCCACTTTTCTGTGTTTGGCGGCGCAGCGCCTGCATGATGTCATCTAATGTCAGCCCGGAATCTGCAAATCAGAGTGATTTGAATCTGAATACAGCTTTGTTTTGTAGACATAAAGTGGCGCTTTCCTACAGCCCGGCACTGGCAGTATCGTAAGGTCTCGATCTGGAGGGGTTTCCGGCCGAGGCGGCGGCCAACGTAAGTTGGAACCAATGCGTTTTGCGCTTCAATGCTACGTCGATGAGAGCCTGCACGAAGCGGTGAAGGCCGCCGCTGCGGCATCCCACATGAGCGTCAGCCAATGGCTAAAACTGGCAGTGATCGGGACCATCGAAGGTCACGACGAGGCTGCGTTTCGGGACCGGTTGATGTCCCAAGTGCTCTTCGCAGCCACTGCGACCGAAGGCCTTCTGCTGGTTCATGCCGACAAGGATTTGCGAACGCGAGTTCAGGTCGCGCATGGCAAGCGGCTGCGCGAATATCGCGAGCGGATAGCTCCCACCAAGCGGGGGGCTTGAGCCATGCTCTCGGTCGCCAATGTGCGCTCTGCTGGCGGTGCTGCGAGCTACTTCGCCAAGGACAATTACTATGCCTCTGCCGATGCGGATCGGTCGGGCCTATGGGTCGGCAAGGGTGCCGAGCGGCTGGGCCTGTCCGGCACCGTCGAGCCGCGTGCCTTCGAGGCGATCCTGCGCGGCGAACTCCCCAATGGCGGGCGCATCGGGAGAGAAGGCGCTGCCCACCGCGCGGGCACGGACCTGACCTTCTCGCTGCCCAAAAGCTGGTCGATGCTCGCGCTCGTTGGCAAAGATCAGCGCATCGTCGATGCCTACCGCGAAGCGGTGATCGAGACGCTGCAATGGGCCGAACGGAACGCCGCCTTCATGCGCGTGGAGCAGGCCGGCAAGGAACGTCAGGTCCAGACCGACAACCTGACCGTGGCGCTGTTCCAGCACGACACAAACCGCAATCGGGAACCCAATCTCCACTTCCACGCCGTTGTCGCAAACATGACCCAGGCCAAAGACGGAACATGGAAGGCGCTGCGCAATGACCGGCTGTGGGAGTTCAATACGCTGCTTAATGCCATTCCCATGGCGCGCTTCCGGGTCGAAGTTGAGAAGCTGGGATACCGCATTGGCGACGTCGGCAAGCACGGTAACTTCGAAGCCAGCGGAATCAGCCGTGAGGCGGTTATGGCGTTCTCGACGCGGCGACAGGAGGTGCTGGAAGCCCGGCGCGGCAGCGGGCTTGAGGCTGGGTTGATCGCAACTCTGGCGACGCGTTCCGCCAAGCAGCACGACGTTGATCGAGGTGCCCTCCAGTCGCAGTGGCAGAACCATGCATGGGGGCAGGGCCTCGATCTTGAAGGTATGGTGCGCGATGCCCGTGAGCGATCGGCAGCCATGGCACTTGTCGCGCAGCGGCGGGACCAAGATCGCCCGTCGATCGCAGAACGCGGTAAGGTGATGGTGTTCGAACTGGCCGAGCGTCTTGGCCTCAAGCAAGGTGATCCCTTGGTCCCGGCCCGCATCCATCTGAGACCTGCGCAGGAGATCGCCGCAGCCCATGCGGTGGCTTCGGCCGTGCGTCACCTATCCGAGCGCGAAGCGGCGTTTAAGAGCAAGGATCTTGCCAAGGCGGCGCTCGACTTTGGCCTGCCTACGACCATGCCGCTGATCGAAAAACGCATCACGCAGCTCGCCGATCAGGGCGCGCTGAGCAAAGGGCGCGGCACAATGCAGGGCTGGCTGACGACTGCCGACGCTGCAGCGCTAGAAAGCCGCATGCTGGCCGAGATCGATAGGGGTAAAGGCGCTGCAACCCCGATCCTGCCGAGCGACGTTGCAGGGCCTCAGTTGCAAGCCGCAGCCAGCTTCAACTTCGGCATGACGCTCAATGCGGGACAGGAAGCGGCTGGGCGCATGATCCTGTCATCGACAAACCGGATTGTGGCCGTGCAAGGGGTGGCCGGTGCGGGCAAATCCAGTCTGCTGCGCCCCGCCGCGCAGATCCTCAGCGAGAACGGCAAACGGGTAGTCGGGCTCGGCGTGCAGAACACGCTGGTGCGCATGCTGGAGCGCGAGACGGGGATCCCATCGATGACGCTGCACCGCTTCCTCGGGCAGCACCGCAAGCTGCTCGACGGGAATGCGAGCAGGGCCGAACTGGCGGACGCGCGTACTGCTTATCGTGACACCGTGCTTGTGCTGGACGAAGCCTCGATGGTCTCGACCCGCGATCAAGACCGTTTGGTCCGGCTCGCCAACGTGCTGGAAGTCGACCGCCTGGTCCTGATGGGCGACCCGAAGCAACTGGGTGCGGTCGAGGCGGGCAAGCCGTTTGCGCTGGCCCTGGCTGCCGGCACCGAGACCGCGCGGATGGATACCAATCTCAGGGCGCGATCGGAGACATTGCGGCTCGCTCAGGCGGCAGCGCAGCAGGGGCGCACTGGTGAGGCCTTGGGCCACCTCAAGGATCACATCGTCGAGGTCAGCGAGAACGGAGCTGTTCATGCTGCCGAGCGCTGGCTGTCGCTCCCGCGCGCCGAGCGCGAGCGGACGGGTATCTATGTCTCGGGCCGACAGTTACGCGATGAGGTGAATGCCGCAGTGCAAACAGGCCTCGCTGCAAATGGTGAGATTGGCCCCGACGCCGTGAGCCTCACCGTACTCTCCCGCGTCAATTCTACGCGCGAGGAACTGCGGCATATCCAGACATATAAGCTTGGCATGGTGCTGGAACTGGCAACCCGGCAGTCACGTCAGCATCTGGCCAAAGGGCGCTACGACGTCGTCAAAGTGGACGCGGGCAGGGGCGTTGTCGAACTTCGGGATGTCGGCGGCCGACATCACACGTTCGCCCCCTCGCGCCTTGGCGCGACCGGAAACAATCAGGCAATACAATTGCATGAACGTAAGCCGCTCACGCTTTACACCGGCGATACCATCCGGTGGACCGCCAACGATCACCAGCGCGCGCTGATCAATGCCGACAGGGCCGCGATCACCGCCATTACGCCCGACAGCGTGACCGTGCGTACGTCGACAGGCATGGAGCAGTCGCTCAAGTCTGACGACCCGATGCTGGCCCGGATCGATCTGGCCTATGCGCTCAATGCCCACATGGCGCAGGGGCTGACCACCGACAAAGGCATCGCGGTGATGGACAGCCAGACCCGCAAGCTGCTCTCCGCCCGCAACTTCCTTGTGACGATCACTCGCCTGCGTGACGAGCTAACCCTGATCGTCGACAACCGCGACAAGGTCGAGCTGGGCATCGGCCGCAACACGGGTGACAAGACTTCGGCGTTGGAGGTGACCGAGCGGCTCGGTGCGGCGGCGGCCAAAGGGCTGGAAGCTGGCAAGCCGCCAGAGCCCGAGACAGAGGCCAAAAGGCCGCCCGAGCTTGAACGCACGATCACGCGTGTGGTGCCTTTCGAGATGGGTATTTGATTTCGGGCTTGCCTTATCGGCTCGGCCAACCAAGCATCTTCGCTGGCTCAGGAAAAATCCCGAGCAACATTGCGCCCCATGCTTCGGTGATTTCGCGGCGGCGCTTGAGGTATGCGGCGCGATTGTAAGCACCCTCCGAACCCGACACACCTTCAGGGATGTGCGCCAGCATCAAATCTATGACATGGCGATCCCCCGGCGTGCCCCCGCGTTCGGCCCACTCGTTCATGATGGTCGAAAACGACGCTCGCCAGCCATGCGGCACATGCCGGCCCTGATAGCCGCAGCGGTTGTAGAAATAGCTCAACGTGTTCTCGCTCATCGGCATGCGTGCATTGCGGTTGCTGGGAAATATCAGCGGCCCGCGTCCCGTCAGCACATGCACTGCGCGCAGCACAGCCACCGCCTCGGCAGACAACGGCACCAGATGTTCAAACCCGTCGTCGTGCTTGAGCTCCAGCATGAGTTTCATCCGTGCGGCGGGCACGCGCCACAGCGCATCAGGGCAAGGCTCCTCGTTGTTCCAATCCACGTTCTCGATTTCGGTCCATGGCAGGGCCCGGATCATGCCGGGGCGCTGCGCGGTCAATGCCAGAAAGCGCGAAGCCAGCTTGGTAAGCGGCGAGGCGGCCTCCGCCTCGGTCTTGCGAATCATATCATGCAGAGCATCGATCGAGATAAGCGCCGGACGCTTGCGGGCGCGGGGCACCGGCTTCAGCGCCTTGGTGACCACGCCTGCCGGATCACGTGCTGCTGCGCCTTCAGCAATCGCATGCACAAACACTGCCGAGATCCTCTGGCGCACTCGGTGCGCCGTCTCTATAGCGCCCCGCTTCTCGATCTTTCGCAAGACCGAAAGTACCAGCGGCTCATCAATCTCGCGGATTGGCAGTTTGCCGATCCAAGGGAACACCTCTTTCTCGAGGCTGCCTATGACATCGCCTGCATGGATCGGCGTCCAGCGGCTCTCCTGCAGGTCATACCAGCCCCGTGCCAGCGCCTCGAAAGTGTTCCCCGAAGCAACCGTGCGCGCCACCTTGGCCTTCCGGGCTTCGAGTCCCGGATCGCGTCCCTCGGCCAGAAGCTTGCGCGCCGCAATCTTCCGATCACGCGCCAACTTGAGCGGAACTTCAGGGTAGCTTCCAAGGACAAGTCGCCGTTCCTTGCCAGCAAACCGGTACTTCATCCGCCAACTGCGATGGCCGAATTTGGTCACATAAAGGTACAAACCCTCAGAATCGGAGAGCTTGTAATCCTTGTCCTTCGCCTTGGCATTCTTGACGGTGAGTTCTGTGAGCATTGATGCCCCCGGAATTGCAATTGAGTGCCCCTTGAACGCCCCCGGATGGGCGTGGCTTCATAGGGATCAATTTGAACAAACAGGGAACAATATTGGCCGCAGAACGGCAGAAACGCAAGGAAAATGGGATGTTAGGGGAGCCTTGCAGATCGCAAGGTGGCGGAGACGGGGTCCACCTCCACGTGCAGGTCGATACGGTCGAGCAGCGGACCCGATACCTTGGACTGGTAATCCCCCGCACAGCGCGGCGCGCGGCTGCAGCCCAGTGCGGGATCGCCAAGGTGCCCGCAGCGGCAGGGGTTCATCGCGGCGATCAGCTGGACACGTGCCGGGAAAGTGACATGCGCATTGGCCCGCGCGACGGTGACTTCGCCCGTCTCCAGCGGCTGGCGCAGCGAATCGAGCACCGCGCGCTGGAATTCGGGCAGTTCATCGAGGAACAGAACGCCAAGGTGCGCGAGGCTCACTTCGCCGGGACGCACTTTCAGCCCGCCACCCGTCAGCGCGGCCATCGAGGCGGAATGGTGCGGGCTGCGAAATGGTCGTGCGCGGCTGATTCGCCCTTCCTCCAACAGCCCAGCGACCGAGGCGACCAGCGAGGCTTCCAGCGCTTCGGCCGGGGTGAGTTCCGGCAGGATGCCCGGTAGGCAGGAGGCCATCAGCGACTTGCCCGCACCGGGAGGCCCGATCATCAGCAGGTTGTGCCCGCCCGCTGCTGCGATCTCCAGCGCGCGCTTGGCGGTCTCCTGTCCTTTTACCTGTTTGAGGTCCGCACGGCGCGGCGGCAGCTCCACTTCGCCCGGTTCGGGAACGGCCAAGCGCATCGTGCCCTTCAGGTGATTGAGCAGGCTGATCAGATCGGGCGCGGCGACGATTTCCACCCCGCTGGCCCAGCGCGCTTCCGCGCCTTGCGCGGCGGGGCAGATCAGGCCCTTCTCGATGCCGCTGGCATGGAGCGCTGCCAGCAGCACGCCGGGGCTGGCGATCACCCGGCCATCGAGCGCGAGTTCGCCCACCGCCACGTAGTCAGCGATCGCTTCCAGATCGACCACGCCCATCGCCGCCAGCAACGCGAGGGCGATGGGAAGATCATAGTGGGAGCCTTCCTTGGGCAGGTCCGCCGGGGAGAGATTCACCGTGATGCGTTTGGGTGGCAGTGCGAGGCCCAGCGCTGCGAGCGCGGAATGCACCCGCTCGCGGCTTTCGCCGACCGCCTTGTCGGGCAGGCCGACGACGCGGAAGGCAGGCAAGCCCGGCGCGATCTGGCACTGCACTTCAACCGCGCGCGCTTCCAGCCCCAGATAGGCAACCGTGGATACCAGCGCGACCATACCATCCCTCAATCCAGTGCGGCAGCCTAGGGGCGGGCAGGGTAGCGGGATAGGGGCAGGTCGCCGGTATCGCCAATTTGGAGCCAAAAGGCGTTAAGCGCGATTTACCGCGTTTTACTGGAAAATTGGCAAGCATGTGTGAAGTATGGCCGCACCATGAACCGACTCGCCCGCGCCTTGCTCGTCAGCATCGCCAGCACGGCGACGATTGCCGCGCCGGCCGCCGCGCAGCAGGCGGCGACGCGGACCTGGGTCGATTCGCACGGGACCACCTGGACCGAAGTGACCACCACCCGGACCGTGGTCGAAGAGCCGCGCAGCCAGCGGATCGCCAGAGCGATCGCAGGTTTGGCGCGGTTCGGCCCCTTCGCAGTGGTCGATGCAACGCATGCCGCTCTGGTGGGCGAAATCGACGACAAGTCGCCCGCGCTGTTCCGCGAAATGCTGCAAGCCAATCCGGGCATCCGTGTGCTGGAACTCGTCGATTGCCCGGGGACTTCGGATGACGGCGCAAACCTCACGCTTGGCAGGATAATCCGCCGCCAGGGCATCGCAACCGACGTGCCCTCCGGCGGCTCGGTCCGTTCGGGCGGGTTCGAGATCTTTCTGGCCGGCACGACTCGCCATGCCGCGCCCGATGCCGAGTTTGGCGTCCATGCGTGGAAAGACGAGGACGGCCACCAGCCCGACGATTTCGCTCCCGGTGAAGGCCCGAACAAGGCCTACCTCGATTACTACCGCGAAATGGGCCTCAGCGCCGATGAGGCCGAGCAGCTCTATGAGCTGACCAATTCGGTGCCGAACGACCAGATGCTCTGGCTGCGCACCAAGGATATCAGCCCTTACGTCAAGGTGAACTAGGGTCAGGACCTATAAACCGCGCCTTCGAGGTTTGAGGCAAAATGGCTCAGTGCGAGGAAGGAAGGCGCAGGAATATGTCAATATCTCAAGGCTTCCTGACGAAGCAATGGGCCATTTTGGTCAGCCGAAGGCCACCGCAAGGTAAATCCCTGCGGGACGCTGGCATGGCTTCCATCTCAGACAGGAATTCACTTGGAAAGGCAACCAGCCTTCCCTGCGCGAATTCCCGCCTGATATGTTCGCCCTGCCAGCGCCTCGAAGGCGCGGTTTATAGGTCCTGACCCTAGGCGCAGCGGTCAGTGGGCCGCGCCCCAGCTCGGGCCAGTGCCGATCTCCACACCCAGCGGCACGGTCAGCTTCACAGCCGGTTCCGCCGCGCCCGCCATCACCGCCTCGATCACCGCTTTCGCCGCCGCGACATCGCCCTCCGGCAGCTCGAACACCAGTTCGTCGTGCACCTGCAGCAGCATGCGCACATGGCCCAGCCCCGCCGCTTGCAGCGCAGGGTTCATCCGCGCCATTGCGCGCTTGATGATATCGGCGCTGGTGCCCTGGATCGGCGCATTGATTGCGGCGCGTTCGCTGCCCTGCCGTTCGGCCTGATTCTTGGAATTGATGCGCGGGAACCACGTCTTGCGGCCGAACAGCGTCTCCGAATAGCCCTGCGTGCGCACGCTCTCCAGTGTCTCGTGGATATAGCGCTGGATGCCGGGGAAGCGTTCGAAGTAGCGGTCGATCATCGCCTGCGCTTCCTCCGAGGTCACGCCGAGTCGGCCGGCAAGGCCCCAGCGGCTGATGCCGTAAAGGATCGCGAAGTTGATCGTCTTGGCGCGCCCGCGCGTGTCGCGGTCCACGGTGCCAAACAATTCCAGCGCGGTGCGCGAGTGGATGTCCTCGCCTGCAGCAAAGGCCTCCTTGAGCGCGGGGACGTCGGCCATGTGCGCGGCGAGCCGCAGCTCGATCTGGCTATAATCCGCCGCCAGCAGCACGTTCCCCGGTTCGGCCACGAAAGCCTCGCGAATCTGGCGGCCGATCTCGGTGCGGATCGGGATGTTCTGCAGGTTGGGATCGTTGGACGAAAGCCGCCCGGTCTGCGCGCCGACCAGACTGTAGCTGGTGTGGACGCGCCCCGTTGCGGGATTGATCGCGGCTTGCAGCGCATCGGTATAGGTCGATTTGAGCTTCGAGAGCTGGCGCCATTCGAGCACCAGCGTCGCGACTTCGGCCCCTTGCGCGGCAAGACCTTCAAGCACTGACTGGTCGGTGGAATACTGCCCGGTCTTGCCCTTCTTGCCGCCCTTGTAGCCCAGCTTGTCGAACAGGATTTCGCCAAGCTGCTTGGGGCTGCCGATGGTGAAGGGCTGGCCCGCTTTCTCGTGGATCACCGTTTCAAGGCCGGCGATGGTCTCGGCAAACTGCGCGGAAAGGCCCGCCAGCCGCTCGCGGTCCACGCGGATGCCGTGGCGCTCCATGCTTGCGACGACTGGCACCAGCGGCCTGTCGACGCGCTCGTAAATGCGCGTGCCGCCTTCCTCCGCAAGCCGGGGGCCGAGCAGACGGTGGAGCCGCCACGTAACCTCGGCGTCCTCTGCCGCATAGCGCGTCGCATCGGCGAGCGGCACTTCGGCGAAGGAAATCGCCTTCTTGCCGGTGCCGCACAGATCCTTGAAGGCAATCGTGGTGTGGCCGAGCAAGCGCGCTGCCAGTTCGTCCATGCCGTGGCCGCCGACACCGGCCTCGCTGCGTCCGGCATCGAGGCAGAAACTCATCACCATGGTATCGTCGATGGGGCTGACCATCACGCCATAGCGGGCGAGTACGTTGATATCGTACTTGATGTTCTGCCCGATCTTGAGGACGGCATCGCTTTCCAGCAGCGGCTTCAGCAGCGCGAGCGCTTCCGCACGCGGGGCCATGACGGGCGCCTCGGCAAACATGTCGCTGCCCCGGTGCCCCAGCGGGATGTAGCAGGCATCGCCTGGCCCCAGCGCCAGACTGACGCCGACAAGGTCGGCCTGCATCGCATCCAGCGCGCTGGTTTCGGTATCAACCGCCACCACGCGCGTGGCTTCGGCGCGCCTCACCCACTGCGCGATCTCTTCCAGCGTCTGGAGGCAGCGATAGCCGCCGGTATCGATGGTCGGCCATTCCGGCAGGCTCTGGCGCGTCTCCGCACTCGCGCCCGGTGCCGGTGTCGCACCGCCCATTCCGGGGGTCTCTACAGGCGCGGTGCCCAGCTTGCGCAACAGGCTGGTGAAGCCATGCTCGGAGAGGAAAGCCGCCAGCGGTTCGGGCGGGATTGCCGTCAGCTCGAACGATTCGAGCGGGAGCGGCAGTGCGCAATCCTCCTTGAGTTGCACCAGTTCGCGCGAAAGGCGCGCCATGTCGGCCTGCTCGATCAGGCTGTCGCGCAGCTTGCCCGGCTTCATCGCCGGTGCGGCGGCGAGCGCGCCTTCCAGCGTGCCGTGCTCCTGAATCAGCTTGGTCGCGGTCTTGGGTCCGATCCCGCGAATGCCCGGAACATTGTCCACCGCATCGCCCATCAGCGCCAGCACATCGCCGACGCGCTCGGGCTCGACCCCGAACTTCTCCATCACTTCCGGTATGTCGATGCGCTGATTCTTCATCGTATCAAGCATGTCGACATAGCCGCCGGCCTCGGTCTTGCGCCCGACCAGTTGCATCAGGTCCTTGTCGGACGAGACGATCGTCACGTTCCAGCCCTGCAAGGCCGCTGCGCGCGCGTAGGATGCAATGAGGTCGTCCGCCTCCAGCCCCTCTTCCTCGATGCAGGCGAGGCTGAACGCGCGCGTCGCATCGCGGATCAGCGGAAACTGCGGGACTAGGTCCTCGGGCGGCGGCGGACGGTTCGCCTTGTACTGGTCATAGAGCGCATTGCGGAAGGTGATCGAACCCTTGTCGAGGATCACCGCGAGATGGGTTGGCCCATCTGCCTTGTGCAGGTCTTCCGCCAGCCTCCACAGCATCGTGGTGTAGCCATAGACTGCGCCCACCGGCACGCCCGCCGGATTGGTCAGTGGCGGCAGGCGGTGATAGGCGCGGAAGATATAGGCCGAACCGTCGATCAGATAGAGATGACGTTGAGGCGGCGTTGCAGGCTGCGCTGAGGTGTCCATGCTTGCCGTGGTAGCGCCTCGACCCCGCCAGCGAAAGCGCCCGATGTTGCGGCAGTGCAGCAATGAAGGGGCGATTCATCCCGCCCGAAGCCACCAATTCGGCTCTTCCTCCCCCTGCAAAAACGTTAGTTTATCAATAACATAACCGGTCTGTGACGGCTTTGCTGCTCCTAAGACTTGCAAGCAGGTGAATTGCCGATTAATTGGGGCGAGAAGTCTACCGCCAGAGTAGGCTTTGCGGCGGGCTGCGGGCCCGGCGCGGTCCACTTCAATCCAGGG
>NZ_JAIXPP010000118.1 GCF_027486195.1 Novosphingobium sp.
CCTCCGACCTGCTCACCAGCAATACGGACAGTACCAAGACGCACCCCAACGACCTCGGTCACGAGGTGCTGGCATCCTACTTCAACAACGTGATCCGCTCCGTCGTTCTGCGGTCGAACTCCATCTAAAGGACACGAACATGCCCGGTCTTCAGATCAAGATTCCCGGCTCTGGCTCTGCTTTCGCAGGATCAGCCCTTGGCCGTCTGTTCATCCCGCCTGACTTCAACAATTCGCTCTATGCGGGCTACCTGTTCGGCACGGACTATGGTGCCAAAGCTGGTCTCAACGACATCACCGGCTACTCCCGCACTGCGACGCTCGCGTCGGGCGCGATTGGGGCCAAGGGCATCCAGTGCGGCGCTGGCGTTTCGGTCAATCTGCCGTTCCTCGATACCGACCTGTTCAACACCAACGGCGAGGCGACACAGATCGTGATCGCAAGGCTTCCCGCTACGCCGCCGCAGACCCTTCTCTCAGGCTCCTATGCCGCTGCAGCGGGCGGGCGGTTCCTGCTGGTCAACTCCACCGGGACTGGTGCCGCAAGCGCATGGACGAAGGGTGACGCTTCGACGATCAATACCACGACCGGAGCCGATTCGGGCGTGAGCACCGTCGCACGCATGTACGCCTCGGCGCATACACGTACGTCGGCCTTTGCGTACGTAGCCGGCACCGGGCGCTCGAACCTGGTCAACACCGCGACCGGGGCTTCGAACGGCGCGCTGACGGGCCGTCAGATCAGGCTCGGCGACCAATTCGCCGATGGCACCTTCAACAACGGCGCACCGCTGATCCATGGCGCGCTCTACTACAACCGTGCGCTTACGGAGGCCAACCTCGACAGTGTGCGGGCATGGTGGACCGCGATCCTTGCCGGCTACAGCGTGCCGCTGTGATCGCACGCGCAAATCCTGATGGGAAAGCTTTGACCATGAGCACCCTTCTTCTCGGCATGCGCCTCACCACGCGGAATGCGTTCAGCTGATGCTTCATCCAATTTCCTTCGGAAAGTTCTCGGCGGCCTGGTTGTCAGCACTGACGGTTACGTCCGTGGCGGATCCTGCTCCCAGACTTGCGGACGCGTACGTCATCCCGATGGGCGGTGTCGCCGTGCCGCTGGCGACGTGCGCACTCGGCGCACTCGGTGTTGCCCTGGCGCGGCCGCTGGCGCGGAGACAGGAAAACACGTTGCCGCTGCCGCTATTTCTCGTCGTTTCCGCGATCATGCTGCTGACCGTCGAGATCTGGATCATCGACAGCCGGCCGCCAGCGCTCTTCGCGTTCGTCATCGCGATCGGGCTGGGTTTCTCCGGTTTCTCGCTCATCGAGCTCGTGGGCAACCAAGTGCGCGAGTTTGCCGCGCGGCTGATCACATCGTTTACCAACAAGGACCGCACACCATGAGCGAAAGCTGGCTTGAGCTGGCCATCATCGGCTTCATCATCGCGGGCATCGCGGTCGCCATTTTCAAAGGCGGTGCGGCCAACCCGGAAACGACCGGATCACTCGGCAGGCAGGTCCGCGATGTGAAGACCAAGGTCGGCATCCTGACCGGCAAGGTCGACGAAATCGAGCGCCAGGTTGTCGGCCTCGAGAGCTCTTCGGCCAAGACGTTCGACCTGCAGCGAATGGAAAGGGACGTGGGTGAGCTGAAGCGCGAGGTGGGCAACCTGCGCGAGAGCGTCGCGGCCCAGCATGCCGATATCGAGCACACGCGCCGCCAGGTGGACCGGCTCTACGACTTCATCGTTGAAAGGGGCATGAGCAAGTGAGCATCTCCCAGGACTTCTCGGCCGTGCACGATGGCCATGTCCGCCTGGCAATCCTGCGCTTGCTGGATGAGCAGCCGGGCTACTGTGCGAATGACAGCGTGCTTCACGACGCCGTGAATGCCGTCGGCCTCAATGCTACCCGCTCGCAGATCCGTGGCCATATCGAATGGCTGCAGGAACAGCGGCTGGTGAAGTACCAGGCAGCGGGGAGCGGGCTGCTCGTGGTGACGCTGTCCGAGCGCGGCAGCGATGTTGCCAACGGGCGTTCGGTCATTGCGGGCGTGCAGCGCCCCAGCCCGAGCCGCTGAGGCGCCGCGCATGGTCATGTCTCCCGCCGCTGCCAAGGCGCGCCGCAAGCGGACGCCTTCGACGATCGACCGGCTCGATCCGGAGATCCGCGAGCTGATCAGCAAGCTGCGGATCGATCAGGGCTGGACGATCGATGAGATCCGCGAGCAGCTGGTGAAGCTTGGCCAAGGCCATGTCAGCCGCTCGGCGCTGGGGCGGCATGTCCGGTCGATCGAGGATGTCAGCGCGGACCTGCGCGAGACGCGGATCTATGCCGAGGCCATCGCGAAAGAGGCGGGCAATGCGGATCAGAGCAAGATGCTCGATCTCAATTCGCAGCTGCTGCAGGCGAACATGTTCAAGCTGATGCTGGCGGCCAAGGACGGCGAAGGCATCCAGCTGGGGCCGAAGGATGCCAAGGACTTCGCCGACGCGCTGCGCTCGATCGCGCTGACCCGCAAGACGGACATGGACCTGATCGAGAAGGCCGAGAAGCGCGCGGCCGAGAGGGCGACGAAAGAGGCGGCTGAGAAGGCTGTCAGCGCCGCCCGGACCAAGGGCCTGTCGCGCGATACCGTCGAGGCGATCCGCTACGCCGTGCTGGGGAGTGATGGGTGATGGCCCGCAAACCTTCCCAGAAGCTCGTGCGCTTCAAAATGGCGGCGGACGAGGAGATCGTGAGCTTGCTCAAGCAGCTGGCTCCGGTGGGCGACGACGCGGTTCTGTCCAGCCTGATCGGGTGGCGCGATGGGCGCGGCAATCCGCGCCGTGCGCGCGGCGTCTACGACAACGGTTGGATGGTAGAACTCTTCTTCACCCAACCCCGTGACGGGAAAATCAGGCTTTCTTCCTACCGGGTGAACTGGCGCGGCGAGATCAAAGGCAAGGCTGCATGATCGATCCCGACTGCACCGATTGCGTCCACCTGCAGGGCAAGGTCCAGTGCGGCCGCCCTGTGGCCAGCAACTGGAACCCGGCGCGTAACCAGCGTCGGTCGCGCGTCGCAACGTTGATCGCGATGGAGCGCACCGATCGCAAGGTGCTGGGCAGCAAGCGCGTGCGCTGCGGCACCGCCGGCATCTACTTCGAGCCGAAGGTCCCGCCGATCGGCGGCAAGTCCGGCACGGTCATCATCGACGAAGCGGCTAGGTTCGCGCGTGTCCACGACACCAAAGGCGACGGGGACGACGGAGCGTGAGGGCCAGCTTCATCGCCTTCGCTTCGCGCAATGCCCGTCTGCTGATCGGGCTGGGCATCGTGCTGCTGCTTATGTGGGGCCTGCAGCGCTGGGTCGCGGGCGCTGTCGCGGAGGATCGCCTGCAATCCGAAGTCGCCGCGCGCCGGGCGGACAGCGCGGCGGATGACCGCGCCGGCACCGTTGCCGCCACACAGGCCGCCCAGATCGAACAGGAGAACCGCGATGCGAGGGAAGCTGCTGCCGGGTCTGATGATCCTCTCAAGTCTGTCACTGATCGGCTGCGCGCCCAAAAGGCTGGAGATCGCCGCGCCGCCCGCCCAGCTGCTGACTTGCGCCGATGAGCCGCTCGCCCCCGACCTGCCCGGCCGCGATCAGCAGTCCACGCGTGACGCGTTGATGATCGAATACACGCTCGCCCTGCGCTCTGCGTGGGGATCTTGCCATGCGGCTGTGGACGGCGTGCGCGCCTGGGCGGAGGCAGTGCGCAAGTGAAGCTTTCCCCCGAAGACCAGGCGAAACGCGATGCGCTGATCCGGGCGCGCGAGATCCAGGGCGATCGCGCGGCTTCGGAAAGCGCGATCATGCGCCTGCCGAAGGGGGACCTGCTGCTCGGCTACCAGCAGCGCGCGGTGAACATGCTGTTCGCCGGGACCGCGCTGCTGGTGATCGAGAAGTCGCGCCGCATCGGGCTCACCTGGGGAATGGGCGCCTATGCCGCGCTCAAGGCCGCGAGCTCGGTCGAGGCTGGCGGCCAGAACGTCTGGTACATGGGCTACGACAAGGACATGACCCTCGAGTTCATCGAGGTTTGCGCCATGTGGGCCAGGGCGTTCGGCCACGTCGCCGGCGACGTCGAGGAAGAGGAAGTCCTCTACACCGACGACAACGGCAAGGAACAGGGCGTCAAGGCGTTCTCGATCCGCTTTGCTTCCGGCTTCCGGATTACCGCGCTTCCCAGCGTGCCGCGCGCGCTCCGCGGCAAACAGGGCATCGTCATCATTGACGAGGCGGCGTTCCACAAGAACGTCAATGAGGTCATCAAGTCGGCCATGGCGCTGCTGATCTGGGGCGGCCAGGTCGTGGTGATTTCCACGCACGACGGCGTCTCTAACCCGTTCAACGTGCTTCTCGACGAGATCAAGGCGGGTAAGCGCAAGGGCGAAACGCTGAAGATCACTTTCAGCGATGCCATGCAGTCCGGCCTCTACGATCGGGTCAGCCTGGTCGCAAAGACCAAGGGCAACGAGCTGCCGCCCGCGGCCGAGTGGGAAGCCGACATCCGCGCCGCCTATGGCGACGATGCGGGCGAGGAACTCGACTGTGTTCCCAAGATGGGCTCCGGCTCGCTGATCAGCCTCGAGGACATTCTTGCGGCCGAGCACGCCGACTGCGGCATCCCCGAGCTTTACCAGGGCGGGCTCTGCTACATGGGCCGCGACGTGGCGCGCCGGCGCGACGGACAGATCCAGATCGTGGGCGAGCTCCTGGGCGATGTGCTGTGGGAGCGAGACGGCTATCGCGAAGTTGGCCAGACATTCGCGCATCAGGACGCCTGGTTCGACGCGCGCTTTCAGGATCGCCGCATGGTGCAGGCGCGGGTCGACCAGACCGGCATGGGTGAAAAGGTCGTCGAGGATCAGATCCGCAAGCACGGCGCGACACGCGTCGTGGGCGTGCTGCTGACCGGCCCCAATCGTGTGGACCTCGCCCTTGGCCTCGCCCGGCGCTTCCAGCAGCGCAAGATCCGCACGCGCATGGACCCTGTGACGCGCGCCGATCTGATGGCGATCAAAAAGATCGGGTCGGAAGAGTCGGGTGGCATCCGCATCGTCAACGACGGGACCGTCCACGCCGACGAATTCTGGGCCTATGCCCTGATGAGCCAGGCCTGCGACATGGCGGGCGCTCTGTACGAGTACCGCGGCATCAGCGTGGGTGGCCGCTTCGAGGGTGGGCCGAAGCGCGGCCAGCCCGGCTGGGTTCATCCCGACGATATCGGCCGCGAGATGCGCGGTACCCGCTTCGACATTCCGGGAGCTTGGTAATGGCCAGTAATCCGCCGCCGCTGGTCGACCCGTACGGCCGGCCGCTCATCAGCGAGGCGCTCACGCGTGAGATCGCCGCACCTTCGCGCGCCTCGGTCCGGACGATCCAGTCCGGCCATCCGGCACAGGGCCTCGATCCGGGCAAGCTGGCGTCGATCCTGCGCGCGGCCGAGGACGGCAGCGCGATCGCGTACTTCGAGCTCGCCGAGGAAATGGAGGAGAAGGATCTCCACTATCTGTCGGTGCTGGGCACTCGCAAGCGTGCGGTATCGCAGCTGCCGATCGAGGTCGAGCCGGCAGACGACAGTCCCCAGGCCGCAGAGGATGCCAAGCTGGTCGAGGAATGGCTCGACCGCGATCTGCTCGAAAGCGAGCTGTTCGATATCCTGGACGCGATCGGCAAGGGCGTGAGCACGGTCGAGCTGATCTGGCAGACGACGTCATCGATGTGGACGCCGCGGCTGCTCAAATGGCGCGATCC
Organism: Novosphingobium sp.; assembly: GCF_027486195.1. Taxonomy (GTDB): domain Bacteria; phylum Pseudomonadota; class Alphaproteobacteria; order Sphingomonadales; family Sphingomonadaceae; genus Novosphingobium. The sequence goes on from NZ_JAIXPP010000118.1 coordinate 5,787, forward strand.
GCGCTGGTTCGAGTTCGACCGGGTAGACGGCGAGACCCTGCTGTTGCGCGGCGGCGAGCAAGGCATCGGCGAGTCCACGCCGCTGCCGGCAGCCAAGTTCATCACGCATTTCCACCCTGCCAAGAGCGGCCTGCCGATCCGCAGCGGCCTCGCTCGCATCGCGGCCTGGGGCTACATGTTCAAGAACTTCGCGATCAAGGACTGGGTGACGTTCCTCGAGGCCTACGGGCATCCTATCCGGATCGGCAAATACGGACCGAATGAGAGCGAGGAAAACAAGAGGATCCTGGAGCGCGCACTCTACCAGCTGGGTTCTGATGCGGCAGCTGCGTTCCCTGAGACGATGTCGGTCGATTTCGTCGATCGCAAGGCTGGTACCGCGCCGAACGATCTCTGGCGCAGCCACGCCGAGTACTTCGACCTGCAGATCAGCAAGGCCGTGCTTGGGCAGACCAACACCACGGACGCACAGTCCGGCGGGCTCGGATCCGGCCAGGCGAATGTGCACAACGATGTGCGCGGCGACATCGAGCGCGCCGACGCCAAGCTGCTGGCTGCAACACTGAACCGCGACCTGGTCGTGCCCCTGGTCATGCTTAACCGCGGCATGCGCGACAAGTATCCGCGCCTCAAGATCGGTCGCCCCGATCCGGTCGACGTCGACAGCATGGTCAAGTCTGCCAGCGCGCTGGCCGAAATGGGCGTGGAGATCGATGCCGAGGAAGTGCGCGAGCGGGCTGGCCTTCCTGGCGGCAAACCGGGGGGTAAGATCCTCATGCCGAACGCCGGGACGAAACCCGATCCGGCACCCTCAGCAGATCGCCCGGCAGCGCCCTCAGGAGCGCCTGCAGGCGCTGACCCCGCCGGAAGTGGCGAAGGTGCGCTCTCAAGGCCTCTTAAACCGGCTGACAGGGCAACTGAAGCCGCACTGCAGAGTGCCACTGGCGGTGCTCGAGGTGGTGGAGCCGATCAGGGTAGCCGAGAGCCGGATGCCATTGCCCTCACGACTGAAGAAGCAATCGGCGACTGGGAGGCTTTGATCAACCCCCTGCTCGACCCGGTCGAGACGCTGATCGCGGACTGCGGCGATCTCGGCGAGTTGCAATCGCGCCTCGCTGAAGCGCTCGGCGAAATGGATGTCAGCGCCTTCGCAGATTTGCTTGCCAAGGGTCAGTTCGCTGCCCGCATCGCCGGGCTGGCAAGCCCACAGCCTGCGGGGGATTGAGCTGGTGGGAGCTTCCAACCTGCGGCAGGCTGACTTTGATCTGGTCTTTGCTTTTGGGAGGTCGGAACCGGCAGCCTATCGCAACGCCTCGGGAGTATCTGCAACCGCTGCAGCGGATACGCCGCGCTTCGATTATGATGCCACACGGGCGGCGCGCGGACTGCTCGTCGGCGCCGGTGTTGAACTTGGCGGCGGCGATCGCGTCCAGCTCGAGCCGGAGATACTGCCGACCGCGCTTTTCGACTTCGTGACGCCGACAGCGTGCGATGCCACGGTGTTCCACTGTTTTGCGCCTGCCGTCGACAATGACGCGGACTGGCTGCCGGTTCGCCGCGCCTGGTACACCCGCAACGCCAAGGCGTGTGTCGATGCCATCGCAGCTCAGGCCGGCCATCATCTGGCGATGGGCGTGGTGGCCGGCTTTCGAACGAACGTGCTGGGGGTAGTCCAGTACCGCGGCTATGCTTGGACAGTCGCTGGCCTGTTGCTCGCCGGAGATGCGGTGATCGCCGACGCGCTCGGCAGGCCGCTGATCTCTAGCGGCGCGAGCAAGCGGAGATAGGCATGTCTGGCGCCGCCGAGCCGCTGCCGCGCCTGGACCCGGCGGAGGCGATCGCGTTCTTCCGCGCAAAGGGTTGGGAGATCGCATTCGACTGGCGTGACGTCTGGGCGGAGGAGAACATCCGCGCCTTCACCGTCGCCAAGGCGATGAGCCGTGATCTGCTCGAAGATATTCGCAGCGCCGTCGACACGGCACTGGCCGAAGGTCAGACGCTGCAGCAATTCGCCAAGGATCTCGCCCCCCGCCTGTTTGCGAAGGGATGGTGGGGCAAGAAGCTCATGACGGACCCAGCGACGGGCGAGCAGAAGGTTGTCCAGCTCGGCAGCCCGGCACGTTTGCGGACGATCTACGAGACGAACCTTCGCACGAGCTACATGGCCGGGCGCTGGCAGCGGATCGAGAAGGGCAAGGCGCTGTTCCCCTTCATCCGCTACGTGTCTGTGCTGGACGGTCGCGAGCGCGAGCAGCACCACGCCTGGCATGGGACGATCCTGCCCGTTGATCATCCGTGGTGGGACACACACTTCCCGCCATGTGGCTGGGGCTGCCGATGTGACGGGCAGCCGGTCAACCGGCGAATTATGGAACGGCGCAAGTGGAAGAGCGAGGCACCGCCCCGGTTCACTCAGCGCAGCTATGTCAACAAGCGCACCGGCGAGGTCACCCAGGTCGAGGCCGGGATCGATCCGGGCTGGGGCTACAACGTGGGCAAGGCGCCGCTTGACGGGCTTGCGCCCGCGCCGCGCTTGGGTGGCGGCATGGGCGAGCTCAACGCCGCCGTCTTCTCGGATGCCGAGTTCGCCCGGGTGAAACCATTTTTCGAAGCCTTTGGTCTCGGCGACAAGGCGGCGGCGATGAGAGGCAAAATCTGGCAGGACGCGACTGGCTGGCCGATGGTGATCTCGCTGGGGCTGCTGCGCGGCCCGACCGGACGCATGGTGAAGCTCAAGTCGGGCGATCTGCGTGCGCTCGAGTCGGCGGCCAGTGTGCTGCTACAGCCGGACAGCATCGCATGGCTCTGGGTCATGGGTGAAGACGGGCGGCCGCTCATGGTCCAGCGCTATGTCGCGCCCGGCGGTGTGGTCGATATCGGCGGGAGCTTCTGGCGCTGGCGGGCGGGCAGTGCCCGCGGGCTTGCGCAGGGCAAGCTGGTCTGGACGGCCGAGCAGGGCGAGATCAACGCTGGGCGCAGCTACAGGCGCGATCGGCGCGGCAGGTTTGCATCGACTGGCGGGAGCGGGAGCGGTCTGGCGCGCGAAGGCCGGGCTGCAGCACGCGTGGCCATGGCCGGTGCGACATCCGGCGCAACGGTCAAGCCATTTGCCACGTTCGAAGTCGGCGTTGTTTCCCGCAAGGCCGGCAAACTCGCCAAGGCATCAGGCATCGATATCGCCGGCAGGTCCATCATGCTCGAGCACCACGCGGCGGTTCACATCATCGAGCGGCACGGCCCGGAGGTTGCCGCGTTCTCTGGCGAGCTGCCGATCACCGGCAAGCTGCTGCTGGATACGCATCGCCTGTTCAACAGTGCCAATCTGATCGAGCCCAGCGGCGTCGGCCGGCTCGGGATGAAGCGACTGAAGGCGTCGATTGCCCATGGCAGCGCAAAGCTCGATCTGATCGCGGACGTTTCGCCCGCAAAGCTGTTCATCGTCTCGCTGCACGAGACCCGGCCGGACGGCAAAAGGCTCAATCGCGAGGCCATGGCCAAGGTGCGCAAGGCGCGGGCCAAGGCTATGCGGAAGGGGTGAGGTTCCGCTGCCTACATGCTCAATGGAGCCCAAGGCCTCACGTCCGAAACGTCGTGCGGAGCATCTTCAATACACCCGCCTCGGTCCCCAATCAACCGGCTTGGCTAAACCGCTGATCTGTGCGTAAGCATGGGGCGCTGCTCCGCGTCGTGACGTCTATGTCGGTCGGCATGTAACGGCGCCGCGCAGGGCCTCGGTACAGCCGGTTTCATGACCCGGCCCGCGCATCCTTCCCTGGCGAACGAAGAGACCGCTCTTGCTTCGATGCAGGAGCTGATCGGCGCCGACGGGCAGGTCAAGCGCGAGTTCCTGGTCCTTCCCTACGGCAATCCCTTCTTCGGCCGCGACGGCCGCGGCCCCTGGATCATGCGCGACAAGGCCCATGCCGAGCGCGTGTTGAACTTCACCCGTCAGACGCTGGGCGGCGTGGACATGATGGTCGATTACGATCACGCCTCCGAGCTGGCAGCCCCCGAGGGCAAGGGTCGCGCCTTGGCTGCGGGCTGGGTCAAAGGCCTCGATATTCGCGATGACGGTATCTGGGCCAGCGTTGACTGGACGCCGCAGGCCGAAGCGGAGCTGGCCTCGCGCCAGTATCGCTACATCAGCCCCTATTTCCGCGTCGACAAGACGTCGCGCGAGGTGACGCGCCTGGTCAACGCCGGCCTCACCAACACCCCGAACCTCGATCTTCCAGCGCTTGCCCACGTGCGGGCCGGCGCGCCTGAAGGAGTAGTCCCTACCATGACCATGATTGCCCTGGCGCCGCTCGTCGCGGCGCTGGCCCTGGCAAGCTCGGCCGGCGAGACGGAAGTCCTCGCCGCGATCGGGAAGCTCAAGGCCGAACGCGATGGCAGCGAAGCTGCCCTCAACGCCGCGCGCACCGTACTCGGCCTTGCCGCCGATGCGGGGAGCGAGGCAGTTCTTGCCGCCGTCCAAGCTGCCAAGGCGGCAAAGCCGGATCCGGCGCAGTTCGTGCCCAAGGCCGGGTACGATCAGCTGCAGGCGCGGCTTGCGCGGCTCGAGGAGGATCGCATCCTCGCCTCGGTCAATGCGGCCGTCGAGGGTGGCAAGCTGCCGCCGGCGATGAAGGAGTGGGCGATCGAGCTCGGCAAGAAGGACGAGGCGTCGCTCAACTCCTACCTCGCCGCCGCCGTGCCGTTCCCGGCCGGGGCGGCGATCACCGGCGAGCCCAAGCCCGTCAAGGGCAAGCTCACCGACGAGGAAAAGGCCATCTGCTCGATGACCGGTGTCTCCGAGGCCGATTACCTCAAAATCCGCGATGAGGAGGGCGCCTGACATGGCAGCACTGACTGAAGGCCGCACCACGGCCAAGCGTGACGGCAACAGCTATGGCCGCGCCGTCGCAGCGGCGAAGAAGATCTACGAGGGCTCGATTGTTTGCCTCTCGGCGACCGGCTTTGCCACCCCTGGCGCAACTGCCACGACCCTGGTGGCCGATGGCCTTGCCACCCAGACGATCGACAACAGCGGCGGCGCGGACGGCGCGGCGATGATCGTCGTCGAAAAGGGCGTATTCCGCTTCGCCAACAGCGCTGCGGGCGACGCCATCACCAGGGCCGAGATCGGCGACGATTGCTACATCGTCGACGATCAGACCGTCGCCAAGACCAATGGCAGCGCCACCCGCTCCATCGCCGGCAAGATCATGGACGTCGATAATCTCGGCGTCTGGGTCAAGTTCGCCTGACGTCGCAGAACAGGACAGCACAGCAATGATCATCACCGGAACCGCCCTGCAGACGCTCGGTCGCAGTTTCAACGCTCTCTATTCCGCCGGCCTTGGCACGGTGCAGGCGCAGCGCGATGCGATCGCCTCCACCGTGCCGAGCACAACCAAGACCAACGAGTATTCCTGGCTCGGAGAACTGCCTGGGATGCGCGAATGGATCGGCGATCGCCAGGTCCAGCAGCTGAAAGGCCACGGCTACTCGATCGACAACCGCGACTTCGAGCACACGATCGAAGTTAAGCGGACCGACATCGAAGACGACAACATCGGCCAGTACAGGATGATGTTCACCGCACAGGGTCGCGCAGCCGCTGCGCACCCGGAGCAGCTCGTGTGGGGTGCGCTGGCCAACGGCCACACCAGCCTGTGCTATGACGGCCAGTACTTCTTCGACACCGACCACCCGGTGCTCGACGTGAATGGCGCCGTTCAGACTGTGTCGAACTCCCTTCCGGGCGGCGGCACGCCCTGGTTTCTGATCGACGACATGCAGCCCGTGAAGCCGATCATCTTCCAGGAACGGCAGAAGATGCGTTGGATCCCGCAGGATGACCCGACGAACCCGGACGTCTTCAAGAAGAACAAGTTCGCCTACGGCATCGATTACCGCGCCAACGTGGGCTACGGCTTCTGGCAGTTCGCAGTGCGGTCTACCGCTACCCTTGACAGTGCGGGCTATGAGGCGGCGCGTGTGGCTCTCGCCAACATGACTGGCGACTATGGCCGCAAGATCGGTGCGCGCGGGCGTCTGCTGGTCGTGCCGGCTTCGCTCGAAGGCGCCGGCGTGCGCCTGCTCAACAACCAGATGAACGCGGCGGGCGCATCCAACGAATGGGCAGGCACCGCTAAGCTGCTCGTGAGTGACTGGCTGTGACCGTCCTCCCTGCCGAAGGTATCATCCTGGTCAAGGCGCTGCAGGCACGGCGGTTCCGGGCTGGGCTGGAGTTCGGCCGCGAGCTTCGCGAACTTGCGGTTGCCGATCTCGGCGAGGGCCTCGAAGGGCTGTCGAAGCTGGTTATGCTCGCCGAGGACCCGTTGCTCGCAGTCACGGTTGTCTTCGGCGACGAGGCGCGGCCTATCGGGCCTGACGAACTTGGCGAACTGCGGGCGGTTATCGAGGCGGAAAAACTCCGCGTCGATCCGGCCAATCCGCCGGAGCCGGTTGCTGACCTGATTACAATACCGGGCGGCGGCACGACCCAAGCCGCTGGCTTGGATGCCGCCGGGCCGCTGTTTGGCGAAGCATCGCCGCCACCGGTTCTGGCCGCCGAACCGCAAAGCGCATCCATGGGAAACGACACCCCGTCGGATGCCCCTGCATCGGATGCTGGGCCGACTATTGCTGATAACCCCGCGAGCGAGAGCCAACCGGCCGGGGAGCAAACCGGCTCCCCGGCCGCCGAGGCCAAGCCGCGGACCAACACAAGGCGCGAAAAGGCCAAAGCCTGACCGCGCTGCCGGGCGGCACCACCAGGCGCGCCGCCCGGCCCCTTTTCTCTACCAGCGAGGAAGCTGAGCCGTGTCCACCTTTGCCACCGTCGCAGACATGCGCGCGCGCTTCGAGGAGCCGGACCTTGTCCAGCTCACCGACGTGGCAGGCGTCGGCGCGGTGGACGAAGAGAAGGTCGAGGCCAAGCTCGCTTCGGCCGATGCGCTGATCATCGGCTACATTGCCGCGCGTTACCGCGACGTGAGCACCTTCGCCGGCAACTCGATCCTGAAGGATGTTGCCTGCGACTATGCCTTCTCACTGCTGTGGAAGACCGACCTCCCCAAATGGGTTGAGGACCGCCGCAAGCTCGCGCTCGATACGCTGAGCCGGATCGCGGCCGGCAGCATCAAGCTCGACCAGGGCACCGAGGAAGCTGAGCCGCGCCCGGGCCAGATCCTGACCAGCGGGCCGGAGCGGCGCTTCACCCGCGACAGCTTGGGCGGCTACTGATGTCCGTCTCATTCCGCGTCACGTCCGAAGGCGGCCTCGCGATCGAGCGCAAGCTTGCCGGCCTGGTCAAGGCCTTCGGCGATCTTGAGCCGCTGATGCAGGGCTTCGGCCTCTATCTCGAGAGCGCGACGATCGACCGCTTCGAAAATGAGCGCGGCCCAGATGGCCAGCGCTGGAAGCCTTCGCTGCGCGCCCGGCAGCAGGGCGGGAAAACCCTCACCGATCGTCCACAGCTGAGGTCCTCGATCACGTCGCAGGCTGGCCCCGACAGTGTCGAGGTCGGTACGAACAAAATCTACGGCGGCATTCACCAGTTCGGCGGCACGATCCGCGCCAAGAACGCCGAGTATCTGACATTCCGTCTTCCGGGCGGACTGGGCGTGCGCCGGGTGAAGTCGGTCACCATGCCGGCGCGGCCGTTCCTTGGCCTTTCGAGCGAGGATGAGAACGAACTGCTTGCGCTGACCGCAGATTACACGCGGCAGCAGCTGGGAGACGGCGCATGATCGGCGCGCTCGAGAACGCCATCATTGGCGCGCTGCGCGCCCAATCCGAAGCTGGCGCGCTGGGCTACCAGTACCGGTTGCTCGATACCTATCCTGACGATTTCGACCAGTATTTCGCCGACAAGAAGGGCTTGCTGCGCGCGCCCGCAGCCTGGTGCACGTTTCTGGCGCTCGATGATTGCCAGGATCTGGGCGACGGCCAGGGCGTGCAAGGCGTTGGCCGGTTTGCCCTGATCCTGGCCGCGCAGAACTTGCGCAACGAGGCTGCAAGCCGCCACGGCGGGCCAGACGGCCAGAGCGAGCCCGGCAGCTATCAGCTAGCTGAGGACGCCGTGCGGATCCTGTCCGACAACTGGCTTGCTGATGATCCGGCGGTGAGGCTGATCCGCCCGCTCTCTGTGGCCGGCATCCGGCTGATCCAGCGCACTGAAATGATGGCGAAGAACAACCTTTCGCTCATGGCTGTCGAGTTGCGCTGCACTTTCCCGCTCGGCCGGTTCACCGGCGACGACGAAGGTTTCGAGCAGCTGCACATTGACTGGGATGTGCCGCCGATCGGGAATGTCGCGCCGCCGCTCCCCGCCGCCCGCGCCGATGCCCGCGACGATATCGCGGTGCCGCAATGAGTAGGCACCTTGAGTTCACCTCCAGTTTCGCCCGGCTGCTGGCCGCCGGCGATGTCGTTTCCGGAAAGAGGAAGACCGCATGATCAGCTTCAACACCATCCCGGCGAGCACTCGCATTCCCGGCCAGATGATCGAGTTCGACGCCAGCCGCGCCGTCTCCGGCATCTCGCCCATCGACAACCGCGTGCTGCTGATCGGCCAGCGCCTTGCCTCCGGCACTACGCCCGCTCTGACTGTGCACGCGATCGCAGATGCCAGCGAGGGCATTACCCGCTTCGGCCGCGGCTCGATGCTCGCCCGGATGATCTCCGTTTATCGCAAGGTCGACCGCTACTCGAAGATCTATGCGATCGCGCTCGATGATATCGGTGGCGGCGCGGCTGCGACGGGGACGATCACGGTAACCGGAACGGCAGCGAACGCCGGCACAATCTCGCTCCTCGTCGCCGGCGTACAGATCGATGTGCCTGTTCCGGCTGCGTCCACCGCAGCCAACGTTGCCACGGCGATCGTTGCGGCGATCACGGCCAATCTTGATCTGCCGGTCACTGCAGCGGCCGCCGCAGGTGTTGTGACCCTGACCTGCCGCCACAAGGGCACTGTCGGCAACGCGATCGACGTGCTGCAGAACTATCTCAGCCGGACGCAGCTTCCCACCGGCATCGCGCTGGCGATCACGGCGATGGCGGGCGGCGCGACTGATCCCGATATCGACGGCGTGTGGCCGGTGATCGGCGACGAACCTTATCGCACGATCGTCTCTGCGCTCAGCGACGCAACCACCTTCGGAAAGATCAAGGCAGAGCTGGACAGCCGGTGGGGCGCACAGCGGATGCTTGAGAGCGTCGCCTATCTGGCGAAGAGCGGGAACACAGCTGCGATGACTGCATTCGGTGCTGCGCGCAACAGCGAGCTGGTGACAATCCTCGGCATCGGGGACAGCCCGACGTGGGAGCCTGAGGCAGCAGCCATCTATGCCGCCGTTTGCGGCTTTTACACTGCGATCGATCCGGCCCGGCCGCTGCAAACGCTGCCGCTCACCGGCCTGATCCCGCCGGTGGAGTCCACACGCTTCAGCCGGGCCCAGCGCGAGCTGCTTCTGGCCGACGGTATCGCAACCTACACGGTAGACAGCGGCGGCACTTGCCGCATCGAGCGTTCGATCACGACGTTCCAGACCGATGGCCTCGGCATTGAAAGTGTCGCTTATCTCGATCTTGAGACGGTAACCACGCTTGCCTATCTGCGCGCCACACTGCGCGCGCGGATCGTGAGCAAGTTCCCGCGGCACAAGCTTGCAGCCGATGGCACCAAGTACGGCGTTGGCCAGGCGATCGTGACGCCGTCGGTCATCCGGATGGAGATCATCGCGCTTGCCCGCGAGTGGGAAGAGGCCGGGCTGGTCGAGAACCTCGATCAGTTCATCGCCGATATCATCGTGGAGCGCGATGAGACCGATGTGAACCGCGTCAACGCGCTCGTGCCGCCCGACATCGTCAACCAGTTCCGGCAGTTCGCAGCCGCAGTCCAGTTTAGGCTTTGAGGCCAGTTCCGCCTCAGAGGCCGCGCAAGCGGCCTCTGAGAGCCTTCTCATCCCACTTTCAGAAAGGCACCCACGATGTCCAATCCCAATCAGGTGGTCGGCCAGGTCTCGCTCAAGATCGATGGCGCCACTTATCCGACCGACGGCTCTTCCAGCATGGAAATCGGCGGCACGATGCGCGAGCCGGTCGAGGGCGACAATGACGCGAGCGCGTTCAAGGAGTCGACCAAGCCCGCCAAATGCGAAGCCAACATCCTCTACAAGAAGGGTGTGAGCCTTTCCGCGCTGCGCGCGATCGACAATGCCACCGTGATCCTGGTGACCGACACCGGCACGACCTGGCTGATGCGCAATGCCTATGTCTCCGACGTGATCACGTGGAGCCAGGACGGCAAGGCGAAGGTCGTCTTCCAAGGCCCGCCGGCGGAGGAAGTGCTGTGAAGGCCCCGATCACCTACACGCTCCAGTACCCGATCGTGCTGAATACGCGCAGTACCGATGGCACCGAGCGGGAAGAGGAACTGCGTTCGGCCGGCGCGACGATCGTGCTGCGCCGGCCGAAGGGCAAGGACATGCGCGTCGTCGACCAGTTCGACGGCCAGGACGTCGCGATCACGCTGGCGCTGATTGGCAAGCTAACCAATCTCGATGCGCAGGAAGTCGAAAACCTGGATGCGGAGGACATGGCCGGCCTGGGGGAGCTTGTCGGCGGCTTCGTGACGCGTGGCCGAAAAACTGGCGGGACCTCCTAGCCGATCTCGCGATCGCGTTCGGCTGGCCGCCTTCGGAGCTGATGGCGCTCACGGCCGACGAACTGGAAATGTGGCTCGGCCAGGCCGAGCGGATTGCCGCAATGCGGGGAGGCTGACCGATGTCCCTCAAGTTCTCGATGATGCTGCAGGCGATCGACCGGGTGACCGGTCCGGCGAAGCGCATCCAGAACTCGATGAAGGGCATCGGCCGGCAGGCAAAGGAAATGGCGCGCGACGTCGGCCGCGTCGGGCGGGAGGCATCGCAGATCACGCGGCTCGACCGGGCATCGCGAGCGCTGGTCGGTGCGATCGGCGCCGCCGGCCGGGCGGCGAAGCACTTCGCGGGCAAAGCGGGTCTCGGCAGCTGGGGCGATGCGGCCGAGCTGGCAGGGTTCGGTATCGGACGGCTGGTCAAGAAGGTCGGCGGCTTTGCGCTGGACGCCGCGAAATGGGCGGGCGCTGCCGGCATCGGTGCGGTTACGTTCTCGCTCTATGATCTGTTTAGGACTGCAGGTGAGTTTGAGGCATTTCAATCCCAATTGAACCGTGAGTTCGGGTCGATCGCCAAAGGTAAAGCGGCGATGGACTGGATCAATAAGTTCGCCTTCGACACACCGTACGAGCTTGATCAGGTGACGGAGTCGTTCCTCCGGCTGCGGAGCTACGGCATCGATGCCATGGACGGCTCGCTGCGTAGTGCGGGCGATGCTGCATCGGGAATGAATACGGACCTGATGTCAGGGGTCGAAGCGCTGGCCGACGCGATGACCGGTGAGTACGAGCGTTTGAAAGGTTTCGGGATCACCGCCAGCCAACAGGGCAAGAAAGTGCGGTTGAGCTGGAACAAAGACGGCAAGGCTATGTCTATGGGCGTAGCCAAGAATGCGCTCGACATGAAGAAGGCGATAACCGGGATCTGGGACTCCAAATTCGGCGGGGCCATGGTCAGGCAGAGCACTACCTTCTTCGGGATCATCTCCAACCTCAAGGGTGCTTGGACCAATTTCCTTGTCATGGTCGCACAGGCCGGTGTGTTCGACATCGTCAAGGGAAAGCTTCAACAGCTCCTTGATTGGGTCAGCAAGCTTGCCGCTGATGGCACCCTGCAGAAGTGGGCAAAGCAGATTTCAGACTGGCTGGAGGTTGCCGTCCAGAAAGCAGACGATTTCGTGAACAAAACCGACTGGAATTATGTGCTTGGCCAGATCGAGCAGATCGCAACGGCGGCAAGCCTTCTTGCTGACGCGGTGATCACGATCGCACAGTATAGCGGCAAAATAGGCTCCGTTCTCAATTTTGGGCACCAGATTGACGATTGGCTTTGGAGCTTCACCAAGGATAAGCCCGCAAACGCCACATCATCTGCGCCGGCCGCGCCGCCCAGGCTCAACCGTCCCTCGCCACTCCATCAGGGTGCTAGTGGCTACTCGAAAAAGGATTTCGAAGCCGCGCCACCCGTGAAGGTGGGCGGCGCGGTCAAGGTCGAGCTGGTGGCGCCGAGCGGGTGGAGCGTGCGCACGCGCGAAATGAAGTCTGACAATCCCCAGGTGCCGGTGCTGCTGCAGTACGGCCGCTCGATGGGAGGCGCAAAGTGACTTGGCGCGATGAATACCAGGCGGGCTCGTTCCGCGGCGTCGCCTTCCGGACGCAGTCGCATGAGCGCAGCGGCGGTCGACGCAACGCCGTGTTCGAGATGCCCGGCCGTGATGAGCCGTTGGTCGAGGACCTTGGCCGCAGAGCGCGCCAGTTCTCGCTCGAGTTCCATGTGATCGGCAGCGACTATCGGTCGCGGCGCGACGCCCTGATCGATGCGCTCGAGGCGGAAGGGCCGGGTCTGCTCGTGCATCCCTGGCATGGCCAGATCATGGTCGCGGTGATGGACTACCGATCGTCCGAAAGCACGCAGGACGGCGGCATGTGCTGGTTCACGGTGACCTTTCAGGAGGCCGGCATCGAGGTGTCCGCTCCGATCGCGGTCGAGAGCGGCCAGCTCGGTGTTGCAGAGGCGGACAAGGTCGTGGCGGACATCCCCGGCCGGCTGGCCGGCTCGTTCTCGATCGAGGATGCCGCGGCCTTCGTGGAAGACGCATCGGCCTCGCTGGTGACAGGCATGGCACAGGTGACGCAGATCGCGGCCAGCCTGCAGGGCGGCGTTGGCCCAGCTCTTCGCGCATTCGAGGCTGGCCTTTCGCTTCTGCCGGCGAACATGCAGGGCCTGATGCGTGCGCCGCTTTCGCTCGGGCTTTCGATCGTCGGCCTGGTCTCGACCGTCTCCGTGCTCAGCACCTCGCCGCGCCGCAAGATCGCGGCTCTGACGATCATGCTCGACTGGGTACCGTTGGGGCTGAACACGTTCGCGCCCACCGGCAACCGCAAACGCGAGGCTGCGAACCGCGATGCGCTGCTGGCTGCGTTCCGCCTCACCACAGCGGCCGAGCTGGCGCGCGCAGTCTCCGCCAGCAGCTTTGCGAGCTATGAGGATGCGGTCACCGTGCGCGATGCCGTGACGACGCGGCTCGACGTGCTGGCGATCGCGGCAGCCGATGCCGGCGACGATGCTACCGCTGCGGCCTTTGACGGACTTCGCCGCGCGGTGACGCGTGATATCGCAGTGCGCGGCTCCAACCTGGCGCGTACCTATGGCGTGCTCCTGCCGCAGAGCGAGCCGGCGTTGCGGCTTGCCAACCGCGTCTATGGCCGCATCGGCGTGGAGGATCGGGCGGCCGAGCTGGTGGCGCGAAATGCGGTTCTCCATCCAGGCTTCCTGCCGGTCGGCGTGGAGCTGCAGCTTCTGACAGCTGATTCGGCACGCCCGGATGCGGTGGCACCATGAGTGCCCGGTTCGACCGCCTGGCGCGCCATGACGTGACGCTCTGGCTGGATGGCCAGGGATGGTCCGGGTGGACCAATGTCAGCATCGAGCGCGGGATCGATACGGTCGCCGGCGGCTTCGCCGTAAGCTTCACCGACAAGGTCCGCACCGGCGATCGGGCGTGGTTCGTTTCAGCCGGAATGGCCTGCAAGGTGACGCTTGGCGAAGAGACGCTTGTGACAGGGTATCTCGATAGCGTGAGCCGCGCGATCGACAGCGAGAGCGTAACGATCAATCTTCGCGGGCGGGACAAATCGGCCGATCTGGTAGACTGTTCCGCTCTTAACGCACCCGGCATGTGGCGCGGCCAGAAGCTCGAGGCGATAGCCCGCGAGATCGCGGCACCGTTCGGGATCGATATCGTCGTGACTGGTGACACCGGGAAGCCATTCACCCGCTTTGCGCTCCAGCAGGGAGAAACCGGCTGGGCCGCCATCGAACGCATGGCCAGCTACCGCGGCCTGATCGCCTGGTCGACGGGGGATGGTTCGATCAGGATCGGCAATCCGGACAGCGGCGATGTTTCGGGACAGATCGTCGGCGGTGTCAACGTGATCTCGGCGGAGTGCGATCAGGACCATGCCGAGCGGTTCTCGGTCTACCTTACGAAGGGGCAGGCATCCGGCGATGACAACCGTCATGGCCGCGCAGTGGCCCAAGTCAAAGCCGAGGCCCGCGATCCCGGCATTGCCCGCTATCGGCCCATGCTGATCGTGGCGGAGGAGCAGGCCGACACGGCCAATCTGCGCGAGCGTGCTGCATGGGAAGCCCAGACGCGTGCGGCGCGCAGCCTCCAGCGGCGCGTGACCGTTCCGGGCTGGTTTGCGGCGAATGACGGGTCTGGTCCGGCCTGGCGGCCGGGCGCGCGGGCTTATGTCCGCATCCCATGGTGCAACGTCGACGAAACCTTGTTGATCGAGCGGGTGCGCCTGGTCCGCGATAGCGAGGCAGGCACCACTTCAGAGCTGACGCTGGTTCCACCCGAAGCCTGGGCGAAGCTTGCCGAGCCGGAGCCGAAACAATGAACCTCGCCGACCAGATGCGGCGGGTCATGGCGCCGATCGAGGGCCGCGTTCGGCTGATGCTGGCGCGCGCGATCGTCAATCTGGTCTCGGATGCGGCGCAGGCACAGGAGCTGCAGATCGATTTGCTTGCCGACGAGACACATGACGCGGTGGAGCGCCTGCAGGATTATGGCTTCACGAGCGTGCCGCACGCCGGTGCCGAAGCCCTTGTGGCGTTCGTCGGCGGCCTTCGCAGCCACGGTGTGGTCATCGCCGTGGCGGACCGGCGTTATCGCCTGCGCAGCCTCCAAGCCGGTGAAGTCGCGCTCTACGATGACCTCGGCAATGTGGTGAAGCTCGGCCGCGAAGAACTGTTTATCGAGGCGGTGGCCAAGGTGCGTGTCATCGCGCCGATCGCGGTAATCGAAGCGGATGACGTCCGGCTCGGCGGGGACGGCGGCGCAGCAGTCGCTCGTGTGGGCGACGATGTGAACCTGACAACGGGCAAGATCATCAGCGGCAGCGCGAAGGTGACATCGGCATGATCGATCTCGCTCTTGAATGGGATAAAGAAGCGTCGATCGCCGATCTCGTACTGAGCGGCGGAACGCTGCAGACGCATTCTGGCCTTCGCTCGGCCATCCTGATCTCGCTGTTCTCGGATGCACGCGCAAACGAGACGGCGACCCTGCCCGAAGAGGGCGGCGATCGCGGAGGCTGGTGGGGCGATGACTTCGGCGGGGATGTCAGCTCCGGCGCTGCGGATCGTGATTATCGCAACACGCTGGGATCGCGCCTCTGGCTGCTGCGCCGATCGAAAGCCATGCAACAGGTCCTTCGGGACGCGCGCCAGCATGTGCAGGACGCGCTTGGCTGGCTGATCCGCGACGGCATCACCAGCGCGATTTCCGTCGAGGTCGAAGCACAGGGTGAACGCCTCGCGATCGCTGTCACGCTCGATCGACCGACCGGCCCTGCACGGGAGCGCTACGACTTCACCTGGGAGGCATCCGTATCATGACGCTGGTCCGTCCGACCCTTTCTGCCCTGATCGAGCGCGCCCGTTCCGACATCGAGTCGCGTTTGCCCGGGGCTGACAGCCGACTGCGCCATTCGGTGCTCGACGTCCTTGCCCGGGTCCACGCCGGCGCGGCGGCAGGGCTATATGGCTACCTTGCCAATGTCGCCGAGCAGCTGATGCCCGACACGGCATCGAGCGAGTTTCTGGTCCGCCACTGTGCGGTGTGGGGCCTTCGGCGCAAGGCGGCAGTCGCGGCGGTCATTTCGGCCACTGCCACTGGGACGAACGGCTCGGTCATCCCAGCAGGCACGCAAGTGGCGCGGAGCGACGGCGCGATCTACTCAGCGACGGAAGCCGCGATAATCAGCGGCGGGACAGCCATGATCACGCTGCAGGCGTTGGATGCGGGGCTTGACGGCAACGTTACCGGCGGGACCGTTCTCACGCTGGCGGCGCCAACTGCTGGCATCAACGCCACAGTCACCGTCGTGGCGACAACGAAGGCAGGAGCCGAAGAGGAAGACGACGAAGCTCTGCGAGCGCGCCTGCTGCAGCGGATCCGCACGCCCCCGAAAGGGGGCACGGCATCCGACTATGTAGGCTGGGCGCTGGAGCAGGCCGGTGTGACGCGCGCATGGTGCTACCCGGGGTGGCTGGGTGCCGGGACCGTAGGGGTGACATTCGTCATGGATGGCCGTGTCGATCCGGTACCGCTCGCTGCCGACGTGCTGGCGGTCCAGCAGGCCCTTGATCAGCTTCGGCCCGTGACCGTAGCTCTCACGGTCTTTTCGCCGATGACGCTACCGGTGAACTTCACGATCGCCGCGACGCCGCCCACGCTGGCTGTCCAGACGGCGATCGCGGCCGAGTTGCAGGACTTCTTCCGGCGCGAGGCCGAGCCGGACGGCACCATCTATCTCAGCCGCATCAACGAGGCGATCAGCCAAGCCGAGGGTGAGTTCAGCCATATGCTCAGCGCTCCGGCTGGCGACATCATTTCAAGCCCGGGTGTTCTGCCCGTGCTTGGGAGCATCGCGTTCGCATGAGCGGCGAAATGATCTATCCGCGCGGATCGAGCGCCTACTTCGAGCAGCTCCGAGCTCTGCTGCCGCGCGGCTCGGCGTGGATTGCCGATGCCGGGACGACGCTCGGCAAGCTCCTTTCCGGCCTGTCGATCGAGCTGGCCCGTATCGATTCGCGCGGCGTCGATCTGATCGAGGAAGCCGATCCGCGCACCGCCTACGAGCTTCTGCCGGATTGGGAGCGCGTTGCCGGCCTGCCGGATACGTGCACCGGCGCGCCCGAGACTGCACGTGAGCGACAAGCCGCGCTGCACCAAAAGCTCACATCGACCGGCGGCCAGACAATCTCCTATTTTATCGAACTGGCCGCCAAGGCGGGCTTCCTGATCGAGATCGATGAACACCGGCCTGCCGCCATCGGGGTAGCCTGCGATGCCGAACTCTATGGCGATGACTGGGCGTTTGCCTGGACCGTCCGTGTTCTCCCTTTCAACGGAACGCAGCAAGGGGAATTGCCCGTTGCGGTCGCGGAGGCCGGAGACCCGGTCGGGATCCCGCTCCGCGGCTGGGGTGCGCTCGATCTAGAGTGCCTGATCGGACGCGCGCGCCCAGCCCATACCACAGTCCTGTTTGCCTACGAGGTCGAGCCAGAGCCGGCCCTGTGGTTCGATTTCACGCGATGAGAAGGATTTGACATGCACCGCATCGACACATTGGGGAGCGTTGAAGGAAAGTTCGACGAAGGCAATCCCGCCACTGGCCAGCGCGCTACGCGGATCTCGGCGGACTGGATGAACGACGTCCAAGAGGCGCTCTGCTACGTCATTGAACAGCAGGGCATCACGCTGGAAAAGGGCGATGAAACCCAGCTTCGTGCGGCCATACTCGACCTGATTTCCGGTGTGATCGGCGCGGGTGGCGGGGCTGTCCCGACTACGCGACAGGTCAATACGTCGGGGCTTGCCACTGGCGGCGGAGACCTCGCGGCGAACCGGACGATAAACGTACCGAAGTCGAGTTCGGCCGAAATCACCGCGGGATCGGTCGACACCAAGGCGATCACGCCCGCCGGCCTGTCAGCGGCTTTCGCAGGCGTGACCGGGTTGAACGGCTATGTACCGCTTCCGGGCGGATGGTTGCTGCAGTGGGGCTACCTTCGCGGGGCCTATAGCGAGGGCAGTGTGGCCGTGACCTTCCCGACGACCTTCCCGACCGCATGCTACGCGGCGATCCCGGTTGCGGTGAACCTGCCCGCCAACAATTCGTATGACGTGTGGTGCCAAGGGGTGAGCAAGTCGCCGAGCGGCGCCAGCTTCTATTTCAACTTCGACGGGGACGCGACGAACTCGATCAGCGGCCTCGACTACATCGCGATCGGCAAGTGATCGCCACAACACGGAGATTTGGACATGGGTAAGTTCTGGAGTGCTGGCGCAGGCGGCTTCTTTGATGAAGACATTCACGGCGCAAAGCTGATCGCAGCTCCGCAGACCGCACGTGAGATCAAGGCGGGCAAGCGACCCAAGATGGTGCCCAACCCGGATTGCATCATCCCGACCGACGCTGTGGCGATCAGCGTTCAGACTTACAACCGACTGCTGGATGAGCAGTCCGCCGGGCTTGAGATCGTCGACCTCGGCAATGGCCCACTCGCACGAACACGCGAGCTGGATCCGGAAACGCGCCAGACCATGCGGCAACGGCAGCGTGATCGGCTGCTCGCCGCCAGCGATTGGACCCAGCTCGGCGACACACTGGTCGATGAACCTCAGCTCAAGTCCGCTTGGGCTGCCTATCGGCAGGCGCTGCGCGATCTCGACATGGATGCCGAGGATTGGCCTGCAGCGCCTGTGGCGGCTGACTGAAGAATGTGCCGCTCCTTAACGGGGGCGGCCGAGGCGGTAGCAACGCCTCGAACCGCGAGCTGTAACTCGCACCTTGGGGCTGGCGCGCCAGCCCTTCAGCTCCCCCGGCCGTCACGGCGGAGCATGGATAGGTGCTCGAAGATGAAGGAGTCGTTTAGGTGCGGCGCTTGCAACGCGCTGCTTTTCAAGGCAGATAATGGAGCGCTGGCGGGCACGATCGAAATCAAGTGCCGGCGGTGCCGCCAGATCAATCAATTGAGGCCTGTGAGCCCTCCGAGAGCGCGAGACTGAGCGCCGACGGAGACCTCTCTTGTGGTTGTTCATTCCCGAGATGCCGGCCACCTCGCCGGAAGCATCAATGGCTTATCCCTCTGCGCTGGTTACGGCGGTCTCGAGCTCGGTCTCGCGATCGCCGAGCCCGCCTATCGCACTGTCTGTTTCGTCGAACGGGAAGCCCACGCTGCGGCCACTCTCGTGGCCAGGATGGAAGACCAAGCCCTGGATCACGCGCCTGTCTGGGGCGATCTCAGATCCTTCGACGGCAAGCCTTGGCGCGGCAAGGTTCATATCCTCACTGCCGGATATCCCTGCCAGCCGTTCAGCAGCGCGGGCAAGCGACGGGGCAAGGCCGACCCTCGGCACCTGTGGCCCGAAGTCGAGCGGATCATCGACGAAGTCCGTCCTGGCGCTGTCTTTGTCGAGAACGTCGAGGGGCACATCGATCTGGGACTTGCCGATGTCGTCGGAGGGCTTCGCCGCCTGGGCTACAGCGCAAAAGCGGGCCTGTTTACGGCGCGAGAAGTGGGCGCTCGCCATAGGCGTCGCCGCCTCTTCATCCTGGCCTACGCCGACGGCTTCGGACGCTGGCTACATGCCAGATGTGATGATCGGAGCGGGCGATCTTGTGATCGGCAAGCCATTCGACAAGGCGCCGACCAGCTCGGGCCAGTTCTCGCTGACCAATGCGGCGCGGGCCTGGACGAAGACATGGGCAGCGCTGACCGGCATGGGCTGGAAACCGGTGCCAATGCCCCGCTCTTCGCCCCAGGTCCGGGTGAGCTTCAGGTTTGGCACCGGCTCCTATATCGGCGGCCTGATTTCCAACCCGCGCTTCTTCGAACACGTGATGGGATGGCCGATCGGGTGGACCGCACCAGGGGAGCCGGTAACGGAGTTTGCAGCCTGGCTGCAGCGCTCGCGTACCGAACTCTCAAGGCTGATTTCGCTGCGGGAGGGCGTGAGCCATGACGCTTGAGTCCATCAAACCGGTGAAGCCGGTGGCGCCCTGGCAGGGCGGCAAGCGCGCGCTGGCCAGCCGTCTTGCGGAGAGCATCGCGGCGACGCCTCATGTCCGCTATGTGGAGCCCTTCGTCGGCATGGGCGGGGTATTCTTCCGACG
The DNA here is from genome assembly GCF_027486195.1 of Novosphingobium sp. GTDB lineage: Bacteria > Pseudomonadota > Alphaproteobacteria > Sphingomonadales > Sphingomonadaceae > Novosphingobium. The sequence goes on from NZ_JAIXPP010000118.1 coordinate 25,630, forward strand.
CCGGCGTCGGCCGCAGATGGAGGTGATCAACGATATCAACAGCGATGTCGTGACGCTGTTCCGGATCTTGCAGCGGCACTACCAACAGTTCCTCGACGTACTCAAATGGCAGGTGTGTAGCCGCGCCGAGTTCGAGCGGCTGACCCGCGTCGATCCCGACACGCTGACCGATCTGGAACGCGCCGCACGCTTCCTCTACCTGCAGCGCGCAGCGTTCGGCGGGAAGGTGGCAAAGCAGACGTTCGGGATCGACTTCCAGCAGGGCGCGCGGTTCGATCTGACCAAGATCGTGCCTATGCTCGAGGACGTGCACGAGCGGCTCTGCGGCGTGGTGATCGAGCGCATGCCATTCGCCGCTTGTATCGCCCGCTATGACAGCCGGCCAGGGACGCTGTTCTACCTCGATCCGCCCTACTGGGGCTGCACCGACGACTATGGTCTTGGGCTGTTCTCAGAGGCTGATTTTGAGGTTCTGAGAGGGCTCTTAGCAGGGCTTCAGGGGCGCTTTATCCTGTCGCTCAATGACACGCCCGAGGTGCGGCGGCTGTTCGCTGGATTCGACATCGAGGAGGTCTCGTTGCACTATGGCGTCGGGGGTGGGCAGCGGCCCGCTAAAGAGGTGATCATCACCGGCCCGTGAAAGGGGGCGATGTTGGAACTGGAGCATTTGGCAGCCATCCTGACAAGGAAGCTGCACGTCGATATTCCGGGTCTGCAGCAAGTCGTGCTCGCAGCCGTTCTCGAAGCTCATCGCCGGTCAGATATTCCTAGCCAGCGTGCAGAGCACGTTGTCGTCGGCATCATCGATGCACTTGCCCACCGAGGGACACCCGTTGAAGACTATGTCGATAGCCGAGCTAGGCAAAGCTGGGAGAGGGATCTTCGCACCGCTTACCTAGAGGCATTTCGTCGCGCTTCACGCCCGGATACGATCTATTGAGTGCTCCAGAATGTCTTGTCCGGAACTCCAGAACCTCTTGTCGCGCTTCAAGCGCCCACGGGGATACCGTTCAGGAGATGTACCATGACCAAGTACCGTCCCCGCGAAGGCAGCGCACTCTCGCCTGCGGCCCGCATTACCCAGGAAATCATTGCCTGGCTCGAAGCCGGAACCAAGCCATGGGTGCAGCCCTGGCGGGGTGTTCCCGTCTCGCGGCCCTTGCGGGCCTGCGGCATCCCTTACCGCGGCATGAATTGCTTCTGGCTCTGGATGGTCGCCGACATGTGCGGCTATGCTTCGCCGTTCTGGATGACCTATCGCCAAGCGAAGGAGCTTGGCGGCCAGGTCCGCAAGGGCGCCAAAGCGACCATCGCGATCTTTTACAAGAGCTACACCAAGGAGGTGGAGGCACCGGATACCGGCGAGAAGACCGACGAGGCGCGGCGGGTGCCGGTTACCCGCGCCGGTTCGGTGCCGAACAGATCGTCAAAGACCTTGTCGCTGTCCTGCGACTGGGCGTGCGCCGGGGCGGCCAGCAGCAGTGCTGCCAGCAAAGCGAAGAGAAATCGCATGGCCCCGCACCGGTCGCTCGTTCCAGTCGGTTCAGAGCTGGACGCGGCGCGTGGCGATCAGCCCCGGCGCCTTGGGATCGGACGAGACGTAGTCGATGCGCACGTCATGGCCGATCAGCTTGGCCCTGATGTCCGCCGGCAGCGGCAGCATCACGTCGCGGTCGGTGTTGGGGGTATAGATGGCGATACCGCGCACGCTGTAGACCGGGTTGGCCTCGCCGGCGATCGTCAGCCGCAGGTCGCCATAAGTCGAACGCGTGCCGGCGCGGGTCAGCTTCACGACGAGCATGTTGTCGCCCTCGCGGGAAAGCGCCGCATTGTCGACCGTCGCGGTGGCGTCGAGCGTACCGATCCGCACGATGACCGGGATGGTGACCGAGCGTACGGCGATGAGCTGGATCGACAGCGAGCCGTCGTTGGCGTCTTCGGCGGGCGCGGCCGTTGCCGTTCCGACATTGGTCGGCGCAGCCATGAGCCGCAGATGGCTGCGATATTCGCCCGGAGCGAGGCCTGCTGGCGGCGTGACCGACACGCGCAGCGACTGGCGGGCGCCGGGCTCGAGGATAACGCGGCGCGGTGAGAAGCGGATCATGTCGGCGGCGAACAGCTCGCCAGTGCGGGTGTCGGTGGCGGTTTCCAGCGCACCGTCGCGGCGCATGCGGCGGTTTTCGACATCGATGCGGTAGGCGGTCTGGGCGTCGCTCTTGTTGACCAGGATCAGTTCGGTGCTGCGTTCGGCACCGGCGAGGACGACGCGGCTCGGCGCGACCATCAGCTGGGCGGCGGCAGGCGTCGGCAGCGATTGAACGGCGAGCGCCGCAAGCAACGGCGCGATGCGCGCAAAGCGGGTAGAAAAGTACATGGCAGGGGACTTTCCTTGGATGGGGCAGGCGCGGCTGGACCGGGTCGGAGCCCGGAGCGCCTTGCGGGCGATCCGGGCTCCTTCCCCTGCCAGAGACGATTACTGGTATTCGACGGCGACGACGAAGCGGCCGGTGTACTTGCCGGCGGCCTGGCGGACACCAACGTCGAGCGTGCCGCCGACGGTGAAGCTGTCTGCGCCCTTGACGAGACGGCCGTTGTCCTTCGAACCCGTGAAGTCGAACACCTTCATGCCATCACCCTTCTCGTTGGTGATCTCGATGCCGCCCGGAAGCGAGATCGTGTAGACGGCGTCGGCTTCGCCCTTCACGTCGAAAGAAGCGGCGGTGTGGTCGGCGGTCAGGCAGGTCAGCGCAGCGCCGCACTTCTTGTCACCGGCGGGGGTCACGACGACCTTGTCACCCTGCGTCAGCGACGGAGCGATGGTGCCGAAGTACAGCGACGAGGTGTTGGCGATTTCGAGCGGGGCGATGATCTTCGCACCGGCGCCGGCTTCGGCGGTGACGGGCGCAGCGTTGGCAGCGGTCGCGCCAGCAATGGCGAGGACAGTGCCGAGAGCGAGGGGCGAGATGAAGTTGCGCATTCGTGTTCTGCGTTAAAGTTGCCATCTGGCAGAAACGAGCGTCGGAACCGTTCCGGCTCTGCCCCCTGCTTTTCAAAGAGCGTGCTAAGTGGGATTTCGCGGGAGAAACGCGCAGAAAAGCGCCATGCTATTCAGAATAGCTGCTGGTTTTTCGCCAAACTGCAAAAATGAACTTTGCAAACTGCGAGGACGCTGCAGCTTGCGAAGCGCTGACGTCGAAGTCAGTGGCATGGATACGCAAAAGCGTCTGGCTGATGCTGCCAGGGCTGCCGGTCGGCGCTTTGCCTTCTGATCCGGCCCGTTTCGCCGGCCTTCACAACGCGGCGAGCGCGCTGGCAACGAGGAGAGCCAGGTCGCCATCATGCGCAAAACCGGCGCGCTCGGCCGCCGGGGTTTCTAGCGGGGGCTGCGTGCCGAACATGGCTTCGAGCGCTATGTCAGGCTCCCAGGAAACGAGGTTCGGCTCTACGCCGCATTGCCGCGCGATTTCGGCGGCAAGATCGCCCATCGCGATGCGCAGTGCCGGCAGCGTGACCGCACGCGTCGGCGGCAGGAGCGCGGCATCCAGCGCCAGGGCGTGGACGAGGTTCGCGGCGCAGCACGTGATCGACTGCGCCCAGATCGTGGCTCCGGCGGAGACCGGGCAGATGAAGGACTCGCCTGCCTTCAGCGCATGGAACAGGTCGCTGATGAACGCCGATTTGAGGCCCGAGGGGCCTTTGGGGCGCGCGAGAATGCCGGGGAGGCGCACGGTTACCCCATCGATCAGGCCGCGATTGGAGAACATCGCCACCGCCTGCTCCATCATCGCCTTGTGCCCGCCATAGATCATCTTCGGGACAAGCGGGGTCGCATCATCGACATGCGCGGGCAGGGGATCGCCGAAGACCGCGATCGAACTGGCAAAGACCACGCGCGGGCGCCCGCCCGTCTCCGCCACTTCGAGCAGCAGATCGTACATCGCATCGACATTGATCCGGCGCGAGGCAGCGGGATCGGCCTCCGCCGCGCCGCCGGGCACCGTGGCGAGGTGGATCAGGGCCTTGCAGCCATCCGCCAGCGCGGCGGCGCGAATTGCGGCATCACCCAGATCGCCGGCAATGGCGCGGGCGCCAGCTGGAATGTCGCCCGCTGCGGTATCGATGCCCACCACCCCATGGCCCGCCGCAAGAAGCTGCCGGACGAGCGCTCGCCCGACAAAACCGCCTGCACCTGTTACCACGATCGTCATGTCCGGCCTGCTCCTCGCGAAAAATGCTGCGAGACGCATGCCACATCATCGGAACTGGTGCGCACCGGATTCCGCTGCGCGCATGTCGAGCAGGGGATAGAAACGGAACTCGGCGCCTCTGCCCGTGAAGCTTGGCGGCGCGGGATCGTGGAATACGACGGTTCCGGCTGAGTCCAGCACTTCGACATCGAGCCGGGCGGAAGCCTCCGTGTAAGTGGCGCCGACCACCGAGTAAGTGTCGTCTTCGGTCACGTGCATGGCGCGATAGTCGTTCACTGCATCGAACTCGAAGCGAAAGTAGCCGCCCGCATCGGTCTTGGCCGTGCGCCGCGCGATCTGCGCCAAGCGCGGATCGGTGGTGCCGTCTCCAACGATCCGGACCACATGATCCGGCGCAGGCTCGCCATCGGCATCGAGGACATAGCCGTGGAATATGGGCTTGCTGCCAAGGCCCTCGGCAAGCTGACCGGCGAGCCTGGCAAAGCTTGCCACCTCGCGTTGCAGATCGTGGGCGCGACGGGCCCGCTGCTCGGCGAGCGAGGCTGCGGTCTCGTCGCTCTCGGTTGCTGCCAGCCGCTTTGCTTCGCGCCGCTGCGACTGGGCGAGGCCGGTGATCAGCGCCTCCTGCAATTGCAGCATCTGCGGGGCAATGCGGGCAATCTGGCCGAACACGCTGTCGATCGCTGCCTGCTGGTCTGCGGCGGTATGGCGGGGGCCGGATTGCGAAAAGGCCTTCATGCTCTCGGCGTTGAAACGCGCCATGATCGTTCTCCGGTGGTCAGGGTTGGGGCATGAACGCCTTCTTGGCGCCCGTCGCGAGGTGGCTTTCGATGCCGTGATCGTCGCCGCACAGTTCCTTGCAGAAGGCGGTGCCGAGCACGAGGTTGTGCGCAACCGCCCGTTCGATGCCGTTCGCCTTGAGGCAATGGGTCGATTGGTTGCTGTCGGCCGTATTGAGGATCCCGAAGCTGAGCACCGAGAAGAACGCGCGGCCCCAGGTTTCTGCGAGGCGGTTGTCGCTGGTGCGCACCGACGATCCGGCGGCGACCAGACCGGCCACGGCAACGCGGCCATCGACATGGTATTCGAACTGGTTGTCGCAAGCGGAGACATCATCGAGCGAGAGCAGCAGGACCGAACTCAGGTCCGCGCCCTTGGGTGCCGAGCGCATCAGGAAGCTCACCTGATTATCATTGAACGCCAGCTTGCCCGTGGGCAGGCGCGGCCAGATGCCCTTGGTGAAGACGCCAAGCCGCGCCACGGTGCAAGCATCGACGCCGAGGTTGTAGCCCATCGCTTCGGCCACCTTGAGCACGGCCGCGAGCAGCAGGCCGAGCGTCCATTCGCGGCTTACGCCGAAGTTGGCGACGAGAACCGTGCGGGCCATCGGGTCGGTGACCTTCTCGGCCATGGCTTCGCTGAGGAAGCGGTTGTCGGTGATCGCCATCGGCCCGGCGCCGAGCAGGAACAGGGCCCGGCCGAGCGGTTGTTCGACCTGATTGCCGTGGATGCGCAGCTGGCCACCAGCTTGGCGAGCGCGCGCTGCGCCTTCGGCCATCATTGCCTTTGCATGGCCGTACCTGGCCGTGCCGGGCAGATTGAGCGTGAGCGCGAGCCAGACGTGAATGCCCGCGCGGATGCCCTCCTGCGCCGCTTCGGCGGGCTCCTCGCCGGGCACGCCGTTGGAGCGGATCACGTTGCGTTCGATCGTGAGGCCATCGGCCACCAGCACGAACACCCCGCAGACCGGCGTGAGCCAGTCCCGGCCGTTGTGTTCGATCACATTGCCTTCGATCACCAGATCGGTGGTCAGCGCGAGCGATATGCCGCCATAGCCGAGAAACAGGATCATCGCCGATTTCGGCTGGGCGACCGTGTGGCGCAGGCAGTGGGCGATGCGGTTCCCGGCAATCCTGAGATCGTGAACAGTGACCAGTTCAAGGCCGGTCTTCAGGCTGAACCCGAAGAAGCGGACCACCGCGATCCCGTTTGCGCCGTGCCGAGCAATCACGTTGTCGGCAATCTCGATCTCGTAGAGGTCACCCGCCGATACGAAGCGCACGGGGCCATCGCCGTTGTCCGGCGGGACGCTGCTGTCAGTGGGATCGCAGGGGGCGCAGGGGTCTTCCAGGTCGATATCGGGAATGTCGGAACCATCCGGGTACTGCTCGTCGATCCGACGGATGCTGCCGAGCGTGATGCCGTTGCCCATTCCGCCAACGATGACGTTACCGCGCACCAGCACGTTGACGCTACCGCCGCCGAGCTGGATGCCGCCGCGCGCCGCATCGGCGTCCTCGGCCCGGTCCGGCGCGGCGCGCTTGTGGAAGATCCGCTCGAGCGCAGCGGGGAGCGGTTCGATGATGTTGTCCTCGATCTCGATCGCCTTGCCTTCGGCATAGACGGCGGTCCAGGGCGAGAAGTCCTCACGCGCATCGCGGAACTGGATCAGGCAATCAGCAAGGCGCACCGCCTTGCTGGAGCGCACCGCGACCACGGGGCCGTTGCCGCCTTCGAGTGCCAGCGCTTCAACGCAGATGTCTTCGCTGCGGGTGATGGTCACCGCAGTCGATTTGTCACCGGTTTCATCGGGCGCGACGATGCGCGAGCGCGGGCCGCAGCCGTGGATGGTCACGTTGTGCAGGCCGTCGATCACCACGGCCTCGCGGAATGTGCCGGGCAGCACGCAGACGGCCCCGCCAGCGGGCGGCAAGGACGCAAGCGCGGCGGCAATCGTATCGAACATGCCGAAGCTCTCGATCCCGTCGCCGACGGTGACCGTGCAGCAGCCGCGAATGCGGGTGAGCGGCAGGAACGGCGGGCGGCAATCGTCGATCAGCACGCCGGTTGCGCTGCCGGCGGCCGAGCCGGTCCATTCGATGAGGCCCAGCGGCGCGCGGTAGCGCCGGATGCCGTTCGGCGCCGCGCCGCTCGGCAGCGCCAGTTGCCACGGCACGATCGCGGCAGGGGCCGCCAGGCGGGCCCCGATGATCCAATGATCACCGGGGCGCAGCGGCGCGCCATTGAAGGTCACGCTAAGGCCGGTGTTGCCAAGCTTGGTGGTCGCGACGGGAATCGCGGCGGGCGAGGCAAGGTCGTCGCCCCGGTCCCACACGCGCACATAGAGGAAGTCGTCGTCGGGATCGGCTGGATCGTTGAACTGCGCCTTGTCGCCGCGTCCGGTCCAGTTGGCAAAGCCTTCGGAGGCGAGCAGCGGGGTGTCGATCTCGAAGGTCTGATTATCAGGATCGTAGCTGACGAGGACCTTGCACAAGTGCCCGGCCACTTCGGACACGCGCTCGCCGTTGGGCAGGGCGGCGGACCACGGCAGCAGCTCGACGACCATGTCCTTCAGCGGCCAGTGCGCCGCATCGCGCGGCAGGGTCAGCAGCTTGAGCAGGACGTTCTGCCCGCCCTTTGCGGAGATCTTCGCGCGGTAGAGCGGGGCGGCATTGTTGTAGCCCCAGGTGTAGTGGCCGGCATCGACCATCTGGACGCGGATGGCCTGATTTTCCGCGCCGAGATAGCCGCCCGGCTGCGGCGGGGAGCACAGATCGCCGACGGTGACCGGCGCGGTGAAGCCCACGGTCAGCGTTGCCGTCGTAGTCATCTCCATGTCGGGGGCGATGGTGCCCATTGGCGCGAAGCTGGCGAGCGCGGCGGCCCAGGCAGCGGGGCAGGCGGTGCCGGTTACACCGGACATGACGTGGACCCGGCGCATCGTGCGCCAGCGCGCGGAGGTATCGGGTCCGCCGAGCGCGACTTCGAACAGTTCGCTGTCTTCCACCGCGGTGACCGGCTGCTGCCAGGCTTCGATCCAAACGAGATCGGTGCGTTTGACGCCCGGTGCGGGCGGCACGGGGGCGGCGGCCTTGTCGAAGTTGAGCCAGTCCTTCTGCTCGAGAAAATGCTCGCTTCCCGCAGTTTCGAGCCGCAATCCGCCGAGGTAGAGCTCGCCCGGGGTCAGCGTGAAATCGAGCTTGCCGCCGCTGACCGCAAAGCCCGCAGGGAGGAAGCCGGCACCCGGCGCGCCATAGGCTCCGATGGCGTGGATGCGGGTGCGCCGCAGCTCCTCCGCTTCGATCGACGAGGCTTCGTTGAAATCGTCATCGGTCAGCACGCGGCCTTGCTGATGGCGGACCCCTGCGTACTGCTTGCGCTGGTCCCCCAGCTGCCGCGACAGGTCGATGGTCGACATCTCAGTTCTCCACGATCACGGCCGGCAACCGGCCAAAGGGCATGTATTCGTCGATCTTGGCGCGCAGGCCATCGAGCCGGACGGGGCGGCGCTCACCTGCCCAGGCGCCGATTTCGCACTGCTCCTCCGATCCGCGCTGGATCTGCGCCGGCGCGTTGGGCGAAAGCTCAGCGTAGGCGGGATTGCCAAACCGGCGCGAGGCGAACAGGCGCTGGAGATCGGCCACTTCGTGCGATTCATAAGGGTGCGGCACGCGCGAGCCCGGCCCCCGCGCGGAGAAGCGGAAGCAGCCGGACTGGAGATCGGTGACATCGGCGCGGGCGGCGATCAGGACATTGGTGGCATCGAGCTTTTCGACATCGAGCGCGAGGGCATTGATCGCCGCGCCGATCACCGTGCAGTTGGTCATGGTCACCGCTGTGCGCGGGGCGACAATTCCGGTGGCGCCGGTCTGGCCGGCATCGATGATGCAATTACGCAGGATCAGCCGGTCGAGCGAGGCACCCGCGCCGCTGAGGACAATGCCGGGGAGAATGCAGTTCTCGATGACAAGTTCATCGAGGGTGCCGGCCACGACGAGGCCGCATGGCAGGATCGCGCCCCCGCCGCCGTCGATACCGCCGGGATCAAGCGTGCAGAACCGTAGCGAGACCCTTGCGTAGGAACCCTCGAGCCGCAGCTGGCCCGAAAGCGCGCCGATCCACAGGCCGTCGATCACCAGCGCGCGGTTGTTGCCCGCCGCGCCGAGCCTCCAGTCGGCGGCGAGGCGCACATAGGGCCTCTCCTGCTCGCGCGCGCGGATCGTGAGGTCGGTGATGGCGGGCTGATTGGGCGGATTGTCGAAGGTCGTGCTGTCGGACAGTTCGAGCACCCCGCTGGTCGGCACCCCGGCGGCGGTTGCACGCTGGGCCCAGAGCGCAGTCGCCGCAGTCCGCGCGGTGCGCCGGGCGAAGGCACCCGCACCGATCGGCGCGCTCATGCCGGTGGTATAGCGCGCGCGCAGGTCTGTGGGCGGCGCGGCGCCGGGATCGAACAGCATGCGCCCGCGCGCCGGATCGAACAGCAGATCGATTCCGGCAGGCGCGCTGCGGTTCCAGTCGCTGAGGTCAGCCGCGCGCATGGCCGCGCGCGGGACGGGCGCGGCGCCCTTGATGCCGAGCGACACCGCATCGTTGAGGACCACTGCGCCGCTGTCATCCGTCAGCGTAAGCGCAAGGATCTGCGCGAAGACGCCTGCGCCGGTCAGTACTGTGCCCTGCGGCAAGCCTGCGAGCACGCGCTGCAGCCCCGCGCGCGTGGCAAAGCGCTGTCCTGCGATCTGGCCAAGACTTTTGGCGCAGGCGCGGCGGGTGGCCTGACTGGCGATCAGCGCGGTGCTGCGGACCCACCCGATGACGGCATCGCCGATTTCGAAGGTTTCCTCGTTGTAGAGGCGGCAGTCGATCACGCGGGGGAGCTCGCCCTCGGCTGCGGTGCGCCAGGCGCTCCAGTCCGTTCGCGCCAGCCCGCGGGCGAACAGCGGCACATCGCGTCCGCTGGGGTCGAAGCTGTAGCCATCGCGGGTGGCGGCAAGGTTCTTGACGAGCCGGGGCGTGACATTGCGGAATTCGACGAGCGTCAGCCGGTGCAGGTGAAAGCCCAGCACGGGGATGCCGCGCAGGCCAAGCCGATCGTGCGGACGGCGCATTTCCGGGGTGTAGTGGAATTCATCGAAGGCACCGCCGGTGAGCAGCGCGCCGCGCACCGAGCGCAGATCGGCAAGGCCGCCTTCGGGCGTGCCGGTCACCCTGCCGGGCGCTGCGGGACCATCAAGGCCATGCCGATTGCGGGCAAGGCGGCGGAATTCCTCGACCAGCTTGGCATCCCACCCGGCGATATCGTCGCAGAGTTGCTCCAGCACCGCGAGGGTGCCTTTGCGGCGGCGGTAGTAGATCGTCTTGGCGACATCGCTGCGCCGCCCGCGCGGATTGAGTGCGGAGACCAGCCGCGCGGCGACCAGCTCGGCGATGTAGGGCACCGCCCAGTCGTCTGCGAGTTCGACGAAAATATCGTCCCACAAGCGGTCCTGGCTGCGCTTCATCACCGCCGCCTGGCTGGCGAAGGCCCGCAGCAGCGCGCGCAGGGCCGAACCGCCTTCGGTCTCGTCCGCCTCGCGGATAGCGGGGGGCACCCAGTCCCACAGCCGCTCGGTGTAGTATTCGCGGTAGAAGTCGCGTGCGGTTCCCATGTCGAGCCCTATCCTGCCAGCCGGCCGTTGACGCGCACGCCGCCGCCCGCAAAATCGAAATAGGCCCCTGCGGCGGGCACGCGCGCGACATCGCCAAACGGGGTTCCATCGAAGCTCAGCGCGCGCAGGGCGGTGACGCCGGGAACTTCCATGATCGCCTTGATCACCACACTGGCGAACAGCGTGCTGTCCGGTCCCAGCCGCTCGGGCCGCAGCAGACCGCCGGTGCCGGGGAGGCCCGCCGGGGCGAACAGCGCCTTGCCGACCGCATCGGCAATCGCATCGGCCACGTAGTCCGGCGAGACCGCGATATCGACTTCGAGCCGGGCGGATTGGGCGGCGGCACTGATCACGGTGATCGGCGCATCGTTTTCCGCGAGCGCGCGCAGCGCCGCGCGGATCGGCGCGGCAAGCTGCGGATCGCCGATGTAGCGCACCACGGCGGCCGGGCGTTGGCCAGTCTTGTCCCACGCCCACACCGCGCGGGCCGCGCGCACGCCCGATGTCTGCGCCGCAGCCGCCGCGATATCGACGAGCGAGATCGCACGCCCGAGGAGGAGCGCCGAGGCCGGGCCGCGCGTGCGGATCTCACCAGCGGCTTCAGCATCGGCGCCGCCGAACGCGGGCAGGACGTTGCGCACCGAGCGCAATTTTGCAATCGGCCGGGCAAGCTGCTTCACCGAATCTGCGGGCGGCACCGCCGATCCGGTGCCGAAGCGATAGTCGGCCATCACTTGCGCGCCCGTCGGCAAGCGCATCGCGCCGCCGAAGTCGATATCGGTCTCGCCATCCGCATCGTGCCGCACGACGTAGACCTGTGCGTCGGCGGGTTGGCCGTAGAAGCTCTCGACCTCGCGCCACGCCACCCCGCCGACATGGATGACCAAAGTGCTGACCCGCCCGGCGGCGTTGGCGGCGGCAAGGTAAGTCAGCGGCTTCTTCTTTAGCCGGAAGCTCTGGAGCGGCAGAGCGGCGTTGCCTGTGCCGATCACCTCGCCGTGAACGCTCTCGCCCCGCGTGGCGAGGAAGGTATTGCCATAAAGCGTCACCGGCTGGACGAGCTGCTGCGGCCAGACCGGCGTATCGGACAGAGTGGCCGAGTGCGAGGCCGCATCGAGCGTGCCGCTGGTGACCACAGCCTCGCCGTGCGTATCTTCGAGCGCCAGGTGAGTGACCGCCATGCGCGGCGGATCGACGAGACCGGGCATGTGGACCGGATCGCCGCTGGCGAGCGTATCCTTGTGCGGCGCATGGAGCGTGGCGGCATCGGCCATGGCATAGTGGACCACCAGCCCCGGCAGATCGGCTTCTGCATAGGGGAGGGCGCTGTCGAGCGTGATCGTGGTTGTGCCCGCCTTGACGGCAGGGCTGACGAGCGTGCTCACCTTGTTGGCGCTATCGGTCAGCGTGCTGGTCAATCCGGCCAGCACGGTGAACTGTGCCTCGCCGACGCTGACCACGCGGCGTGCCGTGATGATGCCCCCGGCCTCGAACGCAACGATATCGCCGGCCTGGATCGGCACGCGCGCCTCAAGCGCCAGCGTCGCGCCCGCAAGCACTGCCGGATCGCCCGAAACTGCAGCGTGCTTCCAAACCCCGCAGCGCGCGCCGCCGCGCAGCAGCCGGGTGTTGGCAAAAGTCGCGCCAGTAGGCGGCGTCACCGCGGCGGCAAACTCCACGAAAGTGACCGCGCGGCGGATGCGCAAGGCCATCGCGGCGGTTTGGGCTATGCGGGCGGCGACCAGTCCGCCGGGGGCCGCGATGACTACCAGCTTGCCGCTGCCCGCGCGCAGCGAGCTTGCTACAACGGGCAGGCCGGTGAGCGGTGAGGGCAGGGCGATTGCCGGAACGCGGTCGACTGCGAGCCGGTTGATGCGCGGTTCGACCGTTTCGGACTGCTGCGCCTCGAACACTTGCGGCGGGCTGCCTGCGAATGCGCCCGAGCGGAATGCCGTGCCTTGCGGGATGGTGACGGGGCGCACGCCGTCAGCCTGCGCCGAGAGCCAGACCGATGCGCCCAGACCGGGGCGGGGCTTGTAGCCGAGCAGACCGATCAGCGCCCGCACCTGCGCCGGATCGCTGGCGGTGCCGAGATAAGCGGCATTGCAGGTCTGCATGTCGTAGAAGCTGGTGACGTCGCCCATGTAGGCGAACATTTCGGTGAGCATGACGCCGAAATCGGCGCGGTCACGCGCGCGCCATGCATCGAGCAGCGGTTCGCGGCCGACCGCGCCGAGCAGCGACGTCCGCCAGTCCGCGAAGGTGCCGATGGCGCGCGGGATCGCCGAAAGGCCTGCAGCACTGCCCAAGCTGGTGCAATCGTGGGTGTCACAGGTGCAGGCCATCAGGCGCCCCCTTCCATGATCAGCCGCACCGCGCCGCGTTCGGGCAGCGCGCGGCTGTTGGTCACGCGGACGAGCTCGCTCAGCCCAACTGGCAGCGTGAGTTCGTCAAAGCTGCGCCATTCGAAATAGCCGGGGCGGCGCACGCGCATCGCCTCAACCCCGCGGACGCCGGGAACGCCGTGCAGCGCGGCTATCAGCGCCGCGCGCGAGAGCGGCATGCCGAAGGTGAAGTTGTCCGGATCGAAGAAGCCGCCGCCCTGACCCGCCGTGCCGAACAGTGCGGCGAGCGCCGCTTCCTCCACCTCGCCGCGATAGGCATTGGCGGCAACGCAGAGCCGGATTTCGAGATCGAAATCGGCGTAGCGCGGTTCCATCAGCTTGACCTCGCGCCCTGCCTGCCGGGCGCGGTTGAGCAGGAGCATGAGATTTTTGCGCAAACCTGCTGAAACGATGGTGGTTTCGTGCGGATCGGGCGTCACGAAGATCGTCGGCCAGCTGCCAGTCCAACGGCTTGTCGCGCCTGCTTTCTGGATGGCGGGATCGCGCTCGGCGATGCGCGCATAGTCGTCCGGTTGGACCGCACGGTGGGTGATCGCACGGAATGCCTGCGGGGCGTTGGTGCGGATGGCCTGCGCGGTTTCGGGATCGCGCCCGCCAGTGCCGGCCAGCGGATTGTTGACCGAGAGCACGCCGGCAACCGCGATGGGCAGCACGGTCAGCGTATCGGGCGCAACATTGCCCCGGCTGCCGTTGCCGAGGCGGTAGCGGACGGTGAAGCGGCTTCCCGCTGCCGGAGACATGCCGAATTCGCCATCACCGAAGCGCAGGGTCGTGCCTTCGCCGGTGGCATAGTCGATCAGTTCGGTGACCTTGCCGAAGCGTTCGAAGCCGACGACGCGGCGGTAGAGCCCGTCTTCGAGCGTGAACAGCGGGTCGTCGGGCTCCGCCGTGGTTTCGCCGACCAGACTGGGCCGCCATTCCCACTCCGCCTTCTCGTCTTCGCACAGCACTTGCACTTCAGGCCGGAGGACACCGGACTTGTCCGCTTGCCACACCAAGGGCGTCTCGTCCGATCCGGCCAGAGAAAACAACGTCTTGACCCTCGCCGCCAGATCGGCGGCGCTGCCCGGATCGGGATAGCAGACGGTGCTATCAGGCCCGACCCGCTCGACCGCCATCGGCAGGCGGGCGTCGGGATCGGCTGGATCATCGGGCGGGCCGATGCGGAAGCGTGTCTCGTGGTAGGCACCCGCGGTGGCGGGCAGGAGATTGGCGCGCAGCACCAGCGTTTCGAGATCGAGATCGAACGGCGCGGGCGTTTCGAGCTCGAGCCGGGTGATCGGCGCAGCGGTCAGCGGATCGACTTCGTCGCGCGCGTCCTTCAGCCGCACCACCAGCCGGCGCTCAGGGATGTCGGGTGAGGGCGGGCGCGTCAGCAGCAGCACCCAGCGGCCCTTCGGATCGATGGCATTATCGGGCTGCAGCTCGGTCTCGTGCGCGCCGGTGATGCTCAGTTCGGTCGTGCCGGCGAGGAGGCAGGTGTCGTTCTCGTCCCAGATATAGGCGGGAATTTCGTTGCGCGCGGGGGCGATCGCAAACTTCGCAGGCGCCTTGGGCGGCAATGCGATCGGGCGATCGGCGAGCCCTCGGCCGATCTCGAACACCAGCTGGCGCTGCGCATCGGTGATCGCGGTGCCCGCATCGACAAAGCCTGCGGCCGAGGCCTGAACGTCGATCCACGCAAATGCGCCCGCTCCGTCGTCGAGCGGATAGTCGACCAGCCGGGCGAGGTGGCGCAGCGAACGGCGCTGGCTGGCCTGATCGAGCCGTCCTTCGCGATTGAGCCGGTCGTTGGCATAGGCGAACTCGTCGCCCAACGCAGCCGTCAGTTCGAGCACCATCATGCCGATATCGGCTTCGAGGCGGTCCTGCCACTCGGGGTAGCGCTGCGCGGCAAAGTCGGTCAGCGCGCGGCGGAAGCTCCAGAAATCGCGCGCGCGGTAGTCGACCGGGAAATCGATGCGCTCGTCCGTCGGGCAGGGGCGCGGCTCCGTTTCGCAATCGAGATCGCTGTCGCAGGCGGCCTTGAAGCTGAAGCGGACGTTGTTGAAGTAAGGGTCGAGGGCCGGACTGTCGATGCGCAGGCGGTAGTCGCCGAACCCGCCGGGCATGGCGGTGAGGAACTGGAGCACGGCGCGGCCATCGACCGGCGGCGGGAGCGGGGAGGCGCTCTGGAGCACCGGCACGCGCGCCGGATCGACGGCGCCGATCGCCTCGATGTGAATGTCGTCCACCGGCAGCGCGGCCAGTTGCGCGGCCACTGCGGCAGGCAGTACATCATGCTGAAGGAACACCGTCAGCACGGTCTGCGAGGGTGAAACCGCGATGAAATCGATGCCCGTCAGCGTGGTCGAGGCACGCAGGAGATCGGCGCGGTCGATGCTCATGGCGTCACCCGCAAGTTGAGATAGCGGCGCTGGCCGAGCACTTTCACGCCGTAGCCGATGCGCACCAGGAGCGCGGCATCATCGGCGCGGACGGTGACTTCGGTGACGGTGATCACATCGCCCAGCCACTTTGTCAGCGCCTGGTAGATCGTGGCCTGCGCCAGGGTTGCCGCCACTTCGCCGCCCGGCGCAAAGACCATGCGCTTCACTCCGCAGCCGAAATCGGGGCGGTTGATCCGCTCGCCCGGCGCGGTGAGCAGCACCTGCATGACGAGCTGTTCGACATGCGCATCGAAGCTCTGCTCCTGCGCGAGCCGCCCGCGCGCGGGATCGACTGCCAGCGGATAATGCAGACTGGTGAACGGCGGCTCTGCCATCAGGCGTTCCTCCTCATGATCCGCTCGCGCGTGGCTGGACGGCGACGACAGAAACCGGCCCCTGCGGCACCTGATCGCCGGCAAGGCAGAGGCCGACGCTGTCCTGCGCAAGGGTTGGTTGGCCGCCGACGGTGGTGCGGAGGTTGACCGTGATCCACTGCACCGTGAGGCACGGATGCGGCACGGTGCCCACACCGACCGGGATCTGGAACGGGCAGCCGGCAATGGTGAACACGTCGCTCGCCAGCGCGAGCGGCGCCCCGGCCTTGGCGCGGGTGTTGGCGGAGGCGACCGCGACAGAGCCGCCGTGCGGGCATTGCAGCGTCGAGGCGGTGGTAAGTAGGGGTTGTGCCATGCGCTGGTGCCCTCACATCACACTGAACGCGCCGGAATTGACCGACACGCCGCTATCGCTGACCTCGACCTTGCCCACACTTCCTGCGGACTGCGAGACGACGCCTTCCGCGCCCACGCTGTGGGTGGCCTGGCCAGCCTCGGTCACGACCTTGTCGCTCCAGGTCGTGCTCGCCTCGGTGTTGTTCTTGAGCACGACTTCGCCGGAGCTGTCATCGATGGTGAGGCTG
Organism: Novosphingobium sp.; assembly: GCF_027486195.1. GTDB lineage: Bacteria > Pseudomonadota > Alphaproteobacteria > Sphingomonadales > Sphingomonadaceae > Novosphingobium. The sequence continues at coordinate 42,016 of NZ_JAIXPP010000118.1, forward strand.
ACGGACTCTGTGACGATCAGCTTGATATCGGGCGAGGTGGCGGCTTGCGGCAGCTGGTCCTTCGACCAGTAACAGCCAGTCCAGATCGGGCGGGAAACCTTGCCGCCTTCAAATTCGACCCAGACCCCGGCCCCCACCGGCGGAATGAAATACATGCCGACACCCGGCCCCGCATAAGGCACGCAGGGCATCGCCCAGACGCTGGCGTCCCCCAGCACGGCAGGGCAGGATACCTGCATACGCCCGCAGTTTTCCGGGTCCTGATTGTCGATCACGATGCCGGCATACTTGCCCCAGACGTGGTCGCTGTGGGCTTGCTGGAACGCGATGAAGGGATCGGTCAGCATGGGTCAGTTCCAGCCGTTGCGCACCAGCGTCACCGTCATCAGGTGATCGTTGGCATCGATGGAATGGGCAACGCGGGCGACGAGGTATTTGCCTGAATGCCGTTTGCCGGCACCGTGCAGCTCGGCGACGGTGTGGGCCCGCACGACCTTTTTGAGCCGCCGTTCGCGCACCGCCAGCGTGGCAGTCACGAACCAGCCTTCCTCGATCAGCGCGGCTTCGCTGCGGGCGATGAGATCGCCGGCATCGTCCACCGGATGGGTCAGCCGGGCGCGGCGCGGGCTGGTGACGATATCCGCAAGCGCCTTTGCCGCCATCGGCGCGAGCGGCGAGCGATCGACGCTGCCGTCCATGTCGGCGGCGGCGAAGATATCGCGGCCCGCAGCATCGGTGGCGACGACGCGCTCGGCATCCCACTCGATCACGGCATCGTCGATGTTGCGCTCGCTGCCCGCCAGGTTGAACACCACCGCCGGGGCCTGATCGACCGGCGGGCGGACGACATTTGCAGATGCGAGCGTGGTCTTCGGATCGTAGGTGATCCAGAACCAGCAGCCGTTGCGGCGGGCGAGGCGGCGCAGCAGGTGCAGATCGGATTCGCGCTGGACGAGCGCGTTTTTGGTCTCGTCGTGTACCACGCTGGTCGGGAGCACGATGCGATCCGGCGCGATGCCGGCCTTGCCCAGCAGTTCCAGGATCGCGCCGTCATCGGTGGTCGAAGGCCAGACCTTGACGGTCACCTCGCGCGCCATCGCGATGGTGGCATCGCCGCCAACGACATCGAGCGTCGACCCATCGCCGCCGGTAACAACCGAGAGGCGCTGGCGGGTCACCGGGCCGCGCACCAGGATCGCGGTGGTGCCGCCATCGACGACGCGCACGGCAAGCTCGGCCTCCGGCCCCAGCCGGTCCTCGCTGACAAGTTGCAGATCGCCGTCTTCAATCGCGATGTCGTAGGACAGGACGAATGTCGTGCTCGCGCCGACTGCTTCCACGACTTCGACCCGATCCGGCTGGACGAAGCCGGGATCGCTGGTGCCGCCGGGCAGTACTTCGCATCCGAGTGCCACGCGCGCATCACTCCTACCGCTTGACCGGAATCTTGACTTCGCGAAGCTCGCTCAGGGCCTCGGCCGTCATCGTGTCGTTGATCTCGCCAAGCCGCCAGAAGCCGGCCGGGTCGCTCAGGTAGAGCGCGGCGAGATGATCGGGCCGCTCGCCCTGCCGCCTGAGGTGCCGCCCGCGCAGCGCCTGCGCGGGGGGCGGGGCGGGGGGCACGGCTTCGACCGTTCGGCCGCGCGCATCGGTGGTGAGCACCGTGGGCAGATCGGCATAGCGGCTCTTGGGATCGAACAGGGTCATGATCGCGCTCCGGCCTGTTAGAGTGGCAACATGCCGACGATGGATTCGACGGCATTGGCGAGGTTCGCGGTGGCGAGGACTTCCTTCTGGCCACGCGTGAACTTGTAGCAGGCGACTGCCAGCGCGGCGGCGGCGCCGGTTGCCGGATCGCCGGTGACCTGCACCAGATCGTCCTCGGTCAGCACCTGCACGCCGATCGTCGCCTTCGCGCGGATCGGGTAGAGCGTCGGCGAGAACGCCTGCTCGTCGATCGATAGCGACTTGATCCGCACCGGTACGATGCGCCCGGGCCCCCAGAAGAACAGCACGATCGGCGCGTCGCGGCGTTCGAGCGCGGGCTCGAGACTGGCACCGCCGCCCACTTCGATCCCGCCCGCGCCGATCGAGACGCTGACCGAGCCGAGCAGATTGCCGAGCAGGCTGTCGCCGGGCGGGTACATCAGCATCTCGATCGCCGCGAGCCGGTCCGCGACCCCTGCCAGCAAGGCCACGGGATGGCTCTCGGGCGTCTCCAGCGCGTCGGTCGCATCGACCTCAAGGACCAGCGAGAAGGTCTCCTGCGGGTCGTAGGGCTGCGAAAGCGCGATCTGGCTGTCGCGGTAGGCCTTGACCTCGGCCTCGTTGGTGAGAACGCCGTCCTTGCGCTCTTCGTAGACCCGCTTGGCCGGGGGCTGCCACGGGGTGAGCGAGCGCGTCAGCGTTTCAGGATTGTACTGGAACATGATGATGTTGGGCAGCGGCACCAGCATCGGTGCGCCGAAGTAGATCAGGGCTCCCTTGAGCAGCAGCGGGCCGTTCGGATAGGTCATCGCATCACCGCCTTTCGAAGCCGAATGCGGCGGATTCGAACGCGGCGACTTGCGCTTTCTTGACTTCTTTCAAGACATCCGAGCTGACGGACTCGGGCTTGTAGGCCGGCGGCACGGTGGCGCCGGTCTTCTTGCCCGAGGCATTCACCAGCGAGTTGTAATAATCGATCTCGTGCTTATCGAGCGCGGTCTTGAGCTTGGTGTTCATGTGATCCTGCATCCAGGTGTAGGACTTGCACGCGGCAGTGAAGATCGCGGTGCTGAGCTCGGCATCGGTCACCGGCTTGCCCTTGACCTTGGGCAGATCACCCTTGGCGAAGGTCTTGCCCGCGCGCTGGGCGGCGAGGGCCTGCAGGCCGTTCTTGTCGGCAACGGCGGCGGCATGATCGCCGAGGAAGGTGCGGAACTTGCCGTGGATCGCCGCGCCCTGCGACGGCCCTGCGTTCGGCAGGTCGTCTGGCTCCACCGAAACGTGGACGTTGCCGAGCGTGTGGGCGTGCACGGAAAGCAGGATCGTGGGCATGTTCGGCCCGCGGTCGCCGCTGTCGTTCGCGGCCACCCGGATCCCGTCGGTGGCCCCCGGCGCATTGCCGATGGTCGCGACCCGTCCGTCCGAGGCGGCCTTGATGTTGGGATAGAGCCCGAGCGAATGCGGGAAAGGCTGATGCCGGTCCTTGGTGTTCACCAGATATTCGATGAGCAGATACTGCACGGTGTGGTGCGAGGCCCGATCGGTGCCCTTCTGCTGGTCCGGATTGTCCTTCTGGCCATACGTGCCGAGCCGCAGCCCGATCTGGCCATAGTCCTTGCCGCCGTGAACCGTGCGCTTGCCGGGCTTGGTATCGGTGTATTCGGCCCATGTTGGCACGGCATCGCCCGGCAGATCGCGCGTCGGCGGCGGATTGACATAGGCCTCGGCGAGCGTCTTTGCTTTGCTGCCAAGCGTCAGCGCCTTGCCTTTCTTGCCGCTCGTGGTGGTGAAGATACCCGGCCCCGGCTGCAGGCCCTGCAATGCCAGCCGCGTCTTGGCCTGATAGATCGCCCGCTTCGCACCGGCCTTGGGGAAAGTCGCGTCGATCACGTCATCCCACAGCTTGGCGGTGCCGCCGATCATCGGCAGGTGGAGGTAGGTGACCGCAAAGGTCTTGAACGGATCGTCGAGCGTGATCGTGTCGCGCTTCCTGCCGTCGGGCCCGGGCTGCTTGGTGGTGTTGAACTCGATATCGACCGAAACGCCGGTGACGCCGAAGAAGAACTCTTCGAGCAGGGTTTCGAGCCGGCCGACGTTGAGGATCGGCGCGGTTTCGGTCTTGGCCTTTGCCGTGCCCGCGTCGGACTTGATCTTCACGTCCTGCAAGGCGCCGCCGAGCAGGTGAGGAATGCCATCGGCGACATCCTGCTTCCGGTTCGTCAGAATGTATTCGCGGATCGCTTCGGCGGCGGCGTCAAACGGATCCTTGAAGGTAATGCGAGATCCGGCCGAGCCCTTGGGGCCGAGCGCTTCGGTCAGCTTTTCGGACAATGTCGCGCGCAGCCCCGGCGCGGCCTTGTTGACGTCGGCAGCGCGTGGGGGCGTCTTTTTCAGCGTGGCCGCGTTTTCCTCCAGCGAGGTGGAATCGCCCAGCTTCAGGAAGAACTTCTCGGCAATATCGGTGAGGCTTGGCGCGATGCCCGCGCCGTGGCTGACCGGGCGCGGCGCCGGGGCCGGATCGCGCGACGCTTGCGCAAGGCGATCGGCCTGGCGTTCGGCCCCGCGATCGACCCGCCAGCGCGCCGGGCCGGAGCCGGCACTGCCGGAGACCGGCTGTGCCGAATGGCGCGTGCCGAGCGGGCGCGGCCCGGTCTGCTGCAGCACGTGCGCGAGTTCGTGATGGAGCACATCGCGCCCGCCGCCGCCGCCGGTCGTCACTGCGCTATCGAGATAGACATGGCTGCCGCTGGTCGCCGCGCGCGCCCCCGATGCCCTGAGGCTGCTATCGACCGCGCCGCCCTGATGCACCCGCACATGCGCGAAATCGTGGCCATAGCCGCGCTGCGCCGCCGCGCGATCGCCCGCGCCCAGGGCCGCGCCGCGGCCGGCGGGAAGCTGCGGCGGTGCAGGCGGCATGGCCGCCCCGTCCGCAAGCTTGGGCGCAACGTCGCCGGTCACGAACGATGTCGCCAGATCGGGAACGGTCAGCTTGGGGATCGATTTCAGGAACGGCACGCGGATCAGCAGGTCGTGCCATTCGTCGGTGATTTCCTGCCCCGCGAGCTTGAGATAGGGATCGAGCGAGGCCTTGACGTAGTCGCGCCAGAGAATGTTGGGATCGATGCTGGCCTTGCGCATCTCGTCGGCAACGGTCTTGAACAGTTCGTCATAGACCTTGCGCATCGGCGTCGCGTTGACGACGCTGCGAACGAGCTGGATCGGCTTGCGGTACTTGAGCGGCAGGTGGTCGATGACGAAATTGAGGACCATCTCGATGATCGCCTCGAGCGGCACCAGTTCGCTCGGCAGCTCGAAGTTCGCCAGCCCCTCGATGATGCCGTCGAAGCGCTGGTAGACCGCCTTGAATTCCTCCAGCGCATCGGCGGCCTTGTCGATGCCGAATTCCTTCAGCGAGACGCCTTCGAGCCGGTAGAGGTTGCGCGCGATCACGCGCATGATCAGCGCGGCCCAGGGTGAGCCCTGAATGCCCAGCTCCACCTTGTGCATCGCAAAGCTGGTGTACTGGTGCATCGTCTCGGCCCCATGGACGAGCTTGCTCCCGCCGCCGAGGAGGCCTTCGACGACCCGCTTGATCGAGCTGTCCTTGGCCTCGTCGCCCGAATTGGCCTTGCCCTTGAGCACGCCCATCCGGCCGGCGAGGGCCATCGCCCCCTCGATCGCAGCAAAGGTCGGCGGCGTCGGGTCGCCCAGCACCAGCCAGCCCCAGAGCACTTCGCGCGAGAGGTCCTGGCTGATCTGGCCGGCCAGCTTCTCGAACAGCGGGCCGACATCGCCGTTGAGGACCGACTTGATCATCGCATATTCGCCGCTGCCCCAGAATTGCAGGATCGATCCGGTGATCTCGGCGGCGGCAAGGGCTTCGGAAACGCCCGGTACTTCGGCAAATGCGATCTGGATGGCCAGCGTCAGCATGCTGGCGCCCTCGGTCAGGACTTCGCCGAGGATCTCGAGATTGCGCAGGGTGATATGCAGATCGAGCGCGTAGCCGAGTTCGGACAGCAGCTGCGTATCGTCGGACCAGATCTCCTTCTGCTCGGTCTTGCCGGTGCGGTTGTCGGTGCGCATGATCGTCACCAGATGCACGCGCGGGTCGCCGGGTTTGTTGGCCTTGCCGTTGATGGTGAGGTTGCGCGTGCCGATTGCCTCGCGCTCCCATTCGACGACCGAGGGCACCCCCAGCATTTCCGGTTCGTAAGTGAAGGTCTCGTGCACCGTGATCAGCTGGTAGACCGCGTTGCCGGCATCGAAGGATTCGCCGGCCCCGTCGGGCGAACCATCGGAGCCCTTGAGCACGAAGCCGCGACCGGCGATGCGCAGAACGTTCTCGCTCTTGAGCCCCTGAACGACGACGGAATCGGCCTGATGCTCCTTGACCGTCGCGGCAAATTCGCCCGCCAGCGTGCGCAGGATGCGGACGCGGCGGTCGAGGTCCTCGGCCGGGAAAGTCAATTCCAGCTTTTCGAGGAGCTGCGCGTTGGCGGGGTTACCGGCGAAGGCGGCGGCACCATCGATATGGCGATGGAGCGGCATGATGATGTCGAACCGGTCGGTGCCCGCGATGCGGATGCTTTCGCCGATCACGGTCGAGGAGCCGAGTTTGCGCGTGAGCACCGGCGCGAGTTCGAGCATCAACGCGGTCATCTGCAGCTTCTGTTCGGCACTGGTCGAAGGCTGGACGTTGCCGGCGAAGATCTGCGTCAGCTCCAGCGCGCGGCGCGGAGCGTCGAAGAAGGCGTTCGGGTCCTTGAGCAGGGATTTTTGCACTCGCTCCCATTGCGCGGCGATCAGCGGCCCGACGTAGCGGCGCTCGATATTGGTCGCCCGGCGCAGCGGCCCGGCAAGCGAGGCCAGATCGCTGCGCATCTGGCTGAGGACGGCGGCATTCGCGGCGGTGCGGTCGGATGTCAGCCTGGCGAGCGCGATCAGCCATAATCTGGGGCCGCCCTCGAAGCTGTCTGGCCAGCCGAGCACGGTGCCCTTGTCGGTGACCAGATCGGGCACGCCGGGTAGATTGGCGAGGGTCTCGGCCAGATCGCCAAGTCCGCCGATGACCCATCCTGTGTACCCATCGAGATGGGCTTCGTAGAGAAGCGGCGCGACATAGAGTTCGTCGGGTTTGAGTGTGCTGGTCAATGCCTCGACCACCGGATGGTCGCGTTCGGGCGCCTTCCCCTGTTTGCGCACCAGCAGTTCGGGCACGCGCTTGCGGTCCTCGCCGGGCCGCACGAAGAGGATCGTCGATTCCTTGGGCACCCGATAGCGGGCCGGGACCTTGAAGAGATCTTCCGTCGCGCCCAGCGCGATATTGACGACAGGCGTGTGGCGGATCGAACCATCGGGCAGCACCGTGTTGACGCCCGCCTGATCCTTCAGTGCCGCCTGCAGCTGGGTGAGCAGAGTGCCGTAGTAGGCCGAGTAGACAAGCTCGATCATCGCCGCGCCGGACACCGGGAAGCCCTTGATCTCGCCGGGCGGGAAGTCCTTCGCGAATTCCGCCAGCGTGGCCGGCACGGGCTTGAACGGCTCCAGCAGCGCGACATAGCTGCGCGTGACGCCGGCCTGTTCGGCCAGATAATCGGCAAAGATCGCCTTGGTGAGGCGATCATACCAGAACAGGCTGGCCGTATCGAAAAACAGCTCAAGCGTGCGGCGATAGCCGAGCGCCGCCTCATCCTGCTGGCGGATCCGCGCGGTCTCGTCTGCGGCCGTTTCGGGCGTTTTTGCTGCCTGCAGCAAGCGGCTTTCCAGCCGGTAGAGGCTGAGCAGCAGGATGCCGTAGACCATGTCGTCGGTGACAGCTGCAGCCACGTCGCGGGCCGGATCGGCGCTCTGGGGATCAATCGCGGGTAGCTCGCGCAGGTCGAGCGACTTTTCCCGCGCAGCGAAAGCGCCGTCTATGGCGAAGGTCACCTGCGCAACGGCGGCGGCGGCAGCCTTGCGGTTGCGCGCCAGCGCCGTGCCGGAGGGCAGGCCGCCGTTTTCGAGCCGGGCCGCAATTCCCAGCGCTGCCATCAGCCCGGGTTCGACTTTCGCGAGCCCCTTGATCGACCCGACGCGCGCGCGGATCGCCTTGCGCAGGGCGTCCGCCATGATCACCTGTTCCTCGGCGGCTCCGGGCTGCGGAGTGTCCGAAGCCGCGGTCGCGGCTTCGATCCGCCGCCATGCCTCGGCCGAGCGCGCCGCAATCGGGGCGATGCGCGCCCCGGCATCGGCAGCGATGGCGATGACTTCGGGCTCGACTTTCGCATTGCGGGCGAGGTTGGCGAGGCCGTCCTTGTCCGCATAGATCTCCATGACCCGGCGCTTGAGCTTGAACCGTTCGAGCGGATCCTTTGAGCCTTTGAGCAGCGTTTCGATGGCGCCGAATGTCTGGAGACGCACGGTATCGAACGCCGCGAGCGCCCGGAGCGCGACAGCGGTGCGCTCGTGCGGCATGAGCGGGTTGTAGAGCAGTGCCTCGGCGATGGCGGCACCGATTGTCTCGTCGAACTTGCCGGCCGGATCGAGGTTCTGGCCGACGCGGCCGAGCCCGTAGAAATCGTTTCGCGCCACCGCGACGACAGCGGCGGGGTAGTATTTCTTCGCCACGGGGTGCCTGGTCAGTTCGGCGATGACCCACGAAGCATTGGCCGGGCGCGTCGCATCGTAAAACGACCAGCTGCCGAACGCTGTGACTGTGGGGGGCTTGTCGCCAGCCATTGCGGCGGCATCTGAATTGGCGCCGAGCGCCTTGAAGCAATCGCGGTAAAGCGCGCCGAATGCGGCTCGGTCGGCAAGCTTTGCGCGTTCGCGCAGGGCGGCGAGGGCGGCATCGCTGTCCTGCCCATCGATGGCCGCGCGGATTGCGGCGATATCTTCCTTCATCGCGGCATCAGGTTCGGTCGCGAGATGGCGGTCGAGCACGGCAATGCCGCTGGCCGTGCCGGTCGCCGCGCTCAGCAGTTCGAGCTTGGCAAAGCGGGTGCCGATATCGATCCCGCCGGCCAGCTTGGCCGCCTTGCTGCGCACTTCGTCGTTGAGCGCCTCGTCCGCCGCATTCGCAGGCCCCGGCGCGCACTGGACCGGCCCGCTGCCGAAGAGAGGCTGTGCCGCCAGTAGACCGCGCGCATCGCGCCGCCCGGTCTGCTGCAGCACATGGGTGATCTCGTGGCCGATCAGCGCGCGTCCGGCAGGGGCGCCCGGATCGAAGCGGCCGGGTGCGAAGTAGATCGCCGTTCCGCTGGCAAAGGCGCTGGCGCCGAGCGCGGAAACCGCAGACCCGGCGGCGGCATCGCGGTGGATGCGCACGGCCCGCAGGTCCGCTGCAAAGGCGGCTTCCAGCGAGCCGAGCAAGGCGGGCTCAAGCGGCGCGCCCACGCTTCCGGGCGCGGTGAAGCTAGCAGCCGGAGCCGCAGACAGCCCGCGCGAAAGACCGCCTTCGCCGCGCGCATAGCCCGCACCGCGCTGGTCGGCCTGCCGCTCGTGCGCGGTGCGATGGCGCAGCGCCAAGGCTGGTCGTGGCGGCGCGCCGTGGCCGCTGGTGCGGCGCGGGGAGCGGGCAGGCGCGGTCATCCCGGCTCACCCAGCGCCGCGGCAAGATCGCGGTCCGAGAGGCTGACCCCTTCCTTGCCAAGTTCGCGCGCCAGCATTTCGCCGAGCAGGCGTGCCGTGGGCGGCGAGCCTGTGCGCCGCGCGCTGAAGGCCGCCGAAAGCGCGGCATTCTTGATCAGCGCCCCGCTCGCCTCGATCTCGGCCACGCGAGCAAGTTGCGGATCGAGCTTGCGGGCCTGCGCGCGCGGAAACAGCGCGGCAATCGCCTTGCGCCAGATTTCCGCACGCGCTGGCGCATCCGGCGCGTGGAAATCGACGATGTGGCGGATACGGCGCAAGAAGGCGCTGTCGATGTTGGCCTTGAGGTTGGTCGCCAGAATGACGATGCCGGGATAGGCCTCCAGCGCGGTCATCAGCACGCTGCTGTCGTAATTGGCGAAGCGATCGTTGGCGTTGTGCACGTCTTCGACTCGCTTGGCATAGAGCGCGTCGGCCTCGTCGAAGAACAGCACTGAACGCTGCGCAGCGCGCGAGCCGAGGAGCTGCTGGAGGTGCTGCGCGGTCTCGCCCACCCATTTGCTGACGACCGCAGAGAGATCGACCGCGAGCAGATCGAGCCCGAGATCGGCGGCAATCACGTTGGCGGCCATTGTCTTGCCGGTGCCGGGAGGCCCCGCAAACAGGGCCACGAGGCCGCGGCCATAGGGAAACAGCCGCGCCGCTGCCGGTTCGGCCCAGAGCCGCAGCCGTTCGCGCGCTTCAAAGGTCACTTCCTCGAGCCGGGCGCGGGTCGCATCGCGCAGCACGAGATCGTCCCAGCTGAAGGCGGCATCAATGCGCCGCGTCAGCGGGCCGCATTCCCCGCGCAGATGGTCGCGCAGGGCGAGACTGGCGGCGGCGGCGCTGACCGGGCGGGTGGCGGCCACACTGGCGATCTGCCCGATCGACGCATCGTGGCACAGCGCCAGATCGGCAAGTTTTTCCGCAGGCCACTTCGCGCTTTGCGGCAGCAGCATGCGCCACAGCCTTTCGCGCTCGGCCGGGCCGGGTGCGGCGGGAACCACATCGCGATCATCGAAATCCGGATCGGCGGGGAGCGGCGAGCCGCCGCCATGAACGATCTGCACCGGATAGCAGGCAACGCCGGAGGGCGCGGCGAGGTCCGCATCGGTGGCGGCGAAGAACGGGACGCAGCCATCGAGGAAGGCCTGCCGGTGCAGGCGCACGGCGGCTTCGTCTGCTGCGGCAAGAGCGCCGGCATCGACGGCAAGCACCGGCAAACCGATCCGCCGGCCGAGCGCGGCGGCAAACCAGCGCGCTGCCAGCCGGTCTTCGGTGACGAGGCGGATGCGCGTGCGCCGCCCCGCGTGGAGGCCCGCGCGCAGGTTGCTCGCGATGGTATCGAGCGGCCACTCGGCAAGTTCCGGCCCGAGCGGAAGGATCTGCGCCCGCCCGGCGAGCGCCCGGTCGAGCTCATGATCGCCGCCGAGCCACGCGAGAATGGCGGGGTCCAGCGAAAGCGCCGCGCCGCCATCGACCAGCGGATGTTCCTGCACCAGCCGCCACAGCAGCAAGGGCGAGCCGCTTGGCAGGCGCGGCCTCAGCGGGTGGCCGAACAGGCTGCTGACGAGGAGGACGGTGACGTGCCCCGACGATGCCTCGCGCGCCACCAGCGCGGCCCGCAGTGCGGGGTCGCAGGCGGCGGTCCAGAGCACGGCGAGGATATCGCGCTCCAGCGGATCGAGCACGAAGAGGTCTGCCAGCCGGTTCAGCCGTCCCTCCGGCAGAGGCTGCGGGACAGACGCCCCATCGAGCGCGGCAAGCACCCGGTCCTGCTCATGAAGGCGCTCGCCCACGGGATCGACCGCGTTTGCTTCAGCATCGCCGACTGGCCGGACCGTCATGGCACGGTCTCCCACCAGGGGCCGGATTCGGCCGAACGGACGATGAGCCGGATCGGCAGGACACTGCCGGGCACAGCGCTGGCGGGAAAGCGAAAGCGCAGGGTCGTCGTCGCGGCGGCGGGCGAGGAGGGCGTGTGGAACTGCCCGGGCCCTGGCGGTGAAGTCGCGCTGCGGGTCAGCCGTTCGGCGCCGGCAAAGACCATGAGGTCGCCGTCTGCCAGCAGGTGCGGCTGGAACCGGTCGACCTTGATCGTCCGCACTGTGCCGCCCGTCACGGACAGGATGGCGGGTGCGATCGCGAAGCCGATCTGGTTCGAGACCGCATCGAAATCGCGCTGCGATCCATCGGGCAGGGTTTTGCGCGCCGTGGTGCGGACCATCGCGCCATAGATCCCCGGCAGCACCGCAGTGCCGCTCGCGGTGGGCTGGACATCCACGCTCAGCACCGAACCATCGGTTGCCAGTTTCCACGCGGCATCGACGGCCACCGGATCGCTCCAGCCGCGGTGCGTGAGCAGCAGCGCCGTGCTGTCGCCCTTGAGATCGGCACCAGAGATCGCAAGCCGTCCGCCATAGGGCACCGACGCCGGCGACATGTCGATCCGCCGCGCCTCCGTCTCACCCGGGGGCGTGAATTCGAGCGTGTTGGTCACCGCATCGATGCGCGGTTCGCCGCGTACGAAGGTGTGGACGCCGACCATGAGCACGCGGCTGCTGCGGGTCGTGGTTTCCTCAGGCTCGAGCAGGGTGGCGGCGACTTCGTAGTAGGCGGCAAGGCGCACCGGACCCGTGCCCGCCTGCCAATACTGCGCAGCCTCGGTCGCTTCGGTCGGCCGCAGGGTGGCGCGCAGCATGTTGCGGCGGCCGCGCATGCCGGTCGGCATCACCAACACCGGGCCGCTTTTCCCGACAACGATGGTCGTGTCGTCGATCTTCGCGGTGTCGCGCAGGGTCTTGAGCGCAAGACCCATCATCAGCTGGTCGGCGAGCGCCCTGAGGTTGGCATCGGCAATGTTGGAGCGCGGGGTGAGCACATAGGACAGCGTCAGCCCCATCGGCTTCAGCCGCAGCGGATTGTCGCCGCTTGCGGGCCAGTCCTGCGCCACTGTGTGGGCAGCCTCGCGCACATGGTAGAGATAAAAGCTGAGCGCGTGCGCACCGTTCACCGCATCGGGCGGACCGGCTGAGACATTGAGTGTGGCCGATCCGGGCCAGACGGGAAAGGCCGGCAGCCGCTCGCTGAGCAGCGTGGTGAAGCAGCGCGTGACGAGGCTGAGATCGAGCAGCGCCATGGCGATCAGCCTTGTCCGATCCCGAAGCGCAGGATGCCGAGGCTGTGGGCCAGATCGCTGCGCGGCGCGGCGGCCGAGGCGACGGCGACGACGCGGGCAGTGCCTGCAGTCTCGATGGGCGACGGAGCAGGCTTGCGAGCGGCTTCATCCTTTAATGGATGGGCTTTGGGTTCTGCCACCGAGGCAGGGCGCGCGGCGGCTGCGGAAGGGGCTCGCGGCAGAGGGGCTGCCGGAGGCTTTGGCGGAACCAGCGCGCGCGCAGGCTGTTGCGGGGCAGGCGGCGCGGGCGGTGCCAATGGGGTGACGCGCATGGTCGGGGCGTTGGCAGGCGCGGCTTGCTGGCCAGCCTGCGCCGGCTGCGTAGTGGGCATATCCGGGCCTGCTGTGTGCGCGGGCGATCGCGTGATGCGCGGTGCGATCTGGTTGAAGAACGCATCAGCCATGGCCAGCGGATCGGGCGAGGCAACCGATTGCGCGGCGGCGGCTTGTGTTGCAGCTGGCGCATCCGGTGCCACTGCCGGGGCGCGGGGTGTGGCGCTCTCGGGCAGAAGCGACACCGGCAGGCTTGGCCTGAGCGGCGATGCAGGCGGATCAGACAACTGCGCCATCGGCTCGTCTGCCCGGACAGCTGTGCGGTGCTCAAGCGGAAAGGCGACAGCGGCTGGCGGTCTGGCTGCAACCGGCGGCGCCTCCTCAGGCAGCCAGGCGGCGACTTGCGCAAAGGGATCGAACAGCGCTTCGCCGCCTGACCGCGGCACGGCTGCCGCGCGGCTGAGCAGGCGCTCGCGGTAGTTCATGCGCCGCCCCCCAGCCGGAGCGCAAAGGCGCGCCGCACGCCGCGCGGCAGGCCAAGGATTTCGGAAAGCCCCCAGTGGTAGCCGCTGGCAAGCTCGTGCACCTCGCCGAGAACCGCCTCGCGTTCGTCCAGCAGGCGCTGGAGGGTGAAAGTCTGGATATCGAACCGCGCCAGCGCCGGATGGCCGCACTCGGCGCAAGGGGCCTCGAGATCGACATCGAGCAGCGGCGCCAATGCATCGAGCCGTTCGTCGAGATCGGTGAGGCCATCGCCGTGATCGCCAAGCATGGCGGCGGCGAGCAGCGCCAGACCGGCCTGATGCCCGCCCAGCGCCGCGGCATCCTCCTCCTCCGCATCCGGCAGGTGGATGACCGCACCAGTCCTATCCTGAACCGTACGCAGGGCGATCACGGTGCCGGGCGCGCGGTTGCTTTCGATCTGTTGCTGCAGTTCGGAGAGCGTGAACGAGAGATCGTAGGGCGCCGCGCAAGCGGGGCATTCGAGCGAAGAGACGATGCGATCACCCCACAGCCCCCGGTGCAGCACCGCCAGCAGCCTGTCGCGGTCGCTGGCTGAAAGCGCGGCAACGGCACCCGGCGGATCGGCCAGCCGGGCAAGCAGCCGGGCTGCCGCGCGCGTGTCGATGCCATCGAGCGAGAGTTCGTCGTGGCCGGTCGGCTCACGCAGGTGAAGAGTTTGCGATTCCGGAAAGCTGGCGCGTGGGATCACGCGCTCGGCCCACGCGAGCGCGCCCACGGTCATGTCTCGGCAGGTTCGGCAACATCGAGATCGCGCACCCAGCCTTCGTTCTGGATGACGATGTGTTCGAACGCCACGGCATGCCCGTTGGCATCGAGCTCGGGCAGGGCCTGATACTCGGAAACCCAGCAGCGGAAGACCTTGTAGGTCTTGGCGATCACCCCCTGCTCGTTGAGCAGTTCGATGAGGATATCCTTGCGAAAGCCCTTGAGCGTCTGAACGATGCCGCCTTCGACCGTGTAGACCTTGTTCGCCCAGTCCTCGAATTCGAGATCGTGGGTGACTCCGCGCTCTAGTGTGATCGGCTCGAATTTCCAGACCGAGGGCGAATGGCGCGAGGTGCTGGCATCGCCGCCTTCGCGGTGGGACACGATCTCGGTGCTGCGCTTGAGCGCGGAGACCTTCGATACCCCCGCGACATAGCGGCCATCCCATTTCACACGGAATTTCATGTTCTTGTAGGGATCGAACCGGTGGGTATTTACGGGAAACTGGACCATTGAAAGACCCTTTCGGAAGGTGTCAGACTTGGATCTGTCCGGCCATCTGCTGCAGCGTGAGCACGACGAACTCGGCAGGCTTCAGCGGGGCGAAACCGACGACGATGTTGACGATGCCGAGGTTCCGGTCGTTCTGGGTGGTGGTGCTGGCATCGCACTTCACGAAGTAGGCGTCCTTGGGCGACTGCCCCTGGAAGGCCCCCTGGCGGAACAGGTTGTTCATGAACGCGCCCACGTTCAGCCGGATCTGCGCCCAGAGCGATTCATCGTTGGGTTCGAACACGACCCATTTGACGCCGCGATAGAGGCTTTCCTCGATGTAGAGCGCCAGCCGCCGGATCGGCACGTATTTGTATTCGGAAGCGAAGCCATCGTCGCCGTCCATGGTGCGGGCGCCCCAGTTGACGATACCGTTGGGGAAGACGCGGATGGTGTTGATGCCCTTGGGGTTCATCACCCCGTTTTCGCCATCGGTGAACCGGTACTGGACCCCGGTCACCCCGCGCAGATCGGCCTCGGTCCCCGCAGGTGCTTTCCACACCCCGCGCGCGGCATCGATCCGCGCCATCAGGCCCGCGATCGCGCCGCTTGGCCCCACGAACACGTCCTTGCCCGCCTCGGTGATCTTGAGGTTCGGGTAGAACACCGCCGCGTAGTCCTTGACGAGGCCGATGCGCAGCGTGTCGACGCCGACCGTCGGTCCTGCGGCTTTCTGGGAATCGGTCCAGTCGGACGGCGGATCCATGATCAGGAACGCGCGGCGGCGCTGGCAGAAGATGCTGGCCGGCCCCCACAGGGCGCGGGTCGTTGCATCGGAATGGCCCGAATCCTTCGGCAGCACGAGCAGATTGAACAAGTCGATCTCGCGGTCGGCCGTCTGATAGGCGCGCTCGTAGTCCGCCGCGCTGGGCGGCCCGCCGTTGACACCGGCAACGACGCCCGCCTGGAATGCGCCGCCTGCGCTGCCGAGGCTGTAGTAGCGGGTGTTCTGGTTGAAGCTGGCGCCGATGTCGGTCCCCGAAGTGGTCACGGCCGCCGAAAGGGTGTCTGGGCCGCTGACGGGGAGGATCGCCAGACGCGAACCCCAGACCTCTGCCGTCCATGGGAACAGGGGATTGGCCGCTCGCATGCCCTGGATGGCGGCGGCGATGAGCCCCAGCTTCTCGCGTACGCCGTCCGAAACCGGATCGGGGGGCGCGGCGGGTTTGGCGCTGTTGCGGTCTTGGAAGAAGCGGGGATCGGCGATGGGCAAGGCCGGCGCCGCCACGGCTGTCGGCGTGGTCGCGAGCAAGGGGCCGAGCGGCACGTCGACTCCGCCGATGGTGATCTTGCCTAGTGCGGTGCCGCCGGTCTGCTTGAGTTCGGCAAAGGCGATCGCGTTTGTTCCGGCAGCGTGGTTGGGTGCGAACACGATGCCGCTGGGCGCGGGCCGGCTGGCAGCCCAGCGCGATACTTCCGCGCCGCCCTGCGCGGTTCCCAGCATGAGCGCGGCGGCAATGTCGGTCGCCGGGTTCGGGCCGGGGAAGATCTTCACGTCACCATTGGCCGATGCGATGCGCAGCAGCTTGGTCGTCTGGTTGTTTTCGCCGGTCTGCCCCGCAGGTCCGGTCTCCAGGGTGACCGTCACCACTGACGGGCTCACCCGCGCGTTGATGAGCGCGGCAAGCGCGGTGCGGATGTTCGTCTGGATGGTCGCGGGGTTGAGCAGCGGGGCGACGGTGAAATCGAGATCGCCGAGATCGACCAGCTGCGCCGGGCTGCCATCGACCGAAATGCGGAACTGAAAGTTGGTGCGGGATGCCGTCTTGCCGAACAGCGCGATGAGCTCGCTGCGCAGGATGGCGTTCGATGCCGCAGCGACGGGACGCCCCCCTTGCGAGAAGCCGGGGCCGCCCGGTGCAGCACTGGAATCGACCGCGGTGACGAGCTGCGATTGCTGCGTCAGGATGTCGGCTGCATAGCGCGGACTAGCCGGGTTCATGCTGAGGCCGACGTAGTATTCGCCATCGACCCTGGTATCCGCGCCGGTGCTGCTTCTGGCCCAGCGGAACACTTCCATGTTGAAGGTCGCCTCCGGATCGCCGGTGCCATAGCTGACGCCGATGCGGATATCGTTGCCCAGCGCGCCGGGGGACCGCGCGGTGATATCGAGCGACGGCAGCTTGCTTTCGGTCAGCAGCTGGACCTTGGCCGCCTTGACCGTCTTGGCGCCCATTTCGTCGGCGATGCGCGAGACGTAGCACTGGGTTCCGCCGTTCTGGAAAAACAGCCGGACGGCGCGGGCGAGATCGCCGCCAGCGTTCTGGCTGGTGAATGCACGCTCGAAATCCTCGATGCTCAGGCACTGGATCGGATCGTAGAGCGGGCCTTTCAGCGCGCGCCCGACAAAGAGGCCAATCGACGTGCCGACGCCGGTTATCGTTCTGACACCGCTGGGAATTTCCTGAACGTAAACACCGGGATAGGTGAGGCTGACGGGCATGGCGCGCTTCCTTGCAAGTCCGGGCGGTGCTGACCGTTTCTGGCGCACCCGAGGGTTATCGGCCGATGGATGATCGGTCGAAGCAAAAGGAGACAGTAAGCTCCAGCAACAGGCATGTTGTTAGAGAGTAAAAAGGGCTGATTACCGGTGCTAATCCGGCAAAATAGGGGCGATCAGATAAAATTCGCCGACAAGACGCCTCGACCCCCGGAACCGTCACATACGGCGATCCCGTTGGCGAAATATGTGGCGAAACCGCTGAAAATGTGCGTTTTTTGCTTCGTCCCTCGAAGGAACGTTGTTCGACCCGTATTCGAACCGTGTCAAAATATGTGATTCTTTGCAGGAGTGTCAACTGTAGATCGTCGCGCAAAAAACACAGTCTATCCGCGAATACTATAGGTTAACTCTGAATAAACTACACATTTGTAACCTGGCGACTCGAATCGATCAGTGCCCCTTTCCCGTCGCCGCGGGACATGCCACATCGCTTGGCGGGAGAGACCAAGCGATGACCTGGCAAGCCGAAATCGATGAATTGCGCCGCCGCGAGGCCATGGCCGAGAAGATGGGCGGGGCCGAAAAGGTCGCGCGCCAGCATGGGCGGGGCAAGCTTGATGCGCGGGCGCGGATCGCAGGGCTCGTCGACGCTGGGTCCTTCCGCGAGATTGGCAAGATCGCCGGCAAGGGGCACTACAATGCTGCGGGCGACCTGACCGACCTCAGCGCTTCTAACCTGATCTTCGGCCGCGCCGACATCGAAGGCCGCCCGGTGGTCGCCTCCGCCGATGATTTCACCGTGCGCGGCGGGGCTGCAGATGCTGCCATCCATCGCAAGTTCACGCAGTGCGAAAAGATGGCCCACACCTTGGGCATCCCGATCATCCGCATGATCGACGGAACCGGCGGCGGCGGCTCGGTGCGCACGCTGGAGGAAATCGGCGCGACATACGTGCCGGCGGTCCCCGGCTGGTCCGATGTGATCCGCAACCTCGATACCGTGCCCGTGGTTGCCCTCGCGCTCGGGCCGACAGCGGGGCTGGGCGCGGCGCGCGTGGTGGCGAGCCACTACTCGCTGATGGTGAAAGGGCTCTCGCAGCTCTTTGCAGCCGGGCCGGCAGTGGTCGAGGCGCTGGGCGAGGCGAGCGACAAGGAAAGTCTGGGCGGCAGCGCGATCCACACCCGCAACGGCGTGGTGGATGACGAAGTGGCGAGCGAAGCCGAGGCCTTCCAGCGCGCCCGCCGTTTCCTCTCCTACCTGCCCAGCCGCGTAGGCCAGCCTGCCCCGCGCACCAAGCCGCGCGACCGCATCGATCGCCGCGAGGAGTTCCTCCTCTCTGCCGTCCCGCGCGATTCCAGGCAGGTCTATTCGATGCGCAAGGTAGCCGAAGCCGTGGCCGACAAGGGCAGCGTGTTTGAAATGGGCCGCCAATGGGGCCGCGCCGCGATCACTGCCTTTGCCCGGTTCGACGGCTGGCCGGTGGCGCTGCTCGCCAGCGATCCCTCGTTCCTCGGCGGATCGTGGGAAGCCCGCACATCCGAGAAGGTCGAGCGCTTCGTCAAGCTGGCAGACCAGTTCCGCCTGCCGATCGTCCATCTCGTCGACAATCCCGGTTTCATGATCGGCCTGGCCGCCGAAACCAGCGGTACGATCCGCTACGGCGTGCAGGCGATGAACGCGATCTACCGTGCGACGGTCCCGCTCGCTTCGGTCATCGTGCGGCGCGCCTATGGCATCGCGGGGAGCGCGATGAGCAATGCGGACGAGTTTCAGTACCGCTTCGCCTGGCCTTCGGGCGACTGGGGCAGCTTGCCGATCGAGGGCGGGATCGAAGTGGCCTACAAGTCCGAGCTCGAACAGGCTGAGGACCCGGCCGCGCATCTCGCCGCGATCCGCGAGCGCCTGAACAGGGTGCGCTCGCCGTTCCGCACCGCCGAGCGCTATGCCGTGGAGGACATCATCGATCCGCGCGACACCCGCCCGCTGCTGTGCGAATTTGCCGAATTGGCATGGGCGAGACTGGGCACTGCAAGCTAGCGGTGCGTCGCTAGACGCTCCAGCACGAGATCCAGCAGCGCGCGCAGGCGCGGCTGGCGTTTCATGTCGCGGTGATAGCCGAGCCAGGTGTCTCGCGAGGGCGGCACGGACCCCAGGTCTACAGCCTCGATCCCCGGCGTGGCCTGCCCGAGGGGGATGGGCAACACGGCAAGCCCCACGCCCAACGCACAGAGCTGTGCCTGCATGTCGCGGCTATTGCTCCGCGCGGCAATCTGTGCGCCCGGCAGCGCCTGCATCAACCAGTCGACATCGGGCATTGCGCTGAAGGCGGTATCCATCACGATCACTGGCCAGGCCCTGCCATCGCCCGCCACGGGCTTTGCGCTGCCGGCTTGCGTATAGACGGCATAGGGCATCGTTATCAGCCGCCGTGCGATCACCTCCGGCTCGTCGAACCCGGTGATACGGAAGACCAGATCGGCCTCGCGCCGAGCAAGGCTGTAGACCCGCGCATCCGTGAGCGTTTCGACCACGACGCCCGGATGCCGCCGGTGGAATTCCGCGAGCACGGGCGCGAGCACGATCCGCCCGAACCAGTCGGAGCAGGTCAGCCGCAACATGCCCTCCAGCCCCGCTTCGCTCCCCGCCAGTTCGCGCGCCAGCGCTTGCGCTTCGGCCTCCATCCGCTCGGCGTGGCGCAGCATGACCTCGCCGTCGTCGGTGAGGACGAAGCCATCGCTGCTGCGCTGGAACAGCGTGAGACCGATCGCTTCCTCAAGCGCGCGCAGCCGCCGCCCCATCGTGGGCTGCGATTGCCCGATCCGGCGCGCGGCGCGGCCAAGCGTACCCTCGCGCGCGATGGCGAGGAACACCGGCAGATCGCTCCATTCGAGAGGGGGTGTCGGCATCGCCTGATCCATTCAAAATTGAATGAATATCATGCATTCATTTGGATTTCAGTTCAAGGCTGAACCGGTCATCCTCGGGCCATCACGAGGAGAAAGACCATGTCCCACAATACCATGCTCGCTGCCATCGTCGAAACCGCCGATGGTCCCTTCATCATCCGCGAAATTGCCCGCCCGGTTCCGGCCAGCCGACAAGTGCTGGTGCGCGTGCAGGCCAGCGGCACCAATCCGCTCGATGCCAAGATCCGCGCCGGGCAGGCCGCCCACGCCCGTCAGGCCTTGCCCGCCGTGCTCGGCATGGACCTTGCCGGGGTGGTCGAAAAGGTTGGCAGCGGCGTTTCGGGCTTTGCGCCCGGCGACGAAGTCTACGGCTTCACCGGCGGAGTGGCCGGGATGCAGGGCTCGCAGGCCCAGTATGTCGCGGCCGATGCGCGGCTGCTGGCGCACAAGCCCGCCAATCTGACAATGCGCGAGGCGGCGGTGCTGCCGCTGGTGGTGATCACTGCCTGGGAAGGCCTGATCGACCGGGCCGGGATCCGCCCGGGGCAGACGGTGCTCGTGCTGGGCGGTGCTGGTGGGGTTGGCCATGTCGCAGTGCAGATCGCGCTGGCCCACGGCGCGAAAGTCTATGCCACTGCGTTCCGCCATGATCACGAGTATCTGCGGGGCCTCGGCGCGGTGCCGATCGACGCGGAGCAGCCGGTCGAGGACTTTGTTGCCGAGCACACCGGCGGCGCGGGCTTCGATGTCGTCTATGATACCGGCGGTGGGGCGCTGCTCGATGCCGCGTTCAAGGCGGTGCGGCGGCTGGGCCATGTGGTCAGCTGCCTCGGCTGGGGCACGCATCCGCTGGCGCCGCTTTCGTTCAAGCAGGCGACCTATTCGGGCGTCTTCACGCTCCACGCGCTGCTGGCGGATGAAGGCCGCGCCCATTTCGGCAAGATTCTGGAAGCCGCCGCTGCCTTGGCCGAAGGCGGGCAACTGCTTCCCCGGCTTGATCCGCGCAGCTTCACGCTGGCCGAAGCGGCTGCTGCCTACGACGCCGTGCTGGGGCGCAATGGCGCCGAACGCCAGCGCGGCAAGATTGCCATCTCGATCGATTGAGGAAGAGACCATGACCACTTCAAACCAAGCCCCCAACTCCGGTAAAGTCTGGCTCATAACCGGCGCCTCCTCCGGTTTTGGCCGGATCCTTGCCGAACTGGCGCTGGCACGCGGCGATGCCGTTGTCGCCGCCGTCCGCAATCCCGCCGCGCTGGCCGACCTTGGCGAGCGCTATCCGCAGCACCTCATGCCCTTTGGACTGGATGTGACCGACCGCCATGGCCCGGCCGCTGCTGTCGCCGCCATCGAGGAACGGTTCGGGCGGCTCGACGTGCTGGTCAACAACGCCGGTTTCGGCCTGATCGGCGCGGTTGAGGAACTGGAGCCGCACGAATATCGCCCGATGTTCGAGACCAACCTGTTCGGCCTGATCGAGACGACCCGCGCCGCGCTGCCGCTGATGCGGCGCAGTGGGGGCGGCCGGATCGTGAACCTGTCGTCGGTCGGCGGCTTCACCGGCCGGCAGGGTTTCGGCCTCTATAATGCCAGCAAGTTTGCGGTCGAAGGCCTATCCGAAGCGCTTGCGGAGGAAGTCGCGCCGTTCGGGATCAAGGTGATCATCGTCGAGCCCGGCGCGTTCCGCACGGCGTTTCTGGGCCGCTCGATCACCGCTGGGGCGACGCGCCTGGCTGCCTATGAGCCGACCAGCGGCGCGACCCGCGATTTCAGCGCCGCCAACAACGGCGCGCAGCCCGGCGATCCGGCACGCGGCATGGCGCTGCTGATGCAGGCCATTCTGGCCGAAGCACCCCCGCTGCGCCTGCCACTGGGGCGCGATGCGCTGGTGCGGATCGATCGCAAGCTGGCGATGGTTGCGGCCGATATCGCGCCTTGGCGGTCACGCTCGGAAGAGACCGCGTTTGATGGTCCGACGCTATGAGCCGGGGGCCATTTCAGCCCTTGGCAAGTGCTGCCGCTTGCTCAGGCGAAAGCCATGGGCAAGCGGTGCACGATCCGCATCGCGCTGATCAGCCAGCGGCCCTCGCGCCGCTCGAGCCTGGGGAAGTACGTACCGGCCTCGATTGGCGTGATCGTGCCCTGCGCGCCGAACGTGCCCTGCGGCCAGCCGTCTGCGGGCTCTTGTGTTGCGGCAATGGCGAAGACCATGAACTGGGCGTCGACGATTGCGACATCGCCGGTGATCGTGATGATCGGCGCAGAAATGATGTTCTGACTCCACTCTCCATGGCCGTGCGGCAGCATCATCTGTCCGACAGCACCGTGGATCGCCCGCCTTCCTTGCAGTGTACCGATCGGCGTCAGTTCATCGCCGGCCGCGTTGAATATCTCGATTGTGGCATCTCCAGCGAACAGATCGGCCATGGCATCTGCATCGCGGGCATCATGCGCGCGTGCGTACAGCCCGAGCACATTGTTGATAAGGGTGGTGTCGTCCATGTGCGTTGCTCCTGCCTAGATGAAGTAGCCGCCCGAGACTTCGATGCGCTGGGCGTTGACCCAGGCCATTTCCGGCCCGAGCAGCGCGGCAACCACGCCCGAAATGTCCTCCACTTCGCCGACCCGGGCATGCGCGGTCTCGCGCTCGACCATCGTCACGAACTCGGCAGGAATGCCGCCCGCCAGCCCGGTGTGCACGGCACCGGGCGCGACGGTGTTGACGCGGATGCCGCGCGGGCCAAACTCCTTGGCCATGTAGCGGGTGAGCGTCTCCAGCCCGCCCTTGAACGCGGCATAGGGCGCGACGCCCACGCTGGCGACGCGGGTGGTCGCGCTGCCGATGTTCACGATCGAACCGCCGTGGGCAAAGAGCGGCAGCAACGCCTGGGTCAGGAAGAACGGACCTTTGAGGTGGACGCGGTAGAGCGCATCGAACGCCTTCTCGCTGAAGGTTTCGATCGGCTCGAATCCGCCTTCACCGGCATTGTTGACCAGCGCGCCGAGGGCACCGGCGCCCCAGCGATCGGCGAGCAGGCTGCGCACTTCATCACGAAACGCGGCGAAGGTATCGCTGCGTGCCACATCAAGATAGAGCGCGGCTGCTTCACCGCCGTCCTCTGCGATCTGCCGCACGAGGGCCTGGGCTTCGTCCTTGCCAGTGCGGTAGGTGGCGATGACGGCCATCCCTTTCGCGGCGCAGGCGCGGGCAATATCGCGGCCAATGCCGCGACTGGCGCCTGTGATGATAACGGTCTGCATGGGGATTCCTCCAGCGATTGTCTGTCGCTGGTCAGTACCCGGCCGGCCATGAACCTGTCTTTGTGCGATCCTGCTCGGGATTTGCACGATCGTGCCTCAGATGGCCGGCAAGCCATCGCGCTCGTCCCCGATCCGATGCAAGCGCGCATCGGCCGCGCGATCGCATACATCTGCCGCCATTTCGCGCGGCCCATCGCGGTCGCGGAGCTGGCGGACATCGCCGCGCTCAGCAAGTCCGCGTTTCACCGCCAGTTCAAGGCAGCGACGGGGTTGAGTCCTGTCCAGTTCCAGAAGCGGCTGCGCCTGCTGCATGCGCGCTCGGTGCTAATCAGAGCAGGCGGTAGCGTGGCCGAGGCTGGCCACGCGGTTGGTTTTGACAGCGTTGCGCAGTTCACCCGCGACTATGCGCGGTTCTTTGGCCTCCCGCCCGCCAAGGACCGCAACCGCATCCGGCGGGCGTTGCTTGGCGCATGATTTCCAGCCGCGCCTCTTCCGTCAGCTCGTGGTTCGCCGCAGCATGCTGATCGTGTTGTCGCGGTAGTGCTGCATGAGGGTGTGCAGGTTGATCGCGGAAGGATTGGCCAGCCACTGGTAGACAAGGCCGAAGATGAACGCGCTGAATTCCACCGCGAAGCTTTCCGGATCGACGCCGGGGCGCACTTCACCATCGCTGATCGCCTGCGCCAGCCAGCGCGCCGTATCCTTGCGATAGGCGATGTGATTGGCGGCAAGGCGGCGGCGAACCAGCGGGTAGCTGCTGATCGATTCAAACCACAGAATATACATCGCCTGCATCTGCTTGGTGCGGTTGAGCAGGAAGAACTCCACCGCATCGAGCGCGCCTTCGATGGCAGCTAGCCCGGTGTTCTTGCCGACGAAGCGGCGCAGCTCTGCCGCCCACTTCTCGTTGAAGTCCCGCACCAGGAAGCCGAACAGCGTTTCCTTCGAGCCGAAGCGATTGCTGGCAAGGCCGCGGCTGTAGCCGGCGCGTTCGCCCACTTCCTTGAGCGTGGTGTTGTGCGTGCCATGCTCGCAGATGAGGTGCATGGCCGCCTCGAACATGCGCGCGTCCGAAAGCGCAGTGCGTTCGCCCTGGGTCAGCCTCGGGCGCTCGACCGGAAGTTCGCCGGGAGGGGAGATATTCACGTTCAAACCTAGTCTCCGGAGGTGAACCCAGTTTCCACGATGACAGTCATCCCTCCGGCTTCGAACTGCTCCCTGAGTGTCTTCTTGTCGAACTTGCCGACACTGGTCCTCGGGATGAAGTCCGCATGTGCCCAATACTCGGGTATCATGAATCTGGCAAACCGCTCCCTGAGGCCTGCACGCAATGCGGCGGGGACAACTTGCGCACCGGCATCGGCAACCACGACCGCAAGCGGGCGTTCCTCCCAGCGCGGATCGGGGATCGCGAAGACGGCGGCCTCGGCCACCCCGGGGAGCGCGGCGATCGCATTCTCGAGATCGGCCGAGGAAATCCACTCACCGCCCGACTTGATGAGGTCCTTGGCGCGGTCCGTCACCTCGACAAAGCCGAGCGCATCGATCCGGCCGACATCGCCGGTCCGCAGCCAGCCATCGGCGGTGAGGCGGGTATCCTCCGGCGCCTCGTGCAGATAGCCGCCGGTCACCCATGGTCCGCGCAGTTGAAGGTGACCCATGGCCTTGCCGTCTTCGGGAAGCGGGCGGTCTTCGTCATCTACGATCCGCACATGCATGCCGGGGACGGGCCGCCCGGCCTTTGCACGCCATGGGGTCTCGCCCTCAGGGCCGGTTTCGCGCGGGGGGAACGAGAGGACGCACATCGGGCTCGTCTCGGTCATGCCCCAGCCTTGCACGACATCCACGCCCCATGCCGCCTTCACCCGCTCGATCAGGCTGGCCGAGACCGCCGAGCCGCCCGAGACAATGGTGCGGAACGAGGACAGGTCAAGCGGCGCTTTGGCGTGGGCCTGAAGCAGATCGTTGAGGATCGTGGGCACCGCGGCCATCAAGGTCGGGCGCTCCTGCGCGATGAGGCGGGCAAGATGCGCGCTCTGGAGGTGCGGGCCGGGCAGGATCAGGTCGCTGCCCGCAAGCCAGCCCGAATAGGGCATGCCCCAGGCATTGGCATGGAACATCGGCGGGACCATCAGGATGCGGTCGCGGTTGGAAATCGCGAAGGTATCCGCCGCCATCGAGGCAAGGCTGTGGAGCCAGACCGAGCGGTGCGAATAGGCGACGCCCTTGGGCAGGCCGGTGGTGCCCGATGTGTAGCAGATCGCCGCCGCGTCGGTCTCGACAAGCTGCGGCCATGCCCGCATCGGCGCGGCGTTGGCGATCAGGTCCTCATAGGTGTGAATCTGGCCGGCAAATCCTTCGATGCGCGCCGGGGCATCGCCGATGACGATGACATGGCCGAGCGCCGGGCATTCGCCGAGTACCGGCGCGACGGCATCAAGCAGCACCGCATCGACCAGCAGCGCGCGGTCTGCGGCGTGGTTCATGATGTAGCGGATCTGCTCCGCCGGCAGCCGTACATTGAGCGTATGGAGCACCGCGCCCATGGCCGGGACCGCGAGATAGGCTTCGAGGTGTGCGGGCGAGTTCCAGCAATAGGTCGCGACTGGCTCGCCAGTTGGCAGACCCAGCGCCGCCAGCGCTCCGGCCAGATGGCGCGCGCGGGCGGCGGTTTCGGCAAAGCTGCGCGTCCGGGTGGCGGTGCCGTCGAAGGAAACCACGCGGCTCTGGCCGAACAGTCGTTCGCCGCGATCGAAGATCATCTGCGTTGAAAGCGGATGATCCATCATCGTTGCCTTCACCGCACTTTCCCCTGTTCGAGGATCGCCGCCGCTTCGCGGAGCAGGGCGGGCACATCGCGTTCGAGGCCGCGCGAATAGGCGGTGTCGACCTTGCCGCCCGCGTGGAGCACCCATGCCCCTTCGACGATGGCGGCAAGGCGCCATGCGGCGAACACGATGTAGTAGTCGATGTGGTCGTGGTCGAAGCCCGTTACGGCGGACCAATGCTCGGCCAGTGCGCGCGCGGGGAGGGCGCCCGGCCGGTTGGTCAGGCCCTGCACGAAAGGAAAGCCGCGCTCGGCCTCAGGGTCGCGCTGCCAGAAGAACAGGCAGAGCCCGAGATCGACGAGCGGATCGCCCAAGGTCGCCATCTCCCAATCGAG
The DNA here is from genome assembly GCF_027486195.1 of Novosphingobium sp. Lineage (GTDB taxonomy): Bacteria > Pseudomonadota > Alphaproteobacteria > Sphingomonadales > Sphingomonadaceae > Novosphingobium. The sequence goes on from NZ_JAIXPP010000118.1 coordinate 68,338, forward strand.
GATGAGGCGCAGCTCGGGCCGGTCAGGCGCGACGAGGCAATTGTCGAGGTGGTAGTCGCAATGGATCACGCTCTCCTTGCCTCTGGCGGGCTGGTTGGCGAGCAGCCATGCGCCAATCTCCTCCATCAGCGGAAGATCGCGCACGCGGTCCGCCGCGCGCACCTTGAGCCAGCGTTCGACCTGCCGCTGCACGAAGCCTTCGGGCCGCGCGAAATCGGGCGGGAGAATGGTGCGCCAATCTACCGCATGGACGCGGCCAATGCCTTCGACCATGGCGAGGCCGAGCCGGTTCACCGTCTCGTCGGTATCGGGCCAGCCGGCGGGGAGGTGCTCGGTGAGCGCGACGCCTTCCACCCATTCGGTGACCGCGAACGGCTGGCCGATGATCGCGGGATCGCCGCACCACGCCACCGCTTTGGGTACGGGCGCAAGCCCTGTCAGCGCGGAGATGACGCGGTACTCGCGCTCGATCCCGGCAGCGGCCTTGTCCGAGATCACGTTGACCGGCGGATGGCGCAACACGAGCCGGCCTTCGCGGCTTTCGATCAGGCGAGTGACATTGGAATTGCCGCCGGCGAGCACCGGACCAGGCGCGATATCCCTACGTCCGGTCGCCTCTTCCAGCCATGCCTGCAGGCGCCTTTCGGCGTCTACAGGTTGCACATCAGGCCTCCGTCGGTGAACACGACGGACCCGGTCATGTAAGGTGCGTTCGCGACCCACCAGCACACATCGGCCATTTCCTCGACCGTGCCCATGCGCTGGAGCGGAATGCGGCTGATGATGGCCTTGCGCGCGCGCTCGGAAATGGTCGCGGTCATCTCGGTCATGACGAAGCCGGGCACGACCATGTTGACCCGGATCTGCCGCCGCGCGAGCTCCACGGCAAGCACGCGCGTAAGGCCCGTCAGGCCGGCCTTGGAAGCCCCGTAGCAACTATCGCCCGGGAACCCTCTGAAGCCGACCACCGCGCCCACGTTCACCACCGATCCGCCTGCGGGCATCAGCCCGGCCAGCGCACGGATCATCCGCATCGGGGCGGTGAGATTGGTGGCGAGCGTCGCTTCCCAGTCCTCATCCGCGATCCGGTCGAGCCCGCCGCCGCGGTGCAGCCCGGCATTGTTGACAAGCACATCGAGCCCGCCCCACCGCGCATCGACCTCGGCGGCAATACGCGCGACGTCTTCAGCCTTGGTGACGTCTGCGGAAATGCCGAAGACGTCTCCGCCGATCGCCGCCGCGATCCCGGCAATGCCACGATCGCGGCCGACGATGCAGACCCGCTCGCCCCGGCTGGCAGCGAGCGCGGCAACCGCGTGGCCGATGCCGCGCGATGCCCCGGTCACCAGCCAGCGGCGGGCTTCTGGCCCGGTGGGTGCAGGAACCTCAACCATGTTGCCTGCTGCTCCGAATCAGAACGTCTGCGTCACGGCAACGCCCCACGAACGCGGCGGACGCGCGGCGCCGTAGCTCCAGACGCCCTGAACATCGTAGCCGATGGTCCAGCCGTTCTCGTCGATCAGGTTCTTGCCGAAGACGCTGATCATGGTCTTGTTGATCTTGTAGCTGATCGAGGCGTCGAGCATGTTCTGCCCGCCGTTGCGCAAGTTGGGGTTGTTGAGGAAGGTCAGCTCGTGCGCGCCGATGTGGTGCAGTTCTGCATTCACCATCAGCGTGCCGGGGCCGACATTGTTTTCATAGGATGCGCGCAGATCCCAGGTCCACTTCGGCGCGCGGCGGATCTTGAGGAACGTCGCATCGACCGGCGTGCCGGTGCTGTAGATGTCCCCGAAGAAGTCCTTGTACTTGGCATCGAGGTACCCAAGGTTGCCGCCGATGGTGAAGTTGGAGGTGACCCGCGCGGTCAGATCCAGCTCGACGCCCTTGAGATCGGCCTTGGAGGCATTGATCGTACGGTTTTCGCGCCCTGTCGAGGTGCCGGGGGCCGGCACGTCGAGATCCTGCTGCATGTCCTTGTACTTCATCATGTAGAACGCGCCGTTGAGGCGGACCCGGTCATTCAGGAACTGGGTCTTGAAGCCCAGCTCGTAGTTGTCGAGCGTTTCGGGGTTATAGGGCGTGGTGGCAGCGCCGATCGTGGCGGGGCGGCCGTTGAACCCGCCGCCGCGATAGCCGCGCGACCACAGCGCGTAAGTCATGACTTCAGGCGTGAAGTTGTAGCTGAGGCTGACCTTGGGGGTGAACTTCGACCAGCTCGCCTGGATCGGTGTCGGCATCACGATGTTGACCCCGGCCACCGGCGGGAGCGTGACGATCGGGTTCTTCTCTTCCAGCGTGCCGTAGATGAAGATCGTCTTGTCGTTCACCTGCGTGGTCTTGGTGTCATGGGTGTAGCGCCCGCCGACGGTGAGCTTGAGCTTGTCGGTGAACTTGTAGTCGCCTTCGAAGTAACCGGCCCACGATTTGGTCGTCTGCGTCACGTCCTGCGCGCTGGTGAGCAGCGGCGGGCCGGCAAAGCCGATATAGTTCTTGAGGTTGATCGTGTACTTGGAGAACCACTGGTAACCGCCGAGCACGAAGGTGAGCGGGCCATTGCCCCCCATGATGAGGCGGGCCTCATTGGTCACCTGCCGCCAGCGGGCGGGACGATCGGTGTGGTATAGCGTCTGCGGGGTGGAATCGAAGTCCTGATTGATCGATTCCTTGGTCTTCAGGTACCCGAGGATATACTCGAAATCGAGGTTGCTGCCGAGCTCGTACTTCAGTTTGCCGATCGCCATGTCGAGCTGGAAGCGGGCGCTCTTGTCGACCGGGGCATTGCTGACGCTGACATAGCGGTCACCCGTGATCGGCTGATCGGGCTTGGGCGAGCAATACTTGTAGGCCGCGCAGAACAGGTCGGTCGGTTTCGCCAGCGCCGAAAGCTGCGGCGGGTCCTGCCGGGTGAGCTGGTGATCATAGCTCAGGCTGATTTCCAGCGCCGGGGTGGGGGTGAGCAGCAGCTGGCCGCCGATGGCGCGGAAATCGGACTTCTGACCGGGCTGGTTGAAGGTCTTGTTGAAGATGTAGCCGTCGGACGAGTTGTAGGCGCCGGAGACCTTGAAGGCGACATTGGGCGCAAGGCCCATGCTGACGACGCCCTGGAAATCGAAGGTGTCGAAGCTGGAGTAGGTGCCACGCACCTTGCCGGTCAGTTCCTGCGTCGGGCGCGAGCGAGCGAGGTTGATCACGCCGCCGGTGGCGTTGCGGCCAAACAGCGTGCCCTGCGGTCCGCGCAGCACTTCGACGCGGTCGACGTCGATGGCCTTCAATAGGCTGCCCGAGCTCTGGCCGAGGTAGATATCGTCGATCACCACGCCGACAGCGGGATCGACCGACTTCTCCACGTCGGCCACGCCGATGCCGCGGATGTAGATGGCAGCAACGCCGCCCGGGCCTTGCTGGGTATCGTCGATCAGCACGTTGGGCGCGGAGTTGGCAAAGTCGCGGACGTCGGAATCGAAGCGCTTGGCCAGATCGGTCGCGCCAAGTGCGCTGATTGAGGAGGACACGCTTTGCAGGTTTTCCGTACGCTTGCGCGCGGTCACCACGATCGCTTCAAGCCCCTCACTCGATTCGCTGGTGTTTGCGTCGCTGGCACCCGCCTGCTGGGCGTGAACTTCGCCCGCAACCAGTCCGGCGGCTGAAATGGACGCCGCCAGAAGCGCGCGCATTGCCTTTACCGACATGCTCATCCCGTCTCTCCCTCTCATGCCCCGCTCTTTCGGCGTGGCCCCATTATCCTCAGCGGCGGCGTCCTTTTGGTCTGCGCTTGCGGGCAGGGTATTCCCCGTCCTGTCGCACAGCGGACCTCGCTGCCTGCGGGGCATCTACCAAACTTGCTATACCCAAACAAGTTATATTGCGGAGAGCGTACCCGTTTGAATCCGCGGCGCTTTGACATTGACTAGCATTTTTGGGGAACATGCGCGGATTGTGCCGGTCTGTGCGCGTTCGGGCGTCTCAAATTTTGCTTGTCTGAAACTAGTAAGTGTGGTCCACAAGGCGCCATAACGAACAAGGGAGAGGTCCGATGAGCGGCAGGCTCGAGGGCAAGGTGGCGCTCATTTCCGGCGGAGCGAGCGGACTCGGCGAGGCCCAGGCCATGCTCTATGCCCGCGAAGGCGCGCGCGTGCTGATCGGCGACCTTCAGGAAGATCTGGGCGCGGGCGTTGTCGCCAAGATCAAGGATGCGGGCGGCAAGGCTGCTTTCACCCGGCTCGACGTGACCGACCTTGCCAGCTGGCAAACAGCCGTGGCGCTGACAGTGGAAACCTTCGGCAAGCTGACCACGCTGGTGAACAATGCCGGCATCTTCCACCCCGGCGGAATCGTCGATGAAACGCCCGAAGGCTGGGCAAAGATGGTCGCGGTCAACCAGACCGGCGTGTTCTACGGCATGAAGGCAGGCGCGCCCGAACTGGTGAAGGCTGGTACGGGTTCCGCCATCGTCAACATTTCCTCGCTCTACGGCCTCATCGGCAGCCCCGGCGCGATCAGCTACCATGCCTCCAAGGCCGCCGTGCGCGTGATGGGCAAGGGCGCCGCGCTCGAGTTCGTGAAGCAGGGCGTGCGCGTGAACACGATTTTTCCCGGCCAGATCCGCACGCCAATCCTGGGCGATATCACGCCCGAGCAGGACGCGGCGATCAAGGCTTCGATCCCCATGGGCGTGGTCGGCGAACCGATGGACATCGCCCACGCCTCGCTGTTCCTCGCCTCTGACGAGGCGCGCTACATCACGGGTGCGGAACTGTGGGTCGATGGGGGCTGGTATGCAGGTTGCTAAGAAGGTGAGCATTTAAGCGATGGCGTGGGATTTTTCGACCGAACCCGAGTTTGCCGAGAAGCTCGACTGGATGCGCGATTTCGTGAAGCGCGAGATCGAGCCGATGGACCTTGTGTTCCGCGGCCCCGGCGATCCGTTCGATCCGCGTTCCAAGGTGCGCCGGATCATGAAGCCGCTGCAGCAGGTGGTGAAGAACAAGGGCCTGTGGGCGTGTCACCTCGGCCCCGAGCTTGGCGGACAGGGCTATGGCCAGCTGCATCTCGGTCTTATGAACGAGATCCTCGGCCGCAGCCGCTTTGCGCCGACCGTGTTCGGCACGCAGGCGCCCGATACGGGCAACGCCGAAATCCTCGCGCGCTTCGGCACCGAGGAACAGAAAGCGCGCTATCTCCAGCCGCTGCTCGATGGCGATATCGTCTCGTGCTTCTCGATGACCGAGCCGCAGGCGGGCGCCGATCCGGGCGAATTCCTCTGCCGCGCGCGCGCCGACGGCGATGACTGGGTGATCGAGGGCGAGAAGTGGTTCGCCAGCCACGCCGACATGTCGGAATTCCTCATCGTGATGTGCATCACCGATCCCGATGTGGCGGTGCATGCGGGTTCCTCCACGATCATCGTGCCGCGCGATGCGCCGGGGCTGGAGATCGTGCGCAACACGGCTGTCGGACCCAAGGACGAGATCGGCAGCGGGGTGCACGGCTACTTGCGCTTCAACCAGTGCCGCGTGCCGCTGGCCAACACGCTTGGCACGGTTGGCGGCGGCTTCAACGTCGCGCAGTCGCGCCTCGGCGGCGGACGCATCCACCATGCCATGCGCACGGTGGGGATGCTGAACAAGGCGCTCGACATGATGTGCGAGCGCGCCGTCAGCCGCGTGACCAAGGGCGAGCGGCTGGCCGACAAGCAGATGGTGCAGGAGCGCATCGCCGACAGCTACACCCAGATCACCCA
>NZ_JAIXPP010000077.1 GCF_027486195.1 Novosphingobium sp.
CTGCTCGAACAGCGCCTCGACATGATCGTCTACCGCGCCAAGTTCGCGCCGACGATCTTCTCGGCCCGCCAGATCGTCAGCCATGGCCACATCCGCGTCAACGGCGTGAAGTGCAACATCGCCAGCCGCCGCGTCCGCCCGGGCGACGTGCTGACCCTCGGCCCCAAGGCCAAGGAAATGGCGCTGATCGCCGAAGCCCAGTCGCTGGCCGAGCGTGACATTCCCGATTACGTCGCCGCCGAAGCCGACAAGGCGACCTTCGTCCGCGTCCCGACGCTCGATGAAGTGCCCTACCCGGTGAAGATGGAACCGAACCTGGTCGTCGAGTTCTACTCGCGCTGATCCACGGTTTCATACCGAACACGAAGAAGGCGGGGCGAACACCCCGCCTTTTTTCGTTTCAGATCCTCCCCATTTTCACAAAGTGCAAATGGGGAGGTGTCAGCCCACAAGGCTGACGGAGGGGTAAAGCCCTACTCCCCCGGCGTCACCGCGATAATCCGCTCCGCTTCCTGCAACACCCGCGCCCGGCTCCACACAAAGGGCACATAAGCCCCGCCCGCCCAGCGCGCGAACAGATCGCGGTAATGCGGGCTCGCCGGATCGCCAGATTGCCCCGGCGTGTTGATCGCCACGCTGTTGTCCCACGCGCCCACGTCCATCACCAGCCGCACCGAAGGCCCGGCCGTCAGCAGGAAATCGCCCGACCAGCTTGCGGCATTGGGGGTCGAAGACCCGCCGCCGATCCCCAGTGGCCCCACCCGCTGCTCGCTCTCGCGGCCTGGAATGGCGAGCGCCGGACGAAAATCCGCGACATGGAGCTTGCCCCAGCGCCACTGCGCCGGATCCGGCCCCAGCCGCCGCGCCGTCTCGGCCCACGCGCTCCCCAGCGAATCGAGCAGGATCGCATGGCTGAGCTCCGCCGGCAGCTTGCCTTCCTCAAGCGTCTGAACGACGCCGATCAGCGCAACTGTGCCGATCGCTTCCCGCGCTGCCTCAGGCACGATCGCCTTCACCGCGGCCTGGGGCAGATAGCGCCGCGCCCAGATCTCGTAGAGCGCCGCCGCCGCGCTCTCCGCGCCGAGCTCGCCATCCCAGCCGCGCAGCAGCGTCAGCGCGCCTGTCTCATCCACAGTCCTCCCTTCAAGCCCGCCCAGCAGTTTCACCACCCGCCGCGCAAAGGGCGAAGTCACATCGTTCTGAAGCGCCATCGCATCGGTGATGCCGAATTTGGGTTTCGCCGCGATCACCTCGGTAATCCGCGCCATCCGGCTCGGATTGGACCATTCGAGACCCAGCATATGCGGATAGCCCGCCGGCACGTTGTACTGGTTGGCCGTCGCAAACCACCCCTGCGCCGGGTCCTTGATCGCCGGCATCAGCGCACCGTCCAGCATCCCATTCCAGCCATAGGCCTTACCCGCCGGCACCGGCAGCAGCCCGTCGCCCGCCGCACGCTTCGGCACGAACCCGGCCGCCATCCAGCCCGTCGTGCCGCCCCTGTCGGCATATAGCAGGTTGAGCGGCGGCGCCCCCCAGTGTGTCTGCGCCGCGCGGAAGTCTTCCCAGCTCTTCGCCGTAAAGGCCCAAGCCGCGTTGAAATAGGCCGAAGCGCCCGGCTGGTTCCACGTCGCGCGCAAGGCAAAGCTGCGCCCACTGGCCGCATCCTCATGGATCACCGGGCGGTCTGCGGTGAACTTCAGCACGACCTCACGCGGGGCCTCGCCCTTCACCGCGATGCTCTCGCGCACTTCGGTCAACTTCGCGCCCTTGGGGTTCACCACCAGGTCCTGCTGGTCGATGGCAAAGATCGTCAGCGCCCAGGCCGCATCCTCGTTGTGCCCCAGGCTCATCCCCGGCAGCGCCGGCTCGCCCGCCCCGGCAATCTTCAGCTCGGGCGTGTCGATATGCGAAAGATAGCGCAAATTCGGCACGCTGTGGCTGCGGTGCGGATCGTTGGCCATGATCGCCCGCCCCGTCGCGCTGCGGGCAGGCGCGACCACCCAGTTGTTCGATCCCTCCTGCACTTCGGGATCGCGCGGTGCCATAGCCAGCGCCTTGCCATCAAAGCGCACCTCGCTCGTGCCCAGCAGGTACTCATCGAGCACGTCCTTGGGGATGCTGCATGGATCGAGCCCCTTGGGCATAACCAGCTTGTGCGTCGCCGGCTCCAGCGGCGCGCGCATCGACTCATAGGCACCGGCCCCGCCGCACAGCGCCCGCGCCCGGTCGACCTCGGAGGCCAGATTGCTTGCCAGCGCATTGGAGCGAATGCGCACGACATCGTCCGCCGTCCAGCGCTCGGGCCGGCTGGCGCTCGCGCCGAACTCCACCGGCATCGGCTGCCGCCCCGCCTCAACATCGGCAACGAAGGCATTGATTCCAGACACAAACGCCTCGGTCCAACCCTTCGCCGCCGCCGGATAGGCCGCCCATTCCTTGACCATATCCCCGCGATACAGCAGCAGCCGCGCCGCCCGGTCCTGCGCCACGTAGGCTGGCCCAAAACTCGCCGAAAGCCGCCCCAGCCCGCGCTTGCGCCACAAGTCGATCTGCCACAGCCGGTCGCGCGCCACGGCATAGCCCTGCAGGAAAAACCCGTCGCGCGCCGACTCGGCATAGATATGCGGAATGCCTGCCCGGTCGATCACGATCTCGCCAGCCGCATGCAGCCCCGGCACCACCCGAGCCTCGCGGACCACCGAAGGCGGCACCTCCTGCGCCATCACCGCCGAGCCCGAAACCGCCGCTAGCAGCCCTGCCAGCTCAACCCCAATCCGCCGCATCACACCCCCCCCCCCATCCTCACCGGATACCAAGGTGCTGCGGCAGGGCGAGGAAGGCAATCGCTTTCCCGACCCTAGAAACCCATGGCCTTCCGCAGAAACGCATCGCTCTCCGCCAGCACCCGCGTGCGCGCTGCTGCGGAGAGCAGCTGGTGATCAAGCCCCGGGAACGTCACCAGTGTCACTGCCTTGCCCGCCCCGCGCAGCTTGTCCTCCATGATCCGCGATTGCGCGATATCGACATTGACGTCGTGATCGCCGTGGAACAGCAGAACCGGGGCCTTGATCCGGCCGGCATTCTGCGCCGGCGATCCCTCGGTCACTTGCGGCCCCTCTCCAATGAAGTCGCGGCCAAGCTTGCTGCTGTCTACACGTAGTCGCTGCAGATCGGTCACCGGCGCCACAGCCACGATTGCCTTGAACAGTTCGGGATCGAGCACCGAGCTTTGCAGGGCGGCATACCCGCCATAGGACCAGCCCACGATTCCCAGCTTGCCCGGTGCGGCGATGCCCTGCGCCGTGAGCCAGCGGCCCGCATCGTTGACATCGCCGATCGCGGTGCGCCAGGAACGGAAGCCATTGCGCTGGTACCAGTCGCTGCCGTAGCCCGCAGAGCCGCGGAAATTCGGCTGCAGCACCGCATATCCGCGCACCGCAAAGAACTGCACCAGCCAATCAAAACCCCACTCGTCGCGCGATGATGGTCCGCCGTGCGGCATGACGATGGCGGGCAGGTTCTTGCCCGAACTGCCTGGCGGCAGCGTCAGATAGGCCGGGATCATCGTCCCGTCCGCCGCCGGATAGGTCACCGATTTCATCGTGCCCATCGTCACGCCGGCCAGCTCCGCGCGCACCGGCAGCAGCGGCGCGAGTTGCCGGGTTGCGGGGTCATAGCGGTAGAACGTCCCCGGATCGACGTCGCTCGATGCCAGCAGCAGCAACTTGCCGTCGTCGCTTGCATCCATGAAGGCCACGCTCGGCTGCCCCGGCAGCGCCTTGCCCAGCCCCGCGCCAAGCTTCTTGAGCGCGGGATCGAAGAACTCGACCATGCGCCGGTCTGTCGCATAGCTCGCGCCGACCACGCGCTGGTCGCGCCCGATCTGGATCAGACCGTCGACATCGACCCCATCGCGCGCCAGCACCAGCTCCTGCTTGCCCGACCCGTCGAGCGCCATGGTGTAGAGCGCCTGCGCCCCGTTCAGCGCTTGCCAGCCATAGACCACGTTGCGCGCCGCATCGATCGCCAACGGATTGAAGCCGTCCTCCCGGCCGGAGGCATCGAGCCTTACTTTCGAAAGGCTCTGCCACTCGCGCGATCCGGGCTGGCGGAACGAATAAGTGACCTGTCCGCGCCGATCGCCATTCCCGTCGATGGGCTGCACGCCCATGATGCGCACATTGCCATGGCCGTCGCTGATATACTCGCTCGCCTCGGCAACAGGTCGCTCGACGGTATGGCGCGAGAGGCTGGTGACGTCGACTTCCTCGACCCCGAAGCCCGTCACATCGCGCTTGATGCCGACTTGCGAGGCCTGCTGCGGCACGAAGAAGCGCGTCACGAGGATGCGACCCGGCTTGCCAGGCACAGCGGCCCAGTCGATAACCGATCCGCCCGTCAGCGCCACCGAGCCCAGCGTATCGCTGCCGGTCCCGGCCGAAACGCGCTGGACATTCCCGCCATCACTGTCGAGCGCGAAGAGGCGGCTGATCGGAAGCAGATAGCCGCCATAGTCATAGACGGTGGTATTGCGGCAGACGAGCCGCGTCGCCGTGGCCCAGCTGCAAGATCGCAGCGTCTCCGGCCCGGGCCGCTGTGCCAGCACGGCCTTGGGCACGCCGTCTCCCGCAAGATCGACGACCATAAGCCGGGCCCCGCCATCACCTTGCGGCGCGACGTAGGCAATCTTGGAGCCATCGGTCGAAAGGCTGATCTGCCGCACGGATTCGAGCGCGCCAAACTTCGCCGCGATCACGGTGCCCTCGTCCGCCTGCGCCAGCGCGCTGCCCGCGCCGGACAGGCTCGCGGCGCTCAATCCCATCATCCACAACGCAATGCGCAAGCTTGGCCTCCCCCGGAAGAGCCATCGCATCCTCATCGCAAGGCTGCCGCCATGCAAGCGCGAACAGCGCCGATATGGAACCCGCGTGAACGCTGGGCAACGCAAGGCGCTGTCCTACACAAGCCCGGCCCGTTAGGGTGCAGCCTTGCTCTGTGAAACCGTGAAGAAACCCGCTCGCCGCGCTGTCAACGCTGGTGCCGTTTGCCTGCGAAAAGAGGGGTCGGAGTTTCCCCTCAGGACTGTGTCAACTGTGTCAACCTGACCTGAATTCAGCGCTTCGCCAGATATCTTGCCCGGAACCCCGCCGCAAAGGCCGCAAACCGCCCCTCGGCAATCGCGCCGCGCATCGCGGCCATCAGTTGCTGGTAGAACGAGAGGTTGTGCTCGGTCAGCAGCATCGCGCCCAGCATCTCGCCCGCCTTGTGGAGGTGGTGCAGGTAGGCCCGGCTATACTTGGCGCACACCGGGCATGTGCACTCCGGATCGAGCGGCCCCATGTCCTCGGCGTGCTTCGCGTTGCGCATGTTCAGCGGCCCGTCCCAGGTGAAGCCCTGCCCGTTGCGGCCCGAACGCGTCGGCAGCACGCAGTCGAACATGTCGACCCCGCGCTCCACCGCGCCGACAAGGTCATCGGGCTTGCCAACGCCCATGAGGTAGCGCGGACGATCCTCCGGCAGTTGGCCCGGCGCGAAATCGAGCGTGGCAAACATCGCCTCCTGCCCCTCGCCCACCGCCAGCCCGCCGATGGCATAGCCGTCGAAGCCGATATCCCGCAGCGCCCCGGCGCTCGCCGCGCGCAGCTCCTTGTCGAGCCCGCCCTGCTGGATGCCGAACAGTGCGGCGCTCTCCGCATGTGCGCCGCCCGCATCGAAGCCGTCGCGGCTGCGCTTTGCCCAGCGCATCGACATGTCCATGCTGCGTGCGATCACGTCGCGCGGCTGGTCGATCTTGGGGCACTCATCGAAAGCCATCACGATGTCGCTACCCAGCAACCGCTGGATCTCCATGCTGCGCTCTGGCGTCAGATTGTGCCGCGAACCATCGATATGGCTCGCGAACGTCACGCCTTCCTCGGTGATCTTGCGCAGGTCGGAAAGGCTCATCACCTGATAGCCGCCGCTGTCGGTCAGGATCGGCCCCGCCCAGCGCATGAAATTGTGCAGCCCGCCCAGCCGCGCCATCCGCTCCGCGCCGGGCCGCAGCATCAGGTGGTAGGTGTTGCCGAGGATGATGTCGGCTCCCGTCGCCGCGACATCCTCCACCTTCATCGCCTTGACCGTGCCCGCCGTTCCCACCGGCATGAACGCGGGCGTGCGGATCGTGCCGCGCTGCATCGTGATCGCGCCGGTGCGGGCACGGCCATCGGTGGCGTGGACGGCGAAGGAAAAGCGGGTCATTGCGCAAGTTCTCGGGTGCTGGGGAGGTTGTGCGCCTTACGCACAAACGCCATGGGGCGCAAATGCACGAAGCTTTCGTCCTCGCCCCCTGGCTCTATCCCGCGCTGACCGCCCTTGCCGTGTTGACGGGTTGCATCGATGCCATCGCGGGCGGTGGCGGGCTGCTGACGCTTCCGGCGCTGATCTACGCCGGGCTGCCGCCGCACCTCATGCTCGGCACCAACAAGCTGCAGTCTGCCATGGGCGCTACTGTGGCCACCACGCGCTATCACCGCGCCGGGCTGTTCGCGCTGCGCCCCAATCTGCCTGCCACCGCTGCCGCCTTCCTCGGCGCGGGCGCAGGCGCGCTCGTCATCCAGCACTTCGATGCCAGGGTCCTGCGCCTCGTCGTACCCCTGCTGCTGATGGGCGCTGCACTCTACACCCTGCTTTCCCCCCGCATGGACGATACACCGAGCAAGCCGCGCCTCTCCGAAGGGGCCTATCTCCCCGTCGCTGGCGGCATCGGCTTCTATGATGGCTTCTTCGGCCCCGGCACCGGCCAGTTCTTCGCCGCCACGCTGGTCGCCTTGCGCGGCCTCGGCCTCACCCGCGCCACGGGCCTCACCAAGCTGCTTAACCTCGCCAGCAATGTCGCCAGCCTCGTGGTCTTTGCGCTGGGCGGGCAGGTCATCTGGCTGCTCGGTATCTGCATGGGCGCAGGCTCGATGGTGGGCGCCATGATCGGCACGCGGCTTGCAACGCGCTACGGCGCGGCGCTGATCCGCCCGCTGCTCGTCACCGCCAGCTTGGCGCTCACCGGCAAACTGGTGTGGAGTTGGTTCGCGAATTGACCGGCCGCAATTCGCCGCCCCTTCCGTCCTGCTAGGCTCCTCCCAGACCCCAACGAGGAGACCACCCATGAGCCATTCCGCCCACGATCTCGCCGCCGCATTTCCGGATGCCGCCGCAAAGCTCCACGCACTCAAGCTCGGCAACGCGCATTTCCAGAAGCTCAGCGATGCCTACTACCAGCTCGACAAGGCGATCCACCGCGCCGAAACCGGGATCGAGCCAACGTCCGACCAGCACCTCGAAGACCTCAAGAAGCAGCGCCTCACCGTGCTCGATGCCGTGGCGGAGATGGTCGCGACCTAGGGGATCAGCAGGCTGGAATCGCCGTAGCTGTAAAAGCGGTACTGATTGGCGATGGCATGGGCATAAGCCGTCTGCATCCGCTCGATTCCCATCAGCGCACTGACCAGCATCATCAAGGTCGATTTGGGCAGGTGGAAGTTGGTCATCAGCCCATCGATCGCGCGGAAGCGGTAGCCCGGCGTGATGAAGATGCTGGTATCGCCCGCAAACGGGTGGATCACGCGGGCTTCATCCGCCGCGCTTTCCAGCAGGCGCAGGCTGGTCGTGCCCACTGCGATGATCCGCCCGCCCGCCGCACGCACCGCATTGAGCCGCGCCGCCGTTTCGGGTTCGATCCGGCCCCATTCGGCATGCATCGCGTGGTCGTCGGTATCGTTGGCCTTGACCGGCAGAAAGGTGCCTGCCCCCACGTGCAGGGTCAGCGTCTCATGCAGCACGCCCACCTCTGCGAGCGCGGCCATCAGTTCGGGCGTAAAGTGCAGCGCCGCCGTCGGCGCGGCCACTGCGCCGTCTTCTGCTGCGAACATCGTCTGGTAATCCTCGCGGTCGCGCTCATCGACCGCGCGCTTGCCCGCGATATAGGGCGGCAGCGGCATCGTGCCTGCCCGCTCGAGCAGAACCTCGACCGGCTCCTCGCCGCCGAACGCCAGCGTCCAGCTGCCGTCGGCATGGCGCTCCTCGGCGGTTCCCGTCACGCCCGCACCGAACGTGATGACCACGCCCGGCTTCAGCCGCCGCCCGTTGCGCACGAAGGCCTGCCAGCGGCGCAGGTCCATCCGCTTGTGCAAAGTCGCGCCGATCCGGGCATTGCCGACTTCGCCGTCGAGCTGCGCCGGGATCACCCGCGTATCGTTGAACACCAGAACATCGCCCGCGCGCAGCAGCTTCGGCAGATCGCGCACCAGAGCGTCGGTGAACGGCCCTTCCGCCCCCACGCCAAGGAGCTTGGCCGAATCGCGCGGAGAGGCGGGGCGCAGCGCTATGCGCTCGGGCGGAAGCTCGAAATCAAACAGGTCTACACGCATGGGTATGGCCGCTAGCGCCGCTGCGTTGCTTCGACAAGCTCAGCGCGCGTGCGGACAAACTAAATGACAAACCCGCGCGTCAAGCCGCGCCTGCAATCCTCAGTTGGACTTGGAATTGCTCAGCATGTCTGCGGTAAACGCTGCGGGCGCAGCCGGCGCGGGCGGCGGCGGCGGGGCCTTGCCCTCGGACGCCAAGCTTGCCTGCACGATCTTGGTCGGATTCTTCGGCGGCTCGCCGCGCACGATGGAATCAACGATATCCATCCCCGCGATCACCCGCCCGAAGTTGGTATACTTGTGGTCAAGCGCGAAGCGCGGATAGAAAACGATGAAGAACTGGCTGTTGGCCGAATTCGGCTCTTCCGTGCGCGCCATCGAAACGGTGCCGCGCAAGTGCGGGATATCGTTGAACTCGGCACTGAGGTCCGGCAGCTTCGAACCGCCCTGCCCGGTGCCAGTGGGATCGCCGGTCTGCGCCATGAAGCCCTCGATCACGCGGTGGAAGATCACCCCGTTGTAGAAGCCTTCCTTGGTCAGCGTCTTGATCCGCTCGACATGGTGGGGCGCCCATTCCGGCATGAGCCGGATCGCCACGCGCCCGCCGTTCGAAAGATCGAGCAGCAGCACGTTGTCGGGATCATGCGAGATATCGGCATCGACGGCATACGTGATCGTCTGCGCATGCTGGATCGGATCGATCTTGATCGGCTTGGCCGCTTCCTTCTCCGGCGGGCGCTGGGCCATGGCCGGCGAAATCGGGGCGATGAGCGCCGCGCCGAGCGCAAGCCCGAGCGTGATCCTGGTGAACAAACGCGATGCCATCAAACCCAATTCCTAATCACTCTGGCCGATCAGATCTGCCGATGTGCGCCGGATAGCCCCCCGGCGATGACGCCGCAATGAACAAATCGCCCCCGGCCCGGCGTTCACCAGGCCGCGTTCACCAGGCCGCGTTCACCAGGCCTCGTTCAGTAGTCGCCAAGCCTCCCTTGGCGCTCCACCCGCTCCACCACTTCATCACGCACTGTCGGCGTCACGAACCGGTGAATGTCGCCGCCAAACAGCGCGATTTCCTTGACCAGCTTGGAAGCGATCGGCTGCAGGCTGACGTCGGCCATCAGGAACACCGTCTCGATGCCGTCGTTGAGCTGCTGGTTCATGCCCGCCATCTGGTATTCGTACTCGAAGTCCGCCACCGCGCGCAGGCCGCGCACGATCACGCTTGCGCCCTGCTTCTCGGCAAACTTCATCAGCAGCGCGTTGAAGCCCATGACCGAGACGTTCTCGATCCCCTGCGCCGCCACTTCACGCGTGACCATGGCCATGCGCTCCTCGGGCGTGAACATCGGGTTCTTCGAAGGATTGGTCGTCACGCCGATGATCAGCTTGTCGACCAGCTTTGCCCCCCGGCGAATGATATCGAGATGCCCCAGCGTGATCGGGTCGAACGTGCCGGGGTATACCCCGATCCTGTTTCCCGCCTCTCCCATGTCTACCGATCCCTTTCGACAATGAACCATGCCAGCGCACGCAGCAGGTCCGCTTCCTCCCCATAGGAGGACAGAAACTGCACCGCCTGCTCGACCAGCATATGCGCCTGCTCGCGCGCCCGCTCCGGCCCGAGCAGCGAAAGGAAGGTCTCCTTGCCCGCCTGCTCGTCCTTGCGCAGCGCCTTGCCCGCCGCTTCCTCGTCGCCCTCGGCGTCGAGCAGATCGTCAGCGATCTGGAAGGCAAGCCCGATATCGCGGGCATAGCCGCGCAAGTGCGAGCGCCCCTCGGCCGGAATGCGCCCGATGATAGCGCCCATTTCCACCGCCGCGCTCAGCAGCGCGCCGGTCTTCAACTGCTGGAGCCGTGTCACCGTCGGCAGATCGAACGAGGCGGTCTCGGCGGCGATATCCATCATCTGCCCGCCGGCCATGCCGTTCATGCCGCTGGCGAGCGCCAGCGTGCGCACCAGTTCGATCCGCACGAAGGGATCGCCCGACAGGTTGGGATCAGACAGCACCTCGAAGGCAAAATCGTGCAGCGCATCCCCCGCCAGCACCGCCGTCGCCTCATCGAAGGCGACATGCAGCGTCGGCTTGCCGTGGCGCAGCGCGTCGTCATCCATGCACGGCAGATCATCGTGGATCAGCGAATAGACGTGGATTGCCTCGATCGCGGTGCCCACCCGGATCGCCATGGAGCGGTCCGCGCCGAACAGGCTGGCGGTGGCCAGCACCAGCAGCGGGCGCAGCCGCTTGCCGCCGCCGATCGCGGCATAGCGCATCGCCTCGATCAGCCTATCGCGCGGGTCGTTCGCCAGCGGCAGCAGCGCATCGAAGCTGCTGTCGATATCCTCGGCGATGCGCACCAGCGCCGGGCGCAGCAGGTCCTGCCAGGGCCCCGTCCGTTCCATCGCGGTCATGCCCCGGCGTTTCCTTCATCAAACGGCTTGGTGCCCGCAGCGCGTCCCTGCCCGTCGCTGACAATCGCCTCGATCCGCGCCTGCGCCGCATCCAGACGCTTCTGGCAATGCGCGCGCAGCGCATCCCCCCGCGCGTAGAGGTCGATTGATTCGTCGAGCGGCGCCTCGCCACTTTCCAGCCGGCGGACGATATCCTCCAGCGCTTTCAGGGCTTCCTCGAAACTCAGCGAGCCGATGTCGGGTTGGTCTACCATCGCGTGCCAGCATTGACGGGCGAGCCGCAGCCGGTCAAGCTTCGAGGCAGGGAGACCGTGGATGCAACTCGTAATCGCCTATGTCGTGGCGGCCCTCGTGTTCGGGGCGCTCGATGCGCTGTGGCTCGGCTGGGCCGGGCCAAACCTCTATCGCCCCGCGCTCGGCGACCTCCTGGCTCCCACATTCCGCCTTGCGCCAGCGGGCATTTTCTATCTCGCCTATCTGGCCGGCATGGTCTGGTTCGCGATCCGTCCCGGCATAGCAGGGGGCCTTGGCGCCGCAGCGCTCAACGGCGCCCTGCTCGGCGCGCTGTGCTACGCGACCTATGATTTCACAAATCAGGCCACGCTCGCCCGCTGGCCGAGTTACGTGACCGCGATCGATGTCTGCTGGGGCGCCTTCGCCACGATGACCGCCGCAGTTGCCGCCACTTGGGCCGCACGCGCTTTCGCCAGCTGAGGCCCCATGTTCGTCGGCCATTTTGCCCCCGCCTTCATCGCCGCCACAGCGCGCAAGGCGCCGCCGCTCGGTGTGCTGATGGTCGGCACCCAGTTGATCGATTTCGGCTTCTTCACCTTCGCCCTTCTCGGCATAGAGCATTTCCGCATGGTGCCGGGCATCACCGCCAGCAACTGGCTCGATCTCTACGACATGCCCTATACGCACAGCCTGTTCGGCACCGGCGTATGGTCGGCAGGCTTTGCGGCACTGGTCTGGCTGATCTGGCGCAGCGCCGCCGCCGCTCTGCTCGCCGCCGCCGCAGTGCTCTCGCACTGGCTGCTCGATCTTCTCGTCCATCGGCCCGATCTCACGCTGGCGGGATCGCCGCCCCTGCTCGGGTTGGGACTGTGGGACCTGCCGCTGGTCGAAAAGCCGCTGGAACTCGCTCTCATCTACGGCGCGCTGGCGTTCTATGTCTGGCGCACGCGACCTGTTTCGCCGCGCGCCGGATGGGCGCTGGGCGTGCTGGCCGTGGTGCTCGCGCTGGTTCAATCGATCGACTGGTTCGGCGCCCGCACGACTGTGGTCGATGCCAGCCTGCCGCTGACCGCGTTGTTTGCCTACGTTCTGATTTCGGCACTTGGCGTTTGGCTGCAATCAACCCGGCAAAACCGCTCCTCTTGAGACTCGCCTTGGCCGCGCTCCGTCGCTAAAGCCCCCCGCATGGCCGAGATCACCGCAGAAACCGTCGCCGCCCACGGGCTGTCCGAGGAAGAATACGCCCGCGTGCTCCACGCGCTGGGGCGCGAGCCGAACCTCGTCGAGCTCGGCATCTTCTCGGTCATGTGGTCGGAGCACTGTTCCTACAAATCGAGCCGCATCCACTTGAAGAAGCTGCCGACCGAGGCACCCTGGGTCATCTGCGGCCCGGGCGAGAACGCGGGCGTGATCGATATCGGCGATGGGCCGGACGGCACCAAGCTCGCCGCGATCTTCAAGATGGAGAGCCACAACCACCCCTCCTACATCGAGCCCTACCAAGGCGCGGCGACCGGTGTGGGCGGCATCCTGCGTGATGTGTTCACGATGGGCGCGCGGCCTGTGGCCAACATGAATGCGCTGCGCTTCGGCCGGCCCGATCACCCCAAGATGAAGCACCTCGTGCAGGGCGTCGTCGCGGGCATCGGCGGCTATGGCAACTGCGTCGGCGTGCCGACCGTTGGCGGCGAGACCAATTTCCATCCCGCCTATGACGGCAACATCCTTGTCAACGCGATGACTGTGGGCGTCGCCGATCAGGACAAGATCTTCTATTCCGCCGCCACCGGCATCGGCAATCCGATCGTCTACGTCGGCTCCAAGACCGGGCGCGACGGCATCCACGGCGCAACGATGGCCAGCGCCGATTTTGGCGAGGATTCGGAAGCCAAGCGCCCCACCGTGCAAGTCGGCGATCCCTTCACCGAAAAGCTCCTCATCGAAGCGTGCCTCGAACTCATGGCGACCGACGCCATCGTCGCGATTCAGGACATGGGCGCGGCTGGCCTTACCTCCTCGTCGGTCGAAATGGCGACCAACGGCAAGGCTGGCATCGTGCTCGACATGGACAAGGTGCCGTGCCGCGAAGAGGGCATGACGCCCTATGAAATGATGCTCTCGGAAAGCCAGGAGCGCATGCTCATGGTGCTGAAGCCAGGCAAGGAAGCCATGGCCGAGGCGATCTTCAGGAAGTGGGAACTCGATTTCGCGGTCATCGGCGAAGTGACCGATACCGGGCACATGGTCCTCACCTTCCAGGGCGAGACGGTTTGCAACATCCCGCTCGGCCCCCTTGCCGAAGATGCCCCGCTTTATGACCGCCCGGCCATGAGCCTTGCGGACTACAAGGCATGGTCCGGCGTGAAGCCGCTCGGCAACGTGCCCGCCAGCGCGGACCTAGGCGCGGACCTCCTCAAGCTTATCGGCAGCGCCGATCTCGCCAGCCGCCGCTGGATCTGGGAGCAATACGATTCGCAGGTTGGTGCAGACACGCTGCAGAAGTCGGGCGGCGATGCTGCCGTCGTGCGCATCCACGGCACGCAGAAGGCGCTCGCGATGAGCACCGACTGCACCCCGCGCTACTGTTATGCCGACCCCTACGAAGGCGGCAAGCAGGCCGTGGCAGAAACCTACCGCAATATCTCGGCGGTCGGCGCCAAGCCCTTGGCAATCACCAATTGCCTGAACTTCGCCAACCCCCAGCGCCCCGAAATCATGGCCCAGATCGTCGAAGCCCTGCGCGGCATGGGCGAAGCCTGCCGCGCGCTCGATTATCCGATCGTGAGCGGCAACGTCTCGCTTTACAACGAAAGCAAGGCCACCGGCGGCGGCTCGGCGATCCTCCCCACCCCAGCGATCGGCGGCGTCGGCCTCATGGAAAACCATGAAACCATGGCGAAGATCGCGTTCAAGGCAGACGGCGAGGCCATCTTCGTGATCGGCCACAGCAACGGCCACCTCGGCCAGTCGCTCTGGCTGCGCGAAATCCATGGCCTTGAGGACGGCCCGCCCCCGCCGGTCGATCTCGCCGCCGAACGCGCCCACGGCGAATTCGTGCGCAGCCTGATCGCCGCCGGAAAGGTCAGCGCGGTTCACGACGTTTCAGACGGCGGCCTGCTCGTAGCGCTTGCGGAAATGGCGCTCGCCAGCGGTATCGGCTGCACGCTCGAGGAAATCGGCGATCACTTCACCGCTTTCGGTGAGGATCAGGGCCGCTATATCGTGACGAGCGCGGTGGCCGAGACGATTCAGGCTGCCGGCATCCCAATGACCCGCGTCGGCACCACCGGCGGCAGCGCCGTCAGTGGGCCGGGGTTTTCGGTTGCGATTGCCGAACTGCGCGCGGCAAATGAGGCATTCTTCAAGGACTGGATGGAGGGGTAGAGAACCCCCTCCGTCTCGCTTCGCGAGCCACCTCCCCGTTTGGGCTTCGCCAAAACAGGGAGGATCATAGGTCCTCCCCATTTTCGCGAAGCGCGAATGGGGAGATGACCTGCCAAAGGCAGGTCGGAGGGGCCTCTTAAGCCGCCTTCTTGCCCAGCAGATCGTAGGGATCGACCCCCATCGACTGCCACACCGCATGCGCCGCACGATAATGCATCGCGGGCGTGATGTTCAGGCGGCGGCGCACTTCCTGCAGCGGCAGCGGCAGCAGTTCGGTGATCGATTGCTCGACCAGACGCGGGCAGGCCTTGCCCAGACCCTGCGCCTCGCGGATCGCGCGCAGCACCGGGGCGCTGCTCTTGACCTGCTTGCCGATATTGAGCCCGGCCATATAGCCAATGAACAAGTGCGCTGGCGAAGGCTGCTGGCTGTAGGTGAATGCCAGCACGCAGGCCTCGCCCAGCGCATCGCGTCCATAGCCGGTGAGAACATGAAGCATATCATGCACATCGCGCATGCGGTTCATGTACCACTGGAACTGGTCGTTATACTTGGGCTTGTCCTTGGCGAAGCGCTGGAACTCCTCGACGAGGCCCGCCGCGGTGAGCCCTTCCTTCTCCATGAAGTCGCAATAGGCATGCGCAAGCGAGCCTTCCGGCATCCGCCGCAGCGCCGCGTGATCATCGAGGATCGTCGGCAGATCGGGTTCCTTCACCCGGATATCCAAGCCGCGCTCCGAAGTCAGGAACCGCTCGCCAGACTTGCGCAGATCGCGCCAAGGCAGCGCCTCGAAGATGTAGAACACCTCCTCGGTGTTTTCCTTGTCCTTCAGCAGTTCGCGGAAATGGTGCAGCGCCTTGGCTGGACGCAGGCGCAGCTGCGGCCGCCGCTCGTCGAACAGCGGCAGCTGCAGGAAATCGCGTGAGGTATCAGCTTCGAAACGGGCAGTCAGAGCGTTCACGCAGGCCTCCGCAGAATCAGGTTCTGCGGCACTACTAACACCAGTGTTAATATAGCGTCAAGCCGCCACCCAATTCTCCCGCGCAATGCCGTAAAGCGAGAGGATCGCGGTCAGATCGCCCCGCTCGATCCACCCGTCCGCCGCCGCACGCGCCTTGGGCTTGGCGCGATAGGCGATGCCGTGGGTCGCCGCCTCCAGCATCGGAATGTCGTTCGCGCCGTCGCCGGTCGCCAGCGAACCCGCGCCCTCGCCCAGCAGCGCTGCCTCATCCAGCAGCACCTTGCGCTTGACCGAACTGTCGACGATCCCGCCGACCACATCGCCCGTCAGCTTGCCGCCGTGCACGCCCAGCCGGTTCGCCACGACATGCTCGAAGCCCAGTTGCTCCGCCACCGGATCGGCAAAGGCGTGGAAACCGCCGGTCACCAGCACGGTCCGCGCGCCCAGCGCCTTCAAGGTCGCAACCAGCGTGCGCGCGCCATCCATCGGGCGGATGCGCTGTTCAAGGCACTCGGCAATCGCGCTTTCGGAAAGGTCCTTCAGCAGCCCCACGCGTTCACGCAGCGCCGCCTCGAAATCGAGCTCGCCCCGCATCGCCCGCTCGGTGATCGCCGCGATCCGTTCCTTCAGCCCTGCGAAATCCGCCAGTTCATCAATGCATTCCTGCCCGATCATGGTCGAATCCATGTCCGAGACAAACAGCCGCGGCACTTCGATGGCCTCGCGCGAAAGCAGGAGGTCAGTGCTCGGGAAGCACTGGTCCAGAATGCGCCGAACCGCGCCGACATCGGGCGCTTCCGCCTCCTCGATCAGTTCCATCTCGAGCACGTCCTCGACTTCCGCGAGCATGCCCGCGCCGGCCACTTCCCAGCCCGCGTCCTCGATCTGCTCCATGGCGAGCGCAAGCCGATCACCTAAGGTGTCACCAAGCGTCTCGGGCTCTGCTATCAGCCGTGCGATGAGCACCGATCATTCCCCTTCAAGCACGGCCAGCCTGCCGCCGCTCGCGCTCATTGCAGGGCCGACGGCCAGCGGCAAGAGCGATCTCGCCGTGCGCACCGCGCTTGCCGCCGCAGGCAAGGCCGTCGTCATCAATGCCGATAGCGCGCAAGTCTACGCCGATCTCGCCGTTCTCAGCGCCCGTCCGTCAGAGGAAGAGATGCACGGCGTACCCCACCGCCTGTTCGGCGCGTGGGACGGGGCCGAGGCCTGTTCCGCCGCCGATTGGGCCGCCGCTGCCCGCACCGAAATCGCCGCCGCGCACGGGCAAGGTGCGCTCCCCATCCTCGTCGGCGGCACCGGGCTTTACATCCGCACCCTGCTCGATGGCATCGCCCCCGTGCCCGCCATCGATCCCGAGGTGCGCGCCGCCGTGCGCGCCTTGCCGGTGGAGCAAGCCTATGCAGCCCTCACCCGCGAAGACCCGGAGCGCGCCGCCGCGCTCGCCCCGGCCGATAGCGCGCGCCTAGCCCGCGCGCTCGAAGTCGTGCGCTCCACCGGTCGCCCTCTTGCGGCATGGCAAGCCGAGCGCACCGGCGGCATCGGCGACGCCGTAGCGCTGCGCCCGCTGATCCTGATGCCCGATCGCACTTGGCTCTATGAACGCTGCGACCGCCGCTTCGCGCAGATGTGGCGCGGCGGCGCGCTCGCCGAAGTCGAGGCGTTGCTGGCCCGCAATCTTGATCCCGCCCTCCCCGTGATGCGCGCCATCGGCGTGCCGGAAGTCACTGATTTCCTTGCCGGCGCGTGCTCCGAAGCCGAGGCCATCGCGGCAGGAAGCCAGGCCACGCGCCGCTATGCCAAGCGGCAATACACCTGGCTGAGGCATCAACCGCCCCCAGCGTGGCCGCGCATCGCGTTGCAAAATTCCCCACCAGACACCTTGATTGAAGCATTATTACGCGATTAGCGATTGACGCGGCATTTTATGTCGTATACCCCACACTCACCGCCGGGTAAGACCTCCAGTCCATCCCGCGGCATGCTTGGCCCGGTGCAGTCTGCCTCTGCTCCGGGCCGCATTTTTTCCGGGTTTTCGTGGGATTCGGCCCTTGATCCGGCAGATTTTGGTTTGAACGGCGCGGCGGCACGGCTAACGCGCCGGTTCGCAGCGGCATCCGGGGCAAGACCCAGTAGGGAACACCGGGCCGGGAAGGGAATTGAGCGTGAAGAACGAGCGCAGCGGCGCAGAGATTCTGGTCGAAAGCCTGGTTGCACAGGGAGTCGAATGCGTGTTCGGCTATCCCGGCGGTGCGGTGCTGCCGATTTACGATGCCCTGTTCGGTGAAGAGCGCATTCGCCACATTCTTGTCCGCCACGAAGCAGGCGCCGCCCATGCCGCGGAAGGCTATGCCCGCGCCACCGGCAAGCCCGGCGTCGTGCTCGTCACTTCCGGCCCCGGCGCTACCAACGCGGTCACCGGCATTGCCGATGCTTTCATGGATTCGATCCCGCTTGTCGTCATCACCGGCCAGGTGCCTACCGCGCTGATCGGGTCTGATGCGTTCCAGGAATGCGATACCGTCGGCATCACGCGCCACTGCACCAAGCACAACTATCTGGTGAAGGACCCGGCCGAGCTTGGCGAAGTCGTCGCCGAAGCCTTCCGCATCGCCACGCAGGGCCGCCCCGGCCCGGTCGTGATCGATATCCCCAAGGACGTCCAGATCGGCCTTGCGCCGTGGACGGGCAAGCCGCTGCGCGAACGCACGCGCTACACCCCGCAACTGGAAGCCGCCCGCGAGGATATCGCCCAGGCCGTGCAGATGATCGCCGCCGCGCAGGCACCGATCTTCTACACCGGCGGCGGCGTGATCAATTCGGGGCCCGAGGCGGCCGCCCTGCTGCGCGAGCTGCAGGCCCTCACCGGCGCGCCCGTCACCTCCACGCTCATGGGCCTGGGCGCCTTCCCGGCAGAACATCCCGCCTGGCTCGGCATGCTCGGCATGCATGGCACTTATGAAGCCAACATGGCGATGAACCGCGCCGACCTCATCGTCGCTATCGGCGCCCGCTTTGACGACCGCGTCACCGGCCGGCTCGATGCCTTCTCGCCGAATTCCAAGCGCATCCACATCGATATCGACCGCGCCTCGATCAACAAGACGGTGCGCGCCGATCTTCCCATTGTCGGCGATTGCGCGAAGGTGCTGAAGCAGCTTCTTGGCGGGTGGCACGAAGCTCGCCACGAAGCGGCGGACCTCACCGAATG
Organism: Novosphingobium sp.; assembly: GCF_027486195.1. Classification (GTDB taxonomy): domain Bacteria; phylum Pseudomonadota; class Alphaproteobacteria; order Sphingomonadales; family Sphingomonadaceae; genus Novosphingobium. The sequence goes on from NZ_JAIXPP010000077.1 coordinate 18,606, forward strand.
GTTTACCCGCATCGATGGCTGGCGCGCGCGCAAGTCCCTCGCCTATCCGCACCGGAGCGAGGCGATCATGCCGCAATATGCGGTCGAGCGGCTCTACGAGCTGACGCGCAGGCACGATCCGATCATCACCACCGAAGTCGGCCAGCACCAGATGTGGGCGGCGCAGTATTTCCACTTCTCCGGCCCCAACAAGTGGCTCACTTCGGGCGGCCTCGGCACGATGGGCTACGGCCTGCCCGCCGCGATCGGCGCGCAAGTCGGCTTCCCCGATGCGCTCGTGATCGACATTGCGGGCGATGCCTCGATCCAGATGAACATCCAGGAGCTCGGCACCGCCACGCAGTATCGCCTGCCGGTCAAGGTCTTCGTGCTCAACAACGAATGGATGGGCATGGTCCGCCAGTGGCAGGAACTGACCTACGAAAGCCGCTATTCGAACTCGTACTCCGATAGCCTCCCTGATTTCGTGCGCCTTGCCGAAGCCTATGGCTGGAAGGGCATCCGCATCGAGAACGAGAGCGAGCTGGACGCCGGCATTCAGGCGATGATCGACCATCCGGGGCCAGTCTTCGTCGATTGCCTCGTCGCCAAGGAAGTGAACTGCTACCCGATGATCCCGTCGGGCGCCGCACACACCGACATGATCCTCTACGGCGACACTGTCTCCGGCACGATGGACGATGCCGCCAAGGCGCTGGTTTGAGGAGGCCGAAATAATGACCGCCGAAACCCTGATCGCCGCTGCAGAGCGCCACGTCCTCACCATCACCGTCGACAACGAAGCCGGTATTCTCGCCAAGATCGCGGGCCTGTTCACCGCGCGCGGCTACAATATCGATAGCCTGACGGTGGCAGACATCACCGATGGCCATGATGTCAGCCGCATCACCATCGTCACCCACGGCCCGCCCGAAGTGATCGACCAGATCCGCGCGCAGCTCGAACGCCTCGTGCCCGTCCACAAGGTCGTCGATCTCACCGAAGTCGGCCCTTACGTCGAGCGCGAGCTGGCGCTCATCAAGGTCGCGGGCAAGGGCGAGAACCGCGTCGAGGCGCTGCGCCTTGCCGA